>JANSXF010000077.1 GCA_024743095.1 Flavobacteriaceae bacterium
GTGAGCTTCAATACTTGTTCGGGACTTGCATAAAGCATCGAAATTTGGTGCCTCGATTCTGATACGACATAAAAAAAGCCCCGTAAAGAGGCTTATATGAATCCGTTTTTTTGCTTTTCAATGGCTTGTGCAACGGTTACCTATGTTGCCAACAGACAGTTTGAAGTGGGCTTTATGGCCAACGTGCTATACTCCGAACAGGACATCTTTAACCCTAGGACAAACAATAACGATGATATTGTGGCCATCTACGGTGGATTGCATTTGGAACCTATATTGTTTGGCAAGAAAAGGGTAAGTCTATCCTTTCCAATATTGATTGGCGGCGGCGGTGTGGGCTATGTAGATCATAATGCCGTGGTGAACGATGAGAATGTTGATCTTGATGATGACGATATAGACGCCTTGTTCGTGCTGGAGCCGGGAATGAATGTGTTGTTCAACATTTCCAGATATGTTCAATTGGAGGCCGGTTTCCGATATAGAATGTCCAGTAAAATAGAATTGGCTCAGAGCCCGGTGGAAAGGCTCAATGGTTTTTCCGGTGGTATTGGAGTAAAATTAGGGGTGTTCAACATGGGGCGTAACCGCTACAAAAAGCAGTTGGACTGATGGAGAGTTACGATAACCGTCTTCATCATCCCATAAAAACATTACGGGTATACGCAAAAAATGAGCAAGTATTCGCTTTATATGACAATAGTGAATGGGCTGCCATTCCATTTCAGTGGGTGCCTATTCCATTTTTCAACGTTTAGGATTTCTTGCAGACAGCATTACATCAATCAAAAATCAAAACAAATGAAAAAACGGATAAGCTTTGTGCTGCTCCTTGGGCTAGTGGTATCTGTTTCTTGCTGTGATTATAAGAGGATTTATGCTGAAGGTGAAGTGACCTCTGTGTGCCACAATAATATAAACGGATATGATGGACTTAGAATTTCCGATACATTCCAAGTCTATGTACATTTTTCTTAATCTGAGGAGGAAATCCGAATTGCGGCCAACAATAATTTGCATGAAAATATTGTCTTCGAAAAAGATGGTGACCAATTGATTGTCCGATTAAAAGACCGCACTTCGGTACGTGGTAAGGCTGTGATGAAAGCATACATCACCACCAAAAACCTTTCCAAATTTAGCATCGCCGGTGCGAGCAAACTCATTTTAGAAAACCAATGGGAAGTGCAGGATGGAAAAATTACGGTCTCTGGAGCTTCTGATTTTAATGAGAATTGGTGGCTGACCGATTGAA
The DNA here is from genome assembly GCA_024743095.1 of Flavobacteriaceae bacterium. Lineage (GTDB taxonomy): Bacteria > Bacteroidota > Bacteroidia > Flavobacteriales > Flavobacteriaceae > Flagellimonas. Next base: position 1,256 of record JANSXF010000077.1, read on the forward strand.
AATGGAACTCGAAGGCGCCTCTACCATTGATGTTTTCGGAAGCACTTCATCCTTGAATGCCGAGCTTTCAGGAAGCAGTGACCTATTTGATTATGGTCTAAACATTTCCAATCTGGACATAAATCTTGCGGGGGCCAGCACGGCCTTTCTATCCGACGATGAAAAAAATTCCATAAAAGCTTCTGGTGCCAGTACATTATAATGGAAATGCAATAATACGAGCAGGTGAGCTTTCCGGTTCCTCCCAGATTATAAAAAATAATTGAACATCAAATGTGATCAATGTCTCTTTTCCAGGACTTTGACCACATCCTTGAGATTATAATTCTTTGCCTTCAGCAATATTAAATAATGGAACAACAGGTCGGCGCTTTCGTTCAAGAAAAGTTCCTCGTTGTCGTCTTTGGCCTCTATCACGGTTTCCACAGCCTCTTCCCCTACTTTCTGGGCTATTTTGTTGATGCCTTTTCTGAACAAGGAGGCTACATAACTATCTGGATTTTTTTGGTCATTTTTTCTAGATTCGATGATGTCTTCCAAAGTAGATAAAAACCCATATCCTTGAACATTTTTCTCTGCCCAGCAGGTATCGGTTCCCTTGTGGCAGGTAGGGCCAATGGGATTCACTTTCACCAAAAGAGAGTCGTTATCACAATCCACTTTCATATCCACAAGGTTCAAAAAGTTCCCGCTCTCCTCGCCTTTGGTCCATAATCGCCGCTTGGAACGGCTAAAAAAAGTGACTTTTTGGGTTTCTTGGGTTTTTTCAAGCGCTTCTTGGTTCATATAGCCCAGCATCAACACATTTTTAGTGGTTGCATCTTGAACAATGGCTGGTACAAGTCCGTCTGAATTTTTATTGAAGTCTATTTGCATTTTGATTTTTTCTTAAGCCGTCACATCGAGTGTAGTCGGGATGTGGATTTTATATTCTTACAGGAATTCCTTCTTCCTTTAATTTTAGTTTAAGTGTATTTATTTCGATTTCCTTAAAGTGAAAAACACTGGCAGCTAAGGCAGCATCTGCTTTTCCATCCTTAAAGGTATCGGTAAAGTGTGAAACATTACCCGCTCCACCTGATGCGATTACTGGAATATTTACCAACTCGGATAGTTCAGCTAAAGCATTGTTGGCAAAACCATTTTTGGTGCCATCATGGTCCATTGAAGTGAACAAGATTTCACCAGCGCCACGTTCTTCCACTTCTTTTGCCCAATCAAAAAGATCCAGTTCCGTAGGTACCTTCCCTCCTACCAAATGAACTTTCCATTGTCCGTCAACTTGTTTGGCATCAATAGCGACTACGATACATTGTGAACCGAATTTGGCCACCAATTCATTGATCAATTCAGGTCTCTTTACCGCTGATGAGTTAATAGAAACCTTATCAGCCCCATTTTTCAGGAGAATATCCACATCTTCCACAGAGGAAATCCCTCCGCCAACGGTAAAAGGAATATTGATGGTCTCAGCCACGTGATAGACCAGTTCCGCCAAGGTCTTTCTTTTTTCCTCCGTAGCGGAAATATCCAAGAAAACCAATTCATCGGCTCCTTCTTTGGCATAAATGGATGCCAATTCCACAGGGTCGCCTGCATCACGTAGGTCAACAAAGTTGATTCCCTTTACGGTGCGTCCGTTTTTAATATCGAGACAGGGTATTATTCTTTTTGTAAGCATTTATTCTTCTTTGACAGCATTTTTTGTTAGTACTTAATTAATGTGAGACTACCTTCAAACCGATAATTGAAACAATCAATGTTGTTATAAAAACTAATCTCCAAAACGTTGCGGGTTCCTTAAAAACAAAAATTCCAAACAGTACTGTCCCCACAGCACCGATACCGGTCCAAACTGCATATGCTGTACCTATGGGCAATTCTTGTGTTGCTTTGACCAACAAAAACATACTGATTGTAAGGCAAACTACAAATCCTATGTACCAATACGTCATTTCCGTCCCTGTTGTTTCCTTGGCCTTTCCAAGACAAGCCGCAAATGCAACTTCAAAGAGTCCTGCAATTATCAATAGTATCCAGTTCATGGGCTGTATTTAATATGCTAGCTTTCGTTCTTTGCATTGAGGTCGACCCCGCCATAAAAACCAAGGTCTTTATTTTGTAAAATTTTGGTCCATAGTGCTATTTGCCCTGTGTGGTAGGACAAATGTTCCGTAATATGGATAATGTTGCCCACCCCGGAAAAATTAAACCCTTGAACGTTTCGTTTACGCAATAATTCATTGATCGGGGCATCATAGAACGCTCTTTTGGCGTCCGAGACAGTGTCCTCCAGTTGTTTGATGAGTTCTGCTTTGGTATAGCCTGAATCGGTGGAAAATTCTTCATCCCTTATGCGTTCATCCTCCAAATTTTGAATGGATGCAATCCCATATTGGGTAATGTTCCCGCACAAGTGAAGAATAAGATTGGCAATGCTATTGCTCGATTCATTCGGCTTTTCCCAAAGTTGTTCCTCGGACAATTGCTCTAAACAGATTTTGATCATGCGAAGACTTTCGTTCATCCGATAGCCTGCGTTCCATACCAATTCTTCCTGGAGTTCTCTTTCTTTATCCATTTTTAAGAATATATTGTTCCAACTGTTTTAAACTGATTTTGCCTTCATAAATGGCTTTGCCTATGATTGTGCCCTCACAACCAATTTCTGCAAGTTTGGGGAGTTCGTCAAAGGTGGACACCCCACCACTGGCAATTAAATTTAATCCTTTTTTGGTTTGGGACAGCATTTTTGTGTATAACTGGAATGCAGGACCTTGTAGCATACCATCTTTGCTAATATCCGTGCAGATTACGTATTCAATGCCTTCCGATTGATATTCTTGTACAAAAGGGATAAGTTCCAGGTCCGATTCTTCTTGCCAGCCCGAAACCGCCACTTTCTCGTTGTTGGCATCGGCACCTAAGATAATTTTCCTAGCCCCGTATGTCGACAACCAGCTCAAAAAAGTTTCCCTATCTTTTACTGCAATGCTTCCACCTGTAATTTGATGTGCTCCGCTTTCAAAGGCAATGTGCAGGTCATCTCCTGATTTTAATCCGCCGCCAAAGTCAATTTGCAGATCTGTTTTTAGGGCAATGGTCTCCAACACTTTGTAGTTGACAATGTGTTTGGATTTAGCTCCGTCAAGATCCACCAAATGCAAATGTTTAATACCGTGCGCCTCAAACTCCTTTGCTACTTCCAACGGATTTTCGTTATACACTTTCTTGGTGTTGTAATCGCCTTTGGATAGGCGTACACATTTACCATCAATGATATCTATAGCAGGAATCAATCTCATTTTCTAATCATATTTTACTCGTTCTATGGACATCCACATTTTTGAATCCCCCACTTTTTTAAAGCCTAAACTTTCATAAAAGCTATGGGCGTCCAATGTTTTTAATGCTACCGTGTTGACTTGCTTTACATCGGATCGCTCTAAAATATATTTTACCAGTTCTTTTCCAAGTCCTTTTCCCTTATTTGGGTCGAATACAACTACATCCATTATATAGGCGAAGACAAGACCGTCCGTCATCATTCGGGCATAAGCAATCTGCTCATCATTTTTATTGAACATGCCAAAGCAAATACTTTTTTCGATGGTCATCAGGGTTTCCTCCCAACTTCTGTCCTTGCCCCAATAGGTTGAAGTAATCTGCTGATGAACTTTTTTAATGTCCAGCCTGTTCTTGTCGGTCAATATTTGAAACTCCATGGCTTAAGAAATGGATAAAAAGTTCACTAAAATCTCGCTGCCCACATCGCTGCTCTTTTCGGGGTGAAATTGTACACCGTAAAAATTATCTTTTTGCAATGCGGCACTATACTCGACCCCGTATTCCGATATGGCAATGGTTTCAGCTCCTATCGGGGCATAAAAACTGTGCACCAAATAGATGTAGGATTTCTCGTGAATATTGGTGAACAACTCGCTTTTTAAACCTGAAATCTGGTTCCATCCAATTTGGGGAACCTTCACCTTGTTAGAGAACTTCACCACGTCCAAATCAAAAATGCCAAGACCTTCGGTATTGCCCTCTTTGGATGAGTGGCACATGAGCTGCATACCCAAACAGATACCTAAAACAGGTTGTTTTAGCGTCGGAATCACCTTATCCAATCCGGTCGCTCTCAATTTGGCCATCGCAGAACTCGCCTCCCCCACACCTGGAAAAATGACTTTGTCGGCATTTCGGATTTCATCGGAATCATGACTCAAGGTAGCTTCATATCCCAACCTTTTTATGGCAAATATGATGCTTTGAATGTTCCCTGCGCCGTAATCTATTATGACTATTTTCATTTAAAGTATTCCTTTAGTTGATGGCAGCACCATTTTTTCCGCGTCCCTTTTAAGGGCCATTTTGATGGATTTGGCAAAAGCCTTGAATATCGCCTCAATTTTATGGTGTTCGTTGGTTCCCTCGGCTTTCACGTTCAGATTCGCTTTGGCGCCATCTGTGAACGATTTAAAAAAGTGCATAAACATTTCTGTTGGCATATCCCCCACTTTTTCACGTTTGAACTCGGTGTCCCAGACCAACCAATTACGGCCTCCAAAATCAATTGCGACTTGTGCCAAACAATCATCCATAGGCAAGGCAAAACCGTACCGTTCTATACCCAGTTTGTTGCCTAAAGCTTTAGAAAACAACTCACCCAAAGCAATAGCGGTATCCTCGATGGTATGATGTTCATCCACTTGTAAATCGCCATCTACCTTGATTTCCAAATCCATTTGTCCGTGTCGGGCCAACTGGTCCAACATATGATCAAAAAACGCTAAACCTGTGTTGATGTCACTTTTCCCGGTCCCATCGAGGTTTATTTTGATGTGGATATCGGTCTCATTGGTTTTCCGGGATATCTCAGCGATACGATTCTCCAATTTTAGGAATTCATATATTTTTTTCCAATCGTTACTCTCAAGAGCGATATAGTCATCCAATTCATCCCGCTTTATGGTGATCTCCCCTGTTCCCAAGTTCGTTCCATCATTAATAAAGATGCCTTTTGCACCCAAGTTTTTGGCCAGTTCCACGTCTGTCAAACGGTCACCGATCACAAAGGAATTTGCCAAATCATAGTCATCGGAAAAATAGGAGGTCAACATTCCTGTGCCTGGCTTACGGGTATTGGCGTTGTCCTTTGGGAAAGTTCTATCAATAAAAACCTGATTAAAAACCACTCCCTCATTTTCAAAGGATTTCATAATGAAATTGTGCACGGGCCAGAAGGTTTCCTCAGGAAAAATATCGGTTCCCAAACCATCTTGGTTGGTAATCATTACCAATTCATAATCCAATTCCTTTGCAATTTTACCCAAATAGGTAAAGGCCTTTGGATAGAAAATCATTTTTTCAAAGGCATCTATTTGTTCATCAACGGTTTCCTTGATGATGGTGCCATCGCGATCTATAAAAAGTACTTTTTTGCCCATTATTCCAATTCTTTTAAAATGGCTATCAATTTTTTGTTCTCCCCTGGTGTGCCCACGGTAAATCGCAATGTGTTTTCACAGAGCGGCTGAGTACTTCGGTTGCGTACCACCACTTGTTTTTCCAATAGTTGTTGGTAGCGTTTATTGGCATCGTCCACCTTGGTCAATACAAAATTGGCATCGGTTGGGTACAATTCTTCTACAAATTTGAGACTTTTCAAGGCTGTAATCAACTCTGCTCTTTCAGTAAGGAGTTCTTGTACCTCTTGATTCACCAAATCTTGGTTCAAAACACGCTGAAATGCTCGCTGTTGGGTCAATTGATTGACATTATACGGTGGTTTGATTTTATTCAAAACACCGATAATTTCTTCGGATGCGTAGCAAATGCCCAATCGAATGCCCGCCAATCCATAGGCCTTGGATAAGGTTTGAGTGACAATCAGATTGGGATAAATATCGAGTTTCGACAACCAACTTTTACCCTTTGAAAAGTCGATATAGGCTTCGTCAATCACTACCAAGCCCTGAAAGGATGTCAGTAATCTTTCGATTGCTTGTTCTTTGAAAGCATTACCCGTAGGATTATTGGGTGAACAAATGAACAACAACTTGGTTTTGATATCGACCGCCTTTAAAATTTCATCCAAATTGGGTTCGAATTCTTTGGTTAGCAGGACCTCCTTGTTTTTAATTGCATTGATTCCGGCCAGAACCTTGTACATTCCGTAAGTAGGTGGTAAAGTAATGATGTTATCCTGATTCGGCTCACAAAACGCCCTGTAAATCAAATCCAAGACTTCATCACTCCCATTTCCCAGTAAAATTTGCCTTTCTGATACTCCTTTCTGCTCCGCCAACAGAGCTTTCAAACCTCTTTGGTAGGGGTCCGGGTATCGGTTGACCCCGGTATCAAACGGATTTTCGTTGGCATCCAGAAATATCATTTCGGAGCCATCGGAAACATACTCGTCACGTGCCGAGGAATACGGTTGTAGCTTACGTACCGATTCTCTTACTATATTGTTTATATCGAATGTTTTTTGCATAGTATTTGGTCGCGACTGCGCTCGACCAGACATTAATCTTTATTCAAACTTTTTAATCTAAGGGTTACGGCATTTTTATGTGCTTGCAATCCTTCTGCTTCGGCCATCAACTCAATGGCGGTCCCAATGCCTTTGATACCCTTTTTGGAAATTTTCTGAAAGGTCATGCTCTTCATAAAACTATCCAGATTTACACCGCTATATTGTTTGGCGTATCCGTTGGTCGGTAGTGTATGATTGGTGCCAGAAGCATAGTCACCTGCACTTTCAGGGGTATAGTTTCCAATAAAAACGGAACCTGCATTTTGAATGTTTTCCAGATAAAAATTCTTATTTCCTACACAAACAATGAAGTGTTCCGGACCATATTCGTTGATGAGTTCCAAGGCTTCTTGGTCGTCTTGCACTAAAATCAGCCTGCTATTGCCAATGGACTTCCGAGCTATTTCAGCCCGTGGTAACTGTTGTAGCTGATTTTCAATTTCCTTCTCCACGGCTTCAATCAATTTTTCAGAGGTCGAGACCAAAATAACCTGACTGTCCATACCGTGTTCGGCCTGGCTCAACAAATCCGAAGCTACGAACGCGGCATTCGCGGAATCATCGGCAACAACCAACAATTCACTCGGTCCTGCCGGCATATCAATGGCTACACCATATTTTGTGGACAATTGTTTGGCAACGGTCACATATTGATTTCCAGGCCCGAATATTTTGTACACTTTCGGAATGCTTTCCGTGCCAAATGTCATCCCTGCGATGGCCTGAATCCCTCCTACCTTGAAAATTTGCGTTACCCCGCATAATTTAGCCGCATATAAAATTGCCGGATTGATTTCACCATTCTTATTTGGAGGACTACAAAGCACAATCTCTTTACACCCAGCTAATTTGGCCGGTATAGCTAACATCAAAATGGTTGAGAATAATGGTGCTGTTCCGCCTGGAATGTACAATCCCACTTTTTGAATTGGGCGTTTTTCCTGCCAACACTCCACACCAGGCATGGTTTCCACTTCAACTTTTGATGTTTTTTGGGCCGCATGAAATTTTTCTATATTAGATTTAGCAAGGTTAATGGCCTGCTTCAATGCATCGGAAACAGAATTGCTTGCTTTTTCAATTTCGCCTTCTGTAACCAAAAGGGAATCCAAAGTAACTTTATCAAATTGGGCAGTGTATTTTTTGATGACAGCTTCGCCATCAGCTCGTACCTCTTTAAAAATACTGTTGACAATCTCCTCAATATCGGAAACGGTCTGGGTAGGGCGCTTTAAAATTTCGCTCCACTCCGCGGGCTGTGGATAATTTATGCGCTGCATTACAACACCATTTTTTCGATCGGGCATACCAAAATTCCCTCTGCACCGGCAACTTTTAGCTCATCGATGACTTCCCAGAAGGTTTCCCGATTGATTACGGTATGTACCGAACTCCAACCTTCCTCGGCCAACGGCAACACCGTGGGGCTACGCATACCTGGAAGAATAGAAATGATTTCATCCAGTTTGTCGTTCGGAGCGTTCATCAATACATATTTATTATTGCGAGCCTGTAAGACCGACTTGATCCTAAACTGGATTTTTTTCAACAATTCCTTTCGCTCATCGGAAATGGTGGGCGATACGGCCAATACTGCTTCACTTTTCAGCATTACTTCTACTTCCTTGAGATTGTTTTTGAAAAGCGTACTGCCGCTGGATACAATATCACAGATGCCATAGGCCAAGCCAATATTGGGAGCAATTTCAACCGAACCGTTGATGATGTGCAATTCTGCGGTTACTCCCTTGGAAGCCAAGTATTCCTTAACCGTATTGGGATAGGAAGTGGCTATCTTTTTTCCCTCGAAATCCTCGATTGAATTATAGGTTACTCCTTTGGGCACGGCAAGGGAGACACGACATTTGGAGAAATTTAAGCGCTCAGCAATGGAAATGTCCTTTCCTTTTTCAACCAGGACGTTTTCCCCAATTATGGCAATGTCCACCACGCCATCCCGTAAATATTGGGGTATGTCCCCATTCCGCAAATAGAAAACTTCCAGGGGAAAGTTTCGAGAAGTAGCCTTTAACTGGTCTTTTCCATTATCGATGGAAATACCACAATCTTTTAAAATGGCGAGCGAATCCTCGTTTAAACGGCCACTTTTTTGAACAGCAATTCTAATTTTTGTCATTTTTCAATCGTTTTGTCCGAAAAACCAAATGGGTACAAAAAACAAACCCGTTTGATTTCTCAAACGGGTTAGAATATATTTTAAAAACAACAATACATTTCTATCTCGCTTGAGGGCAAGTATAAAAATGATGATGTATGTTTTTGTTTCTCATGATGCTCCAAAAGTAGGATATATTTTTATATCAAAAAAGGAGAATTTAGTTATTTCCCAAAATTAAGGGCAATCCGTCGTCTCCCGAACCTACCACCACCACTTTGGCATTAGGTGATTCGGCAAGCTTAATAGTTGCATCAATACCTTTATCCTGAAGTATCTTATCCGTTAATGATGCACTCAAAATACGGTTGGCATCGGCCTTACCTTGTGCTTCGATACGGACCTTTTCCGCTTCTTTTTCAGCGGTCACCAATCTGAACTCGTACTCCAAGGACTCTTGTTCTTGTCGTAGTTTACGTTCAATGGCATCTTTAATCGTCGGTGGCAAGGTTACGTCCCTTACCAATACTTCGTTCAATTGAATATATTGGTCTTCCACAATTTTATGGGTCTCTTCGAATATCTCCTGCTGAATTGCATCACGTTTGCTGGAGTATAATTGTTCTGGCGTATAGCGCCCAACCACGCTACGGGCAGCAGAGCGAATGGCAGGTAACAGCACGCGCTCTATATATTGTTCACTTTTTTCTTGGTGTAACTTTCCAAGCTCGTCATATTTTGGCTGAAACCATACGGAGGCCTCCAGTTTAATATCCAGCCCGTTGGACGAAAGTACATTCATCTTTTCTAATCTTTCTTGTTGACGAACTTCATAAATGTAAACCTTGTTCCAAGGAGCCACTAAATGAAACCCTTCTCCCAATGGCGGTTCGTCCGTAACCACACCACCACCGAAATATTTATACAAAACTCCAGCTTCACCAGAACCAATGGTAATGGTAGACCTGGATGCAAAAATGATGATGAAAATAATCGCTGCCAATGCAGGCAACGCAATCTTAGGTAATTTGTCCATGTTTAGTTTGATTTATATTAATCCGTTATATTTTCTGATGAACCATTCCGCTGCAAGCGAAAGGATGATGAGTCCGAGTAAAATACGGAAATCTATTAAAGATACAATATTATCCCTGCTTTTTTGGACAGGCAAAAATTGTTGCGATGATGATAAATTGATCTGTAGTTCTTCGAGTTTGTCCAAATAATATACTTGACCCTTATACTTTGAAGCTAAACGTTCCATTTTTTTATAATTAGAGGAAACAAGTTGTTTTTCTGGGTTAAAATCCAATATTTTAAAAGCTCCCGAGCGGCTTAAATTTTCATCTTGGACGGTCACTGTAAATTCGTATTCCCCTGCTTCCAAATCACTCAGGTCCACTTCATAAAAAGAGCCTTTGAGCAACATGGGCGATACCCGTGAAAAATCATTTTCTTTTCCTTTAATGGATATGGTAATGTTGGCATTGGCATCGAACTGGTAAGTTTCATCAAAATAGGAAGCTCTGACTTTAGCCATGCTGGCATTGTCAAAAACCAATTCGTGATCCAATTCCAATCGGTTTCGTTGCTTGTTGGAGCCTAGATACACCATCAAATTTCCAATAAATTCATCAAAAGTGTCAAAGCTTTGCCCATTTCGGTACACTTGGGCCCGCCACCGCCAAATATCCTCTCCAAAAAGAACAGCTTCCCTAGTATTGGATTCGGTCAAAATCACAAACAGGGGCTTATCCAAATCAATACCCTGCAATTGCTGGAACATTAAAATGTCGTTGTCCTTGTTCAATTGAATATCTCCAAGGGTTCCCTTTAAGGGTGGAAATCCATCAATAGCAAAATTGCCAAGTCCAAATAACCCGAAGGCATTGTTCATGACTGGTAAAATATCCTCTGGTTGTCGACTTCCAGAAACAGTAAAGCTCTCTTGGATTTGATTTAAAAAGTTCCAATCCGTTTTGCTTCCTGTGATAGTAAAATGGTTGGCACCTGAATTATTGGCAAACTCGTAAATACTTCTAAAATTTCGATTGGGCTGATACAAAATAATCAATCCCACATCCTCTAGTTCGGATTTGCTGACGTTAGGTTTTAAAAGCGTTACGGAGCGTTGTTCGTTGGATTCAATAGATTTTTTTAATGCACCGATATCTGGATGCAGCATATCGGAAATAATGGCCACATTGGTTTTTTCATCAATCACTTCAATGGCGGTTTCTTTGGAGTTGTTGGCCGTATTGCGTTCATTTTCAAGTGTGACCACTTCAATTTTGATTGTTTTGACACCCACGCTTTGTGCTTCCACCAAGGTGTTCAAGGTTTGACTGTTTTTAGTTGGGCTAAGGTCAATTCGTTCTTGGTGTACCCTATTCCCATTGATGGAAATCGTTACCGTACTGGAAACCGTTTTATTTCCCTGATATCGAATTGTAGACTCAATAGGAAAACTGTTCCGTAAAAAAGCATATTTGTTTACGTTGATAAGCCCGACGGAAATATCTTCATATTGTGTTGTATCCCCTATCACAACAGGGTGTATGGATGAATTTTCATTCAGTTTGATGTGTTCGTAATCCCTGCCCAGTGTCTGATTTCCATCAGAAAACAGTACAATAGCGTTGTTTCCGTTCACAAATACATCATTTAGAGTAGTGAGTGCATAGGAAACATCCGTATTACTTTGATCAAATTGAATAGAATCGGTGGTGGAAATGGTATTGCCAAACCCATATTGATGAATAGTAAAGCGTTCGCTCAAAGCATCATTCTGCCTAATTTGTTGGATAGCTTTGAAAATATCAGCCTCGGATGCACCATCTTGCATGGAGGTGGAATTATCCACTAACAGAATCAAATTGGCTTTTTCAACAAAATAATCCTTGCTGGCAAACTTTGGATTTATCAAAAGTAAAAGGCCGCAAAACAAGGTGACAAACCTTAATGCGGCCAATATTATTTTGAGCGAACCCTTTCTTGGGCTTTTATAGAAGTATTGAAAATAGACGAGGATAAGCGCGGTAGCAACTGCTAAAATAATAAGAAGTACCGTGCTCAACTCCATTCATTTATGTTAACATTCCACCATCAACATTCAATACCTGTCCTGTTACATAGTCGGATAGGTCCGATGCCAAGAATACGCACGCATTGGCAACATCTTCTGGGCTTCCACCTCGTTTCAATGGAATACCTTCTCTCCAACCTTGAACTGTTTTTTCGTCCAATTTCTCGGTCATTTCAGTTTCGATGAAACCGGGAGCAATGGCGTTGCAACGGATATTTCTGGAACCTAGTTCCAAGGCAACGGACTTGGTAAACCCAATCATTCCCGCTTTTGATGCTGCGTAGTTGGTCTGTCCTGCATTACCTTTTACACCTACCACACTGCTCATATTTACTATGGAACCTTTACGCTGCTTCAACATGGTACGTTGAACAGCTTTGGTCATATTGAACACGGATTTCAGGTTGATTTCAATGACAGTATCAAAATCTGCTTCGCCCATTCGCATCAACAAGTTGTCCTTAGTGATACCTGCGTTATTGATAAGTACGTCGATCCTGCCATCAAAATCTTCCAAAACCTTGGCAACAAGCGCTTCGGATTCTTCAAAACTGGCGGCATTGCTCTTATAGGCCTTGGCTTTTACGCCCATTTCGGTCAATTCTTTTTCCAATTCCAAGGCTGGAGCTTCACTGGAACTGTAGGTGAAGGCGACATTTGCCCCATGTTTTGCAAATACTTCGGCAATGCCTTTACCAATTCCTCTACTGGCTCCTGTTATAATTACATTTTTCCCTTCCAAAAGTTTCATAAAATGATTGTGTTTGAATGGTTAATAACCAAATATAGTTGTTGTTTTATGTTTAGACGAAAAAAAATCCCGCATAAAACGGGATTTAGTATGGTTTTAACGGTCGGTTATCCAACCACTTCTTTCACTTTTACGCCAATTTCAGCTGGAGAATCGACCACGTGGATACCACATTCCTTCATAATTCTTTTCTTTGCTTGAGCGGTATCGTCGCTTCCACCTACAATTGCACCAGCGTGTCCCATGGTGCGTCCGGCAGGAGCAGTTTCACCAGCAATAAATCCAACAATCGGTTTTTTGCTTCCACTCTCTTTATACCACCTAGCGGCTTCAGCTTCCAATTGACCACCGATTTCACCGATCATAACAACACATTCGGTTTCAGGGTCATTGATCAATAGCTCTACGGCTTGTTTTGTTGTGGTTCCAATAATTGGGTCACCACCGATTCCGATGGCAGTTGTAATTCCCAATCCTTGACGAACTACTTGATCGGCAGCTTCATAGGTCAAAGTCCCTGATTTTGAGACGATTCCCACTTTTCCTTTTTTGAAGACAAATCCTGGCATGATACCAACTTTGGCCTCACCAGGGGTAATTACACCCGGACAGTTTGGACCGATCAATGTGCAATCCTTGTTTTTTATGTAATCATTGGCCTTTACCATATCCGCTACGGGAATACCTTCGGTAATGGTGATGATTACTTTGATTCCGGCGTCGGCAGCTTCCATAATGGCGTCGGCAGCAAATGCAGGTGGAACAAAAATGATAGTGGTATCGGCACCAACTTCTTTAACAGCATCTTCGACTGTATTAAAAACTGGTTTTCCTAAATGTTCTTGTCCCCCTTTTCCAGGAGTCACCCCACCAACCACGTTGGTACCGTATTCAATCATTTGTTCGGCGTGGAATGTTCCTTCACTACCGGTAAATCCTTGTACAATTATGTTTGAATCCTTGTTTACTAAGACGCTCATATATTTAACTTAATGTAGAGATACAAAAATATGGTTTACTAAAGTTTTTATCTATTGATTTCTTAAATCTTTTTCAGTTTTTTCAAGATTTCTGGAATCTTTTTAATGTAGGCAATCTGTTTGAGTTTTTCGCGCGCTTCCTCTGCTGGGTAACCAAAATAGGTTTTGCCGCCTTCAAGGGATTTTGAAATACCTGATTGTGCCAAGACGACTGCTTTTTTGCCAATGGTCGCACCGCTTGTGATGCCTACTTGTCCCCAAAGGGTCACTTCGTCCTCGATGGTGCAACAGCCGGCGATGCCAACATGGGATGCAATCAAGCATTTTTTGCCTATGATCGTATCATGCCCAACTTGGATTTGGTTATCCAATTTGGACCCTTCCTTAATGGTTGTTGATGCGGTTACTCCACGGTCAATGGTACATCCAGCACCAACATCAACGTTGTTCTCGATGACGACATTTCCTCCAGACAGCAATTTATCGAAGCCTTCGGGTCTGTTTTTGTAGTAGAACGCATCCGCACCCAGTACAGTTCCTGCATGAATGGTTACATTGTCGCCTAGTATGCATCCATCGTAAATCGTTACGTTTGGATGAATCACAGAGTTTTTACCGATTTTCACATGATTACCTATAAATACGTTGGGCTGAATAACGGTACCTTCCCCTATCTCTGCTGATTCGGCTATAGTTGAAGCTGCAGTTTCAAAAGGTTTGAAATGTCGGGTCAACTTGTTGAAATCCCTAAAAGGATCATCGGAAACGAGCAATGCCTTGCCTTGCGGGCATTCCACTTGTTTATTGATGAGTACCACCGTAGCATCTGATTGTAGGGCTTTGTCATAATATTTGGGATGATCCACAAATACGATGTCCCCTGCTTCCACTACGTGGATTTCATTCATGCCAAGTACAGGAAAGTTTTCATCACCA
>JANSXF010000024.1 GCA_024743095.1 Flavobacteriaceae bacterium
ATAAGTAGTTGTTTATTAGCTACTTAAAGATAATAAATATCACCCTATAAAGCAAAGGACAAACGTATTTAAATTACTGAATATCAATATGTTAAAACTAAAACCCTAATGCATGGATTTCCCCAAATATGACGAAGAACCGATGGTTGAGACCACCAAAAACGGAAAATTTGAGCCACCCAATAATTGGCCTTAGCGGTTTGAAGATTAGACTTTTGTTTTAGTTCCAAGGATGCTCAATTTTATCCGGCTTATCCAACCTAGAACCAAACTTAATTTTCACTGACCTTCTTATTGACAATACCGTGCATAGTATTAATGAGATTCTGCATGTCTTCCCCTATTTTATGTTCCAAAACTCTTGCATAGATTTGAGTAGTAGAAAGCTTGGTATGTCCCAACATCTTTGAAACTGTTTCAATTGGCACACCATTGGAAAGTGTCACTGTGGTGGCAAAAGTGTGCCTTGCTGTGTGGAATGTGACCCTTTTACGAATTCCACAGGCTTTACTGATCTCTTTCAGATAAAAATTGACTTTCTGGTTGCTGAATACGGGTAAAAGAACATTTTTGATTTTCCTTTCGGAAGACCCTTCATATTTCTTGATAATTTCCTTTGCTTGAGGCAGTAATGGTATTTTCAGTCTTTCATCGGTCTTCATCCTTGTGGTGAACAGCCAATCATTTCCATCTATTCCCTTCATAACATGGTCAGGACTTAGCGCTTTCACGTCAATATAGGACAGGCCCGTATAACAACAAAACAGGAATACATCCTTTGTCCGTTCAACGCCTTGCTTGGCAAAACTGGTTTCTTCAATGAGTCCAAGTTCCCTTTTCGTCAAATGTTCCCTTTGGGCTTTGACAAAATGAAGTTTATAGTTTTCAAAGGGATCCTTTGATAACCAATCCATCCTTACCGCCAATCTTGACATTTTCTTAAGCCGCTCCATATGTTTCATCGCCCCATTATTGGTACACTTGGTACGAGTAGATGGCCTGTATTTTCTTAGGTATTGTTCAAAGTCGGATATAAATCGAAAGTTCAGTTTTTTGAGTTTTATATCCTCGATACCGTATTCCTCTTTTAAAAATAGGCCTATGCACCTTTCGGTAATAAAGTAGTTCTTTCTTGTTCCCGGGCGTAAAGATGTGTGCATGGTTCCGTTGTGGTAGGCAATCAATTGCTTCAATGTCTTTCCCCCTTCGTCTTCACCAAAGAACCTTGCCTTGATACCTAAAGGAGTGATTACCTTTTCCTCGGCCATCATCAATCTATGGGCCTCATGCAGGCCTGTATAAATTTGGTCAAGGTACTTGTTCAAAGAGACCACATAATTGGAAAATCCCTTGCCCTTTTTACGGTTATTGTCCCATAAATTAGCTTTAATTTCCCGATTTATGCTAAAATCTGTACGCTCACAGTCGATGGTGATCCTACAATAAATAATAAGGTTATCGGATTGGACGCGGTGTTTCCTTGTGAAGAAATTAATTGTTAAGCGATTGTTTTTCTGCATGTTGTCATGTTTTTAACTGTTAATACTGTGAAAGTCAAAACACAAGCAAACTGCTTCAAAAGTCATCTAAAATTACAACATAAAGTGTAATAATCTGCTCCCGTTAAGAACACGCTTTATATGATTTTAGATGGTTTTAATTGATTTTAGATGATATGCCTAAAAACACAAAACACTGAAAATCATAAGATTAACAGTGTTTTGATTTTACTTAAATAAGTTAAGTCGGGGTGGCAGGATTCGAACCTGCGACCTCCTGCTCCCAAAGCAGGCGCGATAACCGGGCTACGCTACACCCCGATCTATTTAAAATAGAAAAGCGGAGAGACTGGGACTCGAACCCAGGCGACAGTTACCCGCCGACAGATTAGCAATCTGCTCCGTTACCACTCCGGCACCTCTCCTATTATGTATTATGAACGTGCACTCTGAAAATGCGGATGCAAATGTACCTTTTCAGATGTAAGATCGCAACTATTTTTTCACTTTTTTAATAGAACTTTTATAACACCATTGTTATTCAGGATATTCTACACGCAAATGATAGATATTCGTAAGCTTTAGTTTGAGTACTTTCTTCACCATTTCAATCTCTTTTAGCGTAATATTGGCATTCAAATATTGATTGGCCTGCATCTGCCCTTTTACTATTTTCTCCACAAACTCATCAATAATCGTAAAAGTTGGGTTCTTCAAACTTTTGGAGGCCGCCTCAACGGCATCGGACATCATTAAAATAGCTGTTTCTTTGGAAAAAGGTATAGGGCCTGGGTATTTAAAGTCATCCTTGTCCACATCCTGTTCCAACTCTTGTTGTTTTTTGTAAAAATAATAGACCAATGTTGTTCCATGGTGGGTTCTGATAAAATCAATCACCCTGTCTGGAAGATTGTTTTTTCGGGCAATCTCGATCCCATTGATCACGTGGTCAATGATAATCTTGGCACTTTCCTTTGGAGGAAGGTCATCGTGCGGATTAACATTGGTGATTTGATTCTCAGTAAAATAGGTAGGGCGCTCCATTTTACCAATATCGTGATAGAGTGCACCTACCCTCACCAACATGGCATTGGCCCCAATCTCATTGGCCGCAGCTTCAGCAAGGTTGGCCACTTGTAGGGAATGATGAAAAGTTCCGGGCGCTTTGTCCGATAGCTCTTTGAGCAGTTTGGAATTGGTATCTGAAAGTTCCAACAAGGATACATCCGATACAAGTCCGAACAGTTTCTCGAACATGTAGATCAGTGGCTGGGCAAAAAGGGTCAACAATCCATTAAGGACAAATACACCGAACAAGATCCATTCAATGTTGTCCATATTCCCTTCATGAATAGCATGGAAGGCAAAATAACCTACAATGTATATCAAAGTAATTTGACCTACGGAGATAAACAGATTTGCCCTCTTATACAGTTCTGAGGCCGTTAATATGGTTACTATACCGGCAATGATCTGCAGAAAGATATATTCAAAACTGTTGGCGACCACAAAACCAAGGATAAGCACTGTAAGTACATGGACAAAAAGTCCCAATCTTGCATCAAAAAAGTTCTTCAAGATCAACGGTAAAATACACAGTGGAACCATATAGATAAAGTCCTCATAATGTTTGACCATCAAGGTTGTGGCAATTACCATCAACAAGATATTGAAGAAAATAAAGGTCACCTTGTTATTGTTCTGAAAAATATCGTTCCTGTAACGTTTCAAAAACAAAAACAACATTATAAGTACCAAGGCCACCAAAATCGTATACCCCAATAAAATGAAATAGTAATTACTGCCCATCCAAAGCTCGGATTCGTATTCATCCTTAAGGGAGTTCAGTATTTTAAAGTCTCCGTTCTCCACAATTTCGCCCTTGGCAATGATCAATTGTCCTTGATCCACTTCCCCTCGAGTGTACGAAATCTTGGAAAGCTCATCATTCAAGGCACTTTCCGTTAGCGTATCATCATAAAAAAGATTGGCTTTTAGACTATTCTTAATAAGGGATTGAAGGCGTCCTGCCCCATCGACCCTCACATCCGAAAAAAGTTCGTTCACCTTCTTTTTGGCCTGCTCAAGACTCAGGTAGTCACTAGGGGAAACTGGCTGTGCCTCATTGCTCTTGACCACCACGGTGGATTTTGATTGTGGCAGATTTTGAAAAATCCCATGAAGGTATACTTCATCAATAATTTCTTCAGAAACGTTTCTCAATGATTGCCGTTCGGAGGAAGTAAGGTTTCCCGATTGAAAAACTGTGTTCAACCCTTCCTGAACTTCTTGCTTTACTTTGGAAACCAAAGAAGCGTTGTATGTGTAGTAATCTGTTTTATTGGTTTTAATGGAAGATTGCTCCTCTTGAATTTCTTCTTGGGTCTTTTGAATGGAGAAATCTATTGGGGCATAGAGGTTTTCATATTGCCAAGGTTTTCCTTTTTGGAACTCATACTTGAACTTGCCCCCTTTTGGGAAGAAAAAAACAATCAGCGCTACCGATACCACATATAGGAAATACTTGTAGACCAGTGATTGGTGTTTATATACATTATCCAAAGTTTTTCCCATTCCGTAACACTGTTAGCTTCAAAAATAGAAAATTAATATATAAGAAGTGGGTTGCCTGGGCTCCTTATCCGTTTGCATTTAAATTTAGTATTTTCGCAGGAGTAAAAATGCACATATGAAGAAAGTAGTAATCGTTTCCGCTGCAAGAACACCAATTGGCAGTTTTATGGGAGCTTTATCCACTGTTCCTGCTCCAAAATTGGGTGCTGTCGCCATAAAGGGTGCTTTGGACAAAATAGGCCTTAAGCCCGAACTTGTGGAAGAGGTTTTAATGGGCAATGTGGTACAAGCAGGTACCGGGCAGGCACCGGCGAGACAGGCCGCAATTTTTGCCGGAATACCCAATACCGTGCCCTGCACCACAGTGAACAAAGTATGTTCTTCCGGAATGAAAACGATTATGCAAGGGGCACAATCCATCGCTTTGGGCGAAAATTCGATTGTTGTTTCCGGAGGCATGGAAAATATGAGCCTCATCCCCCATTATGCCTACATGAGAAGCGGAACCAAGTTCGGTCCCGCCACTTTGGTGGATGGTATGCAGAAAGATGGTCTTGTGGATGCGTATGATCATAATGCCATGGGAGTTTGTGCCGATGCCTGTGCAACTGAATATAAATTTAGCAGGGAAGATCAGGATGCATACGCCATACAGTCCTACAAAAGGTCTGCAGAAGCATGGAAAAGTGGAAAATTTGATAATGAAGTTGTTCCAGTAGAAGTACCTCAGCGAAGAGGCGAACCTATTATCGTGAGCGAAGACGAAGAATATAAAAATGTAAAATTAGAAAAGGTAGCTTCCCTACGCCCAGCTTTCAGCAAAGACGGTACGGTTACCGCTGCCAATGCCTCAACCATTAACGATGGCGCAGCCGCAGTTGTTTTAATGAGCGAGGAGAAGGCCAAAGAACTTGGTTTGACGCCATTGGCGACCATTAGAGGTTATGCCGATGCCGCACATGAGCCAGAATGGTTCACGACCGCTCCGGCCAAAGCACTTCCAAAAGCGTTGGACCGCGCAGGGGTATCCATCGAGGATATTGATTATTTTGAGTTCAACGAAGCGTTTTCGGTAGTGGGTCTGGCCAATATGAAGATTCTTGGTCTTAGCGATTCAAATGTAAATGTTAACGGTGGTGCAGTTTCCTTGGGGCACCCTTTGGGCTGTTCTGGAGCAAGGATTACCATCACCCTCTTGAATATATTGGAGCAAAACAATGCCAAATTGGGAGCTGCGGCCATTTGTAATGGTGGTGGCGGAGCATCATCCATTGTTTTGGAAAGAAATTAGTGATTCAATCTGTACAGTAAATGCAATATGGAATTTGTCCTCTAAGTATTGTTCCCATTAGAACAAACCCGGACGATTGTGCCGAAATGTCTTCCCAGTTATTATACGGGGAGCATTTTAAAGTTTTGGAGAGCAGGAAAAAATGGAGCAAGATCAGGTCCGCTTATGACAAATTTGAAGGTTGGATTTCCAACAATCAACTGAGGTTTATCAACGAGGATATCTACAACGAAATTGAGGTCCAAAAACCACAAAAAGTATCCTCTGATATTGTCTCGCACATCTGCACCAATGATGGCATGCTATTGCCCATACTTTTGGGATCCATGATAAATTCTTCGGTCCTGCTCAACCATACGTTTGAGGGTAATGTTTACATGGATAAAAATCCAAAGGAAAGCCTGGTGGATATTGCTATCATGTATTTAAAGGCACCTTACTTGGCCGGTGGAAAAACGCCGTTCGGTATCGACTGTTCCGGTTTTACACAGATGGTATATAAAATAAATGGCTACTCGTTGGAACGTACAGCTGCCGGTCAGTCAAAGCAGGGGGAAGCTTTGAGTTTTATTGAAGAAAGCGAACCGGGCGACTTGGCATTTTTTGATGATAACGAGGGTATTCTAGACCATGTCGGCATTATTTTGAAGGACAATTACATTATCCACGTAAACGGACACGTTAGAATTGACCGGATAGACCATACGGGCATATTCAACTCCGAAGAAAAATTGTACACCCATCAATTACGGGTCATCAAAAAAGTGATATAAAAAAAGCCCCGAATTATCGAGGCTCATTTTTTACAGGAAGTTAATCATATAATTACTCTCCCAAAAGCTTTTTGATTCTCATGAAGTTTTCATTGTCACCCAAAGCCCCATAAATGTTTTTCAACTGGGTCAAGATACTTTCGTTATCCGGGTTTGACTGTAATGCATCTTCCAATACAGCAGCTCCTTCTTTGAACAAGCTGTCCTTTTTCTCCTTAAGCTCATCGTACTTGGCGATATCGGCTTTGGAGGTTCCCAGTGCGTTCATTTCATCAATAAGACCATTACCTTCGTTCACATAGGTGGTGGAAAGGTTCAATAGCGCATTGATATAACCTGGATCAATGGCCAAGGCTTTTTTGTAGGCATCCCTTGCGTCTTGCAAGTTTCCTTGCTCCATATTGATTACACCAATATTGTATAGCAAATCGGCATTGTCAGGAGCCATAGCAGATGCTTGTCCCATCAATTCCTTGAACTTCTCTTTATCCCCAATGGCATAGTATAGGTTGGCTTCACCCAATACCAAGTTTACATCTTCTGGATTTTCAGCTCGTGCATCCGCGTAAGCTTCAATAGCTTTTTCGTTCTCACCCATTTGTTGATAAATCAACGCAATGTTCTTAACGATCTCAGGTTTTTTGGAAGGGCTTATCTCCTCTTTGGGATCTTTGTGGGTTCCCGCTTTTACATAAAGGTCACGAGTTGCCTTGTCCATGCTTTCGGTTTCACCGGACTCGACGTTTACGGCAGTATACGTTGTAGATTCACCATTGTAACCCAAGTCCTTAAGTTCCTTGTAATATTTCAAGGCATCTTCGTAATCCTGACCGTTTACAGCACTGCTGGCGGCATAATAAAGATATACGGTATCCTTAGGGCTTAATTTGTAGCCCATATATAATTTCTCCGCTGCATCACCGAACTTTTTGTTGTTGTTGTCCTCAACGGCAGAGTTTACCAAATCAGCAGTCATTTGGCCCATTTTTTCTTGGGCCACTGAAGTATATTTGGATTTACCATCCGCTTCTTCTATCTCGATTACTTTGTTGTAAGCATCCACAGCTTCTTGAAATGCGGAAACCTCACCCTTTTTGGCCAACTCGTAGTTTGCATTTCCCAATAGGGCATAATACTCGGCCTGATCTTTCTCTTTGGCCGAACCGATTGTGGAAGATGCACTTACCAAAGCTGCTTTTGCAGCTGCGGCATCACCATCCTTAAGAGCCTTTTCTGCCGTCTTCATCTCATCCTTCTGGGCAAACCCTATTGCGGATACCCCTACGGCCAATAGCATTAATATTCTTGTTCTCATGTTTAAAATTGAAATTATTTAGTGTTTATCGATTATTACTTATAATATACTAATTATTCTTTTTCGTCCGTAGTATCATCAATAGCCGTGCCATCTTCTCCTTTGACTTCGATATCCATGATGTCTACCTCGTCCACGGGATCGTCCTCTTTCATTACCTTCGCGACGGCCGCTATTGAATCACTGTCCTTAAGATTGATCAGGCGAACCCCTTGTGTGGCCCTTCCCATAACCCTAAGATTTTCAACGCCCATTCGGATGGCAATTCCCGACTTGTTGATGATCATCAAATCATCGGTGTCGGTAACGTTTTTGATGGCGACAAGACCTCCTGTTTTTTCAGTAATGGAAATGGTCTTGACTC
This sequence comes from Flavobacteriaceae bacterium, assembly GCA_024743095.1. Classification (GTDB taxonomy): domain Bacteria; phylum Bacteroidota; class Bacteroidia; order Flavobacteriales; family Flavobacteriaceae; genus Flagellimonas. The sequence goes on from JANSXF010000024.1 coordinate 7,817, forward strand.
CTTTTCCTCCTCTGTTGGTGACCCTGTAGTCTTCAATATTGGAACGTTTGCCATAACCCCTTTCAGATACTACCAGTATGTCATCCTCGAAATTATGTACAGAAACCATTCCTACCACCTCATCGTTATCATCCGCCAAGGTCACACCTCTTACACCTGAGGCATTTCTTCCCATCGGTCTGGTTTTGGATTCTTCGAATCGAATGGCTTTCCCTGATTTTAGTCCAAGGAATATTTGACTGGTTCCCGTAGTCAGTTTTGCTTCTAACAACTCATCCTCATCACGTATGGTTATCGCGTTGATACCATTTTGACGTGGTCTGGAATATTGCTCCAAGGACGTTTTCTTTACCGTACCTTTTTTGGTCGCCATAATAACATAGTGACTGTTCACATATTCCTCGTCCTTGAGGTCTTGTGTACAGATAAATGCCTTGACCTTGTCATCCTGTTCTATATTGATCAAGTTTTGGATGGCTCTACCTTTGGATGTTCTGCTTCCTTCTGGGATTTCGAATACGCGCATCCAGAAACATTTTCCTTTTTGGGTAAAGAACAGCATGTATTGATGGTTGGTACCCACGAACAGGTGCTCCAAGAAATCCTCATTTCGGGTGGAGGATGCTTTTTGACCAACTCCTCCCCTATTTTGGGTCTTATATTCGGTAAGTGATGTCCTTTTGATATAGCCGGCATGCGAAATCGTGATGACCACTTGTTCATCCGGAATCATATCCTCGATACTCAAATCACCGCCCGCGTAGTTGATTTCGGACCTTCTGTCATCACCATACTTCTCCTTTACTTCAAGAAGCTCATCTTTGATGATCTGCATTCTACGTTCTTTCTTTTCAAGAATATCCTTCAAATCTTCGATAGTCTTCAAAAGTTCGGCATGCTCTTCGCGCAACTTGTCCTGCTCCAGTCCGGTAAGCTGACGCAAACGCATTTCAACAATGGCCTTGGCCTGAACCTCGGTCAATTTGAAACGCTCCATCAATTTGGTACGGGCCTCCTCTACGTTGGAAGAACCCCTAATAATGGCGATTACCTCATCGATATTGTCGGAAGCAATGATGAGCCCTTCCAAGATATGGGCACGATCTTCCGCTTTTTTGAGCTCGTACTTGGTTCTGCGAACCACGACTTCGTGCCTATGCTCCACAAAATGGTGGATAATATCCTTAAGGTTCAACAATTCCGGCCTGCCATTGACAAGCGCAATATTGTTGACACTAAAAGAGGATTGAAGTGCCGTGTACTTGTACAACATGTTAAGTACAATGTTCGGAATGGCGTCACGCTTCAAAATATATACGATACGCATTCCGTTTCTATCGGACTCATCCCTAATAGTGGATATGCCTTCTATTTTCTTTTCGTTCACAAGGTCGGCGGTCTTCTTGATCATGTCCGCCTTGTTCACTTGGTAGGGAATTTCGGTAACAACGATACTTTCTTTCCCCTGAACTTCTTCTATAGTGGCCTTGGCACGCATCACGACACGGCCACGGCCCGTATGGAATGCTTCTTTTACACCATCATAGCCATAAATAATACCCCCCGTAGGAAAATCGGGTGCCTTGATATGCGTAATGAGCTCATCAATTTCAATATCATTATTATCGATATAAGCTACGGTACCATCCACTACCTCGCACAAGTTATGCGGAGGCATATTGGTAGCCATACCCACTGCGATACCAGAAGCACCGTTCACCAATAAATTGGGAATACGGGTCGGCAATACGGTAGGTTCTTGTATGGTATCGTCAAAATTGAGTTGATGGTCCACCGTATCCTTATCGATATCGGCCAACATCTCCTCTGCGATCTTGCGCATTTTGGCCTCGGTATAACGCATGGCCGCCGGGCTATCGCCATCCACGGAACCAAAGTTACCTTGACCATCCACCAACATATACCTAAGGCTCCATTCCTGGGCCATACGTACCATGGTATCATATACGGAAGAATCACCGTGCGGGTGATACTTACCTAAAACCTCCCCCACGATACGGGCGGACTTTTTATGCGAACTATTGGACCTAACACCCAAATCGTGCATTCCGTAGAGCACTCTTCGGTGAACAGGCTTTAAACCATCACGAACATCTGGCAGGGCACGTGACACAATGACCGACATTGAATAATCAATGTAGGCAGATTTCATCTCATCCTCAATATTAATGGGAATTAACTTTTCTCCTTCCGCCATGCTTATTTATTATAGATTTTTTGTGGTTAAATTATCATGGCAATATACAGAAAATAGCAGCCTTTATAACCCTTTGCGAATACTTTATTAAAAAAATTATCAACATTACAGGTATTATCAACAATGCGATAATAAAGCTTTGTTAAATACCCCGAAAACATGAATTATTCCGACATTTACCACTACTTTATCGAATTAGGGTACGGTATTTGACCACCATAACAATACTTTTATTAATTTTAATTGCTGAAAAAGAAACGTATGGACGACAATTTTTCCCCCCGTGTAAAGGACGTTATAGCATACAGCAAGGAAGAAGCCCTTAGACTGGGCCATGATTTTATTGGCACGGAGCACCTTATGCTAGGTCTTTTAAGAGACGGAAATGGCAAAGCCATAAATATATTGGATGCACTCGATGTGGATTTGGACCACCTGCGCAGAAAGGTGGAAATCCTTAGCCCAGCGAATCCAAATACAGGAACGATGCAGAAGGACAAGAAGAATCTTCACTTGACCCGCCAAGCGGAAAGAGCGTTGAAGACAACCTTTTTGGAAGCGAAACTATTCCAGAGTTCTTCTATCAATACCGCACACCTGTTGCTCTGCATCCTAAGAAACGAGAATGATCCAACAACCAAGTTGTTGCACAAATTGAAAGTGGACTATGACAATGTCAAGGAACAGTTCAAATCCATGATCACAAGTGACGATGACTATATAGACTCCCCACAAGCGGAATCTTTTCCAGGGGACACAGATGATATGGGAGATAGCAAAGAAAGCTCTTTCGGTTCCGGAAGTGCTGCACAAAAAGGAAATAAAAAATCCAAGACCCCGGTTCTGGACAATTTTGGGCGCGACCTTACCCGTTTGGCCGAAGAGAACAAATTGGACCCTGTTGTAGGAAGGGAAAAGGAGATTGAACGTGTTTCCCAAATATTGAGCAGGCGCAAAAAGAACAACCCTTTGCTTATTGGTGAACCCGGGGTCGGCAAGAGTGCCATTGCCGAAGGTCTGGCACTGCGCATTATCAACAAAAAGGTTTCCCGCATACTTTACAATAAGCGAGTGGTAACCTTGGACCTTGCCTCCTTAGTGGCGGGGACCAAATACCGTGGCCAGTTCGAGGAGCGTATGAAGGCCGTGATGAACGAGCTGGAGAAGAATGACGACATCATACTTTTCATTGACGAGATTCACACCATTGTTGGTGCCGGTGGTGCAACCGGAAGCTTGGATGCCTCCAATATGTTCAAACCTGCATTGGCAAGAGGTGAAATACAATGTATCGGTGCCACTACGTTGGATGAATACAGACAATACATAGAAAAAGACGGTGCTTTGGAACGTCGTTTTCAAAAGGTAATGGTGGAGCCCACCTCCGTGGAAGAAACCATTGAAATTTTGATGAACATCAAAGGCAAGTACGAAGAGCACCACAACGTAAATTATACGGACGAAGCCATTTTGGCCTGTGTTAAATTGACCAACCGTTATATGACCGACCGTTTTTTACCGGACAAGGCAATCGATGCCCTGGATGAGGCAGGGTCAAGGGTACATATCGTCAATATGGATGTTCCCAAACAGATCTTGGAACTGGAAAGTCAGCTCGAAGACGTTCGTGAACTAAAGAACAGCGTTGTCAAAAAACAGAAATACGAAGAAGCTGCCAAGCTAAGGGACGATGAAAAACGTTTGGAAAAAGATTTGGCGACCGCTCAAGAACGCTGGGAAGAAGAGAGCAAACTTCATAGGGAAACCGTATCCGAAGACAATGTTGCCGATGTAGTTTCCATGATGAGCGGTATCCCGGTGAACAGAATAGCACAGACGGAAAGCAACAAATTGGCCGAACTGCCCAATCTTATCAAAGGATTCGTAATCGGTCAAGATGAAGCGGTTTCCAAGGTAGCCAGGGCCATCCAACGGAACCGTGCCGGACTTAAGGATCCGAACAAACCCATTGGTTCGTTCATTTTCTTGGGACAAACCGGTGTTGGTAAAACCCAGTTGGCCAAAATTTTGGCCAAGGAACTATTCGATTCCGAAGATGCCCTGATTCGAATCGACATGAGCGAATACATGGAAAAATTCGCCATTTCAAGATTGGTAGGTGCACCTCCAGGATACGTAGGTTACGAAGAAGGTGGACAGTTGACCGAAAAAGTTCGGCGCAAGCCCTACTCCGTGGTATTATTGGACGAGGTGGAGAAAGCGCATCCAGATGTATTCAATATGCTTTTACAAGTATTGGACGATGGATTCCTTACCGATAGCCTTGGACGTAAAATCGATTTTAGGAACACCATTATCATCATGACATCCAACATTGGAGCAAGACAATTGAAAGATTTTGGGCAAGGTGTAGGTTTCGGCACGGCTGCAAAAAAGGCGCAGGCAGACGACCATCAAAAAAGCGTTATCGAAAATGCCTTGAAAAAAGCATTTGCCCCTGAGTTCTTGAACCGGATAGATGACGTGGTGGTATTCAACTCTTTGGAAAGGGAGGATATCCACAAAATCATCGACATCGAACTGAACAAATTGTACAAAAGAATCAAGGAAATCGGTTATGATTTGACGCTTTCCGACAAAGCCAAGGATTACATTGCCGATAAAGGTTTTGATAAGCAATATGGTGCGAGACCTCTTAAAAGAGCCATCCAAAAATATATTGAGGATACCTTGGCCGAGGAAATCGTAAACTACAAATTGGAGGAAGGGGACATTATTTTTATGGACTTGGATGAGAAAAAAGAAGAGCTCACCATCAAAATAGAAAAAGCTGAAAAATCCCCTGAAGCTGAAAAATAATTCCACAGATAATCCAAAATGAAAAGCTGGCGATCGCCAGCTTTTTTTGTTCCAGAAATCCACTCACGCTTAATTTGATATGGGACCTAACATTAAAAGCCGGGCCACTTAGCCAAAAAAATCACAATTTGATCAAACAGCTTGTCCTTTGCCCTTTAAAAAATTAAGTTTGAGCTTTATTTGACCACAACCTATGACCTATACGCTAACCTACGAATCGGAAATCGTAGAACCAATGGACAGCCATCAAATGGGTCTCTTATTGGAACAATCCGGAAACAACAACAAACGCGACAATATAACAGGCTGCCTTATTTACTATATGGGCGGGTTTATTCAGGTTCTAGAAGGGGAAAAAACAAAAGTCCTTGACCTTTATGAGAAAATTAAGTTGGATAAACGCCACAAGAACGTACATATGTTTTCTGAAGATGACAATGTAGAAAGGAGCTTCCCTAATTGGGGCATGGCGTATTACCCTATTGACGCCTACACAACGAACAAAAGTGAGTTTGAACAGTTCAAGAGAAACTTATTGCTTTTAGCTGATTTTACCGTGCCAAAGCATCTTACCGCAAAATTATTTTGGGAAAGGACAAAGTTTTTGATCACAAATCCTCCCAAGAATATTTAAGTTGGATATCTCCTTACCCCCATATAAAATCAGGAAAACGATAGTATCATTTTAAAACACCTAAAGGGCATCATTGATCCTGTTTTACGACTCGGAATTACCATACATAAGATATTTTAGCGTTTAATCTATTATTTTTCCGCCAGCCTTCCCTCCCCTCTAATTTCGTAGTCGAGACACTATAATTACATTTGGGGATGAAAATAACTTCTAAAAAGAAGACCGTGGTGGTACGCGAGTACCAGCTGGAAGTAGGGACCGTACAGGTTTATCAAAATTACATGGTTGCTTCCTTCAACGAAGGCGCCACCATTACATTGGAAAGAACATATCAAATCATCGGAATATCTGAAATCCACTTTAGAGACCGGGATTTTGGTTATATCAGCTTAAGAAAAAACTCCTACGCAATCGACCCCACTGTATACAACTATCTCAGAGGACTTGATAATTTAAAAGCGTTTGCCATAGTTTCCAAAAAGGAGATAGACATGCATAATTTCAATATTGAAAAAATGTTCTATAAAAAGCCCATGGAATTCTTTATTGAGTTTGATAACGCCCTTACATGGGTTCAAAAACGACTTAAAAGTAATATAGGGGACAAAAAATCCTAATGCCCCTCTTTCTGTTCCATTTCTGGTTGACGGAGCAAATCAGCATAGGCATCCCCAATACTATCTACCAAAATTGAGGCCTTTAAAGCTTCGTACCCTTTTTTGGAAGCTCCCAAATCCCCTGCCAATCCATGCAAATAAACGCCAAATATTGCTGCCTCAACAGGTGGATATCCCTGGGCCATAAGACCGGTTATCATGCCCGTTAACACATCTCCACTGCCAGCAGTGGCCATACCAGGATTTCCCGTTGTGTTCACATAACCCTTTCCATTATAAATAGTAATGGTATGTGCACCTTTGATCACAATCACAAAATTATGCTGCAGTGCAAATACTTTGGCCTTTTCCAACTTTTCAAAGTCAGAACCCCAATCCCCTATTAACCGTTCCAGCTCCTTTGGGTGGGGTGTTAGCACGGATAATTGAGGAACATCTTTCAGCAGTTCTGGGTTCTGCGATAAAATATTCAACCCGTCCGCATCGATGACCATTGGGGATTTGTTTTTCTTCAAAAATAAGGCAAAAGCAGCGACTGTATCATCATCTTGTCCAATCCCCACTCCTATTGCCAATACCGATGGTTCAAAAGGAATTTCAATCCTTGATATATTCTTTTCCCGCGAACCTGTGAGCACCATCACTTCCGGAACAGCTGTTTGCAAGGAATCATATCCGCACTTCGGGATAAAAGCGGTCACCAATCCGCTACCGATACTCAAACAGGCATTGCTCGCCAATTGCACGGCGCCGATCTTGCCATAACTCCCTCCAACTATCACCGCGTGACCATAGCTTCCCTTGTGGGAAAACTTGAGACGGGGACGGTACATGGGCAATACCTCGGGCCTCCCGATCAATTCAAAATCAGAATCGGCATTGGAAATAAATTCGGGGTCCAACCCAATATCAAGTACTTCCCATTGGTTTACGTAAATCCCTGTATCCGGCAAAAAGAAAACCAGTTTGGGCAATTGAAAGCTCAACACATAACTGGCCCGTATCACATAAGAAGTGTTCCAAGGCCCCCTGTCCACAGGCAAACCGGAAGGAACATCCACAGAGAGCACAAATGCTCGGGAATCATTGATATGTCCAATCAATTTTCCTACCCAATCTTCTGGAGCACGGTTTAGTCCAATACCAAAAATGGCATCCACCACGATATCGTTAGGGGAAATCTCCGGCAAATCGCTTTCTTTATTTATAAAGTCCGGCCATACCTTAAGGTCCTTCAAGCGTTCCATATTCAACAGAAAGTCTTCCGAGCGCTTATCACTGTAATTTACCACATGTACCTTAATGGAATAACCATGTCCGTGCAACATCCTTGCCAGTGCAATCCCATCGCCGCCATTGTTTCCGATACCGCAGAACAATTGAATATTGACTTGGGTACCCCTCAATCGTGAATGTAGCCATTCGAAAAGCTGGGTCGCGGCCCTTTCCATGAGTTCATCACTCTTTATTTGTTCTTTTTGTATTGTGGATTTATCAGCTTGATAGATTTGATCTGCAGAGAAAATTTTCATTCAGCAATAAAAAATGGTTATTTGTGATATTTTCGTAAAAAACAACACCAATGATTTGATGAAGTATACAAAAGTACTACATTTATCATCTCATTTTAGAGCAATGCAGTTAAAACAAACGGATATTAACCTTAATTTGATGAATCCTTTTTCATCTACCTTCACCATTACCATTACAACCCCTTTGGGGTAAGTCTGCTATATATAATTCCGTCCGTTTTTTCAATCTATTTTCAATTTTTTACAACAATATTCCATCATGAAAGTCTTAAAATTTGGAGGCACTTCCGTTGCCAATCCAGAGAATATCAATAAGGTCGAATCCATCCTAAGCAATCAGGAAAAAAAACAAATTGCAGTCGTAGTTTCTGCTTTTGGAGGGGTAACCGATCTACTCCTCGATGCATCCCGTTCCGCATCCGAACAGGATGTGAGCTACACAAATAGTCTTAAGGAAATCGAGGACAGGCATATTTCCGCCATCAGGGAGTTGATTCCCGTAAAGTCGCAAAGTGCGGCCCTTAGCAAAGTAAAGAGCGAACTGAATATATTGGAGACTTTGTTGGAAGGTGCCTTTTTAATCGGTGAGCTCACCCCAAAACTATCCGACAAGATTGTAAGCTACGGCGAACTGCTCTCATCCTTTATAATAAGTGAATTTCTTAAATCCGAAGGATTGGATGCCACTTTCAAGGACAGTCGGGAACTAATTAAAACAGATAACAATTTTGGCAAGGCCAATGTGGACTTCAAGGTGACCAATACGCTTTGTCAAGGCTTTTTTAGCTCCAACAAAAACCAGATAACCATACTGCCGGGATTCGTGGCCTCCAGCAAAAGCGGCGACCTGACCACTCTTGGCAGGGGCGGTTCCGACTATACAGCGGCCATTATCGCTGCTGCAGTGGATGCGGAGATTTTGGAAATTTGGACCGATGTCAGCGGCATGTACACCGCCAACCCAAAATTGGTAAAGCAGGCCAAATGTGTATCAAATATTAGTTATCAAGAAGCCATGGAGCTGTCCCATTTTGGAGCCAAAGTACTTTACCCCCCAACAATTCAACCTGTCTTGGGCAAGGCGATACCCATCGCTATTAAAAACACCTTTGATCCACAAAGTCCAGGCACCTTGATTGCCAAAAACAACAACGGAAACGGGAAGACAGTACGTGGAATCAGCCATGTGGGCAACATTAGCCTACTTTCCCTTGAAGGTCCGGGAATGATAGGCATACCCGGGATATCCAAACGGTTTTTCGAGACACTTTCGGTAAAAAACATCAGTATCGTGCTGATTACCCAAGCATCGTCCGAGCATTCCATTTGTGTAGGTATTGCCGATCAGGATGTGGATTTGGCGGCCGAAGCGGTCAACGAAACCTTTGAATTCGAAATATCCACTAAAAAAATAAAGCCCGTCATTGTTGAAAAAGACTTGACCATAGTGGCCCTGGTCGGTGACAATATGAAAAGCCACCAAGGTTTGAGCGGTAAAATGTTCAGCACCTTGGGCAAAAACAATGTCAACATACGTGCCATTGCACAAGGGGCATCGGAACGTAATATTTCGGCCGTCATCAAAAAAGAAGATGTAAAAAAAGCACTCAACTCCCTGCACGAAACCTTTTTCGAGGAAAACATCAAACAGCTCAACCTCTTCGTGATGGGTGTCGGCAACGTTGGTTCTAAATTTTTACAACAAATACGTCAGCAAAAAAAATACTTAAAGGAAGAGCTTAAGCTCAATGTGCGTGTGATCGGTATCAGTAATTCCCGAAAAATGGCTTTTGACGAAGGTGGTATTTCCCTGAAGGACTGGGAACATATTTTAGATCAAGGAGAAACTGCGGACAAAGAGGCATTTTTTGACCGCATCATTTCCCTGAACTACCGCAATAGCATTTTTGTGGACAACACAGCGAACCCTGAAGTTTCCAAAAGCTATGCCAGCTATCTTAAAAACAGTATTTCGGTGGTCACCTGTAATAAAATTGCGTCTTCTTCAGATTATGCCTACTACAAGGAGCTGAAACAATTGGCAAGGCAATACAATGCACCATATCTATTCGAAACCAATGTTGGCGCAGGTCTGCCCATATTGGACACCTTAAAGCACCTGATTGCCTCTGGTGACAAAATCAGAAAAATACAGGCGGTTTTATCGGGAAGTCTGAACTTTGTATTCAACACCTTTGACGACTCCACTACCTTCCACGATGTGGTAAAACAGGCCCAGGAACAAGGCTATACCGAGCCCGACCCTACCATTGACCTAAGTGGTGTTGATGTGATGCGAAAAATATTGATTTTGGCCAGGGAAAGTGGATATGAGTTGGATATTGATGATATCGAAAACGAAGCCTTTTTACCTCAAGAAAGTTTAGAAACCAACTCCAATGACGCGTTCTTCGATAGCTTAAAGAAATATGAAGCCGATTTTCAAAAATTATATAAAGATGCCGCCGATTCGGATTGCAAACTAAAGTATGTGGCCCAGTTTGAAGATGGAAAGGCCAAAGTGGGGCTACAGCAAATACCAAAAGGCCATGACTTTTACAATCTTGAAGGAAGCGACAATATAGTGCTGTTCTTCACGGACAGGTATGTAAACCAACCTTTGATCATTAAAGGAGCCGGAGCAGGTGCCGATGTTACCGCATCAGGTATCTTTGCCGATATAGTTCGAATCGGAAATTTCTAAAGGATGGAAGAAATTAAAGTATTTTGCCCGGCGACCATTGCCAACGTTTCCTGTGGGTTCGATGTTTTGGGCCTAGCGCTGGATTCGGTCGGCGATCAAATGACCATTCGAAAAACGTCTGAAAAAGGGATTCGCATCACAAAAATATTGGGACAGGACCTTCCTTTGGAAACCGAAAATAATGTAGCAGGGGTGGCAGCTCTGGCACTTCTTGCCAAAAGTGACTACGGCGGTGGTTTTGAAATTGAAATCGACAAACGCATCAAACCGGGAAGTGGCATCGGCAGCAGTGCCGCAAGTTCCACGGGGGGCGTTTGGGCCATGAACGAACTCTTGGGCAGACCGTTTTCCAATTTGGAATTGGTACAGTTTGCCATGCAGGGTGAAAAACTGGCCAGCGATGTGGCCCATGCCGATAATGTTGCCCCGGCAATTTATGGTGGGTTTACATTGGTCCGAAGCTATGACCCTCTGGATATAATCCCGATACCCACACCATCGGAATTGTACGCCACCGTCATCCATCCCCAGATCGAGATTAAAACCTCGGATTCCCGAAAAATTTTGAAGACCACCATTTCCATGCAACAGGGCATCCGGCAATGGGGCAATTTGGGCGGACTGGTCGCAGGACTTTTTCAAAATGATTACGATCTTATCGGGCGCTCATTGCACGACCATATCGTTGAGCCCATCCGGTCCATTTTGATTCCCGCTTTTGATGACATTAAGGCCAATGCTATAAAAGCCGGAGCCCTCGGGAGCGGAATCTCGGGATCTGGGCCATCCATTTTTGCATTGAGCAAGGGAGAGGAAATTGCACAAAAAGTGGCCGAGTCCATGAAAGAAACCTATCAAAACATTGGAGTGGATTTTGATATCCATGTTTCCAAAGTGAATAGCCAAGGCGTAAAAAAAATTGCTTAAACCCATGAAATTCTACAGTCTAAACAACCAAAATATCCAAGCTTCCTTCAAAGAGGCGGTAATTGCCGGAATAGCTCCTGACAAAGGACTCTACTTTCCGGAAAGCATCACACCTCTATCTGCTGATTTTTTTGAAAACATTGAGAAGCTGTCCAACCATGAGATAGCATTCCAGGCGATTCATCAATTTGTGAGCGAGGACATTGCTGATAATGCTTTAAAAGAAATCATAGCCAACACCTTGGATTTTGATTTCCCAGTGGTAGAAATTAAAGAAAATGTAGCCACCTTGGAGCTTTTCCATGGCCCAACAATGGCCTTTAAAGATGTTGGAGCACGTTTTATGGCAAACTGTCTCGGCTACTTCTCCCAAGGAGAAAAACAGGATGTGACCGTTCTTGTTGCCACCTCCGGGGATACAGGCGGAGCCGTTGCCAATGGCTTTTTAGGGGTCGATGGTGTAAAAGTGGTCATCCTCTACCCTAGCGGAAAAGTAAGCGAAATCCAAGAAAAGCAATTGACCACATTGGGCCAGAACATCGAAGCCATGGAAGTGAACGGCGTTTTTGATGATTGCCAGCGTATGGTGAAAACAGCTTTCTTGGACACCGAGATAACAGACCATAAAAAATTGACCTCCGCAAACAGCATCAATGTGGCCCGATGGTTGCCCCAGTTGTTCTATTTTCTGTTTGCCTACAAACAGGCCAAATCAAAAGGAAAGAAAATCGTGTTCTCGGTACCATCCGGGAATTTTGGAAACATTTGTGCCGGAATGGTAGCGCAAAAACTGGGAATGCCAGTCAAACATTTTGTGGCCTCCACCAATGTAAACGATGTGGTGCCAAAATTTATGAGGAATGGCCTTTATGAGCCCATGTCGTCCATTGCTACCATATCCAATGCCATGGACGTGGGCGACCCGAGTAATTTTGTCCGGATCAGACATCTCTACAAGGACGATTTAAAGACGCTACTGCAACACCTATCCTCCTACTCCTTTTCCGATGAAAGCACGAGAACGACCATGAAGGAGGTGCATTCCAAAACAGGATATGTATTGGACCCACATGGTGCGGTGGGATATTTGGGACTGAAGGAATATCAAAAATCCCATTCGGATACCTATGGTATTTTCTTGGAAACCGCTCATCCGGTCAAGTTTTTGGATGTGGTCGAACAAACCCTGGGGGTAAGCCCAGAAATTCCACCGCAAATCATGAAAGTAATGGACAAAGAAAAAAAATCCCATATAATTTCTTCCTACCAAGAACTGAAGCAATATCTAATTACTGACTAATTTAATCCAGCTTGGGCAGTTGAAAACTGTCCAAGGGACTGGGTTGCTTCATTAATTTTTCGATTTCCTCCGATTTTCTTGGCGCCATACCAGAAAGGTTGACGGGCCCATTTTCCGTAATCAGAATATCGTCTTCGATACGAACGGCAATGCCCCACCATTTCTGGTCACAATCACTGTTTTCCGGAATATAGATTCCTGGCTCTACGGTTATCACCTGGTTTGGTTTAAGAGCCTGATAGGTTCCTGCATCGTGCACGTCCAACCCTAAATAATGGGAAGTTCCGTGCGGAAAGTAAACCCTTGCTTGCTTTGCTTCTTTGATAATGCCCAAATCTATCAATCCCTTGGTCACCACATCCAAGGAAGCTTGATGTGGGTCCCGGAAAGAGGCACCTACCAAACTAGCGGCAATACCTGCTTCCTGTGCATTATAAACAATATCATAAATGGCCTTTTGCTCTGGAGAGAATTTGCCATTGGCCGGGATGGTACGGGTCACATCCGCGGTATAACCATGGTATTCTGCCCCCAAATCCATTAATACCAAATCGTCCCCGACCTTGGTCTTGCTGTTTTCAATATAGTGAAGTATACACCCATTATGTCCCCCGCCAACTATAGAGGGATAGCCTTCGTACTCGGCTCCATATCGTTTATACACATATTCGTGCACGCCCTGGATTTCGGTCTCGGACATATTGGGATGCATGGCCTTCATCACCTCAATCTGACCCACAGCTGAAATTTCGATGGCCTTTTTAAGCAGCTTTATTTCCTCTGGAGTTTTATCCTGACGCAGTTCGGCCATTACCTTCGGTAAAATACTGGAATCCAAATTTGATGAACGCTGCACCACCAAAATTTTATTTTTGATCTCGTCCCTAATATCTTGGTTGTTGGCCTCTATAAAATCGTTTAGGAGTTCATCACCCTGAAGTTCTGGATAGCGCTCCATATAGCGTTCTACCATTTCGGACAATTCATCGGCCTTATCCGGAGTGATAGTGGCTATCCTTTGATACAGATCATTGCGAACAGGACTGTAATCCGCAGGATAGTTTGCCTTAACCTTGAAGGTCTTTACCAAATCGAACAAATCTGCCGAACCTGGCTTATCCCGATAGTCATTTTGAAAGTCGACAAAGGATACATGGTCGAAGGAAGTAAAATCCAACGGGAACCTTTCAAACTCGCTTCCATTGTACACCATAGTAAACCCAAGTTGATTCTTTACCCCTTCTACACCCAAGCGTTTACCGGTCCATTGCTCCGCTCTGGCGTTTCTTTCTTGAACATAAAAAATCTCGTCAAAGGAATTTCCAGAGGCATCGGTCCGCTCTTCGGAAAAAATAACCAAGACCGCATTGGGTTCCTTGTAGCCTGTCAGGTAATAAAAATTGGGATCCTGATGATATATGTAATCAACATCGTTGGCGCGGTTACGTTCTGCATTGGCAAAAAGGACCACAGCGGTATTGGGCGGTAATTTATCCCTAACGGCATCCCTTCTTTCCTTATGAAAATCGGCAGGTAAGTAGTCGGTTGGCAACTCCTGTGAAATTGCCATTGCCCCCACCATTAAAGCGGAGAAAAGGCTCAAAGTTAATTTTGACATGCTTCCTTTTTTGTTCAAAATACGAATTTTGGACATATTATTCCGTGTTGGTTGATTCAGTTTTAGTAAAATCATAATACCTCAAAACAAGGGTATCCTTAATTAATTCCATAAATTTGCCAATCTTAAAAAAGGAGTCAATGAAAAATACTGCACTTACAAAAACACATGAGGCCTTGGGAGCCAAAATGGTCCCTTTTGCCGGTTATAATATGCCTGTTTCCTATGAAGGTGTGAATATTGAGCATGAAACCGTACGCAAAGCGGTAGGTGTGTTCGATGTGTCCCACATGGGAGAGTTTTTGATAGAGGGCCCAAAAGCTTTGGAGCTGATTCAAAAAGTATCCACCAATGATGCCTCAAAATTGGCGGTAGGTAAAGCGCAGTATAGTTGCATGACCAATGAAAAGGGAGGAATCGTGGACGATTTGATCATTTATATGATCAAGGACCAAACCTATCTTTTGGTGGTAAATGCATCCAACATTGACAAGGACTGGCAACATATTTCCAAGTACAATAAAAGTATTGGAGCGGATATGCGCAACCTATCCGATGATTATTCCCTACTTGCCATACAAGGTCCAAAAGCAGTTGAGGCCATGCAATCTTTGACTTCCGTGGATTTGTCATCCATCAAGTTCTACAACTTTGTGGTAGGTGATTTTGCAGGAATAGATTACGTTATTATTTCAGCTACCGGATATACGGGTTCCGGTGGTTTCGAGATTTATTGCAAGAATTCGGAGGTGCAACAGATATGGGACAAAGTTCTAGAAGCAGGAGCCGACTTTGGCATTAAACCTATTGGTTTGGCCGCGCGTGACACCTTGCGTCTGGAAATGGGCTATTGCCTCTACGGAAACGATATTGACGATACCACTTCCCCTTTTGAAGCAGGTCTGGGCTGGATTACCAAGTTCACCAAGGATTTTGTGAACAGCGACAATCTTTCCAAAGAAAAGGCAGAAGGTCCTAAAAGGAAATTGGTCGCCTTCCAAATGGAGGAACGTGGAATTCCTAGGGCCGGTTACCCTATATTGGATGCCAATGGCAACGAAATCGGGAAAGTAACCTCGGGCACCATGTCGCCCTCGCTTTCCAAAGGAATAGGTTTGGGCTACGTTTCTATCGAGCACTCCAAAGTGGATTCCCCTATTTTTATTCAAATCCGTATCAACAAGGTTCCTGCCACCGTAGTAAAATTGCCATTTTATAAAAATACCTAGGTAGCCTTTGGATAAAAAAAAGATATTGATATTGGGAGCGAGCGGATTTGTGGGCAATGCCATATACAAAGAACTCTGCCCCTATTTTGATACCTTTGGTACTTACTGTTCCAACCGTTCATTTGCAAAAAACAAGCAGTTTATTCGGTACGATCTTGAAGAAGACGATATTTTTCAAGTACTGGAGCAGCTCAGGCCAGATGTCATTATTTCATCGCTTCGAGGAAATTTTCCTGCCCAGATACAGGCACATCAACATTTGATGGAGTACCTGATCGGGAACCAAGCCAGGTTATACTTTATCTCATCGGCCAATGTATTTGATGCCTACAGTAAATTCCCGTCCTACGAGCACGATAAAACCTTGTCGTTAAGTGTTTATGGTCGACTAAAAATAAAGATCGAGAACATGATGATGCGGTTGCCCAAGGAAAAGACCGCCATTCTTAGAATTCCCATGGTTTTTGGGAACTCCTCGCCCAGAATCAAGGAAATCAAGGAAAATATAGGGACCAACGAACCCATTGAAGTGTTCCCGAACCTGATTATCAACGTAACCAATGATAATAGGCTTACCCAACAGATCCATTACCTGATCAACCGGAACAAAACCGGCATATACCACTTGGGCAGCAGCGACCTTATCCAACATGAGGAATTCATCAAAGAGGTAATCGAACATCTTGGAAATTATCATCCCATATACAAAAGGGTGTACACCACCAATGAGGACCGTTACTTGGCCGCTTTGCCCAAGGACAACCTACTGCCGAAGAACCTTCGTATTAGTTGTCAGGAGATTATCGACCATCATCTTCCCGTTTAGTTTTCTTTTCAGTGTTTAATTGACTATCTTCTGGAAAAACATATTTATGAAGAAGATGAACACCAATGAAATTGAAAAAGCCCTTAAAACATTATCGGGCTGGTCCTTAAAAGGTGATATGATAGTAAAATCATTCTCCTTTGAGGATTTTAAGGAGGCGTTTTCCAAAATGGCACATATTGCCTTTGAATGCGAAAAGCAAAATCATCATCCCAATTGGGAAAATGTCTACAACAGCCTCACCATAAAATTGAGCACGCACGATGCCGACGGGGTTACCCAAAAAGACATTGACCTGGCCACCTCCATCGAAAAAATTATTGGCTAGCTTGAAAACAATCAACTTGACAACGGTGCATTTTTTGCTAAATTTGCCAGCATCCAGAATTTAAGAATATATGGGAAGAGCGTTCGAATTTAGAAAAGCACGGAAAATGAAACGTTGGGCCGCGATGTCCAAGGCCTTTACCAGGATTGGCAAGGATATTGTTATGGCCGTAAAGGAAGGCGGCCCGGACCCGGACGCCAATTCCAAGCTACGTGCCGTAATTCAGAACGCCAAGGCGGTCAACATGCCCAAGGATAATATTGAGCGTGCCATTAAAAGGGCATCGGACAAAAACCAAGGGGATTACAAAGAAGTGCTGTTTGAAGGTTATGCGCCGCACGGCATCGCTATTTTGATTGAGACCGCAACCGACAATAACACAAGAACGGTGGCCAACATCCGTAGCTATTTCAATAAATGTAACGGTAGTCTGGGAACTTCCGGATCTGTTGAATTCATGTTCGACCATACGTGTAGTTTTACCATTAATGGTGAAGGATTGGACCCAGAGGAACTGGAATTGGAACTGATTGATTTTGGTGCCGAAGAAGTCTTTGTTGATGAGGACGGCATACATATTTATGCACCCTTTGAGAACTTTGGTGCCATTCAAAAAGAATTGGAATCCAGGGATATCGAGATTATCTCTTCTGGTTTTGACCGCATTCCGCAAGTAACAAAAGAATTGAATGAGGAAGAAGTGGCCGATGTGGAGAAACTACTGGAAAAAATAGAGGAAGATGACGATGTGCAGAACGTATTTCACAGCATGAAAGAGTAAGGTTGTCCCTATATCTCAAAAAGTAATCACTTCATCTACTTTAGTTGCATTTTGGACTAAAAGTTAAATACTTTTAGTCCAACTTTAATTTGTTCCCCCAATGAAGAACTCCATAAAGGCACTTGGTTTATCCGTATTATTCCTTATTATATTTTCCTGTAGTAGTTCTGATGGAGAAAACTCACCTGAAGTCATCCCAACAGGTGAACCTATTGAGTTTACCGGAGAATGGTCGGCGGAAAAAGCGATATTTGATATTGAATTTGAAGACTTAACGGAAACAGCCGACTTTATAGCTGAAGGGGGATCCATAAATCTTAATGTTGAAGAAAATGGAAGGTTCTCTATTCAATTTGTACTAGGGCAAAACTCAGAGAACATAACAGGTCAACTGAGTATAAACGATGACTTGCTCACTATTGTTTTTGATTACTCCCCTTCCGATAGATCCTATTTTGAAGTCTATCATGCGGATAATATTCTTGAAATTGATGGAGGCCCATTGGAATATGATTTTGACGTAGATGGAACTCCGGAGCCTGCCCTGGTAAGCTTTAGATTCATCTCCATTCAATAGAACAGTACAATTTCCCCAGCTTAATTAGAGGTTAATATGTAAGGAAAATTTAAAGAACATAACATAAAAAAGGGCTTGCCGATGGGCAAGCCCTTTTTTATTCTTTCCAATAGGTCCTATTCAAATTTGGAAGCATCCAAATTGAAAAAGCGGACAGCATTATTAAAGAAAATATCCCTTTTCTGTTCCTCGGACAGATAATTGGCACTCTCAATGACCTGAATGGAAGTTTCAAAAAGTTCCGGCCACATCATAAAATCGGTCCCGTATAAAATACGTTTTCCAAAACCGGCCTGCACCAATCGTTTCAAATAATCGTGAATCTCTTCCAAGGGATATGACCAGATAAATCCTGCCAAATCAACATACACATAGGCATTGGCGCCCATTAAAGCAATCATTTGATCGGCCATTGGGTATCCGGCATGCATTACCCAAATTTTCAACTTGGGATGTCTGGCCAACATATCTTCTAAAAGAAATGGTTGCCCCAGTGAGGCCCTGTATGCAGGCCTTGTGATATTTATGGTCCCATTGCCCCCTGTTCCCATGTGGATTCCAACAGGGATTCCCAACTCCTCAGCTACGCCAAAGTAGTCATCCAACGACATATCGCTAGGGGACATTCCTTGATATTGGGGGGCCACCTCTCCCATTACCTTGTAAAATCCGGTGGAAAGCGAGTCACGAAATGCCTCTACCGTCATCTGGTCAGCATTACTGATAGCCAATGATGGGATGATCTTATCGGGGGCCGCCTTGTGCCACCTATGGATGACTTTTGCATCTCCACTCACCACCATGGTGATGTTCAACTCTTCATTGGCCCTAAGGATCGCAGCGTCCATTTCGGCATCGTTTCTGGCGGGTTGCAAAGGATTGATACAATCGGTATCCATAAAAACGGGTGGGTCTTGATTTGGGTCGCCCCCGGGCATATCCTTTAAGAACCACGGACACATGGGGGAACCATTCGGATTTCCGCCCATGGCGTGTACATGCACATCGATAATGGGCAGTCGTTTTTTTGGTTCCTGGGCGGTCGAAACAAAAACAAAACAGAAAGATAAAAGACATGGAAAAATAATTCTTCCCAATAATAGGTTGGTTGAAGTTTTCATAATTGGTTTGTTAGTTAATAATGCTTCAATTTAAAGTTTTTACTTAAAATACAATCATACCAAAACCACTAAAAAAACCAAGGGGCCTACAAAAATGCAGTCCCCTCAGTCACCAAAATAACCCAACCTAAAACTTTCTTTTCTTTTATTATCACATATTATTGTGAGTAATTTCCTATACTTACGAAGAAACAGTTGAACCGGTTTGGTTTTTTTAATTTTTTTTTTGAAATAAAAAAGGGTCCACAAAATGTGGATCCCCGTGACATCGAATTCACTTTCCCTAGCTTGGTATTTTCATAGTTTTTAGTTGTTATACAAATACATAGAGGAAGACCCTGCCAAATCCATACTCCACGATGGATAAACGTTACCTTCCGATTCCAAGCTGTTCTCAAAGCCAAGGACTTTTCCATTTCCGATTTCGGATATGTAAACGGTCTGTGTTTTGGCATCATAGGCCACATCGATTGGGTTGCCCAACTCTGTGTAAGATCCTGCAATTCGCTTTTGACTGGAGAGCGCAATAGTCCCTCCATTCTCCGTATTACTTATTAGCCCACTAAAGTTTGCCATAGTATGGATGCCTCCATCGTCTGTTGTATTTGCAGCATCCCCTATATCCGTCATCACCAAAACGTCGTCTGAAACACTATACGTAATGCCATGGGTTCTTACTATACCTTCAATGGTCACTCTTTTTGAGGCTGACAACATGGAATCTTCAGTATTTGCAAAAAAGTCGGTGAATATGGCCAAGTCACTGGAATTATCCACCACGGCCAAAAGATCGTCCCCCATAAAGGTGATTCCCCAAACTGGGAACGGAACATCTACAGTAGTCTGCAAGGAAAACATGGTTCCTGATTTTTGATAAACGAAGAATTTATTGGAACCATTATCTGCAACCACATAGTAATCACCGTAGACGGCCAATTCATGAGGGCTTTCCAAATCCGCATCACCATTGAAAGAAATATCCAAGCTAAGGTCTAGGTCCAATAGGTCGGTTACATCAAAAGATTCCGACCAATTGTTTGATCTTGATGCCTGTATTACCAAATCCTCGGATGCATCGTAATAAATGCCTTCTGCGGCTGTGGAAGAAGTTCCTATTGTCAGCTGGGTATCATTGGTGATATCGAATTTAGTGATATCGCCATTGTCATTGTTTGTTACGTACAACTCTGCACGTCTGGCCTCCACCATTTCATCATCATCATCGTTGCCCCCCATATCATCGAGCATCATCGAGTTGTCGTCTTCACTACAGGATACCATAACCATAAACATGGACAGTAATCCCATTGTAAAAATTGAGCTTGTTAATGTGTGTTTCATATGACAGTTTTTAGATTAGTACTCTGCCATACTTACGGAAACATCCGGGGGAGGGTTTGGTTTTTATGGGAAAAGCTACGGAGTAAAACTGTATTCAGGTATTTTCCCTTTAACCCCAGCATAGAATCCATGGATTTTTCCAAAGTCACTTTCCATACTGTCCGTGGTATAAAAAGGTTCCGCTATCTTGATTTCCTTTTTTCCGAAATCGAAAGCGACCATAACTATGGGCACATGGGCCTTTTTTGCAATATGATAGAATCCGGTCCGCAGCTGCTCTACTTTTTTTCGGGTGCCTTCCGGGGCCAATGCCAAACGGAATACTTCTCTGGAGGAGAAAATCTGGACAATATTGTCCACAGTGTTGGAGTTTTTGGAACGATCCACGGGAGCGCCCCCGGTCCATCTAAAAAACCAGCCAAATGGAGGCTTGAAAAGACTCTTTTTTCCTATATAATTGATTTCCTCGTTGATGACCTTACGAATTAAGAGACCTAAAAAGAAGTCGATCCAATGGGTATGGGGCACTACCATTACCACGCATTTGTCCAAATTGGGAAAGTTGCCGTTGAGCTTCCATCCCAATATGTTATAATAAATAAATTTGGACAGCGATTGCATTTTTTAGCTTGGCCACTTAGGAACCAATCTTATATTTTCTGATATATGGCCTGAAGACGTTCGGGTGTCATGATACTTTTCCAGTCCTTTCCCAAGGCATTCTCCCAAAGTGGTTCCAACCCCAACGAGATATTGACCATAACCTCAAAATCGTTTTGGGTAAGGTCGGCACAAATTCCTTTGGGCAGAACTACTCCGTGCTTGTCCATCATTCTATTGAAAAGGGAAACCCCTTGCGGGTAAAACTCTTCCAAATGCTGGAACACCAAACAGTTCCCTATCCCATGCTTGACCCCTAAAAGGTATGAAAGACCATAGCTCATCGCATGAGCCACCCCAACTTGGGAGTAAGCAATGCTCATTCCCCCATGCCAAGAAGCCATCATCAATTTATCACGTGAGTCCTCTTCAGGGATATCCTCAAGAAATACTTCCTTGCACAGGTCCATGGATTTTTGGCCATAACTCTGACTGAATGCATTCAAATAGGTTCCCGTTAGCGATTCCACACAATGAATAAAACAATCCATGCCAGTGTAGAACCATTGTTCTTTGGGAACAGTTTTGCTAAAATCTGGGTCCAATAAGACCTGATCAAAAGGAGTAAAATCTGAATTGATGCCCAGCTTCTTTTCCGGACCGAGCAAAACTGTGGTCCGGGAGACCTCGGCACCTGTGCCGCTGATGGTGGGTACACCAACGTGATAAAGAGCCGGCCTGTGCACCAAATCCCATCCTTGATAGTCCTTTGCCGATCCTTTATTGTTCAACAATATGGAAACGGCCTTCGCCAAATCGAGCAAGGTGCCCCCTCCTATTCCTATGATACCGGAAGGCATTTCCCTATATTTTTCCCTGATTTGGGCCACCAAGGCATCCACTTGGGCAGTTTTGGGTTCCTCTTCCGCAGAAATAAAGATGATCTCATCATTGAACATCAGCGGAACTTTGGCCATAAATTCAGCGTTCTCAAAAAAATCGTCCACCAAAAAAATAAAGGGTGCCTCCGAACTTTTACGTTGGGGCAATAGAATATCTCCCAACTGAGAAAAACATCCTGACCCAAATATTACCCTGGGCACCATGGGAAAGTTCTTGTAAGCAGTTTTATGGGTTGGGGCTGTTACTTCTTGTTTCTTCAAATTATTGTCTATCTTCATTAGTTGTCCAAATACTTCAAAATATCTTTTAGGCCGTTCAATTTAAGATGGTTGTTCTCCATTTCGTCCTCTGACACCATTTCATGGGCCCATGTGGTATGAAACGGTACATGTACCGCTTGCGCACCAATATTCAAGATAGGCAATACATCCGACTTTAAGGAATTTCCTATCATCAAAAACTCGCTGACATCTATATTTAAATGTTCCAGCAAATTCTTGTAATTGCTTTCTTTTTTATCGCTCAATACTTCCACATGATGGAAGTATTGGGACAATCCCGACTTTTCCAACTTTCTTTCCTGATCTAAAAGATCTCCCTTTGTGAGCACGATCAATCTATATTTGCCCATCAACTTGGAGAGCACCTCCTCTACTCCATCGAGCAACTCCACGGGATGGGATATCATATTCTTGCCAAGCTCCAAAATTTGGGCAATGGTTTCTTGGGAAATTGTATTGTTGGATAGGTCCAAGGCGGATTCAATCATGGAGAGCATAAATCCCTTTATGCCATATCCATAAATGTCCAAATTGGACATTTCCATTTTAAAAAGCTCTTGGTCTATCTTGTTCTTGGTCTCGTAACCTTCCAATAGCTCTGCAAACTTTTCCTCGGTATCCCTAAAATAGGTCTCGTTTACCCAAAGGGTATCATCTGCATCAAAGCCAATTGTTTTTATGTTGGAAAAATCTACTTCCATACTTTTCGTGCTCGTTCCAAGTCCTCCGGCGTATCGATTTCGATACCGGCGACATGGGTTTCCACCATTTTTATTTTTTTGCCGTATTCCAAAAATCGAATGGCCTCAATTTTTTCTTTGGCTTCCAAGGGCAGCATGGGCAACTTTTGAAAATCCATTAATGCCCTCTTTCTGAACACATAGACTCCTTTGTGCTTGTAATATTTCGCAGCTACCTTTTCGTCCCTTGGATAAGGAATCGGCGATCTGGAGAAATACAGGGCAAAATCCTGATTGTCCACGATCACTTTTACGGTATTGGGATTGGCTATTTCTTCCCAATCTGTAATCGGGGTCATCAACGAGCCAAGGTCAATCTCTTTATGGGTATCATTTTTAAACACCTTGATGATCTTCCCCAAGCTTTCCGCATCAATGAAAGGCTCATCCCCCTGAACATTGATTACTACATCAACATCCATATCTTCGACCGCTTCGGCAATTCTATCGCTTCCACTTTCATGGGTATTTTTGCTCATGATCACATTACCGCCTATATTCTGAATTACTTCGGCAATCACCGGGCTATCGGTAACCACGTACACCTGATTAAAAAGGCCTGTTCTTAATGCCGCTTCGTAGGTCCTGACAATTACGGGCTTCCCCCCCAGATCCTGCATCAGTTTGGCAGGAAATCGCGAGGCTTGGTAGCGAGCGGGAATCATGGAAATTATATTCACTTTATATTTTTTGTTTGAAATGAATGCTATTTTGACCTAGGTCTTATTTTTCTGTATATCCTAAAGATGACCACCAAGATGATGATGACCAGAATTGCAGCTATCGGAGGCACCAATATGGATGCCGTACTAACGGTCACCGCCGCTCCGGTCTCCAAAGTGGACACCAAGGGATTGGCCAGCCCTCCCGTGGTTCCCGTGGATGCCAATCTACCGGTCGCATTGGCACCTTTTATAGCTGTTGCCGTTCCTCCTCCTGCAATAATGGCCAAAGACCATGTTACCACTGGATCTAAATTGGCCGCTGTGGAAACCACCACTGCGGTACCTGCAATTCCCGCCAAGGGTATGGCAATACTGTCCAGGGCATTGTCCACCCATGGGATAAAGTAGGCGAAAATCTCTACAATTGTTGCCACACCCAACGTTATGAGTGCGGTAAGACTTCCTATCCACTGCCAGCTTTCGTTCAATTCCCAGACCCCTGTATATGCCGCAAAACTAAGGGCAAAAAGAGGAAGAAAAACCCGAAAGCCTACAGAGGCCGCCAATCCGATTCCAAGGAACAAACTTAGTATGGTATCCGGTTCAATATTCATGTTGCAGTCTAAAATAGCCTTTTCCTAGTCAAGAAAAAAATCATCCTTAAAACCTATTAAATAGAGTTGCCGCTCCGCCCTTGTCACAGCGGTATACAGCCACCTTAAATAATCCTTGTCCACGCCGTTTGGCAAGTAGGGTTGCTCCACAAAAACCGTATCCCACTGTCCTCCTTGGGACTTATGACAAGTAATGGCATAGGAAAATTTAACTTGGAGAGCGTTAAAGAACTTATTGTTTTTTACGCCCAAAAATTTTCTGTATTTGGATTTCTCATGGGCATAATCCTTCATCACTTCTTGGTACAATCTGTTTCCATCATCGTACGAAAGTGAAGGGGTTTCCGCGGTAATGGTATCCAGCAAAAGGACTGTCTCAAAAGGTTTTTGGTTGGGGTAGTCCACCATTTTCACCTTTACCTCCGCAAATTTGAAACCGTACAGCTCTTTTATGGCAAAAAGCTCCAATACTTCTATAATATCGCCATTGGCAATAAAACCAGCTTCGGAATTGGGCTTTAACCAAAAATAATTGTTTTTCACGACCATCATATAATCACCCACCGAGATTTCATTGTCCAAGAAAAGAATGCGCTCCCTTATATTTTGATTGTAGAGATTGGCCCTTTTGTTGGACCGAACGATAATGGCCGTTTGTTCTTTTCCGTTTTCACCGTATGATGAATCTATGGCTTCCTGTATTTCGTTACCATCGATCAAACGGACAATATCCTTATAATGATGGAGCTCAAATTTGAAATCCTCAAAAAACTCGGACTGTAATTGTTCTCGAAGATTGGTAGCGTTATGCAGGATTCCTGAATCGTCTGATTGTCGCATCACCTCGTCCAGTTCCAAACACTCCACTTCCTTATCATAATTTAAGGACAAACGGTTTTCGTCCAAAGCAGGGCTCAGTTCCAGTTTTACGGGGGGCAACTGTGCGGTATCCCCGATCAATATCAATTTACAGTTATGGCCAGAGTGGACATAAAACATTAAATCGTCCAATAAGGAACCGTTCTCGAAGAGTTTGGAATCGGCAGGTGTATCGGGGATCATGGATGCTTCGTCCACGATAAAAATCGTGTTCCGATGTTTGTTCGGGGCCAAAACAAACTGAATTCCCCCTCCCGATTGCTTTTTGGGAAAATAGATCTTTTTGTGGATGGTAAATGCCTTGTTTCCCGAATAAACGGACATGACTTTGGCCGCTCTTCCGGTGGGAGCCATTAAAACAGAGCTCATTTTTACTTTCCAAAGGCTGCTCACCAAAGTGGCCACCAAGGTTGTTTTTCCAGTTCCTGCGAACCCCTTTAAAAGGAAGACATCATCCTTTTTTCCCTCTAAAACAAAGTTAGCCAGCCTATTAAGTGCCTCCCCTTGTTTTAAGGTAGGTGCATGGGGAAATTTTTCGGTTAAAATCTTTAAAAATCCAGGTGCGTTAAAATCCTTCATGAGCGCTAAATATAGTGGTCTTTTTTAAAGCAAAAAGTTTCGCAATAAAAAAAATATTGTAGATTTGTCTGTAACCACTAAATTAACTTTGAAAGACAGTAGCAGATATGTTAAATTTAATTCTTATTGTTGTTTTAATATGCCTTGTGACCGTAGGGCTAGTTTTCTTGATCGATAGATTTTTACCTCAAAAAGTAAAGCCGGTTTTAGTAATTCTATTCGGAATTCTGAGCATTTACCTTGGATACAAAATTTATGATTCGATCAATGCGCCCATAGAGTTCAACAAGGTAAGAAACGAAAGGTTTGCCCAGGTCATCAAAAAACTTAAGGACATCAGGGACTCCCAAGAAGCTTACAAGACAGTAAATGGCAAGTATGCCGGTAATTTTGAAAGCCTGATCCAATTCATCGACACTGGAAACTACACCATAACCACACAGCGAGATTCCTCTTTCATGAGGTACGATAGGGCCTATCAAATTGATATGCAACAAGATACCATCATCATCGACACTTTAGGCACCGTAAAAGTGAAAGATTCGCTTTTTGGTGCAGATGACCGTTACAAAACCATGATGGACGTGCCTTATGCCCAGAACAATGAGAAATTCGAAATGAAGGCCGACATCATTGACAAGAGCGGATATAAAGCTCCCGTTTTCGAGGTCAAAGTAAAGAAAGATGTTGTCCTTTATGATCAACCAGCAGATCTTCTTGAAAAAGAAAAATCCTATCAAAGTGTTGAAGAAGTAAACGGTACAGAAATAAAAGTTGGCTCATTGACCGATGTCAGCACCAACGGTAACTGGCCTCCTATCTACGACAGAAAAAAGAAAAACTAGCTATAGCACAGAACGCACAAAATAGCACGTATAGAAAATTGTCCATTCAAGCTGGCTTGAATGGACTTTCTTTTTGTGTAGTGGACACCATTACCAATAAGATCGTTGCCTTTGAGAGGGTAAGTTTTAAAACACAGCTAACCCCATATCTGATGCTCAAAGAGCTAAAGGAAAAGCTGGGCAATCAAAACCAAATCGGGAAAGACTTTTCCGAAGTAATGGTCATCCACAAGAACAATATGTTCGGTTTGGTTCCCAAGCCACTTTTTAACAAGGAGGAACTACCGAACTATCTAAAGTTCAATGCCAAGATTATGGCAAACGACCTTATAGCCCACGATGAAATCCCCAATCAGGATATCATCAATGTTTATATTCCCTACACCAATATCAACAACTATATTTTTGACCTTTTTGGTGAATTTGAGTTCAAGCACAGCGGAACGGTTCTTATAAACGCATTGCTAAACCACAACAGAACCCCAACCGAGCCCACATGCTACGTACAAGTATCCGAAAGGGAGATGGAGATGGTGGTGGTATCGCAGAAAAGACTACGCTTTTACAATCAATTTGAGTTCAAGAACAAGGAAGACTTTCTTTATTATCTATTGTTCAGTTTAGAGCAATTGGACATAGATCTTGAAAAAATACAGCTCAAATTGTTCGGTGCCATTGAGGAGGACGACCCGATCTATGAGCTGTGCTACCAATACGTAAAAAATATTTCCGTCTTTATTCCAAGTAATCCTTCCTTTACTTTGGAGCAACTAGAAAACGAAAGCATCGACTTTTCCATATTAAGCGCACTTTAAATGCGGATCATTTCAGGAAAATATAAGGGCAAAAGATTGACGGCACCTAAAAAGTTGCCCGTGCGCCCCACCACGGATATGGCCAAAGAAGCCCTGTTCAACATTTTGAACAACCGTTTCCATTTTGACGAATTAAAGGTGTTGGACCTATTCTCGGGTACCGGCAACATAAGTTTTGAATTTGCATCCCGTGGCTCCCAACAGATAACAGCGGTGGATGCTTTTCAAGGATGCGTCAGGTACATCTCCAAAACAGCACAGGAACTCGAATTTCCCATCGACACCATAAAATCGGACGTCTTTAAGTTTTTAGGGAAAACCCCTGAAAAGTTTGACCTTATTTTTGCCGATCCGCCCTATGACCTTAACACCGAGGAGTTTTTAAAAATTGCTGACTTGGTCTTTGAAAAAGAAATCTTATGGGAAGACGGGGTACTTATTATAGAACATTCCGACCAAACCGATCTTTCAGAACATCCTCAATTTTCGGAACTGCGCAAATACGGTGGCAGTATATTCAGTTTTTTTGAAATAGAATAAAAGCAGGCCATAAGCCGGATTCTGTGCACCCCAAATTAAATTGGGGGCTCCTTATCATTTATCTAGACAAATGGTTGCCCATGTGTTCCAACCGCCTACCCTCCAACTCGGGCGTGCAGCCCTCGAACATTGGTTTACATGACGTTTCACCGCATAGAGTTTACCTGATTTCACTACAGCCGAACTGTACTTGCTTTCTGTTGCACTTGTCCTCGCCTTTCGGCGGACGGGCGTTACCCGCTATGCCGCACTATGGTGTCCGGACTTTCCTCTTCAAGTATGGTCGCCCAAACTTGCAGCGATAAGGTGGCCTGCTGGGCGCAAAGGTAATCCAATTGTTAATAAAAAAAGTGGTAACTCCCATATTGGGTTCAACTTTGGTCAATGCTATTTTTATATTTGTATGTAATCTATTTTTTCAGCGTATTGGAACCCTTTATTGTATCAGCAAGAAAATATAGGCCCCAAACATTCAAGGATGTTGTGGGACAGTCTTCCATTACCAATACGTTGCTGAACGCCATCGAGAACAACCATTTGGCACAGGCCTTATTGTTCTGTGGACCAAGAGGTGTCGGGAAAACCACCTGCGCACGTATTTTGGCCAAAAAGATAAATCAAGATGGTACGGAACGGGAGGATGAGGATTTTGCCTTCAATATTTTTGAACTTGATGCCGCTTCCAACAACTCTGTGGACGATATCCGGAGTCTCATAGACCAAGTGCGCATTCCTCCGCAAACCGGGAAGTACAAGGTCTACATCATCGATGAGGTACACATGCTTTCCCAATCGGCCTTCAATGCCTTTTTGAAGACGCTGGAGGAACCGCCCAAACACGCCATTTTTATTTTGGCAACAACTGAAAAGCACAAAATCATCCCGACCATACTCTCCAGATGTCAAATTTTTGATTTCAAAAGAATAACGGTAAAGGATGCCTCGGAATACCTGAAATACATAGCAGAGCAGCAGGGCATACAGGCAGAGGAAAGTGCATTGCACATTATTGCCCAAAAGGCAGATGGCGCTATGCGGGATGCTTTGTCCATTTTTGATCGTGTAGTGAGCTTCTCAGGTACAGAATTGACCAGAAAGGCCGTAACGGAAAACCTCAACGTTCTTGATTACGACATTTATTTCTCGGCAACCGATTTGATCCTGGAAAACAATATTCCCGATCTTTTGATCTTGTTCAACAAAACCTTGTCACTTGGGTTCGATGGCCACCACTTTATCACGGGGTTGGCCACACACTTCAGGGACTTGATGGTATGTCAGCATCCCGATACCTTAAACTTGTTAGAGGTAGGGGAAGATGTGGCAAAACAGTATCAAGAGCAAGCCAAAAAGACTCCCAAACAGTTCTTGTTGAAAGCCATTGACATAGCCAATGATTGTGACCTGCAATACAAGGTCAGTAAAAATCAGCGGCTCCTCGTAGAGCTCACCCTCATGAAATTAGCGTCCATCACTTTTGATGGAGAAAAAAAAAACTCTAGTTTCATAATCCCTGCGTCCTTTTTCAAAGGAAAAATCATCAGTACCAACGGCGCCAAAACTATAGAAAACCGGGCAACCCGGACAACCCAACCAAACAACGGGGCAAAGGAAGCTGTAGTGCCTTCGGTCCAGAAAGCACAGTCTTCCAAAGATATTGCAGTTCAAAACAAAGAGGTTGTTAAAAAAGAATCAATCAGTGGAGCGAAGCAAGCCCATCAACCCAAAAAAATACAACTAAAAGGGCCAGAGAAAAGAGTGTCCGGACTTTCGTTGTCCAGTATCAAGGTGAAAAAGGCGCATGAGAATACCAAATCCCCGAACATCGACGAAAAAGACCTTCCCAATGACCCGTTTGAGGAAAAAGAAATGCAGCAACACTGGGATGATTTTGTGCATGAACTGGAAAGACAGGGAAGAAAAATATTGGCGAGCAATCTTCAAACGTATGTTCCCAAACTTAAAAACGACCATGTAATCTGGATTGAGCTTCCGAACGGCACCATGAAAAAAGAAATTGAGCGAGAGCAAAGTTTGATGCTGGACTACCTTAAACAAAAACTGAACAATTATTCCATTTCACTTTATATTACGGTAAATGAGGAGGTCGCCAAAAAGTTTGCCTTCACTCCAGAGGAAAAATACGAGAAATTGAAAGAAAAGAACCCGAACATCGAACTCTTGCGCAAGGAGTTCGACCTAGATTTTTAACATACCGTACTTTCCCGTTATCTTTGCTCCCATAATATAAAAAAACATATTCATGCTAGGCCTAAAGCTTCCAACAGACCCGAGGTGGGTGAACATCGTAGAAAAGAACATTGAGGAAATTTTGACCGACCATGCCTATTGTGAGCAAAAAGCGGCCAGTACCGCTATTTCTTTGATCATCGGTTTCCCTGAAAAATCGGAATTGGTCAAAGAAATGACCGCCCTTGCCCGCGAAGAAATGGGACATTTTAATATGGTTCACGATAAAATCTTGAAACGCGGGTGGGTTTTGGGCCGCGAACGAAAAGATGCGTATGTTATTCAACTCATGAAGTTTTTTCCCAAAGGTGGCAGCAGGGATACACATTTAGTGCACAAACTTTTATACGCTGCCTTGATAGAAGCGCGAAGCTGCGAACGCTTTAGATTACTCTCCGAAGAAATAGATGACGAAGAACTGTCCGAATTTTACCGAAATTTAATGGTAAGCGAAGCCAATCACTACACCATGTTCCTAAAATTTGCACGGAAATATGGGGATAAAACCCAAGTGGACAAAAAGTGGGACGACCTTTTGGAATATGAGGCCCAACTTATGAGGGATCTCGGTAAAAAGGAAACCATGCACGGTTAACCCTTGACTTGCCCCTCGAGCTTGCTTTTATAATAATCGTACATTTCAAATTGTGACCTTAGTTCTGGTTGCCCTTTCGACTTTTTCCTGTAAGCATTATCCTGTTTTGCTGAGAACACGCGAGCTTTTGAATTGTCTTTCCAAGATATTTCAAACGTATCCAGCAGTTCCTGCCTGATATCAGGGTCGTAAATGGGGCAGCCTACCTCTACCCTAAAATCAAGGTTACGTGTCATCCAATCGGCTGATGAAATATAAATTTTCGGGTCCCCATCATTACCAAAAATGAACAATCTAGGGTGCTCCAAGAACTTATCCACTATACTAATGGCCTCAATATTTTCACTCATGCCTTCCACTCCAGGAATCAAACAGCAAATACCCCGTACGATCATTTTTATCTTTACCCCCGCCCTACTGGCCTCATACAGCTTATCTACCATTTTGTAGGAGGTAAGGCTGTTCATCTTTATTTTGATATAGGCCTCCTTACCTTCCTTGGCCAACGCTATCTCTTTGTCTATCAACTTAGTAAAAGACGACTTTGTATAATGTGGGGAAACAATAAGGTGCTTGTATTTATTGATCTTATAATTTGTCTCGAAAAAGCCGAACACCTTGCTCATGTCCTTCAAAATGCCCTGATGTGCCGTAAACAGGGTATAATCAGTGTAGATTTTTGCGGTAGATTCATTAAAGTTACCGGTACTGATAAATCCATAACGCTTGATCCCTTCATCTTCTTCCCGTTCCACCAAGCAGATTTTACTGTGCACCTTGAGTCCTGGCACCCCAAAAATAAGGTTGACGCCTTCGTCTTGCAAGTGATTGGCATACTCGATATTGTTCTGCTCATCGAAGCGTGCCTGCAACTCGATCTGTACGGTAACCTGCTTCCCGTTCTTAACGGCATTCACCAAAGCGGACGCGATCTGGCTGTCGCTCGCCAATCGATAAATCGTAATCTGTATTCTACGGACTTTTGGGTCCAAGGCCGCTTCCCTCAAAAACTTGGTCACATAACTAAAGGTATGGTAGGGCGCGTAGATCATATAATCCTTGTGCGCGATCATATCCAACAAACTCCCTTTCATACTGAGTCCCTTGACCGGTAGGGGCTCAATTTTATCGTACATCAAATCATGGCGGCCCAAACTCGGGAAGCCCATATAATCTCTTCTATTATGATAACGGCCACCGGGGATCACACTATCTGTACCCATAATGTCCATTTTTTCCTTTAGGAACTGCAACGTATCCTTATCTATGCTTTTATCATATACAAAACGAACAGGGTCACTGATTTTTCTGTGCTCGACACTGGAAGAAATCTTTTCGATAAAGCTCTTGCTCAAATCATTATCTATATCCAGTTCCGCATCCCTTGTAATCTTGATCATATGGGCAGAAATGGATTCAAAATCGAACATGGTAAACACACTGTCCAAGCAAAAACGGATCAAATCGTCCAATATGATCACATAATCCTTGCCACCTTCCTTGGGGAGTACCACAAAACGGTCTATTCCCTTAGGTATCTCGATCAATGCATAACGGTTATGTTTTTTTCGGGTCGTACCGTTCTTCATGACCACCTTTACAGCCAAATAGGCCGCCGTATCCTTTAGAAGAGGGAATTCGGTAAGGTCGTTAAGTATGATGGTCATCAATTCCTGGTTCACCTTTTTAAAGAAGTAATCCCGAATAAATTCGGCCTGGCTTTCATTGACCTCGGTTTCCCTTATGATAAATATATTTTCTTGGCGGAGCTCTTTATCGATTTGTTTAAAAATCTCTAGACTTCGCGCTTGCTGATCGATCACAATTTTGGTGATTTCCTCCAAAAGGTCTTTTGCCTTCTCACCCCCCAACACACTTTTACCGGTTTTTCCCGCATCAACAATTCGTTTTACGGTAGCGTAACGTACTTTGAAAAACTCGTCCAGGTTATTACTGAAAATCCCTAAAAACCTCAATCGGTCGATCAGGGGAACCCTATGATCTTTGCTTTCCTGCAATACTCTGGCATTGAATTGTAACCAGCTGATCTCCCTGTTTATATACTCGTTCGTCGTTTTAATCATTTATTTTTTCAAGTGTTTTGGAAAAACCATTTGTTTGGTGGTCCCTTCTGATATTTTGGACCAATGGTCCACACCAAATGTAATATGGACAAGCCCCGCTGTGGGAACGTTCTCAATATACTGATCTCCCCAAGTATTTGCAAGTGAGGTAAAGGCATAATTATGTCCGAACATGGCAACTCTCGACAACCTGTTGTCCAGCTTCTTCACAAATTGCTCCACGCTGTTGCCCGAAAAATCGTAAAGCGCATTGGTCACTTTAAATTTTGAAAGATCAAATTCAAGGTTCCTCACAAAAATCATACTGGTGTGCAAAGCCCGATTGGCGGGACTCGAGTATATAAAATCGATTGATGGCGCATGTAGCCCGAAGGTCTTGGATACCAAATGGGCATCGTCAATGCCCCTTTTCTTTAGTGGTCGGTCCTTATCGGAGACATCGTAATCCCACGAGGACTTTCCATGTCTCATCAGAATAATTTGTTTCATTGCTGCTGGTTTTTAGGGTGCCAATCGTTCTATTTTCCAATCTAAATCTTCTTTCAGGGAATATCTGATCCTATCGTGCAATCTATTGGGGCGTCCCTGCCAAAACTCGATGGAAATAGGTCTTACGAGATATCCTCCCCAATATTGAGGTCTAGGTACTTCTTTGCCATCGTATTTTTTTTCAAGTTTATCCAACTTATCCTCCAAGTATTCACGGGATGGGACGACCTCGCTCTGATCAGAAACTACAGCTCCCAATTGGCTACCATGGGGTCGGGATTCAAAATAACCGTCCGAAAGATTTGCTGCAATTTTCTCCGCATTTCCCTTAATAATTACCTGTCGTTCCATATTGGGCCAAAAAAAAGATAGACATACCGATGGGTTTGCCTCAATGGCCCTTCCCTTTTCACTGTGGTAATTGGTGTAGAAAATAAAGCCTTCAAAAGTGAATTTTTTCATCAAGACCACCCTACTTTTTGGAAATCCGTCCAGACCAACGGTGGAAACTGTCATAGCGTTTGGTTCATCCACTCCATCGGAAGCTTCGGTCTCATAGAACCATTTTTGAAATTGTTCCATGGGATTTTCCTTCACCGATGCTTCGGTCAGTTCACTTTTTTCGTAAGATTTCCTGTAATCGCCAAGGTCTTTTTGCATAATGTGAAGTTCGGCAAAAATAGGGTCTCCTCAAAGGAACGGATTTGTAAAAGTTTCGTAATTTTTTCAGACATCAAAATCGAACACCTTACCATCGTCGGCCAGCTCCACTACCGGAAATACTTCTTCCGCCTCTTTTTTGAACAGTTCTATGGATTTGTAGCGTGTGGAATAGTGCCCGAGTATCAAAAGCTTTGCACGGGCCTTTTCGGCTATCTGTGCCGCTTGTTTGGATGTGGAGTGCTTTGTTTTCCCGCACAGATGTATCTCCGAATCCAAAAAAGTGGATTCGTGGTACAGTACGGTAACATCCCTTATGATGGGCAAAATAGTTTCGTTGTACATGGTATCGCTGCAAAAAGCATAGCTTTTGGGCGCTGGCGGGGCCAATGTGAGCTTTTTATTGGGAATGGCCCTTCCTCCATCATCAATACCATCCGCCCCCCCCTTAATAGTATTGAACTGGCTCCTATCCACACCAAATTTTCTGGCGGCCCCAATGTCCAAGGTTCTGGGCGCTTCCTTTTCCTCGAACAAAAAACCGTTTGTATAGACCCTATGGGTCAACGGAACCGTTCTTACCCTAACCTTATCATCTTCAAAAATGAGCTCTGATTCCTTTGATTCCAACTCGTGGAAAACCAAAGGGTAGTTGGTCCATGAATCGCCCAATTTCAAAAATAATGTGATGGCCTGTTTGATTCCTTTTGGACCATAAATGTGAAGTTCTTTGTCCCTGCCCAACAACCGAAATGTTGAGATCAGCCCCGGAAGTCCAAAAAAATGATCTCCGTGGAGATGGGAAATAAAAATATGGTTGATCCTTGAAAATTTCACCTTGTACTTTCTAAGTTGCACTTGGGTGCCCTCGCCACAATCGATCAAGAACAAATGGTTCTTTATCTCGAGTACCTGTGAAGTAGGGTTGGTGAATGTGCGTGGGGTAGCGGCATAACAACCTAGTACGGTAAGTTTCATATGCCTAGGTCGCGTTCAATTTCCTCCATCTCTATAAGGTCCTTGGCCTCTTGCAAGGTAGGCACCAAGCTGATTTCTTCAGGAATCTCTTCGTATCCCAGCTTGTCCGTCACCAAAACAAAAGACCGACCATTGGCCCTATGCGAATTGGAAAGATCCAAAAACTCCAGAATATCGCCCACGCTCAATTTATCAAAAGAAAAAAGATTGATGACAATATTGTCGTGTTTTAGTTTTGGATAGGCCTTATTGAGGTTTTCCAGAAAACCGCTCAAAGTGGTCTTTTCTTGGAAAACAATTGTTGTTGTTCCGTCCTTGTCGATAATCATGGTTACTTAATTTTTGATGCCAGAAGATACAGTACGGCCATTCTAACGGCCACTCCGTTTTCCACCTGGTGCAATATAATGGATTGGTCGGAATCGGCTACATCACTGGTAATTTCTACACCTCGGTTGATAGGGCCCGGGTGCATGATTACGATTTGCTTGTCCAAACTGTTCAGCAGTTCCTTGTTGACCCCGAATTGTTGGGTGTACTCACGTGTGGATGGAAAGTAACTGATATCCATACGTTCGTTCTGCACACGGAGCATGTTGGCCACATCGCACCATTCCAAAGCCTTTCTAAGATTGGTCTCCACTCCCACTCCCAAAGATTCAATATGTTTGGGGATAAGGGTCTTTGGACCGCAGACCTTCACATGGGCCCCCTGTAACTTAAGTGCAAAAATATTGGACAGGGCTACCCTGGAATGCAGAATGTCCCCGACGATGACCACATTCTTTCCGCCCACATCACCTAGCTTCTCACGGATGGAAAAAGAATCCAGCAATGCCTGCGTAGGATGCTCGTGGGCACCATCACCTGCATTTACTATGGAAGCCTTTACGTGTTGTGATAAGAAGATCCCTGAGCCCGGATTGGGGTGACGCATCACCACCATGTCCACTTTCATGGAGAGGATGTTGTTGACGGTATCGATAAGGGTCTCCCCTTTCTTAACGGAAGACTGCCCTGCTGAAAAATTGACAACATCTGCAGAAAGCCGCTTTTCCGCCAGTTCAAAAGAGAGTTTTGTACGCGTACTGTTCTCAAAAAATATGTTGGCAATGGTAATATCGCGAAGGGTGGGCACTTTTTTAATGGAACGGTTGATGACCTCCTTAAAGTGGTCGGCCGTTTCAAAAATGAGCGATATATCTTTTTTGTCCAGATACTTGATTCCCAACAAGTGGTTTACACTTAACTCGCTCATTACGTTTTATTTGCTTACTAAATATACTTTATCTTCCCCGTCGTTCTCTTCCCACATGACCTTGACCTTTTCCTCGTTAATGGCGTCCACTTGTCGGCCCCGGTAGGTGGGCTGTATGGGCAGGTGCCTGCTAAAACGTCTATCGATCAATGTCAAAAGCTCGATATTGCTTGGTCTGCCAAAGGATTGGATGGCCGTAAGGGCCGCCCTGATACTTCTTCCCGTATAGAGAACATCATCAATAAATACCACTTTTTTATCCTCCACCAAAAAGTTCATTTTCGTGGAATTGGCCTTGAGGATCTCTCCTCTACCAAAATCGTCCCTAAAAAATGTGATGTCCAAGAAACCAAGATCGATATGCTTGATCTTGTAGTCCTTTTTGAGGATCTTTACCAATCTTTCTGCCAAAAAAACACCTCTGGGCTGAATACCGATCAAAGCGGTATCCTTGAAATCCAAATGATTTTCCATTAGCTGACAGGCCAACCGGTGCAGTATGATGTTGATTTCCTTTGAAGTAAGCAGAACTTTTTGACTCATATGCTATGTGCGACCAACTCGGTTGACTACAAAAGTAAGCATTTTTACATTTTGACAGTACAAGCAACTAATTCAAAATAATGTACCTTATATCCAAACTGATCATCCCAATGTCCAAGAACTTCTTAAAATATACTTTGGCATGTATCCCCATCCTGATTTTTTCTTGTTCAAAGAATGATGATGCGCCAATGATTTTCAAAAATGTGGCCGCCAAAACAATAAGACCCGTTTCTTGTACAGTTTTCGTGTATCAAGTTGAAATAGAATCAGAAGGAGAAAAGAAGTGGATTGGAACCATTGAACTTCCCGAAGAATTTAGAAAGCCCGACCTTGAAATTTTCCTCGATCTTGCCCAATATGGCCAAAGTGAACTTGCTTGTATAACACTTAGTCCCATTGAATTTTACTATGCAAGAAATGTTCGATTAAATAACGAATAAAAAAAGCCCCGACTGTTTCCAGCGGGGCTTCGTATCATTTAAAAGTCTGATTACTTTTTCTTGGAATCAGCTTCCATTTTGTCTTTCAACGCCTGCAATGCGGAGTTGGCATCTCCAAGGGTCGGAGCAGCTTCATCACTGGATGAGGCTCTTTTCTTGGCAGCAGCCTTCACATTTCTATCTTCTTGCTCTCTAAAGATGGCAGTGTGACTGGCCACAACTCTCTTGAAATCTTTATTGAACTCGATGATCTTGAATTCGGCCTCTTCTCCTTTTTGAAGTTTCTTGCCGTCTTCTTTTTCCATGTGACGTTGAGGAACAAACCCAACGATATCCTCGTTGAAGTTGATCGTAGCTCCTTTGTCAACAACCTCTGCGATTGCAGCAGTGTGCACTGTGCCTTCAGCGAACTCATCGGAGTATTTGTCCCATGGGTTTTCTGTGGTCTGCTTGTGACCAAGGCTCAATTTGCGTCCTTCCACGTCCAATTCCAGCACTTCCACTTCCAAGGTGTCACCTACGGTAACAAATTCGGATGGGTGCTTGATTTTCTTGGTCCAAGAAAGGTCGGAGATATAGATCAAACCATCGATTCCTTCTTCCAACTCCACGAATACACCAAAGTTGGTAAAGTTTCTAACGATTCCTTTGTGACGTGATCCAACAGGATATTTAGAAGTAATATCGGTCCATGGGTCCGGAGTCAATTGCTTGATGCCCAAAGACATTTTACGATCTTCCCTATCCAAGGTCAATACAACAGCTTCAACTTCATCCCCTACGTTTACGAAATCCTGAGCAGATCTAAGGTGGGTGCTCCAAGACATTTCTGAAACGTGGATCAAACCTTCAACACCCTCGGCAACTTCGATAAATGCACCGTAATCTGCGATTACAACTACCTTACCTTTAACTTTGTCTCCAACTTTGATCTCATCGCCTAGGGCATCCCATGGATGTTTCTCCAATTGCTTGAGACCCAACTGGATCCTTGACTTGTTATCATCGAAATCAAGGATAACAACGTTCAATTTCTGATCTAGGTCCACAACCTCGTTCGGGTGGTTGATACGGCTCCAAGAAAGGTCGGTAATGTGTACCAATCCATCCACACCTCCAAGGTCGATAAATACCCCGTAAGATGTAATGTTCTTGACCACACCTTCCAATACTTGACCTTTTTCCAACTGGCCGATGATCTCTTTTTTCTGTTCTTCGATGTCCGCTTCGATCAAAGCTTTGTGCGATACCACTACGTTCTTGAACTCGTGGTTGATCTTCACTACTTTGAACTCCATGGTCTTACCTACGTACTGATCGTAATCACGGATAGGCTTCACATCGATTTGAGAACCTGGCAAGAATGCCTCGATACCGAATACGTCAACGATCATACCTCCTTTGGTACGACATTTTACGAAACCAGTAACGATTTCTTCCTTATCGTGCGCATTGTTGACACGCTCCCAAGCTTTAATGGTTCTTGCTTTTCTGTGGGACAATACCAATTGACCGGTCTTGTCTTCACGGATATCAATAAGCACCTCAACCTTATCTCCAACTTTTAGGTCCGGATTGTATCGGAACTCATTCAAGGAAATTACACCTTCGGACTTGGCATTGATGTCAATGATGGCCTCACGGTCTGTCATGTGAACAACTTCTCCCTCCACTACTTCCTCATCGGCAGTGTCCACAAAGTTTTCCTCTACAAGTGTTTCGAATTCCTTAAGCTTGTTGTCATCAACACGCTCGATCCCTTCTTCATACTTGTCCCAATCAAAATTCTCAAGAAATTCCTTTGGATCTTGTTGGGGCTGTGTTTCTTCTTTTACTGGTGCTGCGGCAGTTTCTTCTACCTCAACGTTTTGTTTTTCTTCAGCCATTTGCTGATTAAAATTTGTATTCCACGTTTCACAAGAGCTGAACAATTACCGTGGAAGCGGTTTTAAAATGATTTTCTAAATTCCCCTTTCGCTCTTGCCTCCTTGCCAAAAGGGGTGCAAAAATACAATTAAATTATTGATATACAAAGCATACAAGCAAGGTTTCCGCAAAAAAAGTATTACAATTATTTAATGGCAAAATAAAGACAGATTGACTATCTTGAAAATTCTAATTATTAACTGTAAAAAATTACATTATGAGCGTAAAAGCAAAATATCAACCTGTATTGGATTTAGGTGAGAAATTGGAAGTGAAAAACGGCGATGTAAACGTTGAAGGCGACGTTTTAAAGATAAAGGGAATGACCAAGACCCAGTACGAGAAAAACTTGTTGTGGGACAAGATCAAAGAGATCGGCGGCGAAAATCCATCGGACATTAAAGCGAACATTACCGTAGAGGATGACTCCGTTTATGCGTACCATACGGTAAAAAGCGGGGAATCCTTGAGCAAGATTTCCAAGCATTACTACGGAGATCCGATGAAATACAATAAGATATTCGAATCGAACACCGATCAATTAAAAAATCCTGATGTTATACATCCGGACCAAGTGTTGAAGATTCCGAATCTGTAACAGATTCCAAGACTTGCCAGTTGAAAAAGCGCCCTTTGGGCGTTTTTTTGTATAAAATTATTTTTTGTGAACCACCAAATCATAGCCCATGCTCACTCACATTAATCCGAAGCTTCCCATGCGCAATAAAAAAACAACACGTGATTTCTATTGCACCCAACTAGGGTTCAACATATTTGGAGATGCCGATTACGATGGATATTTAATGTTGGAAAAAGACCAGGTACAAATCCATTTTTTTGAGTTCCCTGACCTTGAACCGAAGGAAAACTATGGCCAGGTCTATATACGCACCAATTCCATTGATGAGCTTTATCAATCCTTACTGGCCAAGCATACCAAAATACACCCGAACGGAAAATTGGAACTAAAACCTTGGGGACAAAAAGAGTTTTCCATTTTGGACCCAGACCATAATTTGTTGACGTTTGGCCAGCATCAACGGTAAAATCCGCACACCAATAGATTCCCTTAAAATCGAAAAACCAAGCAATGTTGAGCATGGTATAGCTCAATGGAGGGAACTCTAGGGGAAACGGATCAATCAACTCGATAATGTACTAGTTAACCTAGAAAAGAAATAAGCATGTAAACAATGTATTATTTGAGTTTAATGTAGATAAAGCAACCAAAATTGTTTTTGAAGCGCCATCAACCACTTTTCCGACCGTTTAGCCAACCAATACATTTGGTTCTCTTGACCATAAAAAAACACCCTTTGAGCGTTTTTTGTTTGAACGGGTTTCCCATATCAATTTAAAACAGGCATCCGTAAACTGTAAGCTTCCCCTAGATAGAACTGCTCATTTTTCTAATACTTCATCAAAGAAATAGGGGATTTAAACAATGATGGGTTTCCAGAGATAGTTGAATCGAATTCGGGAACTTGGAATTTATATTACAGAACTCGGAAAAAATAACTGTGGGCCGTATATGGCTCATAGCTTTGGCAGTTGCTTAATCGAAGTTTAGACTTATGGGCAAGTCCGCCAATTTTTTAATTTGGCTTATTAAAAAAGAAAAGGGTACTAAGAAAATTTAAAAATTCGGCGCGTGCTTAACCGAAAAATTACCACTAATTCACACAATGCGAGCCACATACAAACACGGTACGAGCCACCCCAAAATTCTTTTACTTGCTAAACATGCTTCGCAATCACCCGCTGGGAAAAGTCATAAATACGTTCAAACTGTTCTTCCAAGCCCATATCGCTATTATCAAATTCAATGGCATCCTTGGCCTTGGTGAGCGGTGATACGGTACGGGTAGAATCGATTCTGTCGCGTTCTTCCACATTCTTAAGTACCTCTGCATAGGTGACCTCCTCCCCTTTATCCAACAGTTCCTTATAGCGTCTAGCGGCCCGGGTCTCGGGAGAAGCCGTCATAAACAGTTTCAGTTCAGCATCGGGAAAAACTACAGTGCCAATATCGCGACCGTCCATCACAATGCCCTTGTCCTTGCCCATCTCCTGTTGAATCCTCACCAACTTTTCACGGACTTCCTTGATGGCGGCCACTGGGCTCACAAAACCGGACACCCGCATGGAACGGATTTCCTGCTCCACGTTCTCGTCGTTCAAAAACATATCCGAACGCCCGGTTTCGGTGTTGGGGACAAATTTGAGATTGACCTTAGAGAGTTTAGCTATCAAACCATCGGAATCGAGCTCCCCCTTCCCGCCCACGAACCCATGGTTCAAAGCAAAAAGGGTCACGGCACGGTACATGGCACCTGTATCCACATAAATATAACCTAAGGCAGCTGCCAGACGTTTGGCGATGGTGCTTTTTCCCGTGGAGGAATACCCATCAATTGCTATCGTAATTTTTCCCATACGCCAAAAATAGGCAGAAATATCATGATGATCACATGACAAGTATCATCTAAAGTTCCTTGGCGTTCTTCACTTTTTGCTTGGTAATGGCGATATCTATCACCTCGCTCATATCGGTCACGTAATGGAACGTCAGCCCTTTTAAGTACTCATCCTTAATTTCTTCGATATCCCTTTTATTATCGGCACACAAAATGATTTCCTTTATACGTGCCCTTTTGGCCGCCAAGATTTTCTCTTTGATCCCGCCCACTGGCAATACCTTGCCACGAAGGGTAATCTCCCCGGTCATGGCCAAGCTCTTTTTCACCTTACGTTGGGTAAACAGAGAAATTAAAGAGGTCAACATGGTGATACCTGCACTGGGGCCATCTTTTGGCGTAGCGCCTTCGGGAACGTGGATATGCACATTGTACTTATCAAAAACACTGGAATCGATACCATACGCATCCGCATTGGATTTGATGTATTCCATGGCAATGGTGGCGGATTCCTTCATTACCTTACCAAGGTTGCCCGTAATGTTCATGGCTCCCTTTCCTTTGGAAAGAATGGATTCGATAAAAAGAATATCACCGCCCACACTGGTCCAGGCCAATCCCGTGACCACGCCGGCGACATCATTGTTCTCGTACTTGTCGCGCTCCAATCGGGCAGGGCCCAAGATGTCCTCAATATTTTCGTTGGTCAACGTAAGGTCGTACTCCTGCTCCATAGCTATGGATTTTGCAGCGTAGCGCACTACTTTGGCAATTTGTTTTTCCAAGCTGCGCACTCCGGACTCACGGGTATAGCCCTCAACGATTTTTTCCAATTGGCGCTTGCCGATTTTTAAATCTTTTTTGGACAATCCGTGCTCCTCCAACTGTTTGGGCAAGAGGTGACGCTTGGCAATCTCCACCTTCTCCTCGATAGTATAGCCCGTTACGTTGATGATTTCCATACGGTCGCGCAAGGCAGGTTGTATGGTAGAGAGGTTGTTCGCCGTGGCAATGAACATGACCTTTGACAAATCGTAGCCCATTTCCAAGAAGTTATCGTGGAACTCACTGTTCTGCTCGGGGTCCAATACCTCCAACATGGCCGAAGACGGGTCGCCTTGGTGACTGCTGGCCAACTTATCGATTTCATCCAAGATAAATACAGGGTTGGATGTTCCCGCTTTCTTCAAGCTCTGTATAATCCTACCCGGCATGGCACCGATATAGGTTTTTCGGTGACCACGGATTTCTGCCTCATCACGAAGCCCGCCCAAAGACATGCGTACGTATTCGCGGCCCAACGCCTCTGCCACGGATTTTCCCAAGGAGGTCTTACCCACACCGGGAGGTCCGTACAAACAAAGTATGGGCGATTTCATATCGTTTCGCAGCTTCAATACGGCCAAATACTCGATGATCCGGCGTTTTACATCTTCCAGTCCATAATGGTCTCTATCCAAGATCTTTTGGGCCCGTTTTAGGTCGAACTTGTCCTTGGAGAATTCGTTCCATGGCAAATCCAACAAAAGGTCCAAATAGTTCCTTTGGATGGAATACTCGGCCACTTGAGGGTTCATGCGCTGCATTTTGGAGAGTTCCTTCTCAAAATGCTCCTGCACCTTTTTGCTCCATTTTTTCTTTTTGGCCTTTTCCGACATTTCGTCCACCTCTTCCTCGTAGGACAGCCCTCCAAGCTCCTCTTGGATGGTCTTCATTTGTTGGTGAAGGAAATATTCACGCTGCTGTTGGTCCATATCGCTACGGACCTTGCTCTGGATATCGTTGCGCAGCTCCAATTTTTGGAGCTCCATGTTCATGTATTTCAATGTGGCCAATGCCCTTTCCTGCAAATTGGCAATTTCCAAAAGCTGTTGTTTGTCCTTTACATCCAGATTAAGGTTGGAGGACACAAAGTTGATCAAGAACGAATTGCTCTGAATATTCTTGATGGCAAAAGTGGCCTCACTGGGAATATTTGGATTGTCCTTGATGATCTTGAAGGCCAATTCTTTTATCGAATCGATTATGGCCTCAAACTCACTTCCTTTTTCATCGGGACGCTCTTCAGCTGCTTCGCTCACTTGGGCCGTTAAATACGGCTTCTCGGTAAGTACCGCATCGATCTTGAACCTCTTTTTACCTTGAATGATCACCGTAGTGTTGCCGTCCGGCATTTGGAGTACCCGTAAAATACGCGCTACGGTCCCCACGGTATTGATGTCCTCCGGTCCTGGATTCTCTACAGATTCATCTTTTTGGGACACGACTCCGATGGTCTTGGAACCATTATTGGCGTCCTTGATCAAATTGATGGACTTATCCCTGCCCGCCGTAATCGGGATTACCACACCAGGGAACAACACGGTATTTCTTAGGGGCAATACCGGTAAGGTTTCCGGCAAGCGCTCTTTGTTCATCTGCTCTTCATCTTCCGGGGTCAACAACGGTATCAATTCCGCATCTTCATCAAGCCCTTGCAAATCTATATTGTCAAATTTGGTAATTTTTATCTCTCCCATATCAACTTTTCGGTCATTTTGTCATAAAAGACAACCAACCCACATTTTTATTCTACGTTAAAGCTTGATCAAACCCCTAAAAATCAAAGTTTAGAGCGGTACGCAAGCTTATTATCACCCATTAATTGGCAATTCCTGTGCCATTAAAAATCAAATTTTAAGAAAAAAGTGTAACAAATGGTAAATTGGCTCATCTATAAGACAAACCAATCATTTTTTGAGCCAACAAAATGAACATATTGACACACTGCTCCAGTTGTGCATGCAGGGCAAACAAAGCGCGCAGCTAGAAATTTACAATCGCTATTACAAGGCGATGTACAACACTGCTTTTAGGATTGTAAAGCATACTGCGGAGGCCGAGGATGTGATGCAGGAATCGTTCCTGAGCGCATTTACCAAACTGCACACCTTTAAAGGAGACGTCGCTTTTGGGGCATGGTTGAAGCGGATCGTGATCAATAACAGCATCTATCATTACAAAA
The DNA here is from genome assembly GCA_024743095.1 of Flavobacteriaceae bacterium. Taxonomy (GTDB): domain Bacteria; phylum Bacteroidota; class Bacteroidia; order Flavobacteriales; family Flavobacteriaceae; genus Flagellimonas. The sequence goes on from JANSXF010000024.1 coordinate 52,498, forward strand.
AGCAGCAGAAAAAACGCGCTGATGATTTGGATGATGTAATGTACAAGGTCGAAGATAACGAAGGAGTTGCTTCAGATCAAAATGGTTACACAGAACTGAAGGCTCAAAAAGTGATGGAAACCATGAAAAGTTTGAAAGACAATTACAGAGTTTCTTTGACCTTACATTTAATTGAAGGGTACGATTACGAAGAAATCAGCGAAATAATGAATATAAGCTATGCTAATTGTAGAACCATGATTTCGAGGGCCAAAGATAGCCTTAGAAAAAAATTGACCGTAAATGTTTAGTTATGAAGAAGGATAATTTAGATTACCTGTTCGAGAGACTCCAAGGCGGGTTTGATGTAGAGGAGCCCCAAGGCGGGCACCAAGGGCGGTTTTTGGAAAAACTGAACCAGACACAAGGTACCGTAAGCCTACATAAAAGGAAAACATCGTGGTGGAAACCGTTGTCCATCGCAGCTTCCATTGCCCTGATCACCATACTGGGATACCAGGCCTTTGGTCCACGGCCAAGTATAAAACAGCAGGTGGTGGAAATAGCCCCGGAGGTATCCCAGACCGAGTTCTATTTTGCGAATTTGATAGAGGAACAGGTAGAGGAAATGAAGGAGGAGAAAACACCGGAAACAGCTCAATTGGTGGATGACACCTTGGCACAATTGGCCAAGCTGGACAAAGACTACCAAACCCTAGAGCAAGATTTGGTCGATGGCGGTGACAGCAAGATCATCTTGAGCGCAATGATCACCAATTTCCAAACGCGCATCGACCTTTTAAAAGAAGTTTTGAGCCAAATAGAAAATATTAAGAATTTAAAAACACAAAATGATGAGAGCTTTACAATTTAAACACATCTTTTTCGCCTTGGCTTTTATTCCCTTATTTGTTGGTGCCAGTATGGACAACGACAAATTGAACGGCAGGTACACCAAGGAGAAAACCATAAAAAAGGAATTCAAAGTCAATTCGGACGCCCTGCTCAAAGTCAGCAATAGCTATGGCAACCTCAATATCTCCTCTTGGAACGAAAACCGGGTAATGATCGAGGTACACATCAAAACCAACGGAAACGACGAGGACCGAGTTAGGGAACGTTTGGAAGAAATCGACGTAGACTTCGATAATAGCGCCAGTATGGTATCGGCCATTACGGATTTCGGTAACAGGAACAGTGGCTGGAACTGGAGCTGGGGAAGACGAAAAAGCGTGAGCGTACAGGTCAACTACACCATAAAACTTCCGGTAAAGAACAGTGTAAACTTAAGCAATGACTACGGCAATATCATGTTGGATAGGATTGATGGTCATGCCAAAATCAGTTGTGATTACGGCAAAATGGATATCGGCGAACTACATGGTCGCAATAACGAATTGCGGTTCGATTATACCTCCCGTTCCACCTTTGGATACATCAACAGTGCGGAAATTATTGCGGACTACTCCGGATTTACCATTGAAAAGGCGGGAAACCTTACCATTAAGGCAGATTACACCAATGGCGTGGTAGACGAAATGGACCATCTGCAATACTCCAGCGATTATGGCTCCATAGATGTTAGAAACGTGAAGAATGTAGATGGCAACGGGGATTATATCGGGGTTAAACTGGGCAATGTACACGGCAATGTCTCCATTACCAGCGATTATGGCTCCATTAAGATAGATAGATTGGCCCCTGATGCCGGAAATGTGCAGATCCGCACCGATTACACGGGCATCAAAATTGGTTACGATTCGGGCTATAATTTCGACTTTGAAATTTCTACCGAGTACGCTGGGGTAAGCGGAAAGGATGATTTTGAAATCAATATCAGCAAAGAAAGGTCTACCGAAAAATACTATAGTGGTTACTACGGGAATCCGAACTCCGGAAACAAGGTGAGCATTACCAGTGACTACGGAGGCATATCATTCTACAAAAATTAACATCAAATCAAAAAACAGTTTAAACTAAACACAAGATCATGAAAAAAATTATCACACTTACACTGGCATTGGGAATGGTAGCGGTAACCAATGCCCAATGGGGAAGAAAAATCAAGGGAAATGGCGAGGTTGTTACCATTGAGCGCTCTGTTGGGGATTATGACCAAGTGGCCATGGCCGGTTGGTTCGATGTAGAACTGGTATCCGGTAGCGAGGGCGAATTGACCCTAAAGGGAGAATCCAATTTATTGGAACATATTGTTACCGAAGTAAAGAACGGCAAACTGACCATTAAGGTGGAGAAGGGCCTTAACCTTAGGCCCTCCAACTGGAAAAGTGGTATTTATGTAACGGTTCCCGTAGAATCCATAGATGCCGTGAGCCTATCGGGCTCTGGGGATTTGGTTGGAAAAACCACCATTAAGGCAAGTCAGTTCAATACCGCAATGTCCGGTTCTGGAGACGTTACCCTAACAATAGAGGCGGAGGAAGTCGATGCCTCGCTTTCAGGCTCCGGGGACATTAATCTTTCCGGTAGGGCAACGGATTTCACGGTTTCGGTTTCCGGTTCCGGCGATATCAAGGCTTTCGATTTGGAAGCTGATTTTGTAAAAGCTACGGTCTCCGGATCGGCCGATATAAAGGTTACTGCCCACCAATCGCTAGAGGCAAGGGTTTCTGGATCCGGTGATATCCAGTATCGGGGCAACCCTAAAAAAGTAAATTCCAAATCTTCAGGTTCTGGGGATATTACCAAGGTATAATACTGAGTTTATCATCAATCAAAGACTGGAAAAGCCCTGAAGATCTCAGGGCTTTTTTATGTTTTAATTTGATGCCTTCACCTTGTTGACCCTAAGAAGCAGAAAAATGCCTATCACAAAGAAAAGTCCCAAAAATATGGTACTGTTTCGCATACTACCGGTAAGCTGGGCCACAATACCGTACATCAGGGTACCTATGATGATGCCTATTTTTTCGGCCACATCATAAAAACTGAAAAACGAGGTGGTATCGGTAGTCTCGGGCAAAAACTTGGAATAGGTGGAACGGGACAGCGCCTGGATCCCCCCCATTACAATACCCACCAAACCTGCCGCAATATAAAAGTCCATCGGGGTCTGTAAAAAATAGGCATATACACAAAGTAATCCCCAAATCACATTGATGAAAATAAGTGTTCCTATATTGCCATAAGCTTTGGAAGCCCTTGCCGTAACAGTTGCCCCTACAATGGCAACAAGCTGGATCAATAAAATACTTACGATCAATCCCATGGTCCGTTCATCGTCCGAGCCCCAAACAATTTCCTCTTCTCCAAAATAGGTTGCTATAAGCATGATGGTCTGCACGGCCATACTGTAAGTGAAAAATGCCCCCAGATATCGCTTCAATTTTCTATTCTCGCCAAGTTGGTGCCACACCTGTTTTAATTCCTTAAAACCATTCAATATGATATGTTTCCGTTCCCCTTCCCGCTTATAGCCTTTGGGCAGATGTGCAAAGGTGTATTGACTGAACAAAATCCACCAGATTCCTACCGAGATGAAGGAATACTTCATGGCCTTGATCTCGGCAACTTCGCCACCACTGTCCGTGATGCCAAAGAAATCGGGCTCCATCACCATAAATAGGTTGAAAACCAATAAAATGACACTTCCTACATATCCCAAAGAGAATCCCTTGGCACTTATGCCATCCTGTTGCTCCGGAAAAGCGATATCGGGCAAATACGAATTGTTGATGGCAAAGCTCACCCAAAAACCTACAAGTCCGAAGAAATAACAGATCAATCCAAAATAAATATGCTCCAGGGAGAACCAGTACAGGCCAATACAAGATACCGCCCCCAGATAACAGAAGAACTTTAGAAAAATCCTTTTGTTCCCCAAATAATCGGCTACGCCAGATACCAACGGGGTTACTATGGCAATAAATACGAAGGCCAGGGATGTTACATAACTGATCAAGGGGGCCCTTGCTATTTCGCCACCAAAAATTGTGACTTGCTCAATGCCCGCGGTTCTAAAGAGCAGTCCATAAAAAAGAGGGAAAATGGCCGAGGAAATTACCAAACTATATACCGAATTGGCCCAATCATAAAAGGCCCACGCGTTCAACAGTTTTTTACTTCCCTTTAATGCCAATGTCTGTACCATAACTTTATTGCAAAAAAAAATGTCACTTCGAATCCCTGTGAAAAACCCTTTTTGATGTCGGTTGGATTTTTCGTCTGTTTCGAAGTGACATTTACAGTTCCTTAATTTATAGATCTATTCGAAGGAGGTTACCCCAAATTTTCGCGCTTCCTGTTTTGCGGCCGGGGCCCAAGCGGTCAGATTGTTGATTCTTGTATCGTTGGACGGGTGCGTGCTCAAAAACTCCGGTGGCGCCTGTCCTCCCGAGTTTGCTTTCATTCGCTTCCAAAGTGCTGCCGCCTCACTGGGGTCGTAACCCGCAATGGCCATAATTTGGAGTCCGATTCTATCGGCTTCGGTCTCATGGCCCCGGCTAAAGGGAAGCATTACCCCTATCTGTGAACCGACTCCGTATGCTTGATTGAACAGCCCGAGTGTCCTTTCGTCCTGAATAGCTACATTTCCTGCAACAGCTCCGAGTTGCTGTATGGTACTTGCACTCATACGCTGAGCACCGTGATCGGCCAAAGCGTGTGCTACCTCGTGGCCCATGACCACGGCAACACCGGTTTCATTTTGGGTAATCGGCAATATTCCGGTATAGAAAACAATCTTTCCACCGGGCATACACCAAGCGTTTACGGTTTCGTCCTGTACCAGATTATATTCCCATTTGTAATCCTTTAAATATCCGGGGTAACCATTGGCATTCAGCCAACGCTCAGCGGCAGAGGCTATACGCTGCCCTACCTTGGTTATCATTTGTGCGTCCGAAGTGCCCTTGACCACTTTATTGGTTTCCAAAAACTGGTCGTACTGGGCAAATGCAGTCGGAAAAACTTGACTGTTCGGATAAAAGTTCAAGGTGCTTTTACCTGTAAAGGGATTGGTCTTACAAGCTGCTATGGCCAAAAATAGCAATCCAGTTAAAATTATCTTTTTCATATGGCAATACCTGTTTTGTGCAATTGAATTTACGAAATTTTATTTTCCAAAAATATGGAGTTCCGTGAAATCCTTGCCAACCTCTATGGAATTGTTACCATTTAATTTGATTGAGTCCAAATCCACTTCCTCGTTGTCGACTTCAACCGTATCTATGGTAAAGGGCAATCCGTGGAACGACATTTTAAAATTATCATAAGAGGTGATAAAGTTTCCATCCTTGAATTGTTGGATGATCAATTCGTTCTCCTTCCCGGTCAATTTGAAGCGTCGCAAACTATACCTCCCTTTTTTATAGTCATAGCCATCTTGCTGGTCCTCGTACACTTGTGATCTTTCAGTGCCCGCTTTATAATACACATCAATGTTCAATTTTTCAATTTCCTTTTCTCCGATGTATTGTTGAACAGGATATTTGGGGATCATGGCGCCTTCCTTCACAAAGAGGGGAATTCGGTGAATCTCCGCAGATACCCATCTTTCAATCCCTCCTTCCGTCAATTCATCGGTCCAGTAGTTGTACCAGTTTCCTTTTGGGAAGTACATTCTCCTTCCCTGGGAATTCGGTTCCTGCACGGGACACACCAACATTTGTTGACCAAAAATGAATTCATCCGTACGGAAATGTGTTTGATGGTCTTCTTGATCATAAAACACCAATGACTGTAGCATCGGGAACCCTTCTTTGATGTACTTGTAGAACATGGTGTACAAATAGGGCAGCAATTGATACCTCAAATTGATGAACTCCCTCACAATATCGGTAATTTCATCCCCGAACGACCAAGGTTCTTGGTCCCCATGGTCTCCACTGGAGTGCACCCTGCAGAACGGATGAAAAACGGCCAACTGCATCCAACGGGCAAAGAGTTCGCCGTTGGGTTGCTCTGCAAATCCACCGATATCGGAACCTACAAAAGAGTAACCGCTCATGCACATACGCTGCATTTGCACGTTGGCGATCCACAAATGTTCCCAGGTTGCCACATTATCTCCTGTCCAAGTGGCACAATAGCGTTGGGTACCGGAATAAGCGGCTCTTGTGAGCACAAAAGGCCTATTGGGGAACATAAACTTTTTGACGCCCTCGTAGGTGGCACGGACCATCTGCATTCCGTAGACGTTATGCGCCTTTCGGTGGCTACAGGGATGGCCGTCATAATCGTGCCGCACATCCAGATTGGCGGTTTTGGTAGGGACTTCCATGACAGCGGGTTCGTTCATATCGTTCCAAACACCGCTAACGCCCATTTCCGCTATCATTTCCTTGTAGAGTCCAGCCCACCACTCCCGTACCTCTGGGTTGGTAAAGTCCGGAAACTTACATTCTCCCGGCCATACTTTTCCCTTAAAGTGCGGACCATCGGCCCTACGGCAGAAAAAACCATTGTCCATGGCCTGTTGGTACACCCAATAATCACGGTCGATTTTAATCCCCGGATCGATCATGGTAATCACCTTGAAGCCATCCTCCTCCATTTCCTCTATCATCTTTTTGGGATTGGGAAAATATTGATTGTTCCAAGTAAAGCAACGGAACCCCTCCATGTAATCGATATCCAGATAAATGGCATCGCAGGGAATGTTCAATTCCCTGAACTTGGAGGCAATATCCCTCACCTTTTGTTCTGGGAAATAGC
>JANSXF010000054.1 GCA_024743095.1 Flavobacteriaceae bacterium
GTCTTGTTAGGTCTTGACGGACCAGGTCGTTGTTCTCAATGGCATAATTGGTTGAAAAGTTCATGGCAAAGCGACCATCTTTGGATCGGTGATTGATATTGCTGTGGACCGAGGTCTTTTTATAATTGGAGTCTCCGGGAAAAACCGTGGTCTGTTTTTGATGTGCACCACTGATCAAAAATTGGGTTTGATCACTCCCCCCAGATACAGAAAGTTGTACGTTGTTCCTGAAGGCTGTACCCCCGATGAGTTCCTTTTGCCAATCCGTATATCGATCTTGGTCCCAAGTCTTAAGATCGGGCCAAACAAAATCGAACGCAGAATCTTCCAAAAACGGCCCGTAGTTATCCCAAATTACGCCTTCCCTGCGAACTTCCAAGTACTCATGGGTGTTCATCAAGTCCCTGAATTGGCTTACCTGTCCAAGGGAAGTACTCAAATTCGCCGTGAATTGGGCCTTTCCCGCTTTTCCCTTCTTGGTGGTGATCAATACCACCCCATTGGCCCCTCTGGAACCATATATGGCCGTGGCATCCGCTTCCTTTAAGATTTCAATACTTTCAATGTCCTGTGGATTGAGCGCATTAAGCGGACTTACGTTCGCTTGATTAATCTGCGAACCTACTCGAGAGGCTTCCAAGGACTCTGAACTAAACGGAACCCCATCGACAATGAACAAAGGATTTGTACCCCCATTTATAAAATTTCTGCCCCTGATCTCGATTTCAAAACCCCCGCCAGGAACTCCAGTGGTCTGTCGTATATCAACACCGGACACATACCCTTGGAGGGCCCCGATGGGATTACTGACAGGCTGGTTCTCAATGGTTTTTTTATCTATTCTGGCTATGTTGCCAGTGGCCTTTCTTTGGGAAGTTTTGTAGTATCCTGCATTCAATACCACTTCATCCAGTTCACTGACAGCCTCCTTTAGTTGCACATCGATGATCCGTTGTTGTCCGACGGTGATCTCTTGGGACTGATAGCCCAAGGATGAAAACACCAAGACATTGGCTTCGTGGGATACTGTGATTGTATATTTCCCGTCAAAATCAGCCGAGGCCCCTTTGGTGGTCCCTTTTATGAGGATCGTTGCCCCGGGAATGGGAAGTCCTTTTTCATCCACAACGGTCCCGGAAACGCTGAATTGGACAACATCTTTGTTTTCCCTGATAATGATGGTGTTGTTCGAGGTCAGGACAATATTGATGTTTCCAGTGGTCAAACTCTGGTTAATGAGTCTGTCCATACGTACCGTTCCCTTTTTCAATTGTACCTTGGGGTATTGCCTGAACATGTCGGATTGGTACATAAAGGAATATTTGGTCTGGTGGGATATCATCTCAAAGACCTCGTCCACGGTGACCTCTTGATCTTTTTGCACAGTGATCCTGGTGCTTTGGGAGAACAGGTCCTTCGGTGTCAGGCTGAACACGGTGGTACAGCATAAAAGAATAAAAATTCTCATGAGCAATCGCAATGGCGTCTCTAAATGGCTAAAGAGGCCATGAGTTAGTTTGATTTTCATAAATTTGAGCAGTTGTTAGTGGTTATTAAATGATTACTAATAATGATCTAGGGAATGAACGGTTGGATTTTTAGCGAGATGTAACCTTTGTTCCCTTTCCTTTTTGTGTTTTTGCTATGTCATGTTCTTGGTTTTATGGGTTAAACAGTTATGTGTTGTCCGATCATGGACTATTTTAGGACAATGGTCCTATCATTGATCTCATAGGTGTTGATGCTTCCTTGCAGGAAACCCAAAATTTCCGTTATCGTTTGGTCCTTGTACAAGGTTCCGGTAAATGTCTTTTTTTCAAGGCCCTTGGAACCAAAGACCACTTCCATATCATACCATCGTGAAAGGACCTGCATGATGTCCTTCAGGTTTTTGTCCTTAAAACGGAATGCCCCTTCTTTCCAGGAAACCTCTCGGAAGACATCCACTTCTGTCACGGCCAATCGGCCCGTTCCCACCGACAGGATGCTCTGTTGGCCTGGGCTCAGAATATGTTCCCCCCCGTTGGTCTGTACCTGTACCTTACCTTCGACCAAAGTGGTGTACACTTTTGGTTCTTCTCCATATGCCTTGATGTTGAACTCGGTGCCCAGGACCTCTACCTGTTGTTCTTTATGTTTCACGACAAAGGAGGCCCCACTATGGGCTGTGCTGGGGGAAACATCCAAGTACACCTCTCCATGGACCAATTCCATATCCCTTCGCTGCCCTTTCACAAACTGAACGGGGTACCTCACTTGGGAATCTGCATTCAACCATACTTTTGTGCCATCGGAAAGCACGAGTGAGAACTGCCCTCCCCTGGGGACGGTCAGGGTATTGTAGGCCATTTTGTTGTCATCCGTACCGATATCAGCATAGATAATTTCTTTCCCGGAGCTTTTGGCATTCCCCACTTGAATGGAATCCTGTTGGTCGAGCACAAGATTTTGGCCATTTGACAATGTAAGGGTGGCCTTGTTGGAGCCTGGCGCAATGTTGTTGCTGGTGATTATGGGATCTTCTGTTTCTGGAGTGAAGTAGGCTTGAAAATCCACTTTGAACAAGAACACGGACAGGAGTACTAGGATGCTTGCGGCCACAGCGGCGTATTTGACATGGTTTGGCCTCAACCTTACCACTTTTGGGCCTTGGGTGATTTTGGGCTGGATTTGGGCCCACCCTTTCGCTGCATTGAACCGTTTATGGATCTCTTGCTGGTCCTGGTACCATCCATGCCTTTTGATTTTTTCATAGACCCGTTGATTGTCCTTGGATGCCTTCAACCAGTCTTCCAGATATTCCTTTTCAGTATCCGTGGCACTTCCCATCAATTCCTTGGAAATAATTTTTGAGAGGGTATGATACTGATCTTTGATGTCCATGCTAAACAATTTTAATGGTGGTGTTCTATACTAGAACTGTCCAAAACCATTTTGGTAGTATCCATGTCCAAAAAAAATGTCCCGTGGAAATGGACCTTTCTAAAGATACCACCTCATACCAAAAAAATCCCTTTGGAGGCTCTCAGAAAGTGCACTACTGTCCTTTTCTTATATTTACTCCCTTAAAGTTGCGAATTTTTTACTTTGAAAAATATCATTGATGAGATCAAGGAGGGCAAAAAGGAATCCTTTAAGGAATTCTTTGAGGACTTCTATCCCATACTCTGTTCCTTCGCCTTTAGGTTTCTAAAGACCACCGATAAAAGTGAGGATGTGGCCCAAGAGGCCTTGGTGAAGTACTGGGAGCGCAAGGAGGATTTTGAGGATGTGAAATCGGTAAAGAATTTCTTATATGTGGTCGTCCGGAACCGCTGCCTTACCTTGCTGAAACAATCGAAAAGGAACCAAGATCTCTCAGAAATAAAAACCTTAGAGAGTGAATCCTTTTTAAAGGAGACCTTGTTGGTCCAGGAAACGTTCAACCTCGTGCAAAAAGCAATTTCCGGACTTCCGGACCGCCAAAGGGAGATCATTGAGCTGGCCCTAAAAGGTGTCAAGAACCCAGAGATCGCTCTACAGCTCAATATCACTGAAAATACCGTCAAGACGAGTAAGCGCAACGCCTTCAAAAAACTCAGGGAATTTTTGAAGGAACATTATTATTTGCTTTTGTTTGTATAAGAGTACCTGCACTTGCTACGGGAAACCCTTGAAACCAAGGACACTTTCCATATCCGTTTGGAACCCCTAAACAAAGAACTACTATACCGTTCCCTAAGAAGATCGGTGCTATCGCATTATTAATTCCATACCGTTTATCTTTCAGGGAACAATAGGGGAATGGATTGTGAAACCTTGGATATAGGAAAAGGCCCATTTCAATAAGAGGCTTCCTTTTGGACAGATTTAGGTCTATTACCATAGATCAATTCATGGTTATGTTCACTCACAGGCTGACAATTATGGGTCTACAACGGTATTGTTCTCCTTCAAAAACAACGGTACAAAGAAAAAACAGATTAAATCCCGATTGGGACTAATGGCCAGTAACGCGGATGCGTTCGAAAACCCGTAGAAGAGAGTAAATCATAGTATTAATTTAAATGTTATCATTTTGAAATTTAGTAAAACAAAATTTTTGATTCCAGGGTTGGCTATTGCCCTGGCACTTGCAGCCAGTAGCTTTACATCAATGAAAACGGTGAATATGTCTTCGACAAAAACGGGACCGCTTGTGATAAACCATTTTACAGGCAATAGTTTGTTTTCGTGGTTAAATTGGGAAAAGGAGTCTTAATCGTCTCCTTTTCTTTGACTAATTCAAAAATCTAGGGGAACACGGGTGCCATTTGTAAAAGACAGTGCCTTAAATGACCAATATTATTCTGTCCCAAATTGTCGTCCATTGCCAGTTGTACATCAGTTTTTAAAGTGGTGATTGCATTCATAAAGAGCCCCTTGGTTTGTTCAGAGTATCCAAAGTTGCCCAATTTTGCGGAATCGTCCATTTCTTCTTGCACCACTTTGACCAAAAGAGCAATGAATCCTTTTTGAAGCCCCTGCCTCCGATGGTTTTCCATATCCATTGTACAAAACAGTTCGGTTTGAAATTCCGTTAAAACGTATTCTGTTAAGCCCTTATAACCCAAGGCTCCTTCCATCCATTCCAAACGTTTCATTCGATGTGGCCCGAACAGTTTTTGGATGAGCTTTTGTTGGTATCCCAACGAGGCATCCGGATGTGAGGAAAACCGAAGACCGGTCAGGAAATCGGGATTAGCCAACCAATCTGGTGGAGAGATGGTCTGTTCTATAAAAAAAGACAGTGCTTCCTCCTGATCGACCCTATCAATAGGGCTATACATTGGACCTTTTTGCCCTTTAGATCTATATTGAATGGAATAGCCTCCGACCATGCTCAAAACATGCTGCATCTCCGCATACCACAATTCCAACGTAGCATTATACCTGCTTCTCAGGACATAACGCTCAATATTCCCACTATGATACATTTCATCGAGGGTTTCAATCACACGTTCCAAATTCTTAAGTCCCAAACGCGTACTTTCAACAGGATTATCATTGTCCATTACATTGTTGGCCGCTCCTGGCCCGATTCTTTCGTATTGGTTAAGATTATATCTGTACCATTGCACACTGTCCTGTTGTCGTATTAAGTATTCCAGCACAGGAAGTTCATCTGTGGGCATTTGCACATCCTGAATCTCCTGATACCCCCATTGGATGTGGTAGCGGTCCATGGGACCTACTTTTTGGATAAGTAATGAAGGTGGTATCCCATCCTCTGGTTGAACCACATAATTGTGGCGTGCATAACCCATAATACTCGGGGTATGTCCCATTTTCTTGAGCCAATCTTTATCACGCATTTTCCCAAAAGGATAAGCATATTCACCATAGTTGGCATCTTTCAACCCAAAGGCATGACCGGCTTCATGAGCAGTGATATACTGTAACAATTCCCCCTTAAGGCTATCAGGAACAGGATATTGCCTTGCCCTGGCATCCAAAGGGGCACAACGGATAAAATATTGATCGACCCAATAATCAAATGTGCCCCCGATTATAATATCTGCTTTGAGGATCTCTCCTGTCCGAAAGTCCGTTATTTGGTGAACGGTGGAGCTGGATCGCAGCTCCTTTCGTGTTCCTTCATCCATATTCCATCGAATCACGGAATGGCCCATGGTATTCAAGGTCCACAGGGAATCCTTGGAACTAAATTCTCTTACAATCAGGGCATCCTTAAAACCTGCCGCTTCAAAGGCAGGTTGCCATTCCATAATTCCTGCGGTTATATAAGGTTTCCATTTTTCGGGTATGTCCCTATCCAAATAAAATACAATGGGTTTTACTGGTTCACTCAACTTTTGAGCCTTGTCTTTCTTTTCCAAGCGCCAACGCATGATACTGGCTAGTGCCGGCTTTGTGCTATGGTTCAGAACATCAAATATATCTTCACTAAAAAAACCCATTCGATGGTCAAACAATCTAGGCTTCATGGGTTTGGGCAACTCAAAAAAACTAAAATCCACCGCTGTGCTTATATGCTCATCTTTCTTCAATAATGTTCTTTTGGTACTGATGGCCACTTCCTTGTTCAAATTGTACACCCCATCAATATAGGATCGTTGTCTATCCACTGCTTCTGGACGGATGTTTTGCCAAGAAATCGGGGCCTGGAGGATAAAATCTGTCACATCCACTTGAAAGGAACCTATATCACGACCATTGGGCAGAATCGGAAACCGTCCCAAAATTGACGACGTTCCATTGACCCCTTGTGGAATCAGCACTCCAACAAGGGAATGGACCGGAGGGGCCTCCAACACCAGATAATCAGCTTTTTTGGACCATCTGACCTGATATTGGTTCGACGATCCATGTCTGACAAAGAGCATAGGTCGCCCCAGTATATTTTCATTCAAGGTCATTATCAATCGTTCCCCTTCCATATGTCCCCTTACTTTGGAATCTGTCTGCCCCATAATGGGGCAGACCACTAGCCAAACAATTACAGAAAACAAAACTTTCAAGAGATCTATCGTGAGGGGTAACTGTCTTTTACCCGAAATGACTCCACTCTCCTCCATATCAATATCCCTCATTCTGGGGTTCAAGGTTCGGATTGAGGAGCAACTCCGATTCTGGGACAGGTAACAGGATATCCGTATCCTGCCAATTGGGCTTTATTGGAGCCAGTGTTCCGTCAATACTTCCGGTCCTTTTCAAATCAAAAAAACGATGCCCGTGTTCCGTAAAGAGTTCCACCCCTCGTTCCCTCTGAATGGCTTCCAACAAACTGGATTGGTCCATGGATGCAATTATTGGGAGACCTGCCCTTTCCCGAATGATGTTAAGATGGTCCAAGGCCAATTCCATGTTCCCCAATTGAGCCGCAGCCTCAGCTGCGATCAAATGGAGTTCTGCCAAACGAAGGAGGATTGAACTCTCCTCTGTAGTCGCAGTATTGGTGTTCACTTTATACTTATACGGAAAGTACCAAGTATCGGAACCATCTGAAACAGACCCGACCCAATTCGTCAATCGGGCATCCCCAGTCTCAAAACTGTCCACCAAATAATCGCTCATGGCCGAATACGGTGGTGGTCCATCTGTAAAAACAAAAGTAAAGGCCTCCTCGGTATTCACACCATTGATTCCAGAATCCAATTGCCATAATGTTTCTGCGCTGTTTGTTAAAAATACCTGCCCTAAATCTGTATTCAATTGGTATCCCCCATTCTCAATGACATCATGTGCTTCCTCCAGGGCCATGGACCATTCGCCCTGATAAAGATAGACCCTTGCCAAAAGTGCAGATGCCACCCAATGGTTTGGTCGGAAATTTGTCCCAGAACCCATTGGCATTAATTCTTTTGCCTCCACTAAATCATCAATGATCTTTTGATATATCAAGGTAATTTCCATTCGGCCTATGGTACTATTGACCCTATAATCCGTACTTTCCACATAGGGAATTTCCCCAAACAGATTGGTCAGATAAAAATGGATGAACGCCCGCAAGAAATAAGCCTCTCCCAAAAAATGTTCCCGATCATCATTTGTCAGCGTTGTGGATGCACGCACACCTTCCAAAATACTGTTTGATGCGTGAATGAGGGTATATCCCGAACTCCAAAAACCCTGTACATATCCATCAGTGGGAAGTACATTGTTTTCTTCATAGACTTGAATGGACTGGAAACTGGGATTGTACAGATTAAGCTCATCCGTATAGTGACCCAACAGATAACCCAGGCCAGAAGTTGTGCCATTGGTAAAGGAATTATGCCGCAATTCACTGTAAATATACGCAAAGGCTGCATCAACCGTTGAGGCATCTTCAAAAACCACTGAGCCTGTCAACTGATCTGTGGGTTGATCTACCTCTGTAAATCCTTCACAAGCACTTAATATGAAAACTAAGATGTAGAATGGTCGAAAGGCCTTTTTCTTAATTGTATGTAGTATTCCGATAAATGATTTCATCTTATTTTTTTTAAAATTTTAATTGGGTTCCCACACTTATCATTCGTAATACAGGTGGGCTGGAGGTTGATTGGGTCTCGGGATCTAACCCCTTATAATTTGTCCATGTCCAAAGGTTCTGGCCCCGAAGAAATAATTCACAGCCAAATCCATTGCTATTCCTGTGGGCCACCTCGTAAGAAATGGAAAGGGTCTTCAGTCGGAGGTATGAGGCATCTGATACAGAGGCATCACTATTGGAGTACAGTGAATGTGTCCTCCTTGCTTCGGAATCACGCCCTGAAGAGAACCGCTGAACCAAGGATTGGTCCCCTTCCGATTGCCAGCGTTGCAACACTACCAAGGGTTGATTGGCCATTCCTCCTGGTATTCCACTGGAATACCAGTAGTTGTAGCCTTCCTGTTTGGAGAACTGGAACAATGCATCAAATTGGAATTTTTTATAGGAAAGTTGATTGGCAAACCCTCCATAAAACCGTGGTCCAACATCTTTGATAATCTGCCTATCATCCGGGGATGAAATATTTCCGTCCCCATTGAAGTCTTCAAATTCATAAAGTCCGGTATCGGGATTTACCCCATTGAACTGATAAAGCTTAACTATGTTCAAGGGTTCACCTACTACCAATTGATTTGCGTAGGTGGAACCTTCCAAATCAGGGAAGGCTACCAACTTGTTTCTGGGAATGGTAAGATTAAAGGATGTTGACCAACGTAGATGCTGGCTATTAAGATTCACCATATTGAGAGATAATTCCCAACCTGTATTTTCAACGGTGGCATCCAAATTCCCTTGTATGGAACCAAACCCTGTGGTACTGGGCAAAGGAATGCCCACTAATTGGTTGGATGATCGATTTTTATAATAGCTGCCATCCAAAACAATACGGTCTTTAAAGAACCCGAGGTCCAATCCTATTTCAAACTTCTTGTTGGACTCCCAGCCAAAATCGGGATTGAACAAACGGGTCGGATATAGCCCTACCGTATTGAGGTATTGTGTGCTCCCATAGGAATAGGTGTCCAGATACTGATAATCCCCGATTTGATCGTTACCTGATGTCCCATAACTGGCCCTTAACTTTCCAAAGCTCAGGAATGGTACTCCTTGGGATATAAACTTTTCATTGGAAAATACCCAGACGGCGCCAAGTGCACCAAAGTTTGCATACCTTTTGTTCGGTCCAAATCGACTAGATCCATCCCTCCTGCCCGTTGCATTGAGGATGTATTTACCCTGATGGTTGATGTTGATCCTACCAAACATGGCATGGTAACGATAGACCTGATCCGTGTCTTGGATAGGAATGATGTTTGAAGCGGCGGCCAAGTTTTTTATCAGACTGTTGTTTGTAAACCCTTGTCCATTCTGTGAAAGCCTGTCATCCTTTTGTTCTTGAAAGGTCAACCCTGCCAACACTTCCAATCGCGTATTCCCAAAGTCATGCCCAAAATGCAGTTGAGGCTCCACGATCCATGAAGTGCGTTGGGATACGTTATGGATGGCACTGGAATATTCCGAACCCACCCCGTATGCTGGGTCATATATCGTAGAAGGAGTTGTTTTTAACTCCTTGACATGACTTTCCGTGTAGCCTAGATTAGTGGTCAAGCTTAGGTCATCAATAAGGTTGTACCTAAGATTCATATTACTGATAAGATTGGTCGAATGGGATTCGTATAACCCTTCCAAATGCCTTAAGGGATTGCTCCAAGTGGAATTCTCCCAATTGAGCGACCCGTCGTCATTGAGCAGTTCCGGTGCATTCGGGGGTAGACCTAGTGCAGTTGCGGCCAATCCAGTCGCCGGAAGGTTGTTTGTGTTGGCCGTATATCCCGTGGAGAATTGAAGGCCAAACCTATCGTCTTTGGAAGCATGGTTGAGATTGGCCAAAACGGAAATCTTATCATTGGCATAGTCCCCATAGTAAACATTGCTCTGTCTGTGATAATTTCCACTTATTAAAAACTGAGTCTGCTGGCTTCCCCCGGACATAGAACCTTGAACATTGGTCAAATATGATGTCTTTCCGAACAATACTTTTTGCCAATTGGTATATCTGTTTTCATCCCAGGTTCCATTGATATCGTAGGCATTGGACGGCAACGGGTCTATCCCATCATTGACATAGGCCTCCCTGCGCATGGCCAGATAGCTGGGTGTGTCCAAAACATCCAAAGTATTGGACACCTTTCCAAAGCCTGTCTGTATATTGAGTTCCACCATTGTTTTGCCCACTTTGCCTTTTTTCGTGGTGATCAAAACCACTCCATTGGCTCCTCTGGAACCATAGATGGCTGTGGCATCGGCATCTTTCAATATCTCTATACTTTCAATATCTGAAGGGTTCAAGTTGTTTAGAGGACTTATGGCTCCACCGGTAATGACGGTCGCAGAGGATTGCTGCTCCCCAAGGCTCGATGAGGAAAAAGGGACGCCATCGACGATATAAAGAGGTTCATTGGCACCGGGACGTATACTGTTCCTTCCCCGGATCTGAATATTGAACCTTGATCCTGTGACTCCAGAGGTTTGTACGATTTCTACTCCTGCGGCTCTCCCCTGAAGGCCAGCTAATGGATTTGATATGGGTTGCTTTTCAATGTCCACAGCGGACACCTTTTCAATACTCCCCGTCCGCTCCCGCTCCGAGACCGTATAGTACCCGGCATTGAGCACTACTTCGTCAAGGGCACTTACACTTTCCTCCAGTTTTACATGGATGGTGCTCTGGGTGCCCACGGTAATCTCTTGGCGGGTGAAGCCCAGATAGGAGAAGACCAGGACCTGTTCGGAATCGAGCACTTGTATAGCGTAGTTCCCTTCAAAATCGGTCAGGGTGCCCCTTGTGGTTCCCTTCAGTACCACGGTCACGCCTTGGAGGGGCACCCCGTTGGTATCGGTCACGGCCCCCGTTATTTGGCGTTGGAGGGCCTGTTGTTTGGGTCGGATGATGATCCGGTCGTTCCGCCCGAGGATAATGTTGAAGGCCTCTTTCTGAACGGCCTGTTGTAAGAGCTGTTCTACGCTGACCCTTCCCTTTTTCAGGTCGATTTTAGGTGCATTGGCGAATAGGTCCTGAGGGTAGATGAAACGGTATTTGGTCTGTGTTTTGATCAGGTCAAACACTTCGTCCACGGTCAATGTCCTGTCTGTGGCCACGGTCACTTTTTCTTGGGAAAAGGTGGTCCTGGTCGTGAGTCCGAACATGGTGGTACAGAGCAAGAAAATAAAGGTTCTCATAAGGTACAGGAAAAGCCTTTGGGCCCTTCCATAGGGTTTGGTTGTTCCAATTTCCATAAATTTGTCTTGTGTTAGTTATACAATTCGTTGATTGGCACTGTAGGGACGAAGTCGGCCATCGGCAAAATGTTTGGCTTCGCTCCCTTTTTTTGTGCGTTATGGGCAGGGGTTTTATTCCCTTGTGTGAAAAAATCCGTGTTTAGCTGCTGTCCATATCGGTCTATTTTAAGGTTATGGTATTTCCCTTTATCGCATAGTTTTCGATCATATCAAAGTCTTTGATGTTGTCCAGGATCTCGGTGATCTCCTGCTCCCGGCCCAATGCGCCGGTAAATCCTTGTTGGGCCAGTTCGGGGTCTTCGAACACTACTTCCATATCGTACCAGCGTGATAGCACTTTCATGATCTCTCCAAGGGCCATTCGGTTGAAACTGAACACACCTTCTTTCCAAGAAATCTGGTCGTAGACATCCACTTGGCCCGTGGAGAGGGTTCCCGCTTCCCTATCCCATACCGCTTGATAGCCTGGGGCCAATGTACTGGTCTGCCCTTGTACTTCCAAGGCCACCCGCCCTTCTACCAGGGTGGTGCGGACCTTGGTCTCGTCTTTATAGGCCTTGACATTGAACTGGGTGCCGAGGACCTCTATTGTTTGTTCAGAGTGGTTGACCTGAAACTGGGTTCCGTTATGTTCCGTACTGGGGGATACCTCGAAATAGGCCTCGCCGTAGACCAGTTCCACTGTTCTTGGGTGGTCCGTGTGAAAGGATACCGGATATCGCAATTGTGATTCGGCATTGAGCCATACCTTGGTCCCATCGGAGAGCTGGACAAAGAACTGTCCTCCCCTAGGTACGGTTATGGTATTGAGGGCCGATTCGGTCACGGTAGTTTGTGCATAGACAATCTCCTCCCCATTGCTGGTTGCGTTTTGGGATTGGTAGTTGGCTCCTTTTTCAAGGGTGACCTTTGAACCATCTTCCAGAGTCAAGATCGCCCTCTCACTACCTACTTTTATCTGGTTGTCCACGATTACGGGTTTGCTCTGTTTGCCATTTTCGTCAAACACTTGTTGTGTCAGTACATACCCCAGCCCAAGGGCCAGAATAAACAGGGCGGCATACTTTAAAAGACTGGTACGTTGTTTACGGCGGATATGTGCCTGCTTCCGGTCGATATGATCCAAGAGGATCGTTTTGGCGTGCTGGGTATCATAGGTGTCCATGATTCGGTTCACGGCCACATTGACCTTGATATGCTCCACAAACCTCGGGGCATTGGGGTCCTTTTTCACCCATTCCTCCAGGGCAAGAAGTTCATCCCTATTGGCCTCGTTGGCCAAGAATTTTACGATTAGGGTCTCGATAGCTGGATCCATCCGCTTTGTTTTATCCTAAGACGAACCCGGAAAAGGGACACCCTGACGCAAGGTTAAAAAAAATTGATATTTTTGTTAAGGACCTGTTATCGGACACGCCCATGGAAAAGCTTCCCCGACATGACACTGCACTCCTGCCCTCCCTTAGAAAAGGGGACCGAAGGGCCTATGCTACATTGGTGGAACTGTACTATGTGGAACTCTGCCGCTATGCATCCAATCTTTCGCGGGATGCCTATAAGGCGGAGGACATCGTGCAGAATGTGTTGATCCGGCTCTGGGAAAAGCGGGAGCGGCTGCATCCGGAATTGGATTTGAAGCGCTACCTCTACCGGGCGGTCTATAATGAGTTCGTGGACCAGTACCGCAAGGAGATGGCTACCACCGCCCTGGAGAAAAAGTACATCGAGGAACTGGATGCCTATTTGGAGAAAGAGGAGCCAGAACGTATGGAACGGCTCATGGAGGTTGTCAATCGGGAAATAGATCGGTTGCCGGCCAAATGCAGGGAGACCTTTCTCTTGAGCCGCAAGGAAGGATTGACCTATGGGGAGATCGCCGAGCATATGGGTGTATCGGTCAAGACCGTGGAGACGCAAATGACCAAGGCCTTTGCCCTGCTGCGGGAAAAAGTGGGGGGAAAACTGAATTCCTTGTTGTTCCTGCTCTTTGGGAACTGGAAAAGGAGAGTTTTGGAATAATTGACTTAAAGTAAGGTCACAATTTATTTCACTATGAAATTTTAGATCAATAATTTTTCATTGAATCCTTATTGCATAGTGGTGATCGGATGTAAGCTTTCCTATTGTTCTTGTTAAGAGAAAACCCCGACCTAAAAGTCGGGGGTCACTAACTAATTCAAACTAAAATGAATACATAAATAGTTTCTTTAAATGGAAGGGAATGAGAAATTTATCTTTTTAAGGTTAAAATCTAACTTAACTCTCTGTCCTATTTTTAGAGTATCTACAAATTATATTTTTCGGTTATCGAATCTATCTGGAACCAATTTGTTTAAACAAGCCTATGGGTCAAGAATGCTACAGGTTAAAATTTTACTATTGTAAAACTTGTAATTCCATTAAACATAATTTTAAATGTATCCAGATGTTTTCATCTTTTGTTTTGGACAATTTATAATTGAGCATTTGCTGCAATTGGTAACTTTTCGATGCAAAAACAATCTTGGTTGACTCACTGTAGTAGTACTGCTTATATCTGCTATCCTGTTCTTTAACCTCTAGGGCCTTTTTTAGGGTTTTTATATATAATTTTTGTAGATGTTGCCTATTACGATCTCCCACTGATTCATCAGAAAACATATCCTTTTGAATTTGGTCCAGTACTGATTCTACTATGTTTCCATTGCCCAAAATTTCTTCAAGTTTTTCCAATCGTTTCATCCTTCGAGGGGCCAATAGTTCTTCAAGGAGTCTTTTCTGATAATCTACGATTAAATCTTGGTTAGTGGAATAGTGCATCCCTTCCAAACATTTAGGATTCACCAACCATTCGGGAGGTGAAAAGACGTTGTCCAACAAATACCCTAATGCATCCTCCTGCGTTTCCAAGGGAATCGTTCGATAAACATTCCCACCTTTAGGGTCCAAATGATTTAGTTCCTCATATCCACCCACCAATGACATGACATGCTGCATCTGACGATACCATAGATCCAAGACATTTTCATAACGACGCTCGATAGTTTCTTGATCCAAAATAACATCCTTGTCTTCATTTAGAATGTCCAATACCCGTCGGATATTTTGTAGGCCTAAGCGCGTACTGGCCACAGGATTGTCATTTTCGACCACTTCATTGGTCTCCCCTGGCCCAAAAATCTCATCCCCTCCTAAGGTATATCGATACCAGGGTACGGTATCCTGTTGACGTATCAATCGTTCTAAATAGGGAAGCTCCGCTTCTGGGGTTTTCGCTTCGAGAAATTCTCGGTACCCCCATTCAATGTGGTACCTATCCGTTGGCCCGACCTTTTGATGGAGCCATTTCGGGGGAATACCATCGGTCGGCTGTACCAAGTAATTTTGTCTGGCATAGGTCATAACACTTGGCGTATGTCCCATCTGCTTCAACCATGCAAGATCTCTCATTTTTTCAAAGGGATAGGTATATTCTCCATAATTCGCATCCCGAAGACCAAAGGCATGTCCAGCTTCATGGGCAGTCAGACTTTTGAGCAATTCCCCCATTAATTCGTCAGGAACAACTTTTTGCCTTGTTCGTGTATCCAATGGCGCACATCTGACATAATAGGCTTCAAAGAGGGATAGAAAACTGTTGATTATAATATCACACTTGAGTATTTCTCCTGAACGTTGATCGATCACCAATTTAATGGTAGAACCGGATTGGAACTTTTTTCCACGCACCCCGATATGATTGTTCCATTGAATCATGGAATATTTTATTCCGACAGGATCCTGATATTCCATCCCCCCATCAAACTCCCTCACTTCAACTGCATTGGTAAAGCCAGCGGTCTCAAAAGCGGGCAGCCATTCCATAATGCCGGCTGTCACATAAGGTTTCCATCTATCGGGCATCTTGGGGTCCAGATAGAACACAATGGGATCCACGGGATCGCTCAACGTACGGTCTGGATACTTTTTCTTGAGTCGCCATCGCACAATGCTTGCCTTTCCCGATATCGTACGGCCCCAATGATCATCATAATGAAACCCCATACGCTTGTCATATAATCTGGGGCGCATTGGTTCGGGAAGTATAAAGAAACTAAACCCCACTTTTTTTGTCATCTCCTTACCACCTTCGCGTACCATCAGCTGGGCATGGATCAAAATTTCGTCCTTGGAGGCGCTGAACCGATCAACATAGGATCTGCCCCGTATGACATCTTCGTTTCCAAACTTCTTTAAATAAGATTGTCCACTCAGCAAAAATCCGGATATATCAATAGCTACCCGCTCTCCCTGACCAGATGCATCCAGTATGGGAAAAGTTCCCAATACCTGTGGCACGACCCCACTTTTACTTTGGGTAGGAATCACCACTCCGGTAAGTGACCTGATCGGTATGGCCTGCATGATGAGGGTGTTGCCCCTACGTTTCCAACCGATATGTACCCCTTCCCTGCCATGGCGCACATGGAGCATGGGCTTTTCCAAGAGACTCTCATCCATTCGAAGTAACAATCGATTACCGTCCTCTCGGATGTCCCATGGTTTGGCCTGTCCCTTAAGCGAACAGGCAGTGAAAAAACCTAAAAATAAAAGTAAGAATGTCGCTTTGGCCGGTGCACATCCCATTCCATTCCTATCACATAAATTCCTCTTAATAGCCTTCATTTTGTGGGGCAAGATTGGGGTTCAACAAGATTTCTGATTCCGGAATAGGCAACAGCACATCAGTGTCTTCCCAACTAACCTTGATTGGCTCGAGTACTTCTGTGATTCTTCCTGTCCGTTTAAGATCAAAGAAGCGGTGCCCATGCTCAGAAAAGAGCTCTATCCGTCTTTCATTTTCAATGGCATCCAACAAGGTCACATTGTCCCCATTAAGTAGTGGGGCCAAGGAGGCCCTATCCCTAATCTGGTTGAGAAAATAGGTTCCATCATCCAAATTGCCCATTCGTACATTTGCTTCAGCTGCAATAAGGTATATTTCCGCCAAACGGATTACGATGGAATACTCCTGTGTTTGGTCGGTGGGTTCTGTTTCTTTATACTTATAGGGATAATACCAGGTTTCCTCTCCGTTGGTGACCGATCCCACCCAAGCATCCAAACGGACATCGTTCTCCTCAAAACTTTCTATCAAGTGGATTGAAAGTGCTGAGTTGGGTGGGGGTGTCGTTTCAAAAATGAAGGTAAAAGCCTCTCTTGTATTGACCCCTCCCAAATTCGGCCCCAATTGCCATACGGTCTCAGGGCTGTCCCCAATAAAAACATCATTAACATCCATGGCCAGATCATACCCTCCGTTTACAATGATATACTCAGCTTCAGCGGCGGCCAGTTCCCAGTCCGCATGGTATAGGTATGTACGGGCAAGGAGTGCCGAAGCTACCCAATGGTTGGGCCGTAACTTATTTCCTCTCTCCTCGGATAAAAGTGATTTTGCCGTTAAAAGGTCATCCACCAAATGTTGGTGAACAGCTTCTGCCCCTGATCTGGATATATTGGTATTTGTGGCATAATCCGAGCTCTCTACATAGGGAATCTCCCCATAGAGTTGATACAAATAGAAATGGAACAATGCCCTCAAAACATAAGCCTCCCCCAAAAATCGATTTTTATCCTCGTCCAACAAGGTACCCGAGGAATTCACACCTTCAATGATCCGGTTCACGGCATATATCTGTGTATAGGAGGAGGTCCACCAACTTCCAACTGTGGTTTCCGTGGCCAATAGATTGTTTACATAAAAACTCTCGACATTTGATAGACTCGGATTATAGAGGTCGAATTCATCGGAATAATGTCCCAAAAGATTGGACATTCCCGTGGTATTTCCCCTTAGCGGCGACTCATCTCGCAACTCAGCATATACGTTTGCCAAAGCAGCTTCCACGGTGGAGGCTGACTGAAAGACCACCTCTCCGGTCAACTGGCTATCGGGGAGGTCCACATCTACAAAATCTTCGCACCCAAATATTGGGCACAGCAGTATTAAAAGCAACAACTTACTTGATTTTTTCACTCTATATTTTATCCACTTTTTTGGTATCATCATTTTCTTTTTTAAAAGGTTATTTGTGTTCCAAGGGTAATTAACCGCAAGGCCGGTACCGTCGAACTGGATCTTATCTCAGGATCCAACCCATTATATCCGGTAATCGTCAATAGATTTTGCCCCCTGATGAACAAAAGACAACCAAACTTTTCCTTTTGCCTATTCGACAACTCATATGAAATGGAAAGGTTCTTTAAGCGCACAAAGGAGGCATCCGATATGGCCGCATCACTTTGGGAATGATTGGAATATGCTGTCCGTGCCTCTTGGGAACTAGAAGTAGCATATCGCTGTACATTGCTCTGCTCGCCTTCAAATTGCCAACGGTCAAGGGCTTCCCTTGGCTGGTTGAACAATCTGCCCGGCATGGTGCTTCTTTCCCAAATGTTATAGCCTAACTGTTTAGTGAACTGAAAAAGGACATCCATTGTGAACTTTCGGTACCCAAAACTATTGGACAGTCCACCAAAGTATTTGGGTCCTAGGTCTCGAATTACCTGTCGGTCCTCCACGCTGGATATATTTCCGTCACCGTCAAAATCAGTGAATTCATAAAGTCCCGTATCGGGGTTGACCCGTTCCAGCTGATAGACCTTGGTAATGCCCAAGGGTTCCCCTACCACAAATCGATTGGCATAGGTTGAACCTTCCAAATCGGGGAAGGCCACCAACCTATTCTTCGGAATGCTTAGGTTCATAGCGGTCGACCATTCGAAATTTTCTGATCTAACATTGATGGAGTTCAAACCAAACTCCCATCCGGTGTTCTCCACCGTGGCATTCAAATTAGCATTGATACTGGAAAAACCCGTTGTCGCAGGAAGTGGTATCCCCACCAATTGATTGGAAGAACGATTCCGGTAATGTGCCACTTCCAGTATCACACGGTCATTAAACATTCCAAGGTCAATAGCAAACTCAAGCTTTTTGTTGGATTCCCAGCTAAAATTGGAATTGAACAAACGGGTAGGGTACAGTCCAACCAGATTATCATAATTGTTACCCCCAAAGGAATAAGTGTCCAGATATTGATAGTTCCCGATCTGATCGTTCCCTGAGGTCCCATAACTCGCCCGTAGCTTCCCAAAACTGACCCAGGGCAGCCCACTGTCCATAAAACCCTCATTGGAAAATACCCAAGCGGCCCCAATGGCCCCAAAGTTTGAAAAACGTTTGTTAGGGCCAAATCGGGAGGAACCGTCCCTCCTACCGGTCAAATTTAGGATATACTTCCCCTTATGGTTAATGTTGATCCTTCCATATGCGGCCTGATACCTGTAGTTCTCGTGAATATCGGCAATAATGGAGAGGTTTGATGCTGCTGCCCTATTCTCGATAAGACTGTTATTGGTAAAACCATTGGCACTTTCTGCAATCCGTGCATCTTCCTGTCCTTGAAATGTCATCCCGAGCAACACATTGAATCGGGTATCTCCAAGTTTTGGGGACCAAGACAATTGTGGTTCCAATATCCAAGAGGTTCGCTGTCCCACATTATGTCTGGCGGATGAATAACTGGTGATCACATCAAAGGGTGGGGCATATATCGTGGAAGGACTTGTGTTGATTTCTTTGATATGGGTCTCCGTGTAGCCTAAATTGGCTGACAATTCCATGTTGTCCAAAACTTGGTAGCCAATACGTGCATTCCCCACCAAGTTGGATGACTTCGAACGGTATATCCCTTGAAGATGTCTCAAGGGGTTACTCCATGTCCTATCTTCCCAATTTAAATTTCCATTTTCATCATATAGTTCGGGGGCATTGGGTGGTAATGTAGTAGCAGAAAGTACCAAATCCGCTGCCGGTAAATCGTTTTCATTGGATGAAAAGTTGGCTGAAAGTTGAAAACGGAACCTGTCATTTTGGGACCTATGGTTCAGATTGGCCATCGCAGATACCTTGTTATTGTGGTAATCTCCCAAAAGTACATTGGTCTGTCTATGGTAATTGCCACTGACTAAAAATTGGGTCTGTGCATCACCACCTGACAAAGAGCCTTGAAGATTTGTCAAATAAGCCGTTTTCCCGAACAATACCTTTTGCCAGTCGGTCTCTCGGTTAATGTCCCAAGTCCCGTTAATATCATAAGCATTATCAGGAATGGGCTCGATGCCCTCATTGGCAAATGCTTCCCGACGCATGGCCACATATTCCTGTGTCCCCATCAAATCCAAGGTATTACTGACCTGTCCTAGGCCGGTAAGGATGTTGAACTGTACTTTTGTACGGCCCAGTTTCCCTTTTTTGGTGGTAATCAAAACAACCCCATTGGCCCCCCTGGATCCATAAATGGCCGTGGCATCGGCATCCTTTAGAATTTCAATGCTTTCGATATCGGTAGGGTTCAAATTGTTCAAAGGACTGACGGCACCGCCGGGTAAAATAGATGCCGAGGTCTGTTGCTCTCCTAGGCTATTGGAAGAAAAGGGCACTCCATCTACAATGTACAGGGGCTCGTTCCCATCGGTCCGT
The DNA here is from genome assembly GCA_024743095.1 of Flavobacteriaceae bacterium. Taxonomy (GTDB): domain Bacteria; phylum Bacteroidota; class Bacteroidia; order Flavobacteriales; family Flavobacteriaceae; genus Flagellimonas. Next base: position 19,767 of record JANSXF010000054.1, read on the forward strand.
ATACTGTTCCTCCCGCGTATCCGAATGGAGTAGTTGGCACCGGCGATACCTGAGTTTTGTTGGATATCAACCCCTGCGACCCTTCCCTGCAGAGCGGCCAGAGGATTTGATATGGGTTGCTTTTCAATGTCCACGGCAGCTACTTTCTCAATACTTCCGGTACGTTCCTTCTCGGATACCGTATAATACCCTGCATTGAGTACCACTTCATCCAATTCACTGACACTTTCCTGTAATTGTACATTGATGGTGCGTTGGCTGCCCACGGTGATTTCCTTGGTCTGGTAGCCGATACTGGTGAACACCAAAATACTGTTCTGGTCCGGTATGGTGATGGTATAGTTCCCATCAAAGTCGGCCGCCACCCCACGGTTGATCCCCTTGATGCGTACCGTGACCCCTGGCAGGGGCGCACCGTTCACATCGGTGATGGTACCGGATACCGAAAACTGCGGTCGGTAGGGAACGCTTTTGGCAGGGTCGGGTTCGATAACAATGGTATTGCCGTTGGTGACCCTTAAGGTCACTTGGACGCTGGACAGGGAGGTCTCCAACAGGCGGTCCACTTTGATCTTCCCTTTCTTGACGGATACCTTGGGACTGTCCTTGAACATGTCCACTTGATAGATGAAATGGTAGTCGGTCTGGTCCATGATCAGGTCGAACACCTGATCTATGGTCAATTGTTGGTCGTTTTCAATGAACACGGTTTGCTGTGATAGCGCCTTTTTGGTGCCCATTCCCATCATAATCGTACAGAAGAACAACAGGTATCCTTTCATAGTCCATAATAAGAGCCGCTTTCCTTTGGTGAGATAACGTGCTCCCTTTGTTTGGTTTTTCATAAATTTGATTGCATTTAGTTAATGACTCATTAGTTAATTGCTCGGAGGGTAGGGTTATCCTCGGTCAGATGTCGGTAATCCTGTCCCTCTTTTCTTTTCTCGTGGATCTATTTGATCACTACTTTTTCTTTCGTCAGTTCATAGGTATTGATGTATTTGGTTTTTTGGATCAGTTCCAAGATTTCTTCCAAGGGTTGGTCCTTGCCCAATGTTCCCTTGAACCCTATGGTCCTTAAGCTGTCGTTTTCGATGATGATGTCCACATCGTACCAGCGGGATAGCACCACGGTGATCTCGGAGAGAGATTTGTTCTGGAACATAAAGAGTCCCCTGCGCCAGGCGGTTTCCGCTTGGGCATTTACGGGTTGCACTTTTATGGTATGTGCCGTTGGGTCCACCACGGACCTTTCATCGGGCCGTAGCACGGATTTTTCTTCCCCGGTCTGTACTTCCACGGACCCTTCCACCAGGGTGGTAAATATCTGTTGTTCTTGGGGATAGGCCTTTATGTTGAACTCTGTGCCCAGCACGGTGGCCAGTTGCCCTTCGTGGCGGACCAAAAAGCCGTCGCCTTGGTGCTCCATCGCAGGGGATACGTCAAAATAGGCCTCCCCGTACAAGAGTTCCACTTGCCGAATCGTACCGGATACAAAGTGCACGGGGTATCTTAGTTGGGAGTCCGAGTTCAGCCAGACCTTGGTACCATCTGATAGGGCCAGGGCAAATTGTTCCCCCCGCCGTACCGTCAGGGTGTTGTAAGTGATTTCCCCTTCTCCTTTGTCCTTTGTATACACCACCTCGGTGCCATTGCTCCGCACATTGGGGTTCTGGTAGGTCCTGCCCTTTTTGAGTGGCACTTTGGTACCGTCCTCCAGGGTCAGGATGGCCCCATCGGTGCCCTGTGGGATTGAGGTTCCCGTTACTTCCACGGTTGGGATTCTATCTGTTTGGGACAGGTACCAGCCCAGGGCCAGCCCCATCAACAGTACCACGGAGGCCGCGGCCATGGTCACGGGACGTTTCCACAAGGGCCTTTTTCGGGTCTCATCTTCGATATGGGAAAGCATCCGTGCATAGCGGGCATCGCCATGATCTTGTAATTTCATGAGCTCTAGATAATAGTCCGTCCTGACAAGGGCGTCGAACTCCCTTTTGTGGGCTGGGTCCTCCAGCCATTGTAAAAGGGTGTCCCACTCCGTATCGGTCAGGGTCCTGTTCAGGAACTTATGGATCAACTGCTCTTCGTTTTGGGTCATTGGGTCTTTGTTGTTTAGGGGTAAAACGGATGGGATTTAAAAGATACTTAAAGATTTCTTAACTTTTTTCTACATTTACCGCGGAGCGTTTCCCTATTATCCACAAAAATCAGTTTCCCCGGCATGCAGCGATTTGAGGACGACAACGTATTGGCACAGCGGATCATCGCTGGTGATACCGAGGCTTTTCGGACGTTTTTCAAAAAATACCACCGTCCCCTGTTGGGGTTTGTGATTACTCTGGCCCATGATCTAGATCAGGCCGAGGACATTGTGCAGATGAGCTTTATCTCCCTGTGGAAGCGCAGAAAAAACCTACAGCCCCTGGGATTCAAGCAGCTGTTGTTCACCACTGCCAAGAACCTGTACATCGACCAGTACCGGGGCACGGTAAGCCGGGCCAAGCTGTATGCGGAACTGACCTATGGCGCTTTGGGGGAGGTTGATGGGGACGACGTCCATCTCCAACGGCAGGTCGCCAAGCTCCGCAAGCTCATCGAGACCCTGCCCGAACGCTGTCGGGAGATCCTTCGGATGACGAAATTGGAAGGGCTGAGCCAACAGGAAACTGCTGATTATTTGGGGATTTCCGTACGGACAGTGGAGGCCCAGATCCGGGTCGCCTACCAAAAGATCCGGGAAGGATTCGATAAGGACGACCCCATGGTCCTCTTTTTGTTGGTCCGTGCTCTCAGGGAAATTGAGGCAGCCCAGACATCGTTGGACTAAGTGCCGGGGACTAGTTTTTGATATCAGCAGTATGTTTCTCGTTTTGGATTTTGGATTGGTGCTAATGAGTTTATGGGTGCCCGCTTGGGATTGTTATTTCAAGAACTCAGGGGACAGGTGACCAAGGCCTTTGCCCTGCTGCGGGAAAAAGTGGGAGAAAAACTCCAATCGCTCTTGTTCCTGCTATTTGGTGGTCAAGGTAGCGTGGTCCTATAATCAAGGTTATCGCTTTTCATTCCTATTCATGTGAGAATAGATCTATCTCATAAAGCTCAAGATTTCCTGTAATAAATGCACTCACAATTATTTTGAGGATTTAAAAAAAGTGGGACCGAACTTAGCATGAACATAGGTTCTATGAAGTCCGGTCCTCATTATTAGTCAACACAATCAAACCAAAATGTAAACATCGAAGTTTTATGTTTTGGTTAGTGTGTGTTGTGGCTGTGGTTTTGGTTGTCCTTTATGGTATAGCGTTCAATTTGTTCAGGCACAATTGCCAATGGCCAAATGAACTGGATTCTTTGTTCTTTTTGACGGCTTTTTTAATATCTTTTTTTAGGGATATTAGTTGCTGCATTAAAAGCCCTTTTGAATAATCTGTATAGTCAAATTTTTTCTTTACTGGTTCGAAGACATAGACTCTTTCCTTTTGAATAATCCCAAGAAGTTCATCTATATATGTTAGTTGGATTTCTTGGGTTCTAGGTTTTACTTTTACATCATTTGACAACTCTTTAAACAGCCCTAATCTTAATTTACTCAAATATTTCTGCAGTAACCCTTCATTACCATTGATTGTTTCCATATGTTCGAACCTTTTCATTCTTTGTTCGCGCAATAACTCCAACAATAATCTTTGTTGTTTAAGTAGCACGGCATCTGGGTAAGTTGAGTATTTAATACCTGTCATGAAATTTGGATTTACTAACCAATTTGGTGGATTGAAAGCATTGTCCAGGATAAAATCAAGGGCTTCTTCTTGGGATTCCAATGGAATAGGTGTGTACATGTTACCCTGTTGATCCATTGCTTTGTAGAATATTTCATAACCTGCTATTAATGATATCACATGTCTCATATGTTGGTACCATAGATCTAGTGTTTTATCGTAAAGTCGTTCTAATCTAGCATTATCCTTTTGGCCTGTATTTACCTGTGGCAATATCTTGATAATCCGTTCTATATTTTCCAAAGCTAATTGTGTGCTTTTTACAGGATTATTTGTTTCGACAACTTCATTGGTCATAGAAGGGCCAATAATCTCGAGGGGAGAATTATTATATCGAAACCAGGGTATGGAATCCTGTAATCGGATGATTTTTTCTAAAGAGCTCTTTTTTTCAATAGCCAAAGTATTTGGTGGGAATTCTGTATACCCCCATTGTATCATATATAGGTCAGCAGGCCCAACTTTTGGCATTAGTAACGAAGGAGGAACATAATCCTCTGGTTGCGCGATATTGTTATGACGTGCATAGTTCATAACGGTTGGGGTATGCCCCATTTCTTTTATCCAAGCAGTATCTCCCATTTTTTCAACTGGGTATGTGTATTCACCAAAGTGCGCATCCTTAATTCCAAACGCATGGCCAGATTCATGAGCTACAACATATTGAAGGGTTTCACCCTGTAATGATTCAGGGTACGGATAACTCAGTGCTCTTTTATCCAATGGAGCACAACGAATAAGGTATGATTCTACCCTGCCCTCATTAGAGGAAGAAATAAAAATATCTGATTTTATGATCTCACCAGACCTTATGTCAACAACTCTGGATACGGTTCCACCTCCTTCAGGAACATCATATCTTCTTATGTTATCAGTACCATCACCCCACCTTACAATAGAATTACTGAGACCATAGTTATCCCAATCATTTAGACTATCTACCTCCTTAACAACTACGGCATTTATAAAACCTGCTGCCTCAAAAGCTGGCAACCATTCTTCTATACCTGCTTTTACATAAGGACGCCATTTTTTTGGGATTTCAGGAGATAGAATAAAAGTTATTGGTTTAACAGGTTCGCTAACTTGTTGATTCGGGTATTTCTTTTTTAACTTCCATCTGCAAATGCTTGCTAAATAATTTTGGGTACGTGCACTGATTAAACTTACATTTTCATTGTGGTACCCCATTCGATAGTCAAATGGCCTTGGTTCCATTGGCTCTTGCAAATCATAAAAACTATAATAAACGTCCTCTAGATATTCATTATCTCTCCTTACTGAACTAATAACCGTTTTTACAATATGTTCCTCATCTAAATCTTTGGTGCTTTCAATTCTGGATAAGTTTGTGTTTATGTTACCTGAATCCCATCGCCAAGATACCTTACTGCTTAAAAAAAAATTGGTTACATCAATACTGAAAAAGCCATCACCATACTCACTTTTCACCATTGGGAATATTCCAAGAGTCCTTTTTTCCAATCCAGTATCATCATCTAAAGGAATCCATATGCCAGTCTCAGACCAAGCCATACGCTCTTCGATTATTATATTTTCATCTGATTTTATAAATACAATTTGCTTTGATTCATATTGATAAAATTTTGTATCTACTTTTGATAATAACATAGGTTTACCTATACTGGATTCCGGTATTTGGAAGTAGATATGACCATCAGAGATTGTGGAGGTGAGGAAGGGTATTTTTTCCGTATTGTATTTTGCTTTGGTATCATCCATTGGGATTGGAGTACCGGAAGTATAACCAAGGGTGTATACTAGTAAAAAGCCTACTATGATGAAATTTTTCATTTTAAATTTTTAAGTTATGTATATACTTTTGACTCATTTCCTATTATTTTGGAAATGAGTCAAAAGTGGTTTACTGTTTAGTTAGTAACCTGGGTTTTGAGGTTTTAGATTGAGATTGGTTTCCAATTCACTCTCAGGAACGGGAAGCAACACATCGGTCCCTTCCCAATTGGGCTTTACGCTCCCCAATACTTCCGTTGCCCTACCGCTGCGCTTGAGATCGAACCAACGGTGTCCCTGCTCGGCAAACAGCTCAATCCTACGTTCGGCCAGAATGGCCGAGAAAAGCTCGTCCACGGTATTGGCCGTGGTATTGGGCAAGCCTGCCCGACTACGGATCGTATTGAGGTCACTCCGTGCACCTACCACATTTCCCAAAGCAAGCAAGGCTTCCGCCCGGATCAGGTATTGTTCCGCCAATCGGAACTGAATGGCATATTCCAAGGATTCGGTCACATTAAATCGGGCCTTGTACTTATAGGGATAAAAGAAGGTTACGGTATTTTCGGCATCCGATATGCTACCGACCCATGCCGTTCTTCGGAGGTCCCCAGTCTCAAAGGCGGACAACAAGCCTTCGGTCATGGCAAAAGTCTGTCCAGGAACGGAAGGGATGATTAACCGATTGGCCTCTTGGGTATTGCCGGGCAGGCGTCCATGGCGCAATTGCCAGATGGTCTCCCCGGATTCCTTGAGGAACACTTTATCCAAGTCTTCCTCCAGACCAAAAGCCGAGATTAGGTCTGACGCCGCCACCGCCGCTAACTCCCACTGTTCGGTCAGCAGATACATGCGTGCCAAAAGCGCCTTTGCTGCATAATGGTCGATAAAGGTTCGTTCCCCGTTGGCGATGGCGATATCCTCCATCAGACCGATGGCTTCCAACAAGTCGGCAATACTATTTTCATGCACCAAATCCTCGGATACCCGGGATACCTTGTTGTTCACGCGATAATCCGTCGAGGTGACATAGGGAACATTGCCAAAAACGGACGCTAATAGGCTGTGCATAAAGGCGCGGACAAACAAAGCCTGTCCCCGAAACTTTTGCTGTTCTTCCCTAGTAAAAGTAGTATCCTCCAGTCCGTCCAAAATGGCATTGGCCCCATAAATGACCGTATAGGCCTCGCTCCACCAGCCAAGCAGTTCTGTATTTGGGGGCAATACCCGGTTTTGGTAGAATTCCAACAATTGTGGATCGGAACCGTAATAATCCAGTTCATCGCTATAGAGGGCCATTCGGGTGGTCAGCCCCACATTTCCGGAGACCATTCCCGTCTCCCGCATCTTAAAATAAAGGTCTGCCAAGGCGGACTCCACCGTCGCCGGATCATCAAACACGGTCTCTGAGACCAATACGTTCCTTGGGGGGTCCACCTCCACAAAATCCGTACAGCCCAAAAGTTCCATAATCGGAAGGAGCAACAGGAAATATTTCAAAATCGAAGCGTTCCTTTTCATAATCAAATCGGTTTGTATCGTTTTCATGATATTTTTATTACTTA
>JANSXF010000014.1 GCA_024743095.1 Flavobacteriaceae bacterium
AAAACATTATTTTTCCTTCAAAACGCCCCCCACAAAAAGACGGGGCGGATTGAACGGGAAAATAATCTAAAAAAAGTTGAGAATTTATTTGGAAAGTCCATAGAATACTTACCCCCAACTTTTGCGCATGGATCCTGGCGGGTTTTTGTAGCGTTCCGGCAGATAAGCGTAAAGCAAAAAACCGATAGGCAACCTACTTTTTGGATTTCAGTAGCCCATGTCCTCACCTGTGCCCCTAGCCTTATCAATGCCCCTTCCAAGAGCCTTGATGATCTTGGCCGCTATTTGCACTTTATTGGTCGGGATACTGGGAGCTTTGACCCCCATCGTTTTTAGAAGTTTAAAGGCCATGTCCTTTTCCTTGGTGGGCAATCCCATTACCTTCGCAAAGAACTTTCCCGGTTCCTTCGCATGGGCCTTTCTCCCAACATAGGATTCCACATAGTTCCTCTTAAAGCCCGTTGTCCTGTCAAAGGTCTTCTCCGCTGCTTGGTAAAAGCTGTCCCTATCAAACCCTCTCTTGACCGTCCTTCCGTTCAGTTCCACTTCGGATGCCTTGTGCTTGGCCATTGGTGAAAGCGTATAGGTATTCGTCACGTCCCTTCTGCTTACAATGATATGGATATGGGTCTGCGGCCCTTCTTTTTGCATTCCGGCAGCCACCAACTGTCCGTTCTGTTTGTGCGGGGCTAATCTTGTTTGCTCTGCTATCCTTTTTTCAAGCTCTTTGACATTCCCGATGGATTCGCCCCGTTCCACTTTCCGTATCTCGTTCCTGAGCCTTGCTATTTCACCACGGTAGGGCGCATTCTCCTGCACTTGTCTATCAAATCCCCGATAGGTGCGTTCATGCTCAATCTTGGCATAATATTTCAAGTTCTCGGCCTTTACCTCTTGGTTGCGATGGAAACTCTTGGCATAGTCCTCCATGAGTTTCCTTGTATATTCCCTGAGAATGTTTGGGTCATTGCCAATGGCCTGCAATTCCCTTTGGTTGGGACTGACCACTATGGAATAGAATTTCGGGTCTTTCTGCCTCAATTTGGCCGTATTGGCATCTATTTCCTCGATAACCGTTTGAGGGCTTACGCTGTCGTTCTCCTGGTCAAAGAATTCCTCCCTTTGTTCGGGCGACCTATCCTCGTTTTCCTTTTCCAGATAGTCCACATAGTTCCCTACACTGGAGTTATAGGTACTGCCCATTTTCTGTGCCGAGATGGTAAGGTACATGGTCGTTATCTTAAATGGTACTTTAATTTTTCAAACTCCCCAATGCCCATATTGATCTTGAGATAGGGCTTTCCCATTATCGGCTCCACTTTTTCCACATTTTGGAGCATTTCATTGCAGCGGTTTTTATAATCTTTGAATTCTTGTAGTATTCTATCATGCTCTGTTTTCGGAACGGTGTTTCTAGGCTCCAAAAAATCCATTCGCTCTTCCTGTATTTTGACCGGTTCAGGTCTGGGTTTCCTCCCATCCTTTACATAGGCCTCGTAAAGAATGAGCACCATTTCATAGGTGGGCCGGATACTGGTCTTTTCCATGTTCTTGATGATGGCAATGATCCTATCAAATTTCTTCATCATCTTCGTTTCCAGTTTTTTTATATTTTCATGTATGATCTTTGTTCCCTATCCAAAAGGGTCAAGGTTGTTCTCCTTGAAGTATTGTATCATCCCGTCCAAAACCTCACTATGGGATTTGTTGAACCTTTTGGAATAACTGCGGAAGCGTGTGGCCGTTTCTTTCTTTACGGTGATGTTTGAATAACCACCGGTTCCTTTCTTTGTTCTGCCGTTTGTAGATTGCTTTTCCATAGGTGCGATTTTGTTTTTTAGTGAAATTGCGTCAATTTTTTCGTCAAAAATTTCCAGTGTTTACAGGGCTTCCCAAAGGGTTTACTGTAGATTTCGGAAAAGTCTACTGTAGCCCCTGATTTTGTACAGTATTCCAAAATCTATTTAATTAACTGGTTTTCAACTTGTTGAAGACCCGAAAACAACTGTGATGGCGCAATTTGCGCATCACCCTCTTGCTATTCCCTACGTCCCGCAAGCGGGACTGAATGAATACTACCTGATCATCCTTCGGCTGCTTTTTTGGTCTGCATATGATTTATCAGGTTTTGCATGTCCTCCCCTATCTTGTGTTCCAATACCCTGGCATAAATCTGGGTAGTGGACAGTTTGGTATGGCCGAGCATTTTGGAGACTGTTTCTATCGGGACTCCATTGGAAAGGGTTACCGTTGTTGCAAAAGTGTGCCTGGCCGAATGAAAGGATATGGTTTTGTAAATACCACAGGCCTTGGCAATCTCCTTTAGATATTTGTTAGTCTTTTGATTGGATAGCACAGGTAGTATTTTTGTATCGGTCTCTGGACTGTCCCAATACTTTTCAATGATTTCTTTTGCTTTGGGCAATAAGGGCAGTTTTACACTTTCCGATGTCTTTTCCCTTTTGGTATAGATCCATTGGTTTCCATCAATACCCAATACCAGTTGATTCTTTTCAAGTTCCCTGACATCGATATAGGATAGGCCAGTATAACAGGCGAACAGGAATGCATCCTTGACTTTTTCATAGCCTGCTCCAGTGAAGTCCGTTTCTTCAATACGCTTAAGTTCCCTTTCCGTTAGATAACTGCGTTCAGTTTTATGAAACCGGAGCTTATAGTTAATGAAAGGGTCTTTGTCCAACCATTCCAACTTGACACCCAGCTTGACCATTTTCATTAAACGCTCCAAGTGTTTCATTGCCCCATTATTGGTACATTTCTTACCCTTTTGTAGTTGTGGGCCGTTCAATAGATAATGTTCAAAATCGGTGATGAACTTATAGTTCAATTGTTTCAATCGGATGTCGGGGAGTTTGTATTTAGATTCCAAAAAACGAAGGAGATACTTTTTGGTCCCATAATAGTTCTTCATCGTTCCGGGGCGGAGTACACTCTTTTGTGTTTTGTTATGATACTCGATAAGTTCAAGTAGGGTATTATGTTGCTCGTCCTGCCCTAGATAACGGGCCTTGATTGCCTGTGCCGTGATCACCTTTTCTTCCCGCAACAATACCTTATGGGTGTCCATGATTGCAGCATAGACCTCATCAAGATAGCTGTTCAATAAACGGGCCTTATGTGTCAGACCATGGAGCCTTCCCTTGTTTTCATCCCATTCATTCACCGAAACATATCGTTTCAGACTGATTTCTGCCCGTTTTCCGTTGACGGTGATACGGGCATAAATGGTCAATTTTTCGGGGTTGTTGGAAGTGTCCCGTGTAAAGAGAAGTACTTTTAAAGTGTTGGAATTGCGCATACTACATAATTTTTGTGTTTGACAAAACAGGTTTGCAAAACACCCATAAACAGCGTCAAACTATAGCTAAATTATGCACAAGGAACGTACCGAACCATTCACCGAACTCTACACCTTTTATATGGTTTTAAATGAATTCAATTGAATGCAACAAAAACAAAAAGCACTGTCAATCAGTCAGTTGACAGTGCTTTGATACCACCTATTTAGTGGTTCGTCGGGATGACTGGATTCGAACCAGCGACCACACGCACCCCATGCGTGTACGCTACCAGACTGCGCCACATCCCGAAAACGGACTGCAAAAATATAAATTTTGAGGATAATTCAGCCTAGTGTAACCAAAACTTTTTAGCGATAAGGAAGACCTGTAAAACTTATTTTCCAAAAGGAGAACGTTCCATTACTCTCGATATAGTGTAAAGTGACCCACAAATCGTTGTTTATCAGCATCGTTTGCATTTACCACATACCAATAATCACCTGTTGGGAGAGGCTTACCATCGTAATTTCCATCCCATTTTTTTACTTGATCCAAACGGGCCACTACCCTACCGTAGCGATCATAGATAATCACATCTATGTTAGGGAAATATTCGCGGTTCCCAGGATACCAATAATCGTTCATGTTATCACCATCGGGAGTAAAAAAATTCGGCATTTCTGGCATTCCCTCGAAGTTAAAGGGCATTACCAAAGTAGCTTCGCAACCGTTCTGATCACGAACCATAATGGTGATATTGGAGTCTTGGGTTATATTAAATATGTTATCCTCGTCATGGGATTCTCCTTGGAAAAAATATTCATAACCACCAAAACCTCCTGTAGCAATTGCCGTAATTTCATCCGGGCCAGTTTTGGAAGCCTCTAAAGTCAAAGGTTCATAAGCTTCCACTTCAAACTCCGCAAAGGTCACACATCCGTTTGCATGATAGATGTAAACGGTATGTTCTCCCGCTGGCAAATCACCAAAAGTGCGCTGGTTCGTGGCCATCTCTATATCGTCCACATTCAAAGAGAACAACAGGTCTGATAGTTGGGAACCATCCGCAATATCAATGGTGACCGTACTATTGGGGAATATACCTTCACAACCATACTCCACAACCGGTTCGGCAATAATATCGACTCCAATTCCGATTTCAGCGATTATATTGGTCTGACAACCATTGGCGTCGCGAACAAAAACCACATAACTTTCACCTCCTTGAAGATTATCGAAGAAAAGGCTATCGTTTTGTACAAAATCCGCATCGTTCGCCGAATTGACACTGGTGTAATACGGTGCTGTTCCTCCTATAACCTCAAGAATCATGCTTCCGTCACCATCTCCCATGCAGGTTTCCGGAGTGGTTTCCACAACTCCGGCCACCAGTTCCATAGGCTGTGTAATTTCCACTGTTCTGGTTATGGTACAACCTAAATCATCCTGAATGATGATGTCATAGGTTCTTGGAGCCAAATCGTTGAACGTTTTTCTATTAGGGTTATCAGGGTCGTCACCTTCAAAAAACTCGCTCAAGGTATCGGAAATAGAATACCTTATCTGCCCTGTTCCTCCACTTGCTTCAATAATGATCTGTCCGTTCATGTCCCCTGCACACATTACAGGTACTGCTTCCAAATAATCCAACACCAATGGATCCTTAGGCTCAATTTCAATAGGAGTGGACATAACTTCGCACCCGCCACTCTGTGCATAAACATAGTAGGTACCTGGGTTCAATTCTCTAAAAATCCCAGAGTTTTGCGAGGGGCGGACTATAGATGTTGCCGTTACCGGCAATGTATTGGCGTTTACCAAAGTATAGGTGTAATTTCCAATTCCTCCAAAAGCTTCGGAACGGATAATTCCGGTGGCTTCTCCCGCACAATTAATCGTCGCATTGGTCAAATCAAGGTTGATGACCAAAGGTGCGGCAGGATCCAAGGAAACTTGGTTGGATTGTTCAAAAGGACATCCATTGGAGTTTTGCACATCGTATTGGAACGGCCCAGCATCAATGCTGATATCCGCAGCAATTTCAACGCTTGTTATACCTGCACCGAAGGGTATAAATGCATCACTGGTCCCAGACCTTCTATAAAAATAATTCACCCCCGGCTCCGGATTGGTCACCGTAAGTTGCATTCTACCCAAATCGCCACAACCTGGCGGTTGAAGCTCTACCAGTTCTGCTTCCACTATCTCTGGGTCCGTAATGGTAATCAAATCAGTTTGAAAACTACAGTTCCAGCCATCAAAAATGCTTATCCTATAGTCTCCAGCAGATAAATTACCAAATCGAGGCGTAGTCTGTAAACCACTATTGGTACCGTCCGTAATTCTGTTCAATTGATACAGATAGTTGCCAGGTCCTTGTCCCCCAGCCTCATTGTAGGCTTCGATTACCGCATCATTATCATTGTTACAGGCCAATGGACTTACTATCTGAATATCCGCAGATATTGGTGTGGGCAAAGGCAAATCTATATTCGTGGAAGATTCACATTCTCTAAGGTCTTTAATATTGATGGTATAAGTATCTGTTGACAGATTTTCAAATACTGGATCGGTATTGGGATAGTCCACCAATATGGTCCCGTCAGATGCCACCAATTGATACTGATAGGTCCCCCACCCTCCATCTCCTGAAACTGTAATCTCCCCAAAACCGGGCTCATTACAGGTAACCGGGGATGTTTGCACCGCAGTGACGGTCAATCCTCTATCTGGTGAACGGACCGTTGTAACATTGCTCATGGCATCACAATAAGGTGAATCCAAAGCTTCTATACGGACAACCAAGTTGCCCGCGGGAACATTTTCAATACGTTCCGGAGTATTGATGGGGGCATTGGTATCAAAAGTACCTGTTACGCCAGTGGTAGTCTCAACCCCTGCATTATCTCGTGTAAAGACCTCATAATTGTATTGACCATTATAATTATTGATGGCTAAACTAATGACACCATCGGAACCGTTGAAACAGGTTACGGGCTCTACCTCGGCGATAACGCCTTCAATAGTATTGTACTCTGGCATATTGATGGTTGTGGTCAAATAACTACATCCGCCATTTCCCACATCTGTAACTGCAAAAATGTAGTTTCCGGGGGTGGCGATATCCCAAGTGACCCTATCGCTTCCTCCTGAACTACGCGCAGGTGCTGAGCCCAAAGGCAGTATCTGCACTTGGTAATCCCCAGGGCCCTCATTTACAATAATATCAATGGAACCTGCATTGACCCCGCTTCCCGAGGCATCACAGGTAATTGGATTAACGTTGTAGCTGAAAGTAATATCCGTAGGGGTGTTGATGTTAACCGTATCGGTAATTTCACATCCATTTTGATCCCTTGCGGTCAGGACAATGGTTTGGTCGGTTCCATTATCGATTACTTCGAAAGTATTGCTTGTTTGGAAATTGGTTCCATCAAACTGTGGGGTCCCATCATTCATACTATAAGTAAAAGAACCCGAACCGGTAGCTGTTCCAGTTCCGTCACCATTGGTATCTGTATAAATAGTGATGGTAGCCGTACTAAATTGATTGCTCGACGGATTACAGCTGAATTCGGTATGGACCGCATTGATCTGCACTTGCGTAGGTTCATTTATTGTAATGTCCCCAGAACGCACAGCACACCCCCTATTGGAAACCACCTCCACTTGATACGTTCCTTGAGCTAGATCATCAAAAAGGTTGGTCAATTGTGGACCAGCGACTATTGTTGATGTCGAACCTTGATACAGTACATAGTTTATTGGGGTATCGGTGGCACTTAAAGGATCTAGTTCCACAGAAATGGTTCCATCATCGGCTCCAAAACAGGTAATGTCGCTTTTTGGTGTGGCAGTAATAGCGGGTGTATCCACAGTGGAAACATTTACCTCTGCTTCATCGGAACACAAAACCGGAGTATTGGAATCCAAATCCGTCACCAAAACATTATAGTTTCCTGGGTCAACACCACTAAAAACATTATTGTTGATTTGTGGAGGGCCTACATTGGCCATTCCAGCATCTACATCTCTTAGTTGATATTCAAAATTTCCACTACCTCCGGTTGTATTCACGGTAATTTCACCATCACCGGCATTACAGGTCGGGTATGATGTGGCATTAGCGGAAATCGCGAAGAAATCAAATACCTCTGCTGTTACCGTGTTGGTACAACCATTACCATCCCTAACAGTGATCACATAGCTTCCCGGATTGGGCACAATGAACGTGGTACCCGTTTGGAAACCACTTCCAATATCATATTGAAAGGTATTTTCTGGCTCAGGACCTGAAGTTAGTGGAGAAACCATATTGATTTGATAGCCGCTTGTGGCAGTACATTGGTTCACAACATCGATTACGGGGTCGGGAACGCCTGCCTCTTGGGTCACTGTCAATGTGGTCATGGCCGTACAACCGTTGGCATCTTGCACGTAAAAATCGTAGTCTGCCGGATACGGTCCGGGTACTTCAAAAGTGGTTTCTGATGTAAATGTTGACGGTGCAGCAACTCCATTTGGCACATAGGCATAACTATATGGCTCCGTGCTTCCAAAGCCTCTTACCGTAACCAAAGCTCCTGCATTACAGGTAGCTTCCACAAAATTGTCTATGGCTATCGAGACCGAACTGATATCGATAAAGGCCAAAGTGCTTCCACTACATCCATTGGTGTCGTCGGTTACAATGATTTGATAGTTTCCGGGAGCCAATCCTGGAATTGTTCCACTATATGGTATGGTTTCATTGGTAAGAGATTGAGTTGATACGGTCGCACCTGTATCTGTATTCTCGACTGTTACCGTAAAATTGCCCGGTGCCAAAATTCCAGAGACCTCATAATCAATAGAACCACTACCTGCCACATTACACGAAGCTGCCAATGATGTTGCATTTACCGTAACCGAACTCACTGGGCCTATTGGGTCTATTTCTTCAATGTAGGTACAGCCATTATTATCAATTACCTCAACAAAATAGGTTACCCCGGGTACTACCTGTCCTGTTACATCAAACATATCGCCGTTTGGCCCTGTTCCATTTTGAAAAGCGGGGTCCCCGACCAATCTAAACTGATAGGGAGCCGATCCATTGATGGCTTGCACAACATAGGGGAAAGAAGTATCAAAACAATCGGTTGGATCAGCATCCAAAGGAATCAAATCCAATTGATTTTGGTCTATGACCACCTGAACCCGGTCCTCGCAACCTAGAGCATCCGTTACAACCACGGTATAGTTTCCAAGAGGTATGTTGGGAAAGGTTACCGTTGGGTCTGGTGAGCCTGGTGATGAAGCTACGGTCCCTCCAAATTCATCGACCAAGACATAATCATAAGGTGCAACACCACCAGAAGCAATATTCGCTTCAATAGATCCATATACCTGATTAAAAATTGATGAACATTCGGCATCCGTTGGTGTGGCCGTGGCATCCAATGGGTCGCTGGCACCTATGGTCACATCATATACCGGGCTAACACAACCTCTGCTATCACGGATAACGAACCCTGTATGTGTACCTGCTCCATATCCCGAGAATATATTTTGGCCGCTAAAGTTTGTCCCACCATCATTACTATACTCATAAGGGGGGATACCTTGGGTGGTATCCGGAATCAGTTCCACAATCCCACTTGTATCATCGCCACATTGTGTATCTGTTCCCACCACACTACCTGCAATGGTCTCTGGCGGCGATATGGTCACGGTATTAGTTTCTGTAGTACAGCCACGCGCATCGGTAATACTGAATTGGAAGGTGGTATCGGTAATAATCGACCCATCGTTAGGAATACTGTACACAAAGGAGTTTCCTGTAATGTTGTTATTGTCCGAAGTATATGGGGCACCGTTGATGCTCACTTCATAATAATCATAATCTCCAGAAGAAGTATACCCGTTTCTGATATCCACTTGAATTTGACCATTAGGCCCCGGGCTTCCACAGTCCAACTCTTGAATTATTGAAGCGTCCGCCATTACCTGGGGCTGTATGGTGGCGGTAACGGTATCCCTACAATCGTTGGCATCCACTACCTCAATGGTGTAAGTTCCCGGAGTAAGACCATTAAAACTGTTGCTACCGCCCAATACGCCACCATTAATTCGATATTGGTATGGTGCCAATCCGCCCGAGGCGTTTACTGCGAGGGTAGCTGCCGTAAAGTTATCATAACAAAAATCCGATGCGGTGTTGTCCAAAGTCAGTGTAGGGGCATCTAAACGAGTTAATGTAAAACTATCCGTTACGGTACATCCGTTGGCATCGGTTACACTAACCTGGTAAGTTCCTTCTAGGGAAAGATTGGAGAACGTACTTCCGTTCTTTGGCCCTCTGGTGGAACCATCGGGCTGGGTCAAGGTATATCGGTTACCTCCCCACCCCCCAACGGTATTCACGCGAACAGCTCCTGTATTTCCATTTTGGCAGCTCATAGCGGTAATATCCAAACTGGAGATGTCGAAAGCTGTGGATGGTTCTTCGATCACCAAGATAGCTGTATCAACACAGTTGGTTTCCTCATCCGTTACGGAAATCACATAGCTTCCGGCAGACAATCCTGTCAAAGCAATGATGCTATCACTCTGACCTGTGGAAACTGGCCCACTATCAATACTATAACTGTAGGTAGCGTTGAATCCGTCAACCAGAAACCTTCCCTGACCATCGGAACCGCCCACACAGGTAACCACTCGGGTCCGTTGGCCCTGCACGCCTATGGAGCTAATATCGGTAATGGCATAATTTTCTTCGTAGGAACAACCCTCATCATCGGTTACCCTAAACGTATAAGTACCTAGGCCCAAGCCAGTGAACTCACTATTGTTTCCATTGTTGACCGCACTTGTTGATGGGGAAATAATTTCATAGGTGTAGGTTCCGGAGCCACCCGTAACGCTTAAATCCAGAGAGGCCGTGGTAGTAATACAATCCAAGCTGGAAATACTAAAATCGATATCCGTTGGTTTGTTCAGGCCATTGAAAGGAATATCTGGCAATGTTTGCACACATCCGTTGGCATCTCGAACCATGGGAGTATAGGTTCCGACTCCCAAATTGGAGAACACATTATTGCTTCCAAAACCTGCACCAATACTATATTCATAAGGTGCAGTTCCCCCAGAAACCCCGGAAATGGTTATTTGTCCTCCATTTTCATTGGTACAGACGGGAAAAGTATCCGGTGTGGCGGTTGCCATAATAGTTGAGGGCGTTCCTATGGTAGCAGTCTGAGGTGTAGTTGTACAACTAAAGGAATCTTGCTCATACCGCAGTACTAAATCATAAGTACCAGGTGCCATGTTGGAAAACACATTGCTTATTTGAAAGGTAGCACCGTTATCAATACTATAAGTGATTTCATAACCAAACCCACTGGTTACGTTTACAGTGATTCTTCCGTCATTGGCTCCTCCACAATTGGCATCTTCTTCAGTAAAATTGAATATGGGCGGTGGAATATTTTCCACATCCACTGCTGCAGTTCGCTGGCACCCATTGGCATCCTCAACCAAAATATTATAGGTTCCAGCAGTTGAAACTGAAAAGCTTGCTGTGCTGGAATAGGTGGAACCAAAGGAACCTCCGTCCACACTGAACCTATAAGGGGCAGTACCTCCACTGGTCGCCACATTTACATTTACGGATGTCGCTCCACAACCAAAGCTATCGGATGCGGTAGCTGAAACCGCCAAAGGACTTATTCCTCCTCCAATTACAATAGGGTCGCCATCAATATCGGCAGTTACCGTTTCTGAACAATTATTGGTTTCCACCCGGATGTTGTACGTACCGGGGCTTACATTGGCAAAAGTATAGGTATCTGCTCCATTGGGGCCAAACGTATCCACTGTGACCCCATTTTTAACCAATCTGTAGGTATAAAAACCTGGTACGCCAGAAACGGCTACATCGATACTACCTAATTCTCCACTACACAAAATATCATGCGCAGTAACATCTACATTGATGTCCAAATCATCAACCCTCAACATATTTGATGGAAAGACACATGCGGTTTCCGAAACATTTTTCAATCGTACATATACACGATAATCCCCAGGGGCCGTAATATCAAAAAACGGGTCATCTTGGTAAGGTCCCGTCATACTGTTCAGACTATATTCGTACCCAGCTGGAACATTTGTAACTTCAACCCTTCCTGGATTGCCACAAATAATATCTTCTTTGATAAGTTGTGGGTTCAATGGGTTAAGTGTCGATTTGAAGTAATAATATTGGCCAGAGTTAACACGTACACGAAATTCCCCTGCAGTGGCCAAATCAAAAGTTGCATCCGTACCGACCGTATTCCAAGTACATGCACTGTTAATGGTAGGACAATCGTCCACTACCGTTGGCGCGCAACTATTGGGATCTAACTGTTGCCATTGGTAAGAGCTCCCCGATTGACTTAAGGTGAGTGTTCTGGTATCGCTGGTACCGCACAAAAAGAACTTGGCCAGCGTGCTCCCATCGTTGGGGCACATAACCTCTTGGTTGGCACCATTGATAATGGTAGCAAACATAGCGGTCGTTGCGAACAGTTGTCTTTCTTCGTTGGATGCATTTTTTGAGGTTGCATCTAGATTCTTTTCTCGGGTATCGGACGCTGCTTTTTTGGAAACCATATTGACAAGAATCCGAGCAACATGAGTTTTTGCTAATACCGTAGAACCGAAGATTGAAATGAACACCAACAACACGGCATATAGCAAATGCCTTGTTTTTTGTGGGAGCATAGGTTAAGTCTTGTTAAGAAGAATATTCAGATTTGGGATCTCAACACTCTTTTATAGTAATTTTCTGTTCTTATAAAATTTCTCTTTATCTTGGATAAATTGACCATAAAAACGCCGTTCATCCATAAAATATGTTATTTCAACGTAAAATTATGCAAAATAGTCTCTTGTTTCCCATTTTTTTCGTTGTACTGCTTAGTACATCTTGCGCGCAAACCATCGACAATGACATAAATACCCCCGAAACCCTTGATTTTACAAGAGAATTGGTAGTTGATGGTATTCAGAACGGATGGGGCATGGTTTTCTTGCCCGATGGAGCTATTTTAACATCCGACAAATCCGGAAGACTACTTCTTCATAAATCTGGTAAAACCAAGGAAATTGAAAACCTTCCTCAGATTTATAACCGAGGACAAGGCGGTTTAATGGATATTGAGCTACATCCAAAATACAATGAAAATGGCTGGATATATTTTTCCTATGCATCCACCGATGGAGAAGATAAAGGAGGAAATACGGCAATCATGAGGGCCAAATTAGCCCAAAATAGGCTTATTGATAAGGAAGTACTCTACAAAGCAAGCCCCAATTCGACCCGCGGGCAACATTTTGGGTCTAGGATAGAGTTTGATAGAAATGGCTACTTGTTCTTTTCCATTGGTGAGCGGGGCAACAGGGATGTGAATCCTCAGGATATAACCCGAGATGGCGGTAAAATCTATCGATTACACGATGATGGCAGTATTCCCAAAGACAATCCCTTTGTTAACAAGTCCGGCGCCAAAAAAGCCATATGGAGCTACGGGCACCGAAATCCCCAAGGTCTGGCTCTTCATCCAGAAACAGGGGCGCTATGGGAACACGAACATGGACCAAGGGGCGGGGATGAAATCAACATCGTACAAAAAGGAAAAAACTACGGCTGGCCCATTATCACGTATGGCATAAATTATAGCGGCACGAAAATTACAGATGAAACCTCCAAGCCCGGAATGGAACAACCACTTTACCAATGGACACCATCCATTGCACCTTCGGGAATGATTTTCGTTACTTCTGACAAATACCCTAAATGGAAAGGTAGCCTATTGGTCGGCTCTTTGTCATTTCAATATTTGGAACGATTGGAACTCAAGAACAACAAAGTTGTATACCGTGAAAAATTGATGGACGGAATAGGAAGGGTCCGGAATGTACGCCAAGCCCCTGACGGATATATCTATATAAGCGTTGAAGGCCAGGGTATCTACCGATTAGTTCCCAAGTAAAACCTCTACTTTTTAAGCGCGTCAATGGCCAACTTCACTGAACCATATTTTTTGAGGGCTTTTTCAGCATCACCATAACCAAGACCAAGTTCCTCCATGATGTAGCGCGTACCCCGATCTACTAATTTGGTATTGCTCAACTGCATGTTCACCATTTTGTTTCCTTTCACACGTCCCACGCGTATCATTAGGGCAGTAGAAATCATATTGAGCACCAATTTTTGGCTGGTCCCGCTCTTCATTCGGGTACTACCGGTCAAAAATTCGGGCCCAACATTGACCTCTATAGAAATATCGGTTGATTTTGCCAAAGGTGAACCTGGATTATTGGTGATTCCCACGGTCAAGATTCCGTTGGCCTTGGCCTTCGCAATGCCCCCTAGCACATATGGTGTTGTTCCCGAAGCAGCAATTCCGACCAACATATCGTTATCATTTATCTTATATTCCTGAAGGTCTTTCCAAGCCTGTTCCGTGTCATCTTCTGCAAACTCTACAGCTTTTCTAATAGCTTGATCTCCGCCCGCAATAAGTCCGATCACCTTATCATATGGCATTCCAAATGTAGGCGGTATTTCCGAAGCATCAAGTATTCCGAGCCTTCCGCTCGTGCCTGCACCTATATAAAATAACCTTCCCCCTTTTATAAAACGCTCGGCCATTTCATTGACCACTTTAGCAATTTGCGGCAGCACCAACTCGACTGCATCGGCAATCTTTTTATCTTCATTGTTGATATTGGCCACGATATCCAAAGTATCCATTTCATCCAATCGGTCATAGTTGGATGGTTCCTCGGTAATCTTAATGTGTTTTTCCTTCACACTTATAGTATTTGTATGTTCAAATTTTTAAAGGTATTCAATTTTTCATCCCAAGGCTCCAGCTCTGTAACCATGGTATTGATCACATTTAAATGGCAAGTTTTAAACCGATGTTGGGAATTTAACTTCTCCGAAATACATAACAACACTGTTTTCTTTGAGGCATTGATCACTGCCTTTTTGGTCTGCACCACATCCCAATCAAACTCCGTTAACCCAAACTCAGGATCCACATAACCTGTCCCGATAAAGCTGTAATCCACTTTTATATCGGATAAAGCATGAATGGCACTTGGTCCAATGGCTATTTGGGAGTCCCTGGACAGTGTTCCCCCGATAAAAATAGTTTCAACATTGGGTTTACGCAGCAATTCCATGGCCACGGGCAGGCTCAAGGTAAAGCAGGTAAGCTTCAGGTTTGTCGGCAATAACTTGGCCAGCTCCAAACATGTAGTACCACCATCAATAAGAATTACACTGTTGTTCCTCAGCAAACTTATGGCCTTTTTTGCTATGGCAATTTTCTTGTCCAAAGCGTAAACATTGTTTCGTTGGGGAGTATGATTTGTAAACCCTAAAGAAACTGCACCACCGTGCACCTTGACAAGCATATTCTCCTCATCAAGTTCCTTGACATCCCTTCTAACAGTATCGACGGATACATTGAGTTTATCCGCCAAATCCGTAAGCAGAACCCTATTATGCAATTCAACCTCGTTGAGTATGGAATGTTGTCTTTCTTCTTTTAACATCTATAAACCTCTTTCAAACAAAATCAAAAGTAGAAAACAATTGCAACATATTTTCATAGAACACCATGTTCTTTTCAAATAAATCCTGCAAAGAACCGCAAATATATTGCAATAATTTGCAGTATATTGCTTTTTTAAACTATATTTACAAAATAAAACTGGTTAAAACCGATAAAAACATGCAAGAATTAGCCGATAGTCTATTTAAAAAAGAACCTCTCGACGCAGAAACCGTGAAGTTTGAAAAAATCAGCACCCATATTTATCAAGACTCGCAAAGTGCATCTTGGTATGTGGCCAATGAAATTGCAAGCCTCATCAAGCAAAAACAAGATCAGGGCCAAAAAGCTGTTCTTGGACTGGCAACAGGATCCACTCCCACGAAAGTTTATGATTATCTGGTCCAATTCTACAAAGAAGGGAGACTAAGCTTTAAAAACGTGGTCACTTTCAATTTGGATGAATACTTTCCCATGGAACCGGATTCCATACACAGTTATGTTCGTTTTATGAACGAACATTTATTTGACCACATTGACATAGAACCCCATAACGTTCACATCCCCAACGGGAGCCTGACCAAAGAAGAAATCAGGCGATATTGTTCCGATTATGAGGAAAAAATCCAAAACGTAGGAGGCATCGATATTCAAGTATTGGGTATCGGCAGAACAGGGCATATTGGATTTAACGAACCCGGATCATCCCTCAACAGCAAAACCCGTTTGGTTAGATTGGACCGTGTAACCCGACTTGATGCCGCCAGTGATTTCTTCGGAGAAGAGAACGTGCCACGAAGAGCCATAACCATGGGGGTCGGCACCATTATGGACGCCAAAAGGATTATAATCATGGCATGGGGCGAAGGAAAGGCCCCAATTGTGCAGCAGGCAGTGGAAGGTGAAATAAAGGAATCCGTTCCCGCCACCTTTTTACAGCACCACAAAAATTGTGACTTTGTGCTGGATGATGCAGCTTCTTCCTACTTGACCAGAATTAAAACACCTTGGTTGGTAGGCGAGTGCGAATGGGACGAAAAACTCATCAAAACAGCGTCCATCTGGCTCTCCGAAAAACTGGACAAGGCCATACTAAAATTGACCAACGAGGATTACAACGAATATGGTATGGGGAATTTAATTGCCGAAGTCGGTTCTGCGGAACAAATCAATCTTTCCGTGTTCAACCAACTGCAACGGACCATTACAGGCTGGCCCGGAGGCAAACCTAATGCGGACGATAGCCAAAGACCCGAAAGAGCACAGCCCCACCCCAAAACATCTTTGATTTTTAGTCCCCATCCTGACGATGATGTGATTTCCATGGGCGGCACCTTACTGCGATTGGTCGACCAAGGTCACGATGTCCATGTAGCCTACCAAACTTCCGGGAACATTGCCGTATTTGATGACGAGGTAATACGTTTCTTGGATTTTGCCACGGATGTACAAAAAGACAACAAAGAACTTCAAAAGAAATTCAAAGAAGTACGCAAGTTTCTGGCCAATAAAAAACCAGGGGAACTGGATAGCCCAGAGGTACAAAGTTTCAAAGGCCTGATCCGAAAAGGCGAAGCCTTGGCTGCCTGTCGCTATTGCGGGGTATCCGAAGAAAACGCCCATTTCCAAAACCTGCCCTTTTACGAAACTGGTGCCGTAAGAAAGAAACCGCTTTCCGATCAGGATGTTCAGATAACCTATGACTTGCTCAACAAACTGAAACCCCATCAAATATTCGCAGCAGGGGACCTTTCCGACCCCCACGGAACCCACAGGGTTTGTTTGGATGTGATCTTCAAGGCCGTTCAGCGTCTGGTCGACGAAGGTTCCGATTGGATTCGAAACTGTTACGTATGGTTGTACAGAGGAGCTTGGCAAGAATGGGACATTGCCGATATGGAAATGGCCGTACCCATTGGCCCTAAGGATATGGCAAGAAAGATCAATGCTATTTTTAAGCACCAATCCCAAAAGGACAGCGCCATGTTCCCCGGAAATGACAAAAGGGAGTTCTGGCAGCGCGCCGAGCAAAGAAACAAGGATACGGCAAACCGTTACAACCAACTTGGAATGGCAGAATACGAGGCCATGGAAGGTTTTGTACGATACCACTTTTAATAAAACAATATTTCATTTAAGTTGTTAGTTGTTTAATTTAATCTAGCAAAAAGGCCTACATTTAATGCATACGTAGGCCTTTTTTTTCGCTTATATGCATCGATTTTCATACATAATCCCCGTACTTTTTCTGTTTTCCTGTGCCGTTACCAAAGCACCCAAAGAAGAATTCAGGGGCGTGTGGATTGCCACCGTGGCCAACATCGACTGGCCCAAACATCCGGATGACGATGTTGCCAAGAAAAAAAAGGACTTCATAAATATTCTTGATTTTTATCAAAAAATGAATTTCAATGCGGCAATCGTACAAGTACGAACCGCAGGGGATGCCCTCTACCCTACCGATTTGGCCCCATGGTCCAGATACCTGAGCGGAACCGAGGGAAAAGCGCCATCAGGATTTGAAAACCCTCTTGAATGGATGATCAGCGAAACCCATAAACGGGGAATGGAGTTCCATGCCTGGCTAAATCCATATAGGGCCACAGTGAGTCTGGATACCACCCTACTTTCCCAGGAACACGATTATTACCAACACCCCGACTGGATGGTCTCATACGGCACAAAAAATTACTACAACCCGGGACTGCCCAAAGTCAGGGAAAAGTTCGGCCGGATTATAGAGGAACTGGTCACGCAATATGAGTTGGATGCCATCCATTTTGATGATTATTTTTATCCCTACAAAATAGAAGGCGAATCTTTTGACGATACCGAAACCTTTTCCATATACGGTTTGGAAGGTCAAACAATGGAGGATTGGCGGCGTAGCAATGTGGATTCATTGGTAAAGAACGTCCACAGAACCATCAAAAAACACAAGCCCTGGGTACAATTCGGGATAAGCCCTTTTGGAGTCTGGAAAAACAAAAGTACCGACCCACAAGGTTCCGATACGAAAGCTGGACAAACCACCTACGAAGACCTTTATGCCGACCCTCTATTATGGGTGCAGCAAGGCTGGTTGGACTATTTGGCGCCACAAGTGTATTGGAGTATGGAATACCCTGTGGCATCTCACAAAACAATAGCTGCTTGGTGGGCCAACAATTCATTAAACACCAATTTATACATAGGTAACGGCACCTACAAAATCAAGAACAATGCAGATAAAGCTTGGGAGAAGAAAAACGAAATACCCAAACAATTGAATTATTCCCGCAATTTGGAAAACATAAGGGGCAATATCTTTTTTAGTGCCAAATCCTTGATCGGGCAACATGAAAAAGTCAATCAAAAACTTCAAAAAAAATATTACGGTCTTCCCGCAGGTAACCCCGGACCATTGAACCAGGTTGTGCGCGATATTCAGCTTCCTGTCATCGCTTCCTTACAATATAACAATCAAATATTGGACCTTTGCATTAGTCATACCGATGATGTTCCCCGATTTTTAAATCTTTACGCATTCAAAAAAGGAAAACCACAACTCATTGAAAAACAATACCTTTCAGAAACCGATAGGGAAAGATGCCATCAATTCAATTTGACCAAAAAACAGCTCCGTAGTAATTTACAAATCAATATAAGTGATGCATACGGCAACCAAAGTCCCGTGCAACCTTTGATTATTAACTAAAGTTGCCACAAAATAAGTTTGAACTTCCCGATATTTCAACAAATAAAAAACCAACCGCAAAATTAAAACCGCCACAAATGAATACAGCTCCAAAAGATAAAAACGCCTGGTTGTGGATTCCCTTTTTATATTTCACACAGGGCATCCCTTACATTTTGGTGGTCACTGTTTCCGTAATCATGTACAAACGTTTGGGCATTGGCAATGCCGAAATTGGACTGTACACCAGTTGGCTATATCTCCCATGGGTGATAAAGCCCTTGTGGAGCCCGATCGTGGATTTGAACGGCACCAAACGCAAATGGTTTTTGGCAATGCAATTGATTATTTCACTTGCTTTTTTTGGGATTGGGCTATTTCTGCCCTCCAATTCATTTTTCATTATCACATTAGCGTTCTTTTGGATGGCGGCCTTTGCCTCCGCAACCAACGATATTGCTTCCGATGGGTATTATATGATCGGGCTTACACAAAAAAAACAATCCTTTTTTATTGGGTTGCGGAGTACATTTTACCGATTGGCAATGGTTACCGGTCAAGGACTTCTGGTGATATTGGCAGGTTTTTTGGAAAATCAGTACGGTGACAATACCAAAGCGTGGTCCGTTACCATGATCGGCGCAGCTGTTTTAATGATCGCCTTGACCATTTCCAACTTTTTTACAGCACCAAAATTTGAAGAAACCACATCCGAACCCAAAGAAAAACCAGCTGGCTTTTTTGAGGTATTTGCCTCATTTTTCAGAAAACATCAAATAGGGATTGCCCTATTATTTGTTTTGACCTACAGATTGGGCGAATCACAATTGGTAAAAATGGCCTCACCGTTTTTGCTGGATGATTTGGAAGTTGGCGGATTGGCCTACTCCACCGAAGCTGTCGGGACCATTTATGGCACTGTGGGAGTAATTATGTTGTCGCTCGGAGGCATCCTTGGAGGGATTTTAATTTCCCGTGACGGTCTTAAAAAATGGATGCTCCCAATGCTTTTGGCCCTTAACTTGCCCAACGCCCTTTATGCACTTCTTGCCATATCACAGACCACAAGTATATTTGCAGTAGTAGGCACCGTTATAATTGAACAATTTGGATATGGATTCGGCTTTGCCGCATTTATGATGTATTTGATCTATGTCGCCGAAGGTACCTCCAAAACTTCACATTATGCCATTGCCACCGGTTTTATGGCCTTAGGAATGATGTTGCCCGGTATGCTTAGTGGTTATATTCAGCAATGGCTGGGATATGATGGCTTTTTTATCTGGGTGGTCATTGCTGCCCTACCGGCATTTTTAATCCTTCGCTATTTAAAATATCCTGCAGACTATGGTAAAAAAACGGTAGAATCCAATGACTAATACTTCTGGAACATATATCCCTCCCGCTGGACCATTGACCTTAAAACAAAAGGTTGGTCAACTGTTCATGCCGGCTGTTTTCATAAACGACACCGAGGAAGAGGTACAGAGAATGGAAAAACTCATCAAGGAACAGCAGGTAGGTTCCGTATGTTTTTTCCATAGCAGGGCCAGCGCGGCCACCAATTTTGAAGGAAAGAAAAAAATTGTCCACAACAAGAAAAGCTATGATTGTTTATTGGAGCTTATCAAACGCTACCAAAATGCGGCAAGCGTTCCTCTATTGATTGCCATTGATGCCGAATGGGGGCTCGCCATGCGTATTGAAAACACACCGCAATACCCTTATGCCATCACTCTAGGGGCCTTGGCAGATAAGAATGAGCTTATTTTTAAGGTGGGCGGAGCTATTGGAAAAGACTGTCGAGAGGCCGGGGTACATTGGAATCTCGCACCGGTTGTAGATATCAACAACAATCCTGAGAATCCCGTGATCGGATATCGTTCTTTTGGGGATGATAAGGAAAAAGTTCTTGGTAAAGCCGAAGCATTTATCAAAGGTATGGGCAAGAGCGGCATCCTGAATTCCATCAAGCATTTTCCAGGTCACGGCGACACGGCAACCGACTCACATTTGGGATTGCCGGTAATCGATAAATCCATGGGAGAACTCATGGAGTATGAACTATACCCATTCAAAAAATTGATTGAATCCGGTATTGATTCGGTAATGGTGGGCCATTTGCTATTGCCCCAGCTAGATAAAGAAAACCCATCCACAACATCGTCCAAAATCATTTCTGGCCTGCTCAGACAGCAATTGGGTTTTAACGGCGTGGTAATTTCAGATGCCTTGAATATGCATGCTGTTTCAAAAAAATATCCTGAAAAAGGGAAACTGGAATATGCTGCCTTCACAGCGGGAATGGATGTGCTATGTTTTAGCGAAAATGTGGCAGAAGGTATTCATGAAATCATAACCAACGCTTCAGAAACAAGAATCCAAGAGAGTTTTGAGAGGGTTTGGGCCTTAAAAAACAAGGCTTTTAGGAAAGAAAAACACGAAAAAATACAGACAACGCAACTCCAAGCGAATTCCAAATTGAACCGTGAAATCGCTATCAACAGTATAACGGAATCTGTGGGAGATCAAGCACTGTTCAAAAACATAAAAAACACTGTTTTTTTAAACGTATCGGTCAGTTTTGGTAAAAAAAATAGCTTTTCTGAGCAAATTTCATCCAGTTTTAACTCAAAAACAGTGAATTTAGATGAAGCACTGATCTCGGACAACGAATTGGTTCTGCTCAGTATATTCCCTCCAGCGGTAAAGCCTAAAGACCAATTTGGGTTTGATAAAAAAACGTTGGCCAACATTCATAGGTTATTGGAAAAAAGAAACACTTTCATCTATCTGTTTGGCAATCCGTATGTACTGGATATTTTAAAATTGAAGCCATCATCCAATCTGGTGTTGGTGTATCAGGATTTTCCAGAGTTTCAGGATGTCGCCTTTGAGCATTTCTCTGGTAGAATTAAAGCTCGGGGCAAATTTCCAATTCAATTAAAAACCTTTCAACCATGAGTGTTTATAAAGTTTTAGGGTTAATGTCCGGAACATCCTTGGATGGATTGGACATTGCCTATTGCCATATTTGGGAGGAAGATGGAAAATGGAACTTTTCCATAAAAAAAACGGCAGAAATCGATTATTCCGATCAGATGCGGGAATACCTCAAAAATGCGATTCATCTATCCGAAAAAGACCATAATCAATTGCATAAGGATTACGGCATTTGGCTGGGGCAGCAATCCAAATTGTTCATTGATCAATTGGACAAAGAAGTTGATTTTATTGCCAGTCACGGGCACACCTCCCATCACAGACCCGATGAGGGCGTTACCTTTCAGTTGGGCGATGGGCAACTTTTGGCAAACACTTCGGAAAAACAGGTGGTCTGTGATTTTAGGTCTAAGGATGTCTCACTAAAGGGACAAGGCGCTCCGTTGGTACCCATTGGCGATAAATTACTGTTTCATGAATATGATTTTTGCCTAAACCTAGGCGGTATTAGCAATATTTCTTTCGACAAAAATGGTGAACGGATTGCCTACGATATCGGATTGGCCAATATGCCATTGAATTACATTACCC
This sequence comes from Flavobacteriaceae bacterium, assembly GCA_024743095.1. Lineage (GTDB taxonomy): Bacteria > Bacteroidota > Bacteroidia > Flavobacteriales > Flavobacteriaceae > Flagellimonas. The sequence continues at coordinate 22,107 of JANSXF010000014.1, forward strand.
ATAAAATGGGGTTGGCCTATGACGAAAATGGAAAGATTGCAAGATCTGGGAAGTTGAACCACGCTCTGCTCCAAAAACTGAACAGTTTACCTTATTACGCCCTGCCCTATCCAAAATCCACCGGATACGAATGGTTTTCTTGTGAAATAATGCCCTTAATTGAGGGGGCCAAGCTTCCTAGTGAAGATGTATTGCATACCTTCATCCATCATAACTGCGAACAAATAGCATTTGCTGCGCTCAAGCATAAGAACAATGGCAAATCCAACAGTAAACTTTTGGCAACCGGTGGCGGGGCGCTAAATCAATTTTTTATGGATACACTCCAAAGCAAATTGGGAAACAGCTTTGAGGTGGTGGTTCCCAATAAAACACTCATTGCGTATAAAGAAGCATTGGTTTTTGCCTTAATGGGCGTACTTCGGTTGGAAGGGAAAGCCAATGTTCTGAAATCCGTGACCGGTGCGACTTCAGATTCTTGCAGTGGGAACGTGTTTTTTCCTAAGGATTTGGTTTAGGAAGCAGCAATTCGTTTCCGTTTGGGCAAATGGGTCAAAAGAAACAGTGCCAAAGCAACCATACCGCAGATAGCCAAACCTGCAAAAAGCGGCCACACACTATCCCTTACAAAATCACCGATAAAGGTGGCTATGGGTATAGAAAGTACGGTTGACACAAACCCATTTATGGCAGCTCCAATTCCAGCAATGTGGCCAATAGGCTCCATGGCAATGGAACGGAAATTACCCCACATAAATCCAAGGCAAAAGAATTGAACCGATAAAAATCCGACCAACACATATATACTTGGGTTTGGCGAATTCAAAAACAAAAAAGAATAGGTCAAGGCCACCATACAGAATACGATTGTGGCCATCAACGACAATCGTCTCATTCCAAAGCTCATCACCAAAGTACCATTCATGAAGGTTGATAATCCAATAGATACGGCCAAACCTGCAAAGATGTATGGAAATACTTCCTTAAGCGCATATTGGTCTTCAAAAATGTGCTGCGCTGAGCTTAAATACACCAAAAACGCACCAGTGACCAATCCGGAAATCAACGTAAAGGCTACTGTCTCCCTATATTTTACGAATTCTTTTACACCATCAATAAATACATGCCGGGTAAATGGAATCTTATATTCAGGATGTAATGTTTCCTGCTGACGTTTCCAGAACCAGGAAGCAACGACCAACACAAAGAACATTTGCACATAAAAAATGCCCTGCCATCCTGTTGCGTCCAAAATCAATTTTCCGATTGCTGGGGCTACAACAGGTACCAAAATGAAAAAAGCGGTAACAAAAGACATGATTTTCGCCATGTAGTCACCTTCATAAGTATCGCGGATAATGGAAATGGATATCGTTCTTGGTGCAGATAGGCCGATTCCCTGTAAAATCCTTCCCACTACCATAACCTCCAAGGATGGCGCCAACAAACAAATGATACTGGCTACCAAAAAAATGGAAAAACCCATGTAAACGACTGGTTTTCTTCCAAAACTGTCCGAAACGGGACCAAAGAAAAGCTGCCCTACGCCCAATCCCAAGAAAATCATGGTCACCAATAACTGATGGTCTGTAGAATCGGTACTGTTGATTGCCTCGCCTATGTTGGAAATTGCAGGCAGTATCGCATCAATCGCCAAGGCTACAATCGACATCAGAGCGGCCATCATGGCCACAAATTCAAAGTTGGGTTTTTGATTTAACTTTTCCATCGGGCAAAATTAGTCATACCCATTGGATCGGTAAAGCATTTAAGAAAGGTTTAATGATAAAGAAACATATCCAACGTTGTAGTTGAAAACTGTTGCAGGACAAAGGGACATTTTTCTTTATCCGAACTTGATTGACGTGATCAAATCGCTTGGAGAACCTTATATTTAAATCAAAATTTTTATTGTCATGGTAAATTTAAAAGTATTGGTGGTCGGATGCGGGAACATGGGTACATCCCATGCTCGAGCATACCACGGATTAAATGGGTTTGAAATCGTTGGATTGGTCAGTAGAGGCGCCAAAAGCAGGGAACGGCTTTCCAACGAATTGGGTGGCACAGCTATGTTTTCCGATTATGCTGAAGCCCTTGCAACCTCGAAACCAGATGTAGTCTCCATCAACACTTACCCGGATACACACTACGATTATGTGAAAATGGCCTTGGATGCAGGAGCCCATGTTTTTGTGGAAAAACCCTTGGCCTTAACGGTAGAGGAAGCCAAAACATTGGTTGACCTAGCTCAAAAACTAGAACTCAAAATGGTGGTGGGATATATCCTTAGAGTTCATCCGACATGGGCCAAATTCACGGAAATGGCCCAAGAACTGGGCAAACCTTTGGTCATGCGCATGAACCTTAACCAGCAAAGCTCTGGAGACCATTGGCACACCCACAAACAATTAATGAATTCCATGTCCCCCATCGTGGATTGTGGCGTCCATTATGTGGATGTGATGTGTTCGATGACTCGCTCCAAACCCATCAGTGTTTCAGCGATCGGGGCGAATTTATCGGACGAGATCGCTTCTGAGATGTACAACTACGGCCAATTGCAGGTCCGGTTTGAAGATGGCTCGGTAGGCTGGTATGAGGCCGGCTGGGGGCCCATGATGAGCGAAACCGCTTTTTTTATCAAAGATGTAATCGGCCCAAAGGGATGTGTATCCATAAGCGATCAAGACAAAGGGGCCTCGGACGATGTTGACGGGCATTCCAAAACAGGGAGTTTAAAGTTGCACCACAGCAAACTTGATATAAATGGGCACTTCTCTAAAAAAGATGAGATCATTGACACAGCCGATGAGCCTGACCACGATGGACTTTGCTTGTTGGAACAAGCATATCTGTTGGATGCCATTCGTAGCGACCGTGACCTCACTGATCACTTAAACGACGCTGTCAACAGCTTAAAAATTGTACTCGCCGCGGATGAATCGGTTAAAACGGGGAAGACAGTGATGTTGTAATCACAGGTAAGCTTAAGACGTCAAACCTTAACCAGTAACCAAAACTTACAACGGAATATTCCCATGTTTCTTCCAAGGGGCCTGAACCTCTTTGTTCTCCAGCATGGCAAACGTCTTCAATAATTTACGTCTGGTATCCTTTGGCATGATCACCTCATCTATAAAACCACGTTTGGCGGCACGGTAAGGATTGGCAAATTTATCGGCATACTCGGCCTCCTTCTCCTTTAATTTGGATTCCGGGTCATCGGCTGCTGCAATTTCCCTTCTAAAGATAATTTCACTGGCGCCCTTGGCTCCCATTACGGCAATTTCGGCACTGGGCCATGCAAAGTTGAAATCCGCGCCAATATGCTTGGAATTCATCACATCGTAGGCGCCACCATAGGCTTTACGTGTTATCACGGTAACCCTTGGCACCGTAGCTTCACTCAAGGCATAGAGTAATTTTGCCCCGTGCATGATAATACCGCTCCACTCTTGGTCTGTTCCGGGCAAAAATCCGGGCACATCGACCAAAACAAGCAACGGAATATTGAAGGAATCACAAAAGCGGGTAAATCGGGCCGCTTTGGTGGAACTATTTACATCCAAAACCCCTGCCAAAAACATAGGCTGGTTCGCAATGATACCAATACTTCTTCCGCCCAAACGGGCAAAACCAGTGATGATGTTTTCCGCATAATCCTTATGGATCTCATAAAACGAATCGCTATCTATAATGCCTGAGATCACATCGTGCATATCGTAGGGTTTATTGGCATTACCCGGCACTATTTCCGAAAGTTCTTCCCTACTCTCGTCCCCGAGCTCGTATGGAATTTTGGGCGTGATTTCTTTATTGTTCTGAGGCAGATAATCCAGTAACTTTCGGATATCGTTCAAACAGGTCGCATCGTTCGCGGATGTTTTGTGTGCGACCCCAGATTTAACCGCATGTGTACTTGCCCCTCCCAATTCCTCGGAGGTCACATTCTCGTTGGTCACTGTTTTTACCACATTGGGACCCGTGACGAACATATAACTGGTCTCTTCGACCATTACTATAAAATCGGTCATAGCGGGCGAATAAACAGCGCCACCTGCACAGGGGCCCATAATGGCAGAGACCTGTGGTATTACCCCCGAGGCTTGCACATTCCTATAGAAAATATCGGCATAACCGCCGAGTGAACGCACTCCTTCCTGTATACGTGCTCCACCGGAATCATTAAGTCCGATTATTGGGGCACCGACCTTCATCGCCAAGTCCATCACTTTACAGATCTTCTCCGCATGGGTTTCCGAAAGGGCACCTCCGAACACTGTAAAATCCTGGGCATACACATACACTAATCTTCCGTTCACGGTTCCATAACCGGTTACCACTCCGTCTCCATAGTACATTTCCTTGTCCATACCAAAATCGGTGGTACGATGGGTCACCAAAATACCCATTTCCTCGAAAGAACCATCATCCAAAAAGTAAAGTACCCTTTCACGGGCGGTCAGCTTTTTTTTCTGATGTTGCTTTTCTATTCGTTTTACACCTCCGCCCAAATGGGCTTCGTCAATTTTTTCCTGTAGTGCTTTTATCTTGGGATCCATGGGATTCAATTTGATGGTAATCTTACTATTTTTTTGTCCTCCAGATATTGATAGAGGGCTATCATGGCCACAACTTCGGCTTCGGCCGCCGTTTGCTCCTTGATTTTTTCCGGCGAATAATATGTTTTTACAAAATGTGTATCAAAGTTTCCTGACCGGAACGCCTCGTGTGCAAATACAAAACTTCCGAATGGTAAAGTGGTCTGCACTCCTTTCACCTTGTAGTTCTGAATGGCATCCAACATCAGTTCAATAGCTTCTTCACGTGTTTGGCCATAGGTGATGAGTTTGGACAGCATAGGGTCATAATAGATCGGGATATCCATCCCCTCCCGAAATCCATTATCCACACGAACCCCTTTACCAATAGGTAATCGATAAGTTTCCAAATTGCCGACACTGGGCAAGAAATCGTTTAAAGGATCCTCGGCATACACCCGAAGTTCGACCGCATGCCCATGAATGGAAAGGTCCTCCTGTTTCATCGGCAGTTCCTCTCCCCTGGCAACTTTTATTTGCAATTCAACCAAGTCAACCCCCGTAATCAATTCGGTTACAGGATGTTCCACCTGTAAACGGGTATTCATCTCCAGAAAGTAGAAATTATGATCGGCATCCATTAAAAATTCAACCGTACCGGCTCCAACATAATCACAGGATTTGGCTACTTTGCAAGCCGCCTCGCCCATTTGTTTACGTAATTCCTGTGTTAGAATGGAAGATGGCGCCTCTTCCACTACTTTTTGATGACGGCGCTGTATACTACACTCCCTTTCAAAAAAATGTAGCACATTGCCATGGGTGTCCGCCATCACCTGTACCTCGATGTGCCTTGGTGATTTTACATATTTTTCCACAAAAACGGAACCATCGCCAAAGGCGGATGTCGCCTCGCTTATGGCTCGTTTCATACCAGACTCCAAATCTTCTTCCTTCTCAACTATGCGCATTCCCTTTCCTCCTCCACCGGCTGAAGCCTTGATCAAAATAGGATACCCCACTTCGCTCGCAATCCCTTTGGCCTTATCCACATCGGTTATGGCTTCATCAATACCGGGAACCATAGGAATGTCGTATTCCTTTACCGTTTCTTTGGCCGCCAACTTGCTGCCCATAATCTTGATGGACTTGGATTTTGGTCCAATAAATGTGATTCCGCTATTTTCAACGGCTTCGGCAAACTCAGCATTCTCGCTCAAGAATCCATAGCCAGGATGAATACCGTCCACTTGTAGCTCCTTGGCGACTTCAATGATTTTGTCACCTCTCAGATATGATTTGTTGGACGGCGCCTCACCGATACAAACGGCTTTATCTGCAAGCAAGACATGGGGGGCGTTCCTGTCCGCCTCCGAAAAGACGGCAACAGTTTGAATGCCCATTTTTTTGACGGTCTTCATCACCCGGACCGCAATTTCGCCCCTATTGGCGATCAATATTTTTTTCATGATTTTTTATTGAAATTCAATCAACAATTGCTTTTTGTCCACAGCCTCACCCTTTGATACACTAACTGTTTTGATCACTCCACTTCTGGGAGAGGTGATGATGTTTTCCATTTTCATGGCCTCCAAAATCAATAATTGGTCTTCTTCGTTTACTTCTTGGCCTTCTTCCACCAAAATATCCAAGATCAAACCGGGCATGGGCGCAGAAATGGAATCGATGTTTTTTCCCGCATTGACGGCAAACCCCATTTTTTTGATAAGTTCGTCCAAAGGTGTTCGTATTGAGGTCTCGAATTCGGTACCGTTAACGCTGAGGGTATATATGCCCCTGTTAAAGTCGGAAGCCATAATTTTTAGGTGATAAGAAACTCCATTCTTAAGCAAATGATAGTTGTTCTCACCTGTTTTTATCAAATCCAACGAAGAAATGGCGTCCTTGGAAAGTTTAAAGTCAAAGTCTTCTCCAACCTTGACGGAATAAGAGTCATCCATATAAGAATTTTCCATGGGTTAGCTCGATAAATATAAGGGTAATACATTAGAAATCATACAAAGTTATGTGCCACCCGAAGGATTAATCATGACAATGATCATTAATTTCTGTATTATTAATCATTAATTATGTTGTGTCTCGGATAGACAAGAGATGTTATCATTTGTGTATTTTTGATGCCAAAATTCAAACTATGCTGATCTTAGGGATTGCTGGCGGCACAGGGTGCGGAAAAACTACGGTGGTAAACCAAATAGTGGAACAATTACCAACGGATGAAGTGGGTGTAATATCTCAAGACTCCTACTACAACGACCTATCCCACTTGAGCAGGGAGGAAAGGGCAAAAGTGAACTTTGACCATCCCAATTCGATAGATTTTGACCTGTTGATCGAGCATATTAAACTATTACGGGAAGGCAAAACAGTGGATACGCCCATTTACTCCTTTGTAGAGGAAACGCGAATGAAAGAGACCGTTGCTACCCCACCACGAAAAGTGATGATCGTTGAAGGAATCCTGGTGTTGAGCAATCCTAAATTAAGGGAACTGTTCGATATAAAAATATTTGTACATGCCGATTCGGACGAACGTTTGATAAGAAGGCTGCAACGCGACACCCAAGAGCGTGGGCACGACCTAAAAAAGGTACTGACCCGATATCAAACGGCCGTAAAACCAATGCATCTCCAGTTTATAGAACCTTCCAAGGAATTTGCGGACATCATCATCCCGAACAACCATTACAACACAGTTGCGGTGGATATTGTAAGGACCATCATCAACAACAAACTTGCGTAACATGGGCCTGAAGGAATTGAGAAAAAAGAAATGGTTCAAGATTATGACCAACACCTATATTTTGGTGTTGACCATTTTTGTGATATGGATGGCTTTTTTCGATACGAATTCCCTTATGATTCATTTGGAGCTCGAGAACGAAATCGATAAGTTGGAGAAAGAAAAGGATTTCTTGAAAAGCGAAATTGCCAAGGACAAGGAAATCCTAAAGAAGATGTCCGATGAACAGGAACTTGAGAAACTTGCCCGTGAGAAGTACTATATGAAAAAGGACAATGAAGAAATATTTCTTATTGAATATGAAGATAGCCTAAAGAACAGGAAAAATGAGTAATACTGGCCTATTTAGTGAATTCCCTGGAGTATCCGCCAAGCAATGGAAGCAAAAAATCCAAGTGGACCTTAAAGGTGCCGACTATAACGAAACCTTGGTCTGGGAATCTTTGGAGGGCATAAATGTTAAACCATTTTACAATCAAGAGGACCTAAAGACCATACCCAACTTCTCCTTACCAAAAGGCCATAATTGGTCCGTGGCCCAAACCATTTATGTGAGTGACGAAAAAAAGTCCAACACCAAAGCCCTCACGATCCTTGAAAAAGGTGTCGAAAGTTTGATTTTTACCATCCCCAATGAAACCACGGATTTTGAAGTCCTGCTTTTTGGCTTGGACGTGGAGAAAATCGAACTCTATTTTTATTTTGGGTTTTTGAGCTTGGGGCCCATCAAAAAATTGGCAAGCCTTCTTGGCAACAAAAAGGCAAAAGCCCATTTGAATATCGATATCATCGGGCACTTGACCGAAGAGGGCAATTGGTATCACCATCTAGAAAAAGATCATAAATTACTTACTGATCTGGTCTGGTTCGCAACCCCGGACATTTCAATTGTTGGGGTCGATGCTTCACGCTACCAAAATGCCGGCGCCAACATGGTACAGCAATTGGCCTACAGTTTAGCACACGCCAATGAGTATCTAAACCATGTTGTCACTTCGAACACAGTGGAGAAGCCTTTTACCGTTACCTTTAAAATAGCCGTAGGCAGCAACTATTTTTTTGAAATAGCAAAAATTAGAGCTTTGAGATGGCTTTGGAGAAGTCTGGCATCAGAATACGGGATACAAAGCGAGTGCAACATCTTGGCCAGTCCCTCCAAACGAAACAAAACGCTTTACGATTACAATGTGAACATGCTCCGCACCACATCCGAATCCATGTCAGCGGTTTTGGGTGGCGCTGACGCTGTTTGCAACCTGGCCTACGATGCGATTTACCACAAGGATAATGGGTTTGGGGAGCGCATCGCGCGTAATCAGCTATTGCTATTAAAAGAGGAGGGGTATTTCTTCGAGGCATCTCAAATTGCGGAAGGATCATATTACATTGAATCGCTAACCGATCAGCTGGCAGAAAAGGCATTGGTCCTATTTAAACAAATAGAAAAAGCTGGCGGGTTCTTGGATGCATTAAAAAAAGGTACAATCCAACAAAAAGTCAAGGAAAATGCCGAAAGGGAACAGCGCCTTTTTGATCAGGGCAAGATAGTTTCACTCGGCACCAACAAGTATCAAAACCCACAAGACCGGATGAAGGAGAACTTAGAACTTTATCCGTTTGTAAAGACCAAGGCGCGAAAAACCATCATTGAGCCCATTATAGAAAAAAGACTGGCCGAAGCATCCGAACAAAAAAGATTGAACGATGAGTAGAAAAGATCTTCAACATCTGGAATTGTCTGTAAATTCGAGCGCAGTAGAGACCCAAAATTACGAGCACGAGAATTTTGCCGCCGGCATTTCCCCTTTTTTACGGGGGCCCTACTCGACCATGTACGTGAGCAGGCCTTGGACCATCCGCCAGTATGCAGGTTTTTCCACCGCTGAGGAAAGCAATGCGTTTTATCGCAGAAACTTGGAGGCCGGCCAAAAGGGACTTTCCGTAGCCTTTGACCTGCCCACCCACCGTGGTTACGACTCGGACAATGACCGGGTGATTGGAGACGTAGGAAAAGCAGGGGTTGCCATAGATTCCATCGAGGATATGAAGATTTTGTTCAACGGAATTCCATTGGACAAAATGTCCGTTTCCATGACCATGAACGGGGCCGTGATTCCCATTATGGCCTTTTATATCGTAGCAGGTTTGGAGCAAGGTGTTTCCATGGAACAACTCTCGGGAACCATTCAGAACGATATTTTAAAGGAATTCATGGTTCGGAACACCTACATCTACCCTCCTGCTCCGTCCATGCAGCTAGTAGCCGATATCTTTGAGTTCACCAGTAAAAACATGCCGAGGTTCAATAGCATCAGTATTTCCGGTTATCACATGCACGAAGCGGGTGCCCCGGCATCCATGGAACTGGCATATACCTTGGCCGATGGCATTGAGTACATCAGAACCGGAATCAAAGCAGGACTTAAAATTGATGAATTTGCACCACGACTATCCTTTTTCTGGGGTATTGGCATGAATCATTTTGCCGAGTTGGCCAAAATGCGGGCAGGCCGCATGCTTTGGGCCAAACTGCTAGAGCAATTCAATCCCACCAATCCAAAATCGTCCATGCTCCGCGCACACAGCCAGACCAGTGGATGGAGCTTAACAGAACAAGATCCCTTCAACAATGTGGCCAGAACGACTATCGAAGCCATGGCGGCAGCTTTTGGCGGAACCCAGAGCCTCCATACCAATGCCTTGGACGAAGCCATTGCATTGCCAACGGATTTCTCTGCCCGTATTGCAAGAAACACACAAATCTATCTGCAACAGGAAACCCATATCACCAAAACGGTAGACCCATGGGCCGGTAGCCACAAAGTGGAGCGATTGACACAGGAAATTGCAGAAAATGCTTGGGAGCTGATCCTAGAAGTGGAAAAATTGGGCGGAATGACCAAGGCTATCGAAAAAGGCATCCCAAAAATGCGGATTGAAGAAGCGGCAGCAAAAAAGCAGGCCCGTATCGATAGCGGTCAAGATGTTATTGTCGGGGTGAACAAATACCGATTGGAAAATGAGGATGACCTTCAAATTTTAGAAGTGGACAATGCAAAAGTTCGCAAACAGCAAATGGCCCGTCTTGACCAAATCCAAAGTAGTAGGGATTCCAAAAAAGTGGAAAAAGCACTCGAAGCTATCCGCATAGCGGCCAAAAAGGCGACTGAAAACGATTCCGACCGTGGAAATTTATTAGCTTTAGCAGTAGAAGCTGCCAAAGAGCGTGCTACCTTGGGCGAAATCAGTAACGCCATGGAAAGCGCTTTTGGACGTTACAGAGCTAAAATCCAATCCTTTACCGGCGTGTACTCAAAAGAAATCAAAAACGACAAAAGTTTTGAAAAAGCCCGAAAGCTTGCCGATTCCTTTGCAGAGCAAGAAGGCCGTCGTCCGCGTATCATGGTGGCCAAAATGGGCCAAGATGGTCATGATCGTGGCGCCAAGGTAGTGGCCACAGGCTATGCAGACCTCGGTTTTGATGTGGATATTGGACCCTTGTTCCAAACTCCAGCCGAAGTTGCCAAACAAGCAGTGGAAAACGATGTACACGTATTGGGGATTTCCTCCCTTGCAGGAGGCCATAAAACATTGGTTCCTGAAGTGGTCCAAGAACTCAAAAAATATGGTCGCCAGGACATTATGGTCATCGTCGGGGGCGTAATCCCAAAACAAGATTACAGTCATTTATTGGACAACGGGGCCGTTGCCGTTTTTGGGCCGGGCACCAAAATTGCAGATGCGGCAACCCAAATTCTGAATATACTTTTAGATTGATTGCCGTAACGGTCCAATACATATTAGTTTAACTTTATTTAACGCTGAATGGCGGGTTTATTCACCCCCTGTTAACAAATTACATTTTATCGCATCCTAAATAATCGTATTTTTAGCACCTAACTTACTACGAAATGGGCAAGATTATTGCTATAGCAAACCAAAAGGGCGGTGTAGGAAAAACCACTACTACAGTGAACCTTGCAGCCTCCTTAGGTGTATTGGAAAAAAAGGTATTGTTGATTGATGCCGACCCCCAGGCCAATGCAACATCCGGTTTGGGAATTGATGTCGATTCTGTGGAAAATGGGACCTATCAGCTTTTGGAGCATACCATGAGCGTTGGGGAAGTCACCATTGCCACCGACTCCCCGAACGTAGATTTGGTACCGGCTCATATTGACTTGGTCGCCATTGAGATCGAATTGGTGGACAAGGACAATAGAGAGTACATGCTCAAAGAAGCTTTAAAAAACCTTGGGGACAAATACGATTTTGTACTGATAGATTGCGCTCCATCGTTGGGATTATTGACATTGAACGCCCTAACAGCGGCAGACTCCGTTATGATTCCGATACAATGTGAATATTTTGCCCTCGAAGGTCTGGGCAAACTATTGAACACCGTAAAAAGTGTACAAAAAATACATAACAACGATTTGGACATCGAAGGAATGCTGCTGACCATGTACGATTCCAGGTTACGCCTTTCCAACCAAGTAGTTGAGGAAGTTAAAAAGCACTTCGCGGATATGGTTTTTGACACCATCATCCAGAGAAACGTTAGGCTGAGCGAAGCACCAAGTTATGGCGAGAGCATTATAAAATATGATGCAAGCAGTAAAGGTGCCTCCAATTATCTTAACTTAGCCAACGAAATTTTGAAGAAAAACAAGGAGAAAGTTTAGATGGCGAAAGCAACAAAAAAACAGGCGTTGGGAAGAGGCCTGTCCGCTCTATTGAATGATCCAGAGAATGATATCAAATCAGTTTCGGACAAAAATGCGGACAAGGTCATAGGTAATGTAGTAGAACTGGATATCAATTCCATTGAAGTAAACCCATTCCAGCCACGTTCCAATTTTAACGATGAAACCCTTGAGGAATTGGCAAGTTCCATTCGGGAACTTGGCATCATACAGCCCATAACAGTAAGGAAACTGGATTTTAACAAATTCCAGTTGGTTTCCGGTGAACGAAGGTTCCGTGCATCCAAATTAGTTGGACTGGAAACCATTCCAGCCTATATACGTATTGCCAACGACCAAGAGTCTTTGGAAATGGCCTTGGTGGAGAACATTCAAAGGCAAGACCTTGACCCCATTGAAATTGCGCTATCTTATCAAAGACTCATCGACGAGATAGAGATCACCCAAGAAAAATTGAGCGACCGCGTTGGAAAAAAACGTTCCACCATTACCAATTACCTTCGTTTGTTAAAATTGGACCCCATTATCCAAACCGGAATGCGGGACGGGTTTATCAGTATGGGTCACGGTAGGGCACTCATCAATATTGATAAGAAAAAAGACCAAATCGCCATTTATGAAAAAGTGGTTTCCGATGGTCTCTCCGTTAGAGCTACCGAGCAATTGGTGAAAGACCACAAAGAACCTAAAAGCTCGGGTTCCGAAAAGAAAAAGAGCAGCTCAGATGTGCCTGACTTTGTTTCAAACAGCTTGGATTCCATCAAAGAACGATTGGCCACAAAAGTGGACATTACCACATCCAAAAACGGAAAAGGAAAAATTGTGATACCCTTCCATTCAGAGGAAGATTTTAAACGTATCAAAAAATTGTTGACAGGTGAATAAAAACCTCCTTTTATTGCTCTTTGCCTTTTTGTTGTCCCATTCAGGTTTTTCCCAAGAAGAAGAGGAAAACAAGGAAAAGGAGCAGCCTCAGCAAACCAAAGAGGTGGATTCCTTAACCCAAAGCATGGAAGGCCAAGGCGTTACTTTTGAAGAGGTAACAAAACAAAAGAGCATCAATCCGCTTGCTCCCAGTAAAGCCGCTTTTTATTCTGCCGTTCTTCCGGGCCTTGGTCAAATCTACAATAAACGCTATTGGAAAGCGCCTATAGTTTGGGGTGCCATTGGAACGGGGATTTATGTCTATTCATATAATAACACCCAATATAGAAGTGCAAGGAATGCATATAAACGGCGACTTGCAGGTTTCCAGGATGATGAATTTTGGGATTTGAACGGAGATGGAGACGGTCCGGATGTATCTTCCGAAGCATTGCAGGAAGCACAGGAAAATACACAAAGGGACCGAGATCTTGCCCTGGTAATCACCATTGCACTATACGCCCTGAATATTATTGATGCCAATGTGGACTCCCACTTAAAACAATACAATGTAAGCGACGACCTAGCAGTTGACTTCAACCCTTATTTAGATATAAATCCGTTTACCAACAAGCCAAACTATGGGATGGCTATGGTCATAAAATTTTAATATATGAAGATTGGTCTGTTCGGATATGGCAAAATGGGAAAGATGATTGAGCAAATCGCCCAGGATAGAGGCCATACCATCGTAGCAAAGATTGATGATCCTTCGCAGGATATCGATTATTCCCCTATGGACGTTGCCATTGATTTCAGTACTCCCGAAGCTGCTTTTGACAATATCACCAATTGCTTTAAAAACAACGTTCCCGTTATCAGTGGAACTACCGGATGGTTGGACAAGTATGATGAAGCCATCAAAATTTGTGAAGTCAACAAGAGTGCGTTCATCTATGCATCAAACTTTAGTTTGGGGGTGAATATCTTCTTTGAACTCAATAAACATCTCGCCAAAATGATGGCCGGGTTGAATCAATACAAGGTTGCCATGGAGGAGATACATCACATACAAAAGTTGGATGCCCCTAGTGGAACCGCTATTACACTGGCAGAGGGAATTATCGAAAACACCCCATACGAAAACTGGAAACTGGATGGGTCGAACGATAATACGATTTCCATAAAATCCATCAGGGAAGGTATGGTACCTGGAACACACAGTATTGCTTATGCAAGTTCTGTGGACACCATCGAGATAAAACACGAAGCGCACAACAGGGAAGGGTTTGCTCTTGGGGCGGTAATAGCATCGGAGTGGATTCAGGAAAAAACAGGTGTTTTCTCCATGAAAGACGTGTTAAACCTAAGCTAAAAAACCTAACAGGAACATAGACCCAGAGTCTAACAAAGAAACTTATTTATATGGACGGTATACAATGGATCATTTTTATTCTGATCATTCAGGTCATCCATTTCTTGGGAACTTGGAAACTCTACGTTAAGGCAGGCAGAAAAGCATGGGAAGCTGCCATACCGATATACAATGGTATTGTTTTGATGAAAATCATCAATAGACCTTCTTGGTGGGTACTTTTATTGTTCATTCCCATCATCAATTTATTGATGTTCCCCGTAGTTTGGGTGGAAACCATCCGAAGTTTTGGAAAAAACTCCCTTGTGGACACTTGGTTGGCCATCCTCACCCTTGGATTATACATCTACTACATCAATTATGCAGAAGACGTAAAATACATTGAGGACCGCAGCCTTAAACCTACCACAGGTTTGGGAGAATGGGTAAGTTCCATTGTTTTTGCAATCGTGGCCGCAACCTTTGTACATACGTATTTTATTCAGCCCTATGTGATTCCGACAGGGTCACTCGAACGCACCCTACGCGTTGGTGACTTCCTGTTCGTGAGCAAGTTCCATTATGGCGCAAGGGTTCCCATGACCACCTTGGCCGCACCAATGGTCCATGATACGCTTCCTATAGTAAAAACAAGATCCTATTTGGCAGATGTAAATCCTGAAACGCACAAAACATCTTGGATCAACAAATTGCAATTGCCCTATATGCGTTTGCCCGGGTTTGAGAGCGTGGAAAAAAACGATATCGTCGTCTTTAGTTTGCCCTCGGATACTTTGTATCAATTCTTCAAAGCACAAAAAGCGGTCATAAAGCCTATCGATAAAAAATCCAACTACGTAAAACGCTGTGTGGGAACCCCTGGGGATTCCCTAGCTGTTATTGATGGATTTGTATATATAAACGGTGAACAGCTCAAACTATCGGACCGGGCCAAACCCATGTACGTATATGAGGTTTACGCCAACAATGGGGTTTCCAGCAAATATCTGGAAGACGTTGATGCCTCAGATTATGTTAGAAAGTATATTGCTACCAATATCAGCGAAGCGCAATATAATGCAGTGGCGCCATTTATTTCTGGAGGGCGACCTACAGAAGATGGGAAAATTGAGCTATACACCCAGGAAAATGGAATACCTACAGATGTAATCCGTCAATTACGTCTTTCCCTGACCGAGGAAAAACCACGTTCCCGCATGGCCAATTTAACAGATGAAATGGTTACCGCTTTGGAAAACAACCCTGCCATTGACTCCGTGGTAAAAACCATAGACCCCAAGGGGATGTATGGTGGGAATACATTTCCACAAAAACCTAATCTGTACCCTTGGAACAACGACAACTTTGGCCCCATTTACATTCCAGAAGCCGGAGCAACGGTCGAAATTAATACGAATACCATTCCGTTCTACAAGAAAATTATCCGTGATTACGAGTATAATGATGTAAAAGTAACAAGCGGCAAAGTGCTCATCAACGGTAAAGAAGCCAATTCTTATACCTTTAAACAGGATTATTATTGGATGATGGGTGATAACCGTGACCACTCCGAAGATAGTAGGACATGGGGGTATGTACCTGCCGATCACATTGTGGGCAAACCGGTGTTCCTTTGGATGAGCTTTGACAATTTTAGACAGGGAATCGCCAATTGGAGGGTTCGCTGGGACCGAGTTTTCACTACCGTTGGAGGAAGCGGGGAACCTGTATCCTATTTTTGGTACTTTATTGCCCTTTTAGCAGCATGGTTTATTTTTGATTTCTTTCGTAAGCGAAAGAAAAAGAATGCATAGATAACTTAATTGACCTGTTCTTTGAAGATTCTTGTCCATCCTTCCTATTTTCCCAGCATCGCCACTTTTGCGGCCATAATTCAAAACAAGGTAATTTGGGAGGCGCATGATAATTTTCAGAAACAAACCTACCGGAACCGTTGTTATATTTCTACGGACAAGGGCAAACATATGCTCAATATTCCTATAAAACACCTAGGAGGTAATGAGGGACGTCAAAAATACATTGATGTAAGCACTGAAAACAGCTATAATTGGAAAAAAGAGCATTGGCGTACTTTGGAAACTGCGTACAGAACCTCGCCCTTCTTCGAATTTTATGAAGACGATATTCGACCTATCTACGAAGGAAACGATGACTCACTCTATGATTTCAATCTAAAAACCGTTGAAGCCATTGCAGATTGTATGGGAATACAAGTACCATTGGATAAAACCGAAACATACCAAACTGAACCAACCAACTGTTTTGATGCCCGTTTTTTGGCAGAGGCAAAAAAAGAAAGAGATTGGGGCATTGAGCCGTATACACAAGTTTTTGAGGAACGGCATGGGTTTATCCCCGATTTAAGTATTCTAGATCTATTGTTCAATGAGGGAAACAATACACTTAGCTACTTAAAAAATCTATCTTTGGATTTTACAAATGACTAGGCACCTCATCCACTACGGTATACATTTTTTGGTTCCCATTTTGATTGCCCTATGGTTTTTTAAAGGAGATAGTTTTAGGGTCGCACTAGTGCTTATGGCGGGAATCCTGATAGATATAGATCACCTATGGGCCATCCCTCTTTACGATCCCAACCGTTGCAGTGTGGGCTTTCACACCTTTCATAGCCTTTGGGCCATTGCAATTTATATTTCGCTGCTGTTCTTTAAACCCGCCCGTCTAATTGGGTTGGCATTGACCATCCATATAGTGGCAGATACTGTAGACTGCTTATTGATGTGAATTTAAACGAAGGGTAGCCATTACAGGATAATGATCGGAAAGGCGTTGATCAAAATTCTGATGGGAAAGCACTTCAAAATCTTCATCTGCAAAAATATAATCAATACGAAGCGGAATTTTCCACAGGTCGTAGGTACGGCCAAAGCCACTGCCCCCTTCTAAGAAAGAATCTTGTAAATTCCCTTTTGCCGTTTTGTAAACGTTTGAAAATTGGGTATTGTTAAAATCTCCACAAACAATATTTGCATAAGGGCTCTGCTGTATATGACCCCTAAGAATTTCAGCTTGTTCCAATTGTTTGGAAAAGGTTTCTACCAATTTCTTATAGGTTTTTTCCGATTTTTCGCCATCGGAAAAGTTATCATTACTTGGCACTATATTAAAAGATTGTAAATGTACATTGTAAACACGAAGGGTATCCTTACCAACAGCAATGTCGGCATAAATAATGTTATTGATGGTACCTGGTAAATCCAATGATCCTTCTCCGACAATAGGGTATTTGGAAAATATGGCCTGAGTTGTCCTTGGCGTGGAATAAGGTGTTTCACTCCTATATTTATATTGACTTAACTGCCTGTAACGGATCCGACTATGTTCTTGGACACAGAGAACGGTTGGATCTTGATTCTTCACAAACCTCACTATACTATCCCCAATTCCAGGTTGTTTCATCCAACCATTCTTGTTAAACCCCCATACGTTGTAAGACATTATTATTATATCCGATGCAGACTTTTCTTGGGAAACATCCTTACCCCAAAAACCAAAGAAAGGGCCAAACATAAAATAACCAAGAAGAATGGCTGTAAATGATAACAAAAACTTTCGTTTCAATTTCACTGTCCAATATAAAAGAAACAGCACATTGAGTGCAAAAAGAAAAGGAACCACCAAGCTTAGTACAGAGATGGCCGAGAAAAATCGTAACGGCACATATGAGATAAATCCAGCGAATAACAATAGAAATGCAATCAAA
The DNA here is from genome assembly GCA_024743095.1 of Flavobacteriaceae bacterium. GTDB lineage: Bacteria > Bacteroidota > Bacteroidia > Flavobacteriales > Flavobacteriaceae > Flagellimonas. The sequence goes on from JANSXF010000014.1 coordinate 40,087, forward strand.
ATATTAATTGCATAGACCACCCTATCAAATATCGAGATAGATTTTTTCACCCCTTAGTCTTCCTTACCTGCCTTAAACAAAAAGTCCTTTTCGTCTTTGGACAAGCTTTCATAACCGGACTTGCTGATCTTATCCAAAATGGAGTCAATCCTTTTCTGCTTGGCCTGTTTATCGTAATCTGCTTTGCTGTTGGAAGCAGCTTTTTTCTTGTAAACCGTTTTCATGGGCGCCTTTTTTTCTTTTGGCTTAAACATGTTCGCAATTGCTTCCCTAAATTTAGTGAAACCGGAACCTACATCATTTCCCTTGAACAATTGCCTGGCATAAACATATCCTAAAAAGGCACCTCCCAAATGTGCCATACCCCCACCAATGTTATCTCCCATCCCGATCAAAACCAAATCCTTGATCACCAAGGCAAGCCCAATATACCATAATTTGATATTGAAGAAAATTACACGGACCTCTTGATTTGGAATATAGGCACAGACAAAAATAAGCACTGCATTAACTCCTGCCGATGCTCCTATCAATGCGGCATTGGAGTTGACAAGGGTCGGAAATACGTTATAACTCAGTAGAAACACCAAGCCGCCCAACATCAACCCTAGAAAATACACATTGATAAACCGTTGTGCATCAAAAAGGTTCAGGAAAATTCGACCCGCAAAATAAAGCACGATCATGTTCCAAAAAATATGTCCAAAACCTGCATGAAAAAAGGAATAGGTCACTAAAGACCAAGGTTGGGCCAAAAATTCAAAAAAATCTTTTGGCAAATGGAACCAACGCGAAAACGAATGGCCCAACAACGCCCCCGAGAGTCCGTCCAATAAAAATATAAGCACATTGATGGCAATGAGCTTTTCAGCTATGCTAAGCCTTGCAAATTGATATCGTAATCCACCGCTCATCATAAACTAATCCCACCTATTTTTGTTGAACTGATTTCTTTTCCAGTACCACATGATAATAAATCCGGTCAATGCACCCCCAACGTGGGCCATATAGGCTGTATTGCTAGGGCTGAAAAAGGACTGTCCCGTAATTGCGGAAATCACATCCAACAAGATTATACCTGGAATAAAATATTTCGCCTTTATGGGTATGGGCAAAAATATCAACATAAGCCTTGCTTCTGGGTTCATCATTCCAAACGCGGCCAAAATTCCCATAATACAGCCAGAGGCACCTACCATACTGGCATTGTATATCTGCGCATACTCTGGCATTACCGCCCTTAAGGTAGAGACCTGAATCTCCGACAAGCCTTCTTGGAGTCGGTTTGAGGCCAACATATCCAATATTTGCTGATTGGAAAGCCCTGTACTCAACAATTCCGATTGGGCAGGTAAAAAATTAAAGTAATAAAACCCTAACTGAAACAACACCGCACCCAATCCCGCAGAAAAGTAGACGAATAGAAACCGGTTTTTTCCCAACACCCGTTCAACAGGCGTACCGAACATCCAAAGCGCGAACATATTGAACGCTATGTGCATAAAACCACCATGCATGAACATGTGGGTAATTATTTGCCAAATTTGAAAGTTTTCATTCTTGGGAAACCAAAGTGCCATCCATTGATACATTTGATCTCCATATAATTGAGTGGCAAAAAACAAGATCACGTTTATGATCAAAATATGCTTTACTGCCTCGGTCATTCTACCCATCTAGTTGAATTTTTTATCAATATCCCCTTCAGAGATAATGGTATATGTTATTTTTTGAAAAGGGCTCAAATTAGGCTCCTTGCATGCAAAAAGATTGTTCACCAACATTAATTGCGATTCAGAATCCAACACATCCCCTGTTCGCACTGCTAGATTCCTACTTAGCGCCTTGGCCAACATTTCGGCCTGCGAAATGGAACCATCGGAGTAACCCTCCATATAATCAGCAATCAAGCGATCCAATACCGTGCCAATCCCGCTTTCGGGGACCATCATGGGCACACCTGTCACTTTTACAGTCTCTTGGTCCAGGCTATCAAATACAAACCCAATGTTTGTCAGACTTTCTTGGATTTCTCTAATCACGGCCAATTCTTGTTTATTAAAAGTAAGCTCCAAAGGAAAAAGCAATTGTTGGCTTACCCCTTCTTTTACCGTAATCTCTCCCAAAAACTTTTCAAAAAGAATCCGTTCGTGGGCCCTATTTTGATGGATGACCAACATTCCCGATTTTACGGTGCTGACCACATATTTTCTCCTAAGTTGAAAGGTGCTGGCCAAATGTTCCTCGACATCTTCACCCGAATACAAGGTTCCTTGCTCCTCACTTTCAGACTCAATGACCACACTACTGAACTCATTGTGCTCGTTCTGATTACCGAGTCCCTCGTATAAATCCTCCCAGCCTTTGGCACTCTGTTTACCAAACCCCCTTCCCGAACCGCCTTTTTGGGCCGCTGTTTCCTGAAACGGATTAAAACTGGAATCAACGCTCACCTTGGGGATTACGGCTCCTTTCTCCTTATAGGAATAAGGGGTATCCAGATTGGGATCATGGTCAAAATCCAAAACAGGGGCCACGTTGAATTGCCCCAAACTATGTTTGATCGTTGAGCGTAAAATCGCGTACAAGGTGTTTTCATCATCAAACTTCACCTCTGTTTTAGTAGGGTGAATATTGATATCGATGGACGACGGATTCACCTCCAAAAACAAGAAATAACCGGGATGGGTGTCTGATTTGATCAAGCCTTCAAAAGCCGCAACCACGGCATGGTGCAAATAGGGACTTTTGATATAACGGTTGTTGGCAAAGAAGAACTGCTCTCCCCTGCTCTTTTTGGAGAACTCTGGTTTACAGATAAATCCAGATACCTTTAAAACTTCGGTTTCCTCGGAAACAGGAACCAAACGGTTATCCATTTTACTGCCGAAAATGTGCACGATGCGTTGACGATGCTTTCCATGGGGAAGGTTAAAAATCTCCGACCCATTATTATAGAAATGAAATTCAATATTGGGATGGACCAATGCCACCCGATGGAACTCATCGGTAATATGGCGCAGCTCCACCTGCGTCGATTTCAAAAAATTTCGTCTTGCAGGAATATTGAAAAATAGGTTTTTTACAGATATGGAAGTTCCCCTGGGAGTAGCAACAACCTCTTGGGACACGATTTTGCTTCCCTCAATTTTAAGGTGCGTACCGACTTCATTGGCTTCGGTACGCGTTTGCATATCCACATGGGCGATGGCCGCAATGGAAGCCAGCGCCTCCCCTCTGAAACCTTTGGTGGCCAAATTAAAAAGGTCTTGTGCGGACGATATCTTGGAGGTGGCATGGCGCTCAAAGGACAAACGGGCATCGGTCTCGCTCATTCCCGATCCATCGTCCACTACTTGAATTAGGGTTTTCCCACCATCTTTAATGATCAGCTTAATGCACGATGCGCCTGCATCAATGGCATTCTCCATAAGCTCTTTTACTACAGAAGCGGGGCGTTGCACCACTTCCCCTGCTGCTATTTGATTAGCGACATGGTCCGGTAAAAGTTTAATGATGTCCGCCATTATGGATTCAGGAATATTGATAGGTCAAAATCGATGATAAACAAAAACAGCAAGACTAGAACGGCAACAATGATCCAAAAACGAAGTTTTAAGTTTTTATCCCCTTCGGTCTGTAAATCATCCATAGCAGAGGTCACCTTGTTTTTAAGCCCCCGAGTGGAATGTGCCGTGGTTCTGAATTTATCAAGCTTGTGCTCAATTTTATAAGGATTCCCCTCTCCCTTGTAATATCTGGGGGAGTAATCGAAGTTCTTATTTTTCCTAAGTTTTAAAGGGTTTCGCATAGTATCCTTATCGCTGTAACCTCAAAGGTACTTAAATTAGAAAAAAGGGGTTGGACGATCGTCCCAAAAAATGTTAACAGTTATCCAGTTATATGGGTTATTGGGGTTATTGAACTTGAGTACTTAATTTTGGTACCAGTGCTTTACTTTCCCAATACAGCCATTTGGATAGCTGCAATAGCGGCTTCTGTTCCTTTGTTGCCATGCTTTCCACCACTCCTGGCCCTGGACTGCTCAATAGTATCATCCGTCAGCACACAAAAAATCACAGGAACATCGTAAGCAACATTCAAATCCTTGACACCTTGGGCAGTTGCGCTACAGACAAAATCAAAGTGGCTGGTCTCCCCTCTAATAACACTACCAATGGCAATAACGGCATCGACCTTTTCAGTTTGGATCATTTTTTTGCAACCGAAAGTTAATTCAAAACTTCCCGGCACACTCCAACGAAGCACATTTTCAGGAAGCGCCCCACAATCCACAAGAGCTTCCATTGCTCCTAGGTAAAGAGCTTCGGTGATTTCATCGTTCCATTCAGAAACAACAATCCCAAACCGAAGGTCCTTCGCATTTGGGATTTTATTTTTATCGTAAACGGATAAGTTTTTGTTCTCTGTGGCCATATTTTAGTTTTGCGCCAGTCCAATCAAAGCGTCAACACCATTGGCTTCTTGAGAGTTTGGAAATTCTTCCTTGATTCTTTCAAAATATCCCAAAGCTTTGCTTTTTTCACCAAGTTCCAATGCTATAACACCGGCCTTATGTAAAAATCGGGGTGCAGTGAATTCGTTGTCGCTATGGGAAATTGCCTTTTCATAATAATCCAAGGCATCATCATTCTGGTTCAACTGAGAAAAAGCATCACCGATTCCTCCTTTTGCCATGGCCCCCATAATATCGTCATCGGAAGAAAACCCTTCCAAATACTCAATAGCCTGATCATATTGCTTAAGGTTCAAGTAGGTCATACCAGCGGAATACTTGGCCAAATTGGCCGCTTTGGTACCACTATATTCCTCGATAATATCCAAGAAACCATACTTACCTTGAGCGCCGTTCAAAGCCAAGGTGAACAACGAATCCTTTTCGGTTTCACTTGCCAAGGCTTGATCAAAGTATTGTTGGGGGTAGAAAAGCTCGTTTGCAGCTGTTGCTTCTTTTGGATTCTGGATGAATTGGTGATAGCCCAAGTAAGCTAAAACACCAACGGCAATAACACCGATCACGCCCAAAATATAATTTTGGTTCTTCTGAACCCATGCTTCGGTCTTGGAGGCACCTTCGTCCAAAGTATTGAAAACTTCAGCCGTTGTGCTGTCGTGTTCCTCAATCTTAGCTTCTTCCTCTTTATTTTTTGGCTTAAAGCCTCTCTTCTTGTATGTTGCCATCCGTCATTTAATTGGTCGCGCAAAAATAAAGTTTTTATCCAAAACCAAAAGGTAATTTATTCGTTATTTTTGGATTCCTTTTTTAAAGGGCCACCTTTTTATTCCAAACCGTTTCTCTGATTTTTTATGTTTTTAAGACATTTATCTTTAGTCAATTACAAAAACTTTGATTCCAAGACTTTGGAATTCGACCCTGTCATCAACTGTTTGGTGGGTGATAACGGGGTGGGAAAGACCAATGTTTTGGACTCCATTTACCACTTGTGCTTTGGCAAAAGCTACTTTAACCCCGTGTCCACACAAAATATAAAACATGGCACCGATTTTTTTGTCGTTGAAGGGGAGTTTGAGAAAAACGAAAGAACCGAAAAAATACTCTGCTCTTTTAAAAAAGGCACTAAAAAGGTGATAAAGCGCAACGGAAAGCCCTATGAAAAGTTTTCCGAACACATAGGTTTTTTACCCTTAGTGATTATTTCCCCATCTGACCGGGATTTGATTTTGGAAGGCAGCGAAACCCGTAGAAAGTTTATGGACGGGGTAATTTCGCAATCGGATAAGGCATATCTTCAAAACCTCATCAAATACAATAAGGTGGTGACACAGCGCAATTCGTTGCTCAAGTATTTTGCCGCGAACCGTACCTTCGACAACGACACCTTGAGCATTTACAACGAACAGATGAACACCTTGGGCACTGCGATTCATCAAAAAAGAGTAGGGTTCATTGATTCTTTTCTCCCTATTTTCAAGGAACAGTATCACAATATCTCCGAAAAAGATGAGCAAATCGACCTCGCTTACGAAAGTCAGTTGAGCGATGCAAGTCTCTTAGAACTTTTAAAACAAAGCATTGATAAGGACCGGGCCCTGCAATATACCTCGGTAGGCACACACAAGGACGACCTTAGCTTTACGATTGCAGGCCACCCCATTAAAAAATTCGGGAGCCAAGGCCAACAAAAATCTTTTTTGATCGCCTTGAAGCTGGCACAGTTTCATTTCATTAAACAACTGGCGGATACTACACCTATTTTATTATTGGATGATATTTTTGACAAGTTGGACGAGAACAGGGTGTCACATATTGTTGGACTGGTGAAGGATGACAATTTTGGTCAGATATTTATTAGTGACACACACGCCGACCGTACCGAAAATGTGGTCAAGAACATTCATCAGAGTTATAAAATATTTACCTTGTAGCATCATGAAACGCATACTTCCCTTTTTAGTGATTTTACTATTGTGGAGCTGTGATGGGCCATCTGTAAACAAGGAGGACCTTCACCGTTTGAACGGTTATTGGGAAATTTCAGAAGTGGAGTTTCCTGACGGCTCCATCAAGGAATATGGAATGAACACCAGCATTGACTTTATTCAACTGAAAGAAAATAAAGGCTATAGAAAAAAGATGAAACCCCAGTTTGATGGCACCTACGACACCTCTAAAGATGTGGAAAGTTTTGAAGTATCCAACATCAACGAAACATGTACCCTTCGCTATAAAAATGAGTTCAGCGAATGGGAAGAAAAACTGGTGCAATTGGATTCGGTTTCATTTTCGGTAATCAACCAAGAGGGTGTTACCTACAAATACAAACGTTTTGAACCCATCAAAATCCCACAATAATGGCCAAACGACACAGTTCCCATATTCCATTGAGCGAAGCCCTTAGTGAGTTCATCCAAGAAAACAAGCTCCAAAAGGGCATGGACAAAGTAGACGCAAGAGAGGCTTGGGCCAAATTGATGGGCAATGGGGTAAACAACTACACATCGGCCGTTGAACTCAAAAACGAGACACTCCACGTATCACTCTCCTCTTCCGTATTGCGGGAGGAGTTAAGTTTAGGCAAGACCAAGATCATTAAAATGATCAATGAGGAATTGGGCAAGGAATTGGTAAAAAAATTGGTGTTGCGATAACCCAAAAGACATAAAAAAGCCACCCGAAAAGGTGGCTTTACTAAAATTATTGTAAATCGATTAGTAGATTTCCCTTCCTGAAAAGTGGAAAGCACCTTCGATAGCAGCATTTTCATCACTATCGGAACCGTGAACCGCATTCTCCCCAATACTGGCAGCATACAGTTTTCTAATGGTTCCTTCGGCTGCTTCTTCCGGGTTGGTAGCCCCGATCAAAGCACGGAAATCATCCACCGCATTGTCTTTTTCCAAAATGGCAACAACAATCGGCCCTCTTGTCATAAACTCCACCAATTCACCAAAAAACGGACGCTCTTTGTGGATGGCATAGAATATTTCGGCATCCCTAGTGCTCAATTGTGTGTACTTCATGGCCACAATCCTAAATCCAGCAGCCGTAATTTTATCCAAAATTGCCCCGATATACCCATTTTCAACGGCATCAGGCTTGATCATGGTAAACGTTCTATTTCCAGTCATTTTTTAAATTTTGCGCAAACTTAAGCTTTTTCGACCAAGGCACAAGGCTCAATAGCTTTGTTTTAACTCTTGGAGAACAGTACCATTGTCCCCCATAATCTTAAATTCGGCGCTTTTCTCTTCAATGTTCAGGTTGATAATACCATAGCTTTTATCGGAAACCACCTCACCTATCCGGTACTGGTTGGGCTCTCCACTAAAACTAGAGTAAGAATGGGTCAGCCCACTGCTGGTAAAGTCCACCAATGGATAGGACAGACCATCAACATCAGCTCTGGAAAACTCGGAAATATGACGGTCCCCCGATAAAATGATCACTCCCTTTGCTCCTGATTGCAGGATAATGTTTTCCAATTTCTCCACCTCCAATGGAAAATTGCCCCAGGTTTCAAAACCGTGTTCGCCCGACAGCACTTGAATGCTTGACATAATCAAATTGAAATCGGCATCCGATTCTTTAAGTTCTTTCGCCAACCATTGCCACTGAGCATTTCCAAGTATTGTGGCAGTGGAATCCATAGTTGGTTTGTATCTCCTATTTGAATCTTCATCCTTAATAAGCTCACTCCTAAAATAACGGGTATCCAGTACTATCACTTTTACCTTGCCTTTAGGCACTTCATAATCATGGGAGGCATAGACGCCTTCTTGGGTTCTCCGTTCACTATCCTTTGGCACCCCCATAAAATCCAAAAACACCTGTTGGCTTTCTGCCTTAATGTCAAAATCCGCACCTCCGTCATTCACACCAAAATCGTGATCGTCCCAAGTACCGATAATAGGCACTTCGTTTCTCAACTTGGCATATTCCGCCACGGTATCCTGCATCGCATAAATAGAGCGTAATCGTTCCACATCGTCAGTGTCCGCGTAAACTATATCCCCTCCCCAAATCCAAACATCCGGGTCCTCCGCCAAAATATCGTCCCAAAATGGATTAGGTTCTTGCGACATATTGCAAGATCCGAACGCTACCACAAAATCAGGTGTTGTTTCTTCTTTGGTCCCAACTGTTTTTCCCGTTTTCTTTTTGCAGGCCGTAAACAAAACCAATGCCGCGAGAATTATGTAGAATTGCTTCATAATATGATTTTACAGAACCAAAAATACGGATAAACCAAGTTACCTCTATATTATATTATTGTATATTTGGCCGCATGAATTCAGCGGATATCACGACGGTAAAGTCGATTCTTTCCCAACCTCAAAAGATAGCGATCATACCCCACAGAAACCCTGATGGGGATGCCATGGGGTCCTGCTTGGCACTATATGGATTTTTAAAGAAAAGAGGGCATGACGTACATGTGGTTGCGCCCAACGACTATCCAAAGTTCCTTAAATGGATGCCAGGGAACGATACCGTTATCAATTTTGAAAGGGAAAACACAAAGGCAAAAGAAGTAATCAATGAAGCTTCGGTCATTTTTACCTTGGATTTTAACGACCTCTCCCGTGTTGGGCAAATGGAATCAGTTTTGCATGGGGCCCGGGCAGATTTTATAATGATAGACCACCATCAACAACCAAGCGATTATGCGATGGTGACCTATTCCGATGTGACCATGAGTTCCACCTGCGAGATGGTGTACAACTTTATCGATTTTTTAGGGGAAACTGACCGGATCGATGCCGATATGGCCACAAATCTCTACACGGGCATTATGACCGATACAGGCTCTTTTAAATACCGTTCCACCTCGAGCAAGACCCACCGCGTTGTTGCTGAACTCATAGATAAAGGTGCTGACAACATGGCCATTCACCAAGAGGTTTTTGACACGAACTCTCCCTCTCGCCTTCATTTGCTGGGCGTTGCACTAAGTAATATGGTGATTCTGCCCGAATACAGAACCGCCTATATTACCCTGACCCAAGATGAGCTGGACCGGTACGACTTTAAGAAAGGGGACACTGAGGGGTTTGTAAATTACGGCCTAACTTTGGAAGGGGTTATTTTCGCCCTTATTTTTATCGAGAACCGGGAAGAAGGCATTATTAAAATTTCCTTGCGTTCCATAGGTGATTTTTCCGTGAACGAATTTGCACGGGCTCATTTTAATGGTGGTGGACACACCAATGCGGCCGGGGGAAGAAGCGAAACCAGTATGGAGGAGACCATTTCCAGATTCAACGATATTTTAAAAACCTATAAAGACAAGTTGAACCCATGAGATTTTTTCTAGCTGTTCTGTTTATTGTGTCTGTTGTAAGTTGCGGAGGACCGGAACCCAGAAGACCTGTAGAGGTCAAATCCGGTAGTTTCTTCAAGGAATCCATTGAACGTACCAAAAAGTTGCTGGCAGAGCAGGAAAAGGCCATCCAAGAAATCATTTCCAAAGATACAGCCCACAAGTATCTCTCGAACCCAAACGGGTTTTGGTATTATTACCAGACCAAGAACGATACTGCCACCTATCAATTAAAGTCGGGTGACCAGATCTTGTTTTCCTATAATTTGATGGGATTGGAAGGTGACACCATTTATACCGCAGAGGAAATTGGGCCACAATCGCATGTCATTGACAAGCAACAATTGTTTCCCGGGCTTCAAAATGCCGTGAAGCTGTTAAAAATAAACGAAAAGGCTACATTTTTGTTCCCTTCCCCCCTGGCTTTTGGCTATCAAGGCGACAATAAATCCATTGGACCAAAGGTGCCTCTTAAATCATCAGTTGAATTACATACAATCATTATAGACAACGACAGTTTAAATTAAATTTATAAACAAATGAAGAAATTATTTTACATCATTCCTTTATTTCTCCTAGTGATCATGGGATGCAAATCGAGTAAATATGCCGATTTGGGCGATGGTATTTTTGCCGATATCCAAACCACCAAAGGTGATATCATCATTCAATTGGAATACCAAAAAACACCTGTTACCGTAGCCAATTTTGTTTCCTTGGCAGAGGGTAAAAACCCATTTGTAAATGATGAGTACAAGGATAAAAAGTTCTATGATGGCATTGTTTTTCACAGGGTCATTAAAGATTTCATGATCCAGGGTGGGGACCCAACAGGTAGCGGAAGCGGAAATATCGGGTATACCTTCAAAGATGAATTCAACGATTCATTGCGACACTCAAAAAAAGGTATTCTTTCCATGGCCAACCGGGGGCCAAAAACCAATAGCAGTCAATTTTTTATCACCCACAAAGCCACTCCGTGGTTGGACGACAAGCACACCGTTTTTGGTGAAGTGGTTGCAGGAATGGACGTTGTGGACACCATTGCCAATGTAAAGACCGGTGCTGGTGACAGACCGGTCTCTGAGATTGCCATGGACCATGTAGAGATTGTTAGAAATGGTAAGGAAGCCCGTCAATTCGATGCCGTTAAGATTATGAACGACTATTTCGAAGAGGCCAAAGAAGCTGAGGCCGCATTCAAAAAAATGAAGGAAGATCTTGCCGCCCAATTTGCGGAACAAATCGACCAAGCCGAAGAAACCGAAAGTGGATTGCGTATTTTAACCCTGGAGGAAGGTGAAGGCGAGCAGCCAAAAGTGGGTCAAAAAGTTTTGGTAAACTATGCAGGGTGGTTGTTCAACGCAGATTTGTTCGATAGTAACATACAAGAAATTGCCGAACAATTCAACCAATTGAACCCAGGGAGAAGAGACCAGGGCGGGTACACTCCCTTTCCTATGGATTACAGTCCAGACGCACAATTGGCTGCTGGCTTCCGTGAAGGATTGTTGACCATGAAGGTCGGCGACAAAGTACGTTTGTTCATTCCCCCACATTTAGGGTATGGAGACAACGATTACGGTCCTATTCCTGGTGGTTCAACGTTGGTTTTTGACATTGAAATCATCGGAATCCAATAGCAACAACTTTATAAAAAATCCAAAAAAGCCGTACTTTTCCGTGCGGCTTTTTTATTGCCATAACATTTTCCTTTATCGTTTTAATGGGACAAAAAACAAAGACAATTATTGCCATAGCCCTTCCGATTCAAATACTATTGGTAAAATGGATCGGAAGCTACCCCAATCTTGTCGAAGAATATTACAGTAATGGCATATACCCTTACATCTCAAGTTTTCTAAGAATACTGTTTGGTTGGATTCCTTTTTCGTTCGGGGATATCCTCTACACCCTGATTGTACTGATGGCCATCCGGCATATCTATAAAAACTGGAGAAGCATCAGGCAAAGACCTCTTTTTCTCCTAAAGGATATTGTCGTTTCACTTTCCGTAGCATTCTTTCTTTTCCATGTGCTTTGGGGCATGAACTACCACCGGCAACCCATCACTTGGAAGCTCGACATTGAACATGAATATACCGTCGACGAACTGGTTGAACTGACACAGTTCATGGTAAAAAAAACAAATCAATATCAGTTGGAACTCACAGGAGATACTGTAAGCCCAGTGCACATCCCCTACTCCAAAAAAGAAATCTTTGCCAAGACCAAGGATGCCTATGACAATTTTGCAAGGGAATATCCTGATTTTGGTTACGGATACCGCAGCCTAAAATCGTCCATATACAGCGTTCCGTTGACCTTTATGGGGTATGGCGGTTACCTTAACCCTTTTACCAATGAAGCACAGGTCAACGGTGTCACTCCAAAATTCAGGTTGCCCACGGTGAGCTGCCACGAAGTGGGCCACCAATTGGGATACTCGGCCGAAGGTGCCACCAATTTTATTGGCTATTTGGTCACATCGCAAAGCGATGATACTTATTATAAATATTCCGCCTATAACCATGCATTGGGATACTGCCTTACCGACCTTTTCCATAGAGATGAGGAAAAATACAATGAGATTGTGGGCACCATAAATATGGGCGTGAAAGAAAATTTTAATGAATTGCGCGATTTTTGGGAAAAATATGAGAATCCCATGGAGCCCATCTTTAAGTCCGTATTCAACACTTTTTTAAAGGTGAACAACCAAAAAGAAGGCATCAAAAGTTACAATGCCGTTGTAGGTCTCATTATCAACTACAGAAAACAGCAAATGACTGTCCAATAAGACTTGTGGAGTCTTTAGAGTTGAGTTATATTTAAACAAACTAATTCAATTCAAACCTTATGAAGCTTAAACTTTTAGCGCTGCTTTTCTTTATGGGCGGCGTTTCTTTGATTGCACAGGATTATTTCCCAATAAATGACGGTGTAAAGGCAAAGAAGAACAACAATTACACGGCATTTACCAATGCCAAGATCTATGTAACCCCGGCCCAAGTTATCAATAACGGCACCTTGCTGATTCAGAATGGCAAGGTGGTGCAGGTCGGAAAGTCCGTGAGCATTCCCAAAAATGCGGTTGTGGAAGACCTAAGCGGGAAATCCATTTATCCATCATTTATCGATGTGCTATCCGGTTTTGGGATAAAACTTCCCAAAGAAGCCAGTGGCGGGGGAAGGTCTGCACAATATGGCCCATCTAGGGAAGGATTTTATTGGAACGACCATATTATGCCGGAAAACGATGCCATTGGCAGTTTTGAGTATGATAAAAAACAGGCCGAGGAACTCAGAAATGCCGGTTTTGGGACCATCAATGCCCATATTGAGGATGGTATTGCCCGAGGAACAGGTGTTTTGGTCGCTTTGAACGACGAAGCATCCGAAGCACAGCGTATCCTTTCCGATAAATCCGCCCAATACTTTTCTTTTGAAAAGAGCCAAGCTTCCAGACAATCATATCCAGGTTCATTAATGGGGGCCATGGCTCTGATGAGGCAGCTATATTACGATATGGATTGGTACAGCAAGGGCAATGTGGATACCAAGGACCGCTCTTTGGAAGCACTTATTGCCAATAAAGGATTGACCCAAATCTATGTTGCCGGTGACAATGGCAATGTTTTACGTGCCGATAAAATCGGGGATCTGTTCGGAATCCAATACACTATTTTGGGCGGTGGTGACGAATACGAGCGCATCGAGGAAATCAAAGCCACCAATGCAAAATTGGTACTACCCGTTAATTTCCCGGATGCCTTTGACGTGTCAAATCCCTATCAAGCAAAATACATTGCCTTAAAAGACATGAGACATTGGAACTTGGCCCCATCCAACCCTAAGGTATTGGCGGACAATGGTGTTGAATTTTCAATTACGTTGCACGGCCTAAAATCCCCCAAAGACTTCAAGGGAAAAATAATGAAGGCCATCACGTACGGCCTTTCAGAGACAAAGGCTTTGGAAGCTCTTACCACAATTCCGGCCTCTATCCTTGGTAAATCCGAAGAAATTGGGTCTCTGCAAGTAGGCCGTCAAGCTAACTTTTTGATTACATCTGGCAATATTTTTGACAAAGGAACCACTCTTTATGAGAACTGGGTACAAGGAACCAAGAATATTGTGGAGAGCATGGACGTAATCGATATTAGAGGTGATTACGACCTTGCCGTCAACGGAACAACCTATAAAGTCTCCTTGAGTGGCGATGCTGACAAGCCAAAGGCCGAAATCAAAAAAGGTGAAGAGAAAGTTGATTCCAAAATCGACTATTCCGCCGACTGGCTGAATATATCCTTTAGTGATGACAATATCGGTTCTTACCGATGGGTAGCGCAAGTTATGCCAGATGCCAGTAACATTAAAGGTACCGTAGTCCTTCCCAATGGAGATGAAACTACGGCTACAATGACCAGGACATCTCCCTTCGAAGAAAAAGCCGAAGAAGATGAAACCGCGGAAAAGCCACAGCTTATGGCCGTAACCTACCCAAACGTGGGGTACGGTTATAAAGAGAAGCCTAAACAGGAAAGTATTTTGTTCAAAAATGCTACGGTTTGGACCGGTGAGAGCATTTTGGAAAATACAGATGTGCTGATTAAAAACGGGAAAATCTCCAAAGTTGGAAAAGACCTAAGAGCTGGTGGTGCCACAGTTGTTGACGCGACCGGAAAACACTTAACGGCCGGTATCATCGACGAGCATACCCACATTGCAGCATTGGCCATTAACGAAGGTGGACACAATTCCTCTGCCGAAGTGCGTATGGAAGATGTAATCGACCCGAAAGACGTTGCCATTTACCGTGATTTGGCCGGTGGGGTAACCTCCGCGCAATTGCTGCATGGTTCTGCAAACCCGATTGGTGGGCAATCTGCAGTTATGAGATTAAAATGGGGCGAAAGCGCTAAAAACATGGTATTCGATAATTCACCCAAGTTCATCAAGTTCGCCTTGGGAGAGAACGTCAAACAATCCAACTGGGGCAGTTATTCCAGATTCCCGCAAACAAGGATGGGTGTTGAACAGGTGTATACCGACTACTTCCAGCGCGCCAAGGAATATGACCAAAAGAAAAAAAGCGGCGAACCTTACCGCTATGATGAAGAAATGGAAACCTTGGCCGAAATATTGAACGGAGAGCGCTTCATTTCTTGTCACTCCTATGTACAAAGCGAAATCAATATGATGATGAAAGTAGCCGAAAAATTCAATTTCCGTGTAAACACCTTCACCCACATTTTGGAAGGTTACAAAGTAGCCGATAAAATGGCCGAACACGGTGTTGGTGGCGGTACATTTAGTGACTGGTGGGCCTACAAGTACGAAGTAAACGATGCCATACCTTACAATGCCGCGATCATGACAAGCCAAGGCGTTACGGTTGCCATCAATAGTGATGACGCCGAAATGTCCAGAAGATTGAACCAAGAAGCTGGTAAAACTGTCAAGTACGGAGGTATGTCTGAATTGGAAGCCTGGAAAATGGTAACCCTGAACCCTGCCAAATTGCTTCACTTGGACGACCGTGTTGGAAGTATCGAGGAAGGCAAGGATGCTGATGTGGTCCTATGGACCGACCATCCATTATCCGTTTATGCAAAAGCTGAAAAAACATTGATTGAAGGAAAAGTGTATTTCGACTTGGAAAAAGACAAAACACTAAGGGAATCCATTAAAAAAGAGCGTAACCAGTTAATAGGAATGATGCTGAACGAAAATAAAAAAGGAGGAAAGTCCAGAACTCCTGTACAGAGCAAGAAAGAAGAATTCAACTGTGATACCCTTTAAAAAGTAGACCATGAAAAAAATATTTTTAATCATAGCAATTGTTTTTGGGGTTTCAATGAACGCCCAACAGACCCCTGCCCCACCACAATCCGAGCAAATAGCCATAATCGGTGCTACTGCACACATTGGCAACGGAGAGGTGATAGAGAATTGTACCATTGTTTTTAAGGATGGTAAAATAACCGCTATCGGCGCCGATTTAATGGTACCCACCGTTGGGACCATGATCAATGCCGAAGGAAAACACGTCTACCCCGGATTTATCGCTCCTTCCAAATCACTTGGTTTGGTGGAGGTAGATGCCGTTAGGGCCAGTGACGACCAAGACGAAATCGGGGAAATGATTCCACATGTGCGTAGTTTGATCGCATACAATGCGGAATCCAAAGTTGTGGAAAGCATGCGCCCCAATGGCGTACTTATCGGACAGGTAACCCCTGTCGGTGGGACCATTTCCGGAACTTCAAGCATTGTTCAATTCGATGCTTGGAACTGGGAAGATGCAGCAGTCAAGACAGATGACGGCATCCATATGAACTGGCCTAACTTTTTTAGAAGAGGCCGTTGGTGGGCTGGCGAAGAAAGAGGATTCATACCAAACAAAGAGTATGGCAAGGAAATGGCCGACATTAAAATGTTCTTACAAAATTCCATTGCCTACGGAAAAGCCAGTGAGGATGAAAAGAACTTACCATTTGCCGCCATGCAGGGCCTGTTCGATGGTTCCCAGCGCCTCTACATCCATGCGGACGGTGAAAAAGAAATGACCGATGCCGTGACAATGGCCAAGGAAATGGGAGTTAAAAACGTGGTAATCGTTGGTGGATATAGAGCCAACAAAATTGTCGACCTCCTAAAAGAACATAATATTCCTGTTTTGGTCGAACGCACGCATGCATTGCCAAGTTTTGAAGACGATGACTACGATATCACCTATAAATTGCCAAAATTATTGGTCGATGCCGGCCTTTTGGTTGGATTGCAAAATGAGGACGCTGCCAATTTCCAGGTAAGGAACCTTGCTTTTTATGCGGGACAAACCGTAGCTCAGGGACTGGACAAAGAAACCGCGCTCCAATTAATAACCGGGAACACGGCCAAAATTCTTGGGATTGATGACATGTACGGAACCTTGGAAGAAGGTAAAAGCGCAACACTGTTCATCTCGGAAGGTGATGCCTTGGACATGAGGACCAACCAATTGTCCAAAGCCTATATTGACGGTAGGGACGTTTCACTGGAAACGCACCAGACCGAACTTTGGAAACGGTATATGGGCAAATATGAAAGAGAAAAAGAAGGACAGTAGTTCGTTGATAAAAAAACGGCGCTCATCTGAGCGCCGTTTTTGTTTTCGCGAATTAATTCATTTTAATGGGAACATACTCCCCATTTTCTGGTTTTTCGTAAAATGTTTCCGGTTGGGTATCCCCACTCAGCATAACTTCTTCAAAATTGACCGTGCTTGCCGGTTCCATTATCGTTCTCCCCTCATACGTATGCCATGTGATGGATTTTGGCAGTACCAGTCCATTCACCTCTTGCCAATTATCATAGTGAATCCATTTAACATTATCCGAACTTTCACCCGAGCGATACGTTACCGTATAGCCCAACCAAGCCATTTGGTGGGTTTGGGCATCAAAATGAATGAAGTACTCATCTTTGGATGAAGCTCCAACACCTGATTCATAGGCTATTTGCAGACCAGGGTATTTTTTCCCATCATACTCCAAATCTTCGGTAGCAGTATACATGATGCCATCATCGGACAACACAAAGGGCATAGCGATGAAATAAAACATCAAATTATGATAAAAGCCTGCGTCGCCCTCGTAATTGCCCGCTTCATTTAACAGCCATGCTTGTTCCCCATTAAAACCCATCGAAAATTGTTCCGTGTCAATTCTATCCTTTCGGGACCATAGGTCAATGGTATGGGTTTCGGATAGTTCGGGCTTGGACAGTACAAAGGACAAGGTTCGTTGCACTTTCCATTGTTTCAAACCTCCATGGGCATCAAAAACCTTTAACATGGCATCGGGATAAACAGCCTCGTTCTCCAGCATTTCCTGCTGAATTGGTGTTTCCTTTTTTTCAACTTTCGGATTTTGTTTGCAAGCGGTAAGGCCAATAAAAAGTAATAGGATGGTTAATTTGTTCATGGTATCTATTTTACCAGTTGGTCGAAAAGCCCTTTTTTTAATTACAGGAATGGCTATTTTTACCATGAATATGGAAGCTAAACTAGTCAGCAGTGCCCAGAATCCTTTGGTAAAAAGCATCATTTTACTAAAAGACAAATCCCGTGAACGTAGAAAGACAGGACTTTTTGTAGGAGAGGGACAAAGGGAAATTGAATTGGCCCTAAAAGGGGGCTATGTTCTGAAAACGCTACTTTTTTGCCCAGAGTTGATGGGCCCAACTTCCATTGAGGCTTTCACCAAAACTACAAACCCGGAAATTGTTCAGGTTTCCGAAAGCGTATACGGTAAAATTGCACACCGTGGCACCACAGAGGGAGTTATGGCCTTGATGCAATCCAAGAACCATGCATTGAAAAACATCTCCTTTGAAAGCAAAACACCCTTGGTGTTGGTTGCCGAAGCCCCGGAAAAACCTGGCAACATTGGCGCACTATTGCGTACTGCCGATGCCGCAGCCGTGGATGCCGTTTTAATAGCAAATCCCAAATCGGACCTATATAGTCCCAACATTATCCGTTCCAGCGTAGGTTGTCTTTTTACCAACCAGATCGGCGTAGGGACAACGGACGAAATCATTGATTTTTTACAAACCAACCAAATCAAAATCTACTGTGCCGCCCTCACCGCTTCCAAAAATTATGTGGAGTGCGATTTTAAAGCCGCTTCTGCCCTTGTAATGGGCACGGAAGCCACTGGATTGACAGAAAAATGGCTTCAAAATTCCGACCAAAACATAATTATACCGATGCAAGGAGAAATAGACTCCATGAATGTTTCGGTATCCGCCGCAATACTTATATTTGAGGCGAAGCGCCAGCGCGGATTTTAAGCTATGGAAAAAAATATCCTTTTTTATGTCATTCTGGCCATTCTTGTGGTCCAATATTTGGTTCACCAGTATTTGGAGTACCTGAACGCCAAGCGTTTCAAATCGACATTGCCACCTGAACTGGCCGATGTTTTTGATGAACAGGAATATCAAAAATCACAGCAGTACAAGAAAATCAATTATAAATTTGGGGTCATTTCGGATGGCTTTTCACTGGTTCTGACCACCTGCTTTCTCGTTTTTGGGGGCTTTGAATGGGTAGACCAACTTACGCGCTCCATCACGCAGGACAGCATTCCCATGGCATTGATTTTTTTCGGGATCATAATGTTGGGAAGCGCCATTTTGGGACTCCCCTTTTCCTATTACCGTACTTTTGTAATAGAGGAAGAATATGGCTTCAACAAAACCACAAAATCCACCTTTTTCTCCGATAAAATCAAAGGCGGCATCCTAACCGTTGTTCTTGGAGGAGGTATTTTGACATTGTTCATGTTGTTCCACCAATCTACAGGCGCCAATTTTTGGATCTATGCATGGATTGCCGTTGGAATCTTCATTTTGTTTATCAACTTATTCTATAGCCGCTTGATCGTGCCCATGTTCAACAAGCAAACGCCGCTTGAAGATGGAAGTTTAAAAAGTTCGATTGAAAACTATGCGCAAAAGGTCGGGTTCGAGCTTCAAAATATTTTTGTGATCGATGGTTCTAAAAGATCCACTAAGGCAAACGCCTATTTTTCAGGTTTCGGAAAAGAGAAAAGAATCACTTTGTTCGACACCTTGATCAATGATCTTAGCGAAGATGAAATTGTGGCAGTTTTGGCCCATGAAGTAGGTCATTACAAGCGCAACCATATTATTGTAAATCTTGTAGTTTCCCTATTGACAACCGGTTTGACGTTGTTCGTTCTTTCATTGTTCATCAACCATCCAGAAATATCCTTGGCCATTGGGGTGTCCACACCGAGTTTCCATGCTGCATTGGTCGGGTTTGCATTGTTGTACAGTCCAATATCCGAGATCACTGGATTGATCATGAATTATTTATCAAGAAAATTCGAGTTTCAAGCTGATAATTTTGCAAAAAATACCTTTGCTGCAACTCCATTGGTATCATCATTAAAAAAGTTGTCCAAAAAAAGCTTGAGCAATTTAACACCTCACCCAGCTTACGTATTTGTGCATTATTCACACCCCCCTTTAGTGGAACGTATCCGAAACCTAAAGGCATAGTTTTTGTTGTTTAGATAATAAGATTATAGTAAATTTAATATACTATGACAGAGGCTGCTATTGAAAAAGAGAACAAGGAGATTGCGAAGCAGTACAAGGAATTACTTCGCATAAGCTACCAAACATTGACGGACGAGGACAAGAAATTGATTCGTTCCGCCTTTGATGTTGCGGTGGACGCCCATAAGGACCAGCGAAGGAAATCCGGGGAAGCCTATATTTTCCATCCGATTGCCGTTGCTAAGATCGTAGCTTCGGAAATAGGCCTTGATGCCGTTTCCATTGCATCTGCCCTCTTGCACGATGTCGTTGAGGATACTGCCTATACACTTGCAGATATTGAGCGGATGTTCGGGGAGACGGTTGCACGAATTGTGGACGGTTTGACCAAAATTGCGCATCTCAAGAAAGATAAAGATATAAGTCAGCAAGCAGAGAATTTCAGAAAAATGCTACTGACCCTGCATGATGATGTCCGGGTAATCATCATCAAGATTGCCGACCGTTACCACAATATGCTCACCATGGATTCCATGCCGGAGCACAAGCAGGTAAAAATTGCATCGGAAACCCTCTACATCTATGCGCCGTTGGCACATAGGATAGGTCTTTACAACATCAAGACACATTTAGAGGATCTTTCACTAAAATATACGGAACCAGAGGTCTACAACGACATTTACGCCAAAATCGAGGATACGGAAGAGGAGAGCCTGGCCTATATCGAGGATTTCTCCAATGTGATAAGAACCTCTTTGGATAAAGAGGGACTCAACTATTTCATAAAGGGCAGGATGAAGTCCATCTTTTCCATCCGTAGAAAAATGAAGGCGCAAAATGTCTCCTTTGATGAAGTATATGACAAGTTTGCCATCCGTATCATCTATAAATCCGACAAGAAAAACGAAAAGTTCCTTGCCTGGAAGATTTACTCTATAGTTACCGACCACTTTACCCCAAATCCTATTCGTTTACGCGACTGGATTACCTCGCCCAAATCCACAGGATACGAAGCGCTGCACATCACCGTTATGGGCCCAAAGGGCAAATGGGTGGAGGTTCAGATTCGAAGTGAGCGCATGCACGAGATTGCCGAGAAAGGATACGCTGCCCACTTCAAATACAAGCATGGAGCACAAAAAGAGCAGGGCATTGAGGACTGGCTGAACAAATTACAGGAGGCTTTGGAAAGTGCCAACGGCAATGCGGTCGATTTTGTAGAAGAGTTCAAACTCAACCTCTACGCCAAGGAAATATTTGTGTTCACTCCCAAGGGGGATTTAAAATCCATGCCGAAAGGTGCAACTGCGTTGGATTTTGCCTTCAACATCCACACGGAGATCGGAATGAAGACCAGAGGGGCCAAGGTCAATGGAAAACTGGTACCGTTGGGAACAAAACTCCGAAGTGGAGATCAAGTGGAGATTATTACCTCCGAAAGTGCCAAACCCACCCAAACATGGTTGGACTATGCCGAGACGGCACGGGCACGTTCCAAGATAAAATCATCACTTGGCGAAGAGAAAAAAGAAGTCGCCGAAGAAGGGAAGGAAATTTTGCGACGTAAACTCAAGGCCCAGAAAATCAACCTGAACGAGGACACTGTAAACAAATTGGTGACCTTCTTTAAACTAAAAACAAGTCTAGATCTTTTCTACAGGGTCGGTATAGGGGTCATCGACAACGACAAGTTGAAGGATTTCTCTTCTTCCTACCACAACGCATTTATCAATTTCTTCAAGAACAGAATACGTAAAAGCCCCACTCCAAAAGATGTTGATAGAAATGAGATCACCACCAAATACGATCTGCTCGTTTTCGGCAAGGAAGAAGAAAGGCTCAATTATAAATTATCCCAATGTTGCAACCCAATACCTGGAGACGATGTGTTTGGGTTCGTAAGCGTAAATGATGGCATTAAAGTTCATAAAAAGAACTGTCCCAATGCCATTTCACTACAGTCCAACTACGCCTACCGCATCATTAGCGCCAAATGGATAGATTCTTCCCAAGAAGAATTCTCCGTCGATATCCAAATTACAGGGATCGACAACATGGGTCTGGTCAAGGATATCACCAAGATCATTTCGGAAAATATGCATGTAAACATGCGCAACCTTAATTTTAGCGCGGATGGCGGAACCTTTAAAGGAAAAATCACACTTGTGGTAAAAAACAATAATATCCTACAAAGGCTGATGAACAATTTAAAGCAGGTCGAAGGTATAGATAAAGTGACCAGAATTTAATTTTTAACTGTACCTTTGTGCATTAGCATAGGTAGAAAGCCATGGGAAATAATAAAAATCAGGAAATTGTAAAGAACGTGTTCACGGCCTTTCTTGAAGAAAAGGGACATCGCAAAACACCTGAACGCTACGCCATTTTACAGGAAATTTACGAAAGTGACGATCATTTTGATGTAGAATCCCTTTACATTAAAATGAAGACCAAGAATTACAGGGTTAGTCGAGCAACGCTTTACAATACCATCGAACTTTTATTGGAATGTAAGTTGGTCAGAAAGCACCAATTCGGGAAAAACCAGGCACAGTACGAGAAATCCTATTTTGACCGTCAGCACGACCATGTGATACTGACCGACACCGGTGAGGTGGTAGAATTTTGTGACCCGCGCATTCAATCCATCAAAAAAACCATTGAGGAGGTCTTTGACATAAAGATCAACAACCACTCATTATACTTCTACGGAACCCGTAACAAAGAAAAAAACCTAACTGAATAACCCACATATTACATGGTAGATTTATTGCTTGGACTCCAATGGGGAGACGAAGGAAAAGGAAAAATTGTTGATGTACTGACCAAGGAATACGATATTATCGCCAGATTTCAAGGAGGTCCGAATGCAGGGCACACCTTGGAGTTTGATGGTATAAAACACGTTTTGCACACCATTCCATCCGGAATATTTCACAAAAATGCCATCAACGTGGTAGGCAACGGAGTCGTAATCGACCCCGTAATATTTAAAAAAGAGCTCGATAACTTGGAGAAATTCAATATTGACATTGAATCCAAGCTCTTTATTTCGCGTAAAGCTCATTTGATTTTGCCCACCCACCGTTTGTTGGATGCCGCTTCCGAAGCTTCCAAAGGAAAAGCAAAAATCGGTTCTACCCTAAAAGGTATCGGGCCAACATATATGGACAAAACCGGCCGAAACGGTATGCGCGTAGGCGATTTGGAGTTCGACGATTGGAAAACAAAATACAGAGCTTTGGCCGACAAGCACGAAGCGATGATAGATTTTTACAATGTGGAGATCCAGTACAATCTCGATGAATTGGAGGCCGAGTTCTGCGAAGGTGTGGAAACATTGAAAAAATTAACCTTCATTGATAGTGAGGAATATATCTTCAAGGCACAGGCCGAGGGCAAAAAAATATTGGCAGAGGGAGCACAAGGCTCTTTGCTGGACATTGATTTTGGAACCTATCCATTTGTAACTTCTTCCAATACCACAGCTGCCGGTGCCTGTACCGGTCTGGGGGTTGCCCCTAACAATATTAAAAGTGTTCTGGGAATATTCAAAGCCTACACAACAAGAGTGGGCAGCGGACCATTCCCCACCGAACTTTTTGATCAGGATGGTGCTACCATGGCCAAGGTCGGAAACGAATTTGGTGCAACAACAGGAAGACCCCGACGTTGTGGTTGGTTAGATTTGGTTGCCTTGAAATATGCCGTTCAAATTAACGGGGTAACCGAACTGATGATGATGAAGGCGGACGTACTAAGTGGTTTTGAAACCATTAAAGTATGTACGGCCTACAAATACAAAGGAGAGGAAATCCAACATCTGCCATACAATATTGAGCAGGAGTATGTAACACCTGTTTATAAGGAAATGAAAGGTTGGTCCAAGGATTTGACAAAACTTTCCAAAGCAGAAGAGTTGCCCGCTACTTTGAATGATTACATCATCTTTTTAGAGGAACAATTGAACGTGCCCATCAATATTGTCTCCGTAGGTCCTGATAGACTACAGACAATCCATAGATAGACTTTAGTTTTCCAAATATTGGGTTTACTTATGTGACCAATGTCACTTTAGGGAAAGTCAGTTTGTTTTATCTTTAATCAAATTTAAAATCAAAGCAACATGACACAAAACCTCAACCAAATAGGACTCGATAAAATAGCATCTAGCGACTTGGCCGACAAACTGAATGAATTGTTGGCCAACTATCAACTTTTCTATATGAATGCCCGTGGTTTCCACTGGAACATAAAGGGTGAAAAGTTTTTTGAACTTCATGTAAAGTTCGAAGAACTCTACAACGATTCGTTGATAAAGATTGATGAAATAGCCGAACGGATTTTGACCTTGGGCTTTACTCCGCTGCATACATATGGGGACTACACAGAGCTATCAAAAATAAAGGCCGCAAAAAATGTATCCAGCGGCAATAAGGCAATTCAGGAAATTTTAAAAGGGTATGAAGTGCTATTGCCTTTGGAAAGAGAACTTTTGGAAATGTCCGGGGACTCCAACGATGAGGGCACCAATGCCCTTATGAGCGATTACATCCGTGAACAGGAAAAACTAATTTGGATGTACTCGGCATATTTAAACCAATAACTCATATGACCAAGGACATTCTAAACGGTTTAATTGCACAGAACCAAAAAACGTGTGATTTTACCTTTAAGGAAATCACTCAAGAAAACAATGTCCTGAGGTTGAACGATGATACAGCATCCGTTGGATTTATTCATCGCCATATTGGAGAGATCATGCATCTACTTGCCCAATTCTTTGGTGTCCCAACAAATGTTGAGAACACCACTATGGGGCAAAAAGACACCGGCAAGGCGTACAACAGGGATGAAAACCAAAAACTTATAGAGGACGGTTATCAAGTATTGTACGGCCTTGTCAAAAATCTTTCCGAAGATCAATGGAGGGAAACCTTGGACACTCCGTTTTTCGGAACCATTTCCAGGGTCAGGCTATTGGGACATATATTATATCACACAACTTACCATTGCGGACAAATTACCCTAACGCTTAAACACGGAAAATAAAAAACAAGGCCTTAACCGTTTGGGAGAGAAATCCCAAAGCTTTCTAAACGATGCATGCCACTTCCGTTAAAAACCCTACTTTTGGGCAAAATTTTATGGACTTGAAAAGCATTTCATTTCTCATTCTATCACTTTTCGCTTTTAGCGTTTTTGCCCAGGACCAACAACCTCAGGGCGGTCGTCAGATCAACATTGTATACGGGGCGAATTTCACCAAAGATGAGGCCCAATTCCCAGGTGCTTCCATTTTTAGCAAGGACGATGAGCGACAGGTACAGTTCGAACACCAAGGTGCAGACCTTTGGTGCGATATTGCTATTTTTTATGCAGAAGAGAACCGCTTAAAAGCCATTGGCAACATTCGCTTGCAACAAGGGGATTCCATTGAAATGAACAGTGCAAAACTGGATTGGGACGGCAATACCAGTTTGGCCAAGGCTTGGGAGAACGTAGACCTGACCAACGGGCAAATGCGATTGACCACCGATACCCTTTATTTTGACAGAGAGAAACAACTGGCCTATTACAATTCGGGCGGAAAGGTGGTGGACTCCGCTAATGTGCTTACCAGCAAAGTGGGTACTTACTTTATAACCCCGAAAAAATATCAATTCCAGCGTAACGTACATATCGACAACCCCGATTATATCATCGATTCGGAGCAGTTGGATTATTACACCACCTCAAAGAATGCCTATATGTACGGCCCTTCCACCATTACCGGAGAGGAATACAAAATTTATTGCGAGCGGGGTTTTTATGACACCACAATCGAACAAGGGTACGGCATTAAGAACACCCGTATCGATTACGACAATAAAATAATCGAGGGAGACAGCCTTTATTTCGACAAAGCTTCGGAATTTGCTTCGGCCACGAACAATATTCAGATTACCGATACCATCAACAATGGGGTTATTCGTGCTCACTACGCAGAGGTACACAAGGCCAAGGATTCCGTTTTTGCGACCAAAAGAGCAGTTTCCATCAGTCTGGTAGAGAAAGATTCCTTATACATGCATGGAGACACCTTAATGGTCACCGGTAAGGAAGAGGAGCGAGTTTTAAGGGCCTTCAGGAATGCCAAATTTTATAAAACAGATTTGAGCGGCAAGTGCGATTCCATTCATTTTGAGGAAAGAACAGGAATCACCCAACTGATCACCGACCCCATTTTATGGAACGTGGACAACCAGATTACCGGAGATAGTATCCATTTGATATCCGATATGGAAACCGACAAACTGGATTCCCTCAAAGTGATCGAGAATGCCTTTATCATCTCTTTGGATACGATAAGCGGTACGGGATACAATCAGGCCAAGGGGAAGAATCTCTTTGGTAAGTTCATTGAAAATGAATTGAAGCTCATTGATTTGGTCCAAAACACCGAGGTCATCTATTACGTATACAACGATGACCAAGAGCTGATCGGAATCGACAAGACCATTTGCAGCAAGATACGTTTGCTTATGGCAAACAACGATATTGAAGACATCACATTTTTTGTGAATCCGGATGGAGATATATTCCCTGAGACCGATTTGCCCGTGGAGAGTAGAAAACTAAAAGGATTTGTTTGGCGCGGCGATGAACGA
Source organism: Flavobacteriaceae bacterium (assembly GCA_024743095.1). Lineage (GTDB taxonomy): Bacteria > Bacteroidota > Bacteroidia > Flavobacteriales > Flavobacteriaceae > Flagellimonas. The sequence continues at coordinate 66,617 of JANSXF010000014.1, forward strand.
ATTAGGTCAAAAGAAGAAATATTTGATGAAGACGACAACAATATCGAACTGGCAAAAATTAGGGGCATAGACAATCCAATCGATATCGATGCGGAGGAAAACGAGCGACAAAACAACCAGAACGACCCCATCAACACACCTAACACCAAGGCGGTAAAACCCAAAAAGACCGCGGTTCATAAGAAAGCACAGACACCATAATGTCCAAAAAGGATTTTTTCACATACCAAGCCCAAACCTCCCTACATCCATTGGCCTTGGAGGTTTCTCATGCCAAGGGGAGCTACATCTATGATCAAGATGGCAATGCCCATTTGGATTTTGTGGCAGGTGTTTCGGCTTGCAGTTTGGGACACGGCCATCCCAAAGTAGTGGATGCCATCAAAACACAGGTGGACCAATACATGCACGTTATGGTCTATGGGGAGTATGTTCAAAGGCCTGCCGTGGAATTCTCCAAACTGTTGGCCTCCCGTCTTCCCGATAATTTGAATACCACGTATTTGGTCAATTCGGGTACGGAAGCTATGGAAGGAGCCATTAAATTGGCACGAAGGCATACGGGACGTTCACAGGTCATCGCCGCGAAAAATGCCTATCATGGCAACACCATGGGCAGCTTGAGCCTTATGGGGCTGGAAGAACGCAAAAGCGCCTTCCGTCCCTTGATTCCAGATGTCCGTTCCATTGAGTTCAATGCGGAAGAAGAAATCCAAGACATTACCGAAAAAACGGCCGCCGTGGTCTTGGAAACCATTCAGGGCGGCGCCGGTTTTATTTTACCGGAAAACGGTTATCTGGAAAAAGTGCGGAACCGCTGCTACGAAGTGGGCGCATTGTTAATTCTGGACGAAATACAGCCAGGCTTTGGACGTACGGGCAAATTGTTTGCTTTTGAACATTTTAACTGCCCGCCGGACATCTTGGTCATTGGAAAAGGCATGGCATCGGGCCTTCCTGTTGGAGCTTTTGTGGCATCACACGAGTTGATGGCCGATTTAAAAGAAAACCCGAAATTTGGGCACATCACGACTTTTGGTGGTAATCCCGTAATTGCAGCCGCAAGTTTGGCGACCCTAAAAGAAATCACCGAAACAGACCTGATCCCGCAAACCTTGGAAAAGGAAAAACTGTTCCGAAGACTATTGCAACATCCATTAATAAAAGAAATACGCGGTAAAGGTTTAATGCTCGCCCCGATTATGGAGCGCAAGGAAATAGCTGACTTTTTGGTCCTCGAGGCCGCAAAAAAAGGACTCATACTTTTCTGGCTGTTATTTGAGCCAAAAGCTGTGAGAATCTCCCCTCCCCTGACCATTTCCATGAAAGAAATTGAGGAAGGATGCGACCAAATCCTTGGGATTTTAAACAGCTATAAATCAGATACTGTTAACTAATTTGTTGATAACATACCCCTAAAATGGACTTTAAGAGTAGCTCAAAGGGTTAATTTTAAGTCCATAGTACAACCAAAAACGTTCCTATGGCGTTAGAATCTAACGAGTATCCTGACAAATCCATTAGCAAATTTGAGTCCATGCTCAAGACGGATGACGTCTATTTCTTTGATGCAGAGGACTTTGAGGAAATCATCCACCACTACTTGAACAACGGCAAAATCTCCTTGGGGAAAAAAGCCATCCAGATTGGTTTGGAACAACACCCAAATTCCATGGAGCTCAAGCTTTTACAAGTAGAGGTTTTGGCTTTCGAAGATAAATTTGAAGCAGCGGAAACACTTCTGGATGAAATTCAGAACATCAATGCCGCAAACGAGGAAGTATTTATTCAACGGGCCAACATCCGTTCCAAACAGGACAAGCACCAAGAAGCCGTAAACCTATTGTTGGAAGCTTTGGATATCACGGACCATTCCTTCGACATCCATTCCCTTTTAGGTATGGAATACCTGTTTATGGACAACTATGAGCAAGCCAAACTAAGCTTTATGCGCTGTGTTGAGATTGATGACGAAGATTATTCGTCCCTTTACAACGTGGTGTACTGTTTTGAGTTTTTGGAAGATTTTGATGGCAGCATATATTACCTGAACGATTATTTGGATAGAAACCCCTATTGCGAGGTCGCTTGGCACCAATTGGGCAAAATGTACCTTGCCAAAAAGCTTTATATCGAAGCCTTGACAGCTTTTGACTTTGCCGTGATTTCGGACGACTCCTTTATCGGCGCCTATTTTGAAAAAGGCAAGGTGTTGGAAAAGTTGGGAAGGTACAACGAGGCCATTGAAAATTATGAGTCCACCATATCCATCGAAGACCCAACATCCTACGCATTTCTGAGACTGGGCAAATGTCATGAAAAACTGGGAAACTTTGATCTGGCCAAATACTACTACTATCACACCGTTCATGAAGACCCTTTATTGGACAAAGGATGGTTGGCCATCACCGATTTCCATTTTGGACAAAAGAACTATGATAAAGCGCTGTACTACATCAACAAGGCCATAAATATCGATGGTGAAAACCCAAAGTATTGGAAAAAATCCGGTAAAATTTATGCAGCCCTCAAAAACTGGGACGAAGCTGATTTTGCCTATAAGCAAGCTGTGGATTTAGGTAACTACGAACTCTCCACATGGCAAAACTGGGCCGAGGCCCTCAATAAAATCGGGGATTACAATTCCGCTATCCAGGTGTTGATTCAGGGATTGGAGTTTTACCCCGATAACTGTGATCTAACCTATAAATTGGCGGGCATCCATTTAAAAAATGACGACTTGGCCGAATCAAAACAGATTTTATCCAAGGCCATGAAACTGGATATTGGTAAATTGCGACAGTTTGAAAAGGAATTCCCGGAATTCACTGAAGTCGATTGGGTGAAAGCGCTGGTTTCAAAAATTAGAAAAACAGCCAAGTAGCCAGTACATTTTATCCAAATTCATGCAAGCACGTCGTATACTGGACTACATTTTTATTACCCTTAAAGGAATGGCCATGGGCGCTGCCGATGTCGTTCCCGGAGTCTCTGGAGGAACCATCGCCTTCATTTCAGGGATTTATGAAGAGCTCATTACCTCTATCAATAATATTAACCTTTCCCTCATTCCTGTTTTAAGAAAAGAAGGAATAAAGGCTGTTTGGAACAAGGTAAATGGCAACTTTTTAGTAGCCTTGTTCCTAGGGATTTTCATCAGCGTACTATCCTTGGCAAAGTTCCTGAGCTGGCTTTTGGAGAACGAACCCATTTTACTTTGGTCCTTTTTCTTTGGATTGGTAGTAGCATCCATATTTTTGGTCGGCAAGGAAATTACAAAGTGGACAGCAGGCTCCATAGTTGTTTTGATTTTGGGTGCCGCGCTCGCGTTTTTCATTACAGAGTTGCCGGCAAGCGACAATACCGACAACCTCCCCTATCTGTTCCTATCAGGCGCCTTGGCCATTTGTGCCATGATCCTTCCCGGTATTTCCGGAGCTTTTATCTTGGTACTGTTGGGGTCTTACAAAACCATTTTGGACGCTGTTCATGAACGCGACATCAAAATTATCTTGACCGTTGGTCTTGGAGCCATTTTTGGGCTGTTGAGCTTTGCCCGACTCCTTAAATGGATGTTCAACCACTATAAGAATATCACATTGGCATTGTTGACAGGCTTCATCCTAGGCTCCTTGAACAAAATATGGCCTTGGAAAAAGGTTATAGAGACCAAGACTTTTGGTGAAAAAATCATTGTCGTGGACGATATGAACGTACTCCCCGGCGCTTTTGAGGGAGACAGTAAATTAATGCTGGCCATTGTATTAGCCATCCTAGGTTTTTCACTTATTTTTATCCTGGAAAGATTAGCTTCCAAAAAATAAGGAAACCCTATTTTTGGCACATGCAGCAACCTAGAACATTTCTGGACAACTTCTTCTTGGTCATCAAAGGCCTCTGCATGGGAGCGGCCAACAAGGTCCCGGGTGTTTCGGGCGGTATTGTCGCCTTTGTTGCCGGTTTTTACGAGGAGTTCATCTATTCCCTTCAAAAACTGAACTCAAAGGCACTTAAGCTATTCTTCAATGGAAGGTTCAGGAGTTTTTTCCGGTATATCAATGCCAAATTTCTGGGATTATTGATATTTGGAATGCTGGTCAGCTACTTTAGTGTTTCCAGGATTTTGGATTATTTTCTACAGCACAACGAACTATTTGTATGGGCCACGTTTTTTGGAATGGTCATCGGGTCCATTTATCATATTGGAAAAGACTTTTCCCCATGGGACAAGCGTACCATACCCGCCGGTCTTATTGGGCTTATCATTGGTGTTTCCATCAGTTTTTTAAACCCTGCAAAAGAAAACGACAACCTATTCTTCATCTTTTTTTGTGGAATAATAAGCGTCTCCGGAATGACGCTTCCAGGACTTTCGGGTTCTTTCATTTTGATATTGATGGGTAATTACGTGCTGCTTTTGGTAGATTCCGTCAATGCCCTGTACGATACATTTTCCGAGATATTTTCAGGTGATTTCAGTTTTTGGAATAATGCGGAACGCATGCAGACCCTGAAAATTCTGGCAGTTTTCACCCTAGGCTCAATTACCGGATTGGTCACATTTTCACATTTATTGAGCTATCTACTAAAACATTACAAATCCACCACCACAGCTGTTTTACTAGGTTTCATTACCGGTTCCTTAGGTGTTTTATGGCCTTGGAAAAAGACCATTTTCAAATTGGACCTGGCCAACAATCCCATTTTGGACACCAATGGAAATAAAATAATCCTAAACTATACCAGATATTTCCCGGATATGGCAAAGGCCGAAACCTGGTGGGCCATACTTTTTATTTTACTGGGGATTTTGGTATTATTAATTTTGGACTGGTATGGCAACAACAGAAAAAAGAATGAACAGATACGGCCTTCTCGGTAAAAACATCTCCTACTCCTTTTCGCAAGGTTATTTTGCCCAAAAATTCAACGATTTGGGCTTGATGGACCACAGCTACGAAAACTTTGACCTTCAAAAAATTGAAGAGGTAATAGATGTGCTCAAACAAAAGGACATAAGAGGGCTGAACGTCACCATTCCCTACAAACAAGAGATCATTTCCTTTTTGGATAAGCTAGACCCGAAGGCAGAACAAATAGGGGCCGTAAACACCATTCAGTTTTCAAAGAAAGGTTTAATCGGTTTCAATACCGATGCATACGGTTTTCAAAAATCTTTGAAGCCCTACCTAAAACCGCATCACACCCAGGCGTTGATATTGGGAACGGGAGGCGCGTCCAAGGCGGTTCAATATGTGCTCAACGAACTTGGAATCAAAAGCACCTATGTTTCCCGCAGCAAAAAAGATGGGCAGTATACCTATGATGAACTTGACCAAGACATCATGGAAGAAAATACCTTGATCATCAATTGCACACCACTGGGAACTTTTCCAAATATTGAGGGTAAACCTGAAATCCCCTATAATCACATCGGAACGCAGCACTTATTGTACGATTTGATCTATAATCCTGAAAAAACCAGCTTTCTATCCATGGGGGAGTCCAAGGGAGCTTCTATTTGCAATGGGCTAAAAATGTTGGAAGGACAAGCTGAAAAGGCTTGGGAAATCTGGAACAACGTATAAAACCAGCTATTGATATAGCGATTCCAGCGACACCTACAACCATCATATTAAAGCAAAAGAAGAATCAATACTTTTGCTATTAGACAATTAAGTTGTTAAATTGGCTATAACTTTCATCAATCAAAGAGGTAAACACGCAACCAATGCAGGAAAACGATCGTAAACTTCAGCAAGCTGAAGGTGGCAAAGAAGAAATAACGGAGAACACAAAAACACATTTGGAAGAGACCGAACAGGCCGAAACAAAGGTGTCAAAGCAGACCGTGCCCGAAAATGAGGAGAAAAAACAACCTGAAAGGGAAACTTCTTCCGAAACCAACAACGAGGAGACGAGTGCCAAAAGCGATGATTCCAACGATCATTTGGATGAGATTGATGAGTCCAATGCCGAGGATGCAGAAGATACCGAAAACGAAAAAAGGCATACCATTCCCATGTTGGACTACCATTCCATGTCCATGGAAAATCTGGTTGGGGAATTGCAGCGATTGGTCAAAAACGAAAAGGTACAGGCAATCAACAAGCATGTGAGTGCCATTAAATATGAGTTCGACCAAAAGTTTCAAGATTTTCTAGATGAAAAAAAGGAGGAATTTGTATCCAAAGGCGGAAACGAGATTGATTTCCGTTACAACTCTGTAGCCAAAAGGCAATTCAACGAAGTATATTCCGATTTCCGGGAAAAACGGGACCAATATTACAAGCAACTTGATCAATCCCTAAAAAGTAATCTTCAAAACCGACTGGAAATCATTGAAGAGCTCAAAGGGCTTATTGATATTGAAGAAGACATCAATACAACCTATAACAACTTTAAAGATTTACAGCACCGGTGGAGAAATGCCGGTCCCATTCCACGCACCAATTACAACGATGTATGGCGTACCTACCATCACCACATGGAAATCTTCTACGATTTCCTTCACTTGAACCGTGAGTTGCGCGATTTAGATTTTAAACACAATCTAGAAGAAAAACAAAAATTGGTGGAACGTGCCGAGGCATTGGCCAACGAACCGGATTTAAACAAGGCCTTCCGTGAACTTCAAACGCTTCACAAAATATGGAAAGAGGATATTGGACCTGTTGCCAAGGAGCATCGCGAGGAAATCTGGGAAAAGTTCAGCAATGCCACCAAGGCCATGCACCAGCGTAGGCAGGAGCATTTTCAAGAACTGGAAAAGGTCTACGAAAAAAATTACGAGAAAAAACAGGAAATCATTGCCGCGATATCTTCGATTTCTGAGAATGTTGCAAACAACCACCGAGGTATCCAACAGCAAATAAAGGAAGTAGAAGCGCTTAGGGATTCCTTTTTTAAAGCGGGCAAGGTTCCTCAAAAGGTCAACGAGGAGACTTGGGACCATTTTAAGCAGAGTGTCCGAAAGTTCAACAGAACCAAAAACGCTTTCTACAAAAACCAAAGGAAGGAACAACAGGA
>JANSXF010000105.1 GCA_024743095.1 Flavobacteriaceae bacterium
GCAAAGGTTGGGGGTAAGTATTCTATGGACTTTCCAAATAAATTCTCAACTTTTTTTAGATTATTTTCCCGTTCAATCCGCCCCGTCTTTTTGTGGGGGGCGTTTTGAAGGAAAAATAATGTTTTAGGTAATGTGCCCGTAGAGGTTCACGTATGGTGTTCCCCTTTGTATCACGGCAAAGACCCTGGACAACAATTTGTTCCTAATGATATTGATGGTACTCATCTTGTTCTTTCCCATGGCCACTCTGCGTTGGTAATATTCCCGTATTTCAAGGTTGTGTCTGATGGATGATTTGGCACACATATCCAAAAGACTTTTCATCTTTTTGTTCGCAAGCTGACTAATCCTGGGCCTTCCCTTGAGGCTGGTCCCCGATTGATTGGGAAATGGTGCCACTCCACAGTATGACGCAAACTGTCTTGAGTTCTTGAACTTGGTAAATCCTTCGGTGAAGACCATTAGGTGTAGGGCTGCCTGATTCCCAATGCATTTGATGGAGAGCAATAGTTCGAACTTTCGGGCCATTTCCCTATCTGAGGAAATGATGGCCTCCATTTCTGTTCCAATGGCGTCGATTTGAACTGATAGTTCCTTGATCATTTTTTTCTGTACCCCTAGCAAAAGTTTGGGCATTTCTTTCCCGAACACTTTTTTTTGCTCTTTCAGGCTGGCTTTGTAACCGGCCCTTTGCCTTACCAGTCTTTCCCGCAACGACAGGAGTTTTTTTAGGGTCCTTATTTCTTTTGGGGCGACTTGGGAGGGCTGGATTTCTTCGCGGAGCCTATAGGCGTAGGTTGCGATTTTTTCGGCATCTACCCTGTCATCCTTTCCCCTTGATATACCTAGGGACCTTTTGATCTCAAGTCCGGGAATGATGGAGAAGGGCAGCTTATTGTTCGAGAGAAATTCGGACAGCCGTTCGGAGTATAGCCCTGTATGCTCAAAGGCGAAGAAGATCATTTCCCTTGGATGGACAGTGTTGGCCAAAACCCATTTTACCAAAAGGGACATTCCCTTTTCCGTGTTCTCAAAAGTGGCCGACCGCTTGTTTGAATGGATACTTGCATCGAGGGTGGCCTTGCTCACATCGATGCCGATGGTCTCTTTGATTTCCATAACTTTATAATGTTTTAAAATGGTTACGTTGACTAAAACCTTTAATAGGGGATTCCTAAAATTCTATCTGGTCCTTTGTAACCTGATTAGAAGAGAATGGGGACTAATACTTACCATGGGCCGTTAACCCAGGATTTGGGTGAGTTCACCCCATTCTCTTTTTAAAAACCAAAGTTATCCACAAAAAAGGAAGTTATGAGTCTCCCCCGGACCCCCTCTTTTCAACATCATAAACAATGGTTTAAAATAGAAAGTTAATCTAAAGGTATTTGGGGTTCTTGTTTTTAGATTTTTAAATAGTACACTTTTAGTTGACATAGTTACACTAAGGTCCGAAGCGAAACTATCAGTATTCCAGTTGATAGAGACCTGGTACAATAGAAGGAGGATACACTCGACATTGCACTATAAAACGATAGAGAGATTTGAAAACGAAATGTATAATCAAAAATCAGCGGTATGACTCTTAACTGATTGTCCACTTTTTTGTTTCAAGTTCACCTTATGTTTTCTAACCTATTTGAACCGCAGCATGGACTCAAGAATACTGTTTATTTCGCTCTTTTTTTGCCGGGAAACGGGAATTTCCTTATCATCTTTCATCACCACAGTGCCCCCATCCCTTTTCAGGATACCTTTGACAAATCGGGGGTTGATCAGATGGGACTGGTGCACACGTAGGAAGCCATAGCCTTGTAACATTTCCTCGATTTCCTTCAGTGTCCGACAAATGAGCAGTTTGTTCCTGTCATCAAAGAAAAAGTTCGTGTAGTTGTTGTCGGATTCACAACGCACAATGTCTTTGATCTCGACAATATGGTATCCGGCACCCGTGGGCAGGGCGATCTTGGACAGGTCCTTCACCGTGCCCTTCAGATTGTTCCGCAACAGTTCCCACTGTTCAGGATAGGTTTTTTTGCGGCGTTTTTCCCAATTTGACAATGCCTGCACTATACTTTTTTCGGTAATGGGCTTTAACAGATAATTTATGGCGCTGTACTGGAACGCCCGAATGGCATATTGGTCATAGGCCGTCGTGAAAATAATATCAAAGTCGATGGGCAGGATTTTGTCCAGCAGCGCAAAACCGTTCAGGTTGGGCATCTCAATGTCCAGGAACAAAAGATCGGGCGAATGGGCTTGTAGATATTCCAAACCTTGGATGGAGTTGCAGAACGTCCCCGCGATCTTGTAGTCGGGGTGCACCTTGGTGATTAGGTTTTTTAGTACGTTCACGCAGTGCATTTCGTCATCGATGATAATAATGTTGGCCATGGTTATCCGTTATAGGTTATGGTTATTCGGGTGCCTTCCGGCATGCCCTTGTCGTTTTCAAGATCCAAAATGTCCAGGTGCATTTTGGCCTCGCTGATATGGTTGTAGAGGGACAATCGCTCTTGGGTGATGCGTGTCCCCGCAGATGGATGTGTCTTTTTGGCTTTGCCACTTTCCTTTCGCCCAACACCATTGTCCTCGATGGTAATCTGAAGTTGCTGTGAAGTGTCGAAAGTAACCAAAAGTTTTTTTTCGAGCTTTCCGCTGGGATGCAGCCCGTGCCAAATGGCATTTTCCACAAAGGGCTGCAACAATAGGGGAGGGATGGTAAATTGTGAGAGCGCTTCGCGCGAGTCACATTGGATGGTATAGGAGAAATCCTCGCCCAAACGACTTTTTTCCAAGGAGAGGTAAAGTTCCAGCATCTCCAGTTCCTCTTCCACGGTAATGGTATTTTTGCTGCTGTTCTGTAATATCGTGCGGAGCAGCACCGAAAAATTGTCCAGATATCGGATGGCATCCTCCTCCCGTGACAACATCACGAGGTTTTTAAGGGCATTTAGACTGTTGAAAATGAAATGGGGGTTCATCTGGGAGCGGAGGGCCAACATTTTCATGTCACGGAGGCGTTCGGCAAAGGATTTCTTGATCTGTTCTTCCTTTTGCTTTTCCATTTCCGAATAGAGCTTGATCAACTCTTCGGTTTTTTGCTGTACCTGCTCGTCCAGTTCCTTGCGCATCTTTTCCTCCATGATCTGGTTCTGTTGCAGTTGCTCGATCAATTTTTGGCTGGCCCTGTCCTTTTCCTTTTGGATGAGGAACACCTTTTCCCCAAGCGCTATGGAGAAGCAGAACACTTCGCCCAAAAGTCCCGCCTGAAAAATGATGTGCTGTGCGTGCGGAAAATTGAACATACCATCCGGCACCAGATGTAATTTGTTGTAGTAAACAAAAGAGGAAACAAAAGCACCGATAAAAAACAGGCTTTGCCCCATCACAAAGTATTTCATGAGCGGATGCCTCACTTTTAGTATAATCCAAATGAACAAGGCAACATTAAGCGGAAGGACAATGAGGCGGACAATTAAGGATACCATTGATCTAGTTTCACTGAACAAACCTTGATAATGGATGAGAAATATATTGAGCAGGGCATATATAAAACAGAGTATGCCCAAACCTACCAAAGCCTTTGATGGATTTTGGCCAAAGGTTTTGATTTCCAATAAATGCAGGATAAAGAAAATGTAAAAACCTATAAAGATAAACTGGGCCGTTTCTATGGCGGTGATGGAAAGTTGTGGCACATACATGCCGAGGTTTCCTATTGTTGCCAGAGTAGCCTGCAATATCGCAAAGGCATATAAGATTTGAAAGAACAGATAGCCGAGATAATAGAAATAGACCCGTTTGCGCAGGCGAAACCAAAAGGCCAAGGCAAATACAAGGATACAGCAGAGCGAAATGATATAGGTATAGATAAAGGCAATGGAAGGGGCTTCCTTTGTCCTGACCTTGTCCATAAAATCCAAATAGTCGGGCCTGGAATACAAGATCGGCATGTTGGAACGGCCTGTTTTGTAATCATTGGTAATACGGATATAACATTGGTACTGTTGCAAGGGCAATAGTTCCAATGTTGTGAAAAAATACCATTTGGGCTCGGAACGTTCACCCAAGGGGATTAAGTAACCATTTTTGAAATGCTCGAATTCCCCATCATTTTGCAGGTACAAATCCATGTGGAAACCGCTTTGAAAGAGGTAGGTGGTAAGCGTGTCCGGTGTGGTGTTTTCAAGCGGGAACTTGATCCAGATCGCCGTTTCCGGGGTGGTGGCAAAAGAGGAATCATACGCTTTCCAACCGTCGGTTTTCAAGATTTTCTCAAGGGATTCCTCCCGGGTGCTCCGCAAAGCCTTTACTTCCGGATGGCCCACAAGGTCCACTCGGGAAGGAAGGGAATCGGCCCTTATCTGGGCCGAAAGGGAACACAGCCCCGCAAGGAGAAAAATAATGACGGGGGCTATTTTTTTCATTTTTCCATGTTTGAAATCGCATCGACACAAAAGACCCGATTGTCAGGGCCTCCAATGATCCCTCCAATATATAAAATGATTCCATCCCCTGCACCACAAATTAGGGTTTGGCCATTGTGGACTAGAATTTGGTACCTAAAGACACCATTCCCGAATTCTAAGTTGGACAGGCCAAATTCTAAATCAAGGTTTTTGGGGGAAGTGTGAACTGCTAAGTTTGTTTTCATTAGACATTTCAAAAAACCTCAACATGAAAACCACACGATTTTACACTCTATTTTTATATATGGCGGTATTGCTCCTTGCATCATGCA
>JANSXF010000091.1 GCA_024743095.1 Flavobacteriaceae bacterium
TATTTCACTGACCGACAAAACGAATCTTCGCGACCTTTTTACAAAAACTAAATTTCAATATGACAAAGAACGAAATAGTCTTAATGGGCAAAATTTATTTAATTTTTAATCCGTCCCAATTTTTATGGGACACTAGTGAAAGCAAATACCAAAAAAATGATTGTTTTGGAGGGTACGTTCGATCTGCTCACCCTATTGGAACTTAGGCCAGAGCTTCATAAAACCCATGACCTTTTGGTATTGAACACCACGGCCTTTGTAAAGCGGATGATCACAGAAATAAGTGAATATAAAGATGTAATGCTATTTCTTGATAGGGATGGAACAGGACTGGGGATGACGGAGCTCTTGCAGGAAAAGTGTCCGAACAGTAGGGATATGTCCTTTCTCTATGAGGGATTCAAGGACATCAACGAATGGATGGTAAAAAGCACTGAAGATGGAGTTCGGCAACGAATTGAAGATGTGTTATTGTCATGACAAATCTTGCTTTTGCTCCCCAAGGTCGCAAAAGATGATGTGAAAATGAAGAAAGAGTTCGTCCAGTTCAGGTGCTCGGTCTACGAGAAGAAACTGCTGAAGGTCAAGGTCCGAAAGAGCGGTCTTTCCATCAGTGAATACTGTCGGCGTGCCGCTTTCGAAGGCCGGATAGTGGAGCGCATGACGGACGAACAGATCGAGGCCTATAAGCTATTTGTCAAATACCAACGAAATTTTAGTCTGATCACCAATATGTTCCGCAAGCGGAACCCAAGGTTGGCCGAGGAAACGGCACAGCTGGCCAAAGAGATACGGGAACACCTTTTAAACATCAAGAAATGATAGGCATGGGAAAATCCATATCGCACACATCGGCCTCCATGAGCTACGGGATGAACCAGGAGAAATAATCGGAGATTATCTAGAGTCAATATCTGGTCGGGCAGACCTCACGGGAGATCACCGAGGAGTTCAAAGTCATCCAAGAACAGAGTACCGGGGGCGAAATCTTTTCCTACCCGTTCATTAACTCTGTCATTGTGTTCTTGAAATATCTCCAAAAGCATTTTACTGGGCTTGTCCAATCCCAAATAAGACTCCTTAAGTGACGCCTAATTTAACATTAAACACCTTGAAATTATGAAAAAAAATTAAAGGGAATTTGTTGTAAATAATTGATAAACAATATAATATAAACGATTGGACATCCCTTTTTGAAGTTGCTATAGGGGGCACCGAAAGGGGCACTATTTAGTATGGTTTCAAATGATATTATTTGATATCATAAAAAATAAAAACCATGTAAATCAAAAATTTACAGGGTTTGATGTGTTGAGATGTTATTTCTCAGCGGAGGAAGATCCTCCAGCGCTATAAGATATTACTTTCCCGTTTTTTTCCTCATACCTAATACCATTGGTTTCTTTCACATTAGAAGAAAATTTCTTCAAGTCCTTGTCAAGGAGATGTACGCAATAGTTATAAAGTATGAACCTTAAAGGGCTCCCTATTAGTACTTTGTCACCTTTATATTGAGCTAAAGGAGCCATATAGTATTTTGAATATAAATCTGTCTGAGGATATTCCTTCTTATATAACGAATGTGAATCAAGCCCTCCGTTCTTTCTTAAAAACTTGTCCAAATCTGGAATTTCCTCAATGTAATTGAGGGGAAACATCCAAAAGAAGTCGTTCTCGCTTCCAAGATGTTTGGAAAGCTTGCTAGACCCGTCAATCAGGGCCATAATTTTTTCGTCCATTATTAGAGGGTTGAATTTTAAAAATTAATTCTCATTTTATCGTTTATTTGAACTTTGGCAACGGTCTCGGCTCGATTTAGTTGTGGGCGACGGCGCGAGCCGATGCGATTTTCCAGCGAGACAAGACGCGTGCGAAATCATTCCTTTGGGTTAATAGTTTTCTTAAAAGTAGGAAATTTAGTTCAGGGTGGGAGGGGAACAATGAATTATAGCCGTCTTTGTTAGTAGTGGCCCATTTTTTTAAATAAATAGCGAAAATTAGATTTGTATAAAATATTTTGAATGAAACTTTTATATTTGCATCAGGTATTTTTGGTATGCCTGCTCGTTCGTGCAAAGATTTTATCAACCAACTAGCTAGATAGTATAACCTTCAGAGCTTATTATCCGACTAAGTTTACGAACGCAAATCTCAGGATAATAATCTTTGAAATAAAGGATTATATTATGAACGCTGTTGACTACTTTAAACTTCAAGCAAAAAATCTACACCGAGATTTCAAGACCAAAACTCCTACCGTTGATGAATCGATAGGCGGTTTTCAATACGAGTACTCGCCTAAGTATTTTCATATTGATGATGTCATTTTGGACTTTAGTGTTGACGAAGAAAATTTTAGCCTTATGAAGGCCCAACATGTAATTGCCAATATTGCAGGCTTTAATAAATGGGCTACCCTGATAAAATTATCGGAGTCAGAATTGGAGCTTGCGAAGTTATTATTTGAGCATCAAAATAAAATCGATTTGATTTCATGGAATTTATATATCGCCGACGCACAATCTATGAATCAAGCGGAACTTGACGCAGAGATGCAAGTAAAGATATTCAAGCGGGTTGTTATAGAAGAAGATATTTTTAACTATGTAATCGATAGTTATCTTTTGAAGCACGACAATTGATTATTTTCTGATTACGAGTTCGTTCAAGTTATCATCGCATAGCTGGCTGGTTTACCGTTAACGCAGGGCCAAACGGAGTTACGTTCAGTACACACAGCGGATTAATGCACTGACTTTTCGGTTTAGCACAAACCTTATAAATACAAAAAAGCATAGAGGAAGCACTTACCCCACTCTATGGCTTATATACATTTAGTTGTATCCGTCCGAGCAACTACACCTCATGTCTGGGTTTAGCCCATTTTCTGGGGGGATTAATCATCCCTGTTTTGTGGTAAAGCTAATGTCTTTGCCTTCAGCCCTTGCCTGACGTACCACTTGTTGCATATCTTCAGGAAGGGAGTCAATAGGGAGGATAAGATCATCAACCATGACCATATTGTTAAAAGGGTTGTCTTTTTCCATTCTGGAAGTAGAGAACTCTGGGCTGAAATGCCACATATCGAACATTTCTTTTATGACCCTGGCTTTATTGGATACTGTTGTAGGCTTTGTACCAAAATAATCGTGGATTTCCTTGGAAGGGATATAGGGTTCAAAGGATTTATCGAACAGGAAGTTGATGGAACCTATGGCCTGTATTACCGCAGCAGCCCATATTTCCAGTTTTCCCCTTTTAAATGGGACTTCCCTTTTTCTGCCCATTTTTTTGATGAGCTTTTCGCAGAGTTCAAAATATTCCCCATCAAGTTTCTGGGCGCAAAAGGCCCCGGTAAGTTCCAGAAGGTGTTTTTGTCTTTCTTTAACTTGGTCTTTGGTCATTGTTTTATCTTTTATGGTTTGTCTACACGGTACCCGGGCAATAATTCCTCCAATTTTTGGATGTTATGATCAGGTATTTTTTGGAGTGTGTCCTCTAACCACTCTTGAGGGTCAATGCCTTGCATTTTACAACTACCGAAAAAGGAATATAACATGGCCGCATCTTGTGCAGCCTTGTGGGAGCCTGCGAACAAGAAGTTTTTTCGGCCAAGGGCCAGCGGACGAATGGCATTCTCGAAAAGGTTGTTGTCAAGTTCGATCCTGCCATCCTCAAAGATTACCTCGAACTTGGGGCATTGATTTAAAAAATACGTCATTGCTTTTCCCATGGCACTTTTGGGAAACACCTTAAATTGCTCTTCCTGGATCCAGGTCTTGACCTCTTGAAGTAGCGGCAGCACCTTTTGCAGCCTTAGTTCTTTGCGCATTTCGGCATCCACGGCCGCTGTTTCTTTGATCGCCCGTTCCCGGCTATAAATTTCACTGAATAAGGCCAGTGCTTTTTCTGCCCTTGCTTTATCCTGGTCCCGGGCATCCACAAATTTTCGCCTGGCATGTACAAGGCAGCCCGTCATGGCAATGTCCGGATCTACGCCGATTTTATCATACACACTATATCCATCACATTGGACGTAACCCTTGTACCCGTCAAGGAGTTCCTTGGGGCCATGTTGCCCGCGTCCCTTGCGGTAATCAAAGAGCACCAGTTTTCGCAAGGGGGCATGATAGACCCATTGATACCCTTGATGTGTACTGCCTTTTTTATCACTGTCCAATACCTTGATCGGACTTTCGTCGGCCTGGATGTACCCGTCTTCGAGGATTTTCCGCTTTAAGGTATTGTAGAGGGGTTCCAGTAATCGGCAACAACCCGACATCCAGTCACTCAAGGTACTGGAAGCGGGTTCCCAGCCAAACTCCCGTTTAAAACGCTGGATCTGACGATAGAACGGCAAGTGGTGAATATACTTGCTTACCAGGATATAGGCCAACAAACAGGCCTCGGCAATGGATTTTTCGATAGGACGTGTGGGAAGTGGCGCGATGACCACCCCTTGCTGGTCTTTTCTGGCATATTTAGGACGAATGGTCCGTCTTTTGACCAGACTGGCCGGGGTGTATTCCAGAGTTTCACTGACTTCCTGGCCAATCTTTTTCAGGGTGCTTACATCTTCTTCCGGTTCAAGAATTACTTCCCGTACCGGAAGGTGTTCCGGCAAACTACCGCGCCCAGGGTGTCTTTGTTTTTCCCGGGTATAGGTGATGGTCTCTTTAGGAATGGTCACTTGCCCGGTCTTATCTGCGTTTTCGGAAAAAAGCGATAGTTGCCCCTCCAAGATCTCAGGAATAAAACGTTCTGATTTAAAGCCCTGGATCAGCTTGTAGAGTTGCCCGAGCTGTACCTCCAAAGCGGAAATCTTCTCCTTGAAGGCTTCATTGGACGCTCTAAGTTGCCGGTTTTCTCTCTGTAGCTCCTGATAGGTCATCGGATAGCTAAAATACTACCCTTGTTAAAAATACACCAGTATTCAGCAGGCTTTTTTATAGCGTTTTCTTCGGGCAATATTGGTGATGGCCACCCTGTCGATGAGCATCACCAGTTGGGTGTAATCCAGCTGGAGCACACCCACGGATGCATCGTACTTTGGCAACTCAAAGGTGCCTCCCTCCAGGCGCTTGTAATACAAAACAAAGCCTCCGGACTGCCAGTGCAGCAGCTTGACCTTATTACGGGCTTTATTGATAAAGATATAGACCGAACCATCCAGGGGACTATGTCCCAACTCTCCAAGGACCAGACCACATAATCCGTCAAAACTCTTCCGCATATCGGTACCGGGAAGATATAATTGGTAATTCAGGGAGGAACTTAAAGCGAACATTACAGGGGAATTTCGATTTCCACACTGTTGCCCAACCGGATGTGCATACTCCGGGAGGATGTTGGCCGGGAAGAATGGGTGGCCGATAAAGGAACAAAATTACTTTTTGCGGGTTTGGTAACCTGCGCCCTGGGAAACTTCTGGAGCCAATAGCACAGTTTTCCTTTACTGATTCCTGGGCACGGGCAAAAACCGATTGGCTTTGTCCTGATTCATAATAGCTAGTGACCAGCTCACGCATTTCTGTGGCAATTGAAGATCGGGTCATTTTGATTATATTTAGAAAACTAAATTATAACCCACAGAGGTTTCTGAAAAGATACACTTGGACGGATGGATACATTTAGTTTCGGCTACTTTTTAACTATTTTATGTCAGTGGAATTATCGTTTCTTCTTGCTTAATTCCCGTCAATTCAATACTTGATTTCCACAGGTCAAGTTGATAGCTTTTATTGTATGAGTCAGTCGATGATTTGATAACTTCTCCGTCTGAAAAATATATACCGTCCAAATTCTGGAATTCATTGGCAAATGTCAAATTGGCCAATCTGGTGCCAGAGGTTTTGGGTGAATTCATATTCTTTTTAAATCGAATGAATAAAGGCATGATTCTGCTTACCACAAAGTGTAGCGGTGCAGGAAAATTTTTGGTAAAACCTGTACCTGGTGTTAATCCCGGGTCAAATGCATTTACCCTTATATTTTCATCAATAAGTTTATTATGTAAAATATAGGCAGTCATTACATTACAAAGCTTGGATGTAGAATAACGTCTTTGTCCCAATTTCATTCCCGCTTTTTCATTTTTTACTTTTGGAAACGCCAATTCTTTTGTACTAGTATAATTTGGTGGTTCAACTCCTGTTTTAGCATTGGGATCGTGTGTATCACTTGCTGTAAATGTTATACTTCCATCTTTTTCGATATAGGGCAACAATAACAATGTTAAATAGAATCCACCCAAGTGGTTTGTGCCGAATGTAATTTCAAAACTGTCTTTTGTGTAAGCTGTATCTTTAATATTGGGCGCAATACCAGCATTGTTTATCAAAGCGGTAATTGCCGAATTCTGTAACTTTAAAAAGTTTGATTTGAAGTTTTTGACAGATTCCAACGATGCTAAATCCAACTTTAAACAGATTAAATGCTGATGGTTCGTTTCTTTTTTGATTTTTTGAATCGCTAGGTTTCCTTGTCGGACATTTCTACAGGCTAAAAGTATTTGCTCGTTCGGGGCAATTTTTGCCATGTGCATTGCACATTCAAAGCCAATACCGCTATTAGCCCCTGTAATGATTATTGATTTCATATTTGTTTACTTTGATTAACCCCACAAAGGTCGTTTGCTAAAAAATGAAATCGTTTACCATATGGTAAAAAGGGTAATCAAGTAATATTTCTTCTTATTCTGCTCAATGATTGTTGGGTAACGCCTATATAGGAAGCAATGTGCGAAAGGGCTACTCTATTGACAACGTTTGGGAAATTTTCTAAAAAAGATAAATATCGGGTAGAAGCATCTTGGGATACCAAGGCACTTCTTCGTTCCAATTTTTCTATTTGAAGTTTTGCAACGATTTTTTGAATAATGGCATCCCCATTAACAATAGTATTTGAAATTTCGTTCCAATCTGCTTTTGAAAACACTACGAATTTACAATCGGTACAAGCTTGTAAATAAAACGTTGCCCCAAGGCCTTCCCATTCTTTGATTAAATGATTCTCTTCAAAAAAGTAGCGGGTAATATCTTCCCCATCCTTGTTAAAGTAACAAACACGAATAATACCATCATAGATAAATCCAACTTGTTTCGGCATTTTTCCAGCTTCCCAAAAATATTCGTCTTTGGAAACCTTCAACTCACTTGCCTTACTTTTTATAAAGTCAATCTGTTGTTGGTTTAAGTTGTCAAACTGCAAAAGGTATGTTATAAATTGATTCATTTTACAAATGAAGTTATTATGGGGTCTGATCTATTTACCATATGGTAAAAAGTTGACGTTGGTCACGTTATTTTTCAAGTTGCCCACAACGCAGGCGTTCAGTACGCAGCGGATTTAAATTTATTTAAATACAGTGAAGAGCCTTTCGGTGTTCCAAAGTTTTTTTTCATAATATTTGTGGCCTAAAAATCTAACAGTTTTTTGGAATTATAACTCCTATGATAGATAATGAAACCTTGTTAATTGAAACATGGTGCTCATATCTTGAATTTCAAAAGTTACTCAACTCTTCTTGTTAAGAACCAATCACGTTACTTAGAAGAGACTTCAAGTAAATTTGGGTGTGGATAGCTTACTATGCCCAAGTATTGTAGAGGTTGCAGGCAATGGATATTCTTGAACATGCATCGGCGGTGGCAAAGTTACTTCAGTTTTATACTCTGCAAATATTCCTCTGCGGTCAAAACAGGCAGTAAAGACTTTTTAAAATCCTTGGCGTTCCGGGTGATTATAATATCGCAATCCGAATCGACGGCACTGAAATATTGTAACGCATCTTCAAAATCTTTAAAATCAGAGTTCAATCCTTTCTCAATGATGTGCTCATCCAGTTTGCAGATTTCACAGACAACCTTAAACTTTCTCAGTTTCTCTTTGGCAATTTTTCGTGATTCAAATTTTGCAATGAAATAGTTTAGTGTGGCAAATGATATTGGGGAGACTACCAATATCAGCTCCCCTTTGTCAGCAAGCGAAGCTATTTTGGCAATTGGATTATAGAAAGGATCCCTTTCGCCCAGTAGGTCAAGAATCACATTTGTATCCAGGAACAATCTCTTTTTCATTTATCTATATTTCTCCAATAGGGAATCAGAGTATTCCTTTTTGTAATCCAAATCAGTAGGAATTTTGGTACCAGTGGCCAGACTTTTAACGAATGGGGAAATTTCAATATCTGAATCTTTCTTTTCAGAGGTCAACGATTGTAGATATGCTTCTACGATTCTCGATAAACTCATTTTTTTATCGGAAGCATATTTTTTCGCCCGTTCGATTATCTCCTGATTAAGCTTTAAAGTGAGTTTTGTGTCCATCAAAAAATTATTATACGTACAAAATTAATAAAAATATCCGTATAATTTTAATGAGTCAGGATTTTATAAATAATTACATTCAGTTTTCAATACATCATACTTTTCAACAAATCGCAACTTTTGTAGTTAGACAGATGTTTTATCATTCTTTTGAACTACCTCGTTTTACTCGGTAGTTGCTTTTTTGTCCAATTCTTTGGCCGGAATTGGGTACCTTTGATGGATTTAATTCGATACCCCACTGAAATTGATATCTAAATTATAATACTTTGTTGTTTTAATCTGTGTCTTCCCTTGTATAGCACCATGTTGAGTGGTGTGTGCAAAATTTGCACATACCACTTCTTCTTCCAATTCACCTTCCCTGAAAATATTTCTTATATGTCTACCTACAACTGTTCTATCCCGTTCAAAAAGAAGACCTAATTGCTCTTGACTTAGCCAAACGGTTTCATCAACAAAAGTTACTTCAACTTTGGTTTGGCCATCGGAACTTTGGTAAATCTCTATATTGCTATTATTGCTCATATCATAATATTTAATGCAGTTCAGTACGTATAACACAATACCGTTCAAATGTGGTTGATTAGATTTATGTATTCTATCATTTACTCGTAATTTCTCCTTGAGCAACTGCATGTCTTCACTCACTTTACGGTTCAATATTTTGGCATAATGCTGTGTGGTTCGCAATGATTTATGTCCTAACATTTTGCTTACCGATTCTATCGAAACGCCATTGGAAAGCGTTACAGTGGTCGCAAAGGTATGCCTGGCCAAGTGGGTTGTCAGGTGTTTTTTTATTCCACTAAGGTCAGCTATTTCCTTTAGGTAGGCATTCATCTTTTGGTTGGTCAATACAGGCAGTACCTTTTTATTGACAAGTAAGGGACTGTGTTCATATTTTTCAAGAATCATCAATGCAGTGGGCAGTACGGGGATGTTACTTTTTGTTTTCGTCTTGGTACGTTTGGTATTGATCCAAAGGTCCCCATCAATACCAATCAGGGTCAGTTTTTTTACATCCGCGTAGGCCAGTCCGGTAAAACAACAGAAAACAAAACAATCCCTTACATGTTCCAATCGTTCATTACTAAAGGGATGGTCCATCAGTCGTTGTAATTCTTCATCGGTCAGGAATTCCCGCTCGACTGTTTTTAACCGTGCTTTCCAATTGCTAAAAGGATCTTTTGTTATCCAACCATTGGCATATGCAATCCGGATGATCTTTTTGAAGTTAACCACATATTTGATGGCCGTATTGTGACTGCACTTTCTCTTGGTCTTTAAATAGTACTCGAAACTAGAAATAAAGGAATGATCCACATCTACGACTGGCATATCTTTCTTTCGAAGTTCGTTCTGGATGTATTCGGTCAAATGGCTTTTCGCTGTTTTGTAGCGTTCTGCTGTGCCGGCAGCAAAATCTTTGCTAATTAATTTATCTACTTGGTCATTATGTTCTTGAAAGATTTCCAGTAGCATCTTGGCAGGCTTATCCAGACCCAGGTACGATTCCTTAAGCGAGATTGCTGTCAATGGCCGGCCTCGGTCTTTCAATCTATCTGCATGCCGAAATAGGTCAGTGCGTATTTTCATCAAATGGGAATTCAATTTACGGACTTCCTGTGAGAACCCCAGCACCTTTCCATTGGCTGCATCCCATGTATTGGGATAAATCTTACGTCCTGTGCTGAACTCAGAACGCTTACCATTTACCGTGATTCTTATGTAGATTATTGCCCGGCCTACTTTGTCGGTTTTGTGCTTTTTGAGATAGAATAAGAGAGATAACATAAAAGGGACACCAATTTTAACATTATTTGCCTTGAAATTAGAGAAAAAAATTAAATAGTAATCCCTGTAAAATACTGATTAACAATATTTTGGTTGTTATTAGGTGTCCCTTTTTGGTAAGATTTGAGGGGACACCGAATTAGGCACCTATTTCGTTGTTACCAAATGTTAGCATTTGATATCATAAAAAATAAAAACCCTGTAAACCAATTGTTTACAGGGTTCCTTGTTTTGAGATGATGTCTCTCAGCGGAGGAAGAGGGTCTTCTTCAAATAAAAAAACCTAGTGTTTTCAGGGGTTCTGAAAGGTTAAAATTTACAGTGACACCGAAAGGGGCACCTTTTTAACAATACTTTAACTGTTATATGCTTTTAGAATACCAAATGGTTACAATAGGATTTAAAATGAATTAAAGAGCTTCAAAAGGACAAAATTTCAAATTGAGTAATGCCAGGTAACGCAATCAAAATTTTAAATAGACCATCTATTTAACTACGAAATTATAATCCTTCAATAGTATGTCCAGAACCCAAAAATAGGCTAAATCCTGATTTTTAATTTTGCTGCAACTAATTTTCGATTGTTAATAACTCGAATCCTCACAATATTCCATAAAATCCATTAGCCTCAAATGGAGCCATTTGAAAACATATAAAATTTGTCAAATTTAATTTGATAGTATTTGGATGAAATTAGTCAACTATCTGTTTGTCAAATTTTTGTGAATAACTATTTATAGTATTGGTTAACATTTGTTCCCTTTTGTCTCTACTTTTATTCCAAGAATTCTGCAATAGAAAACAAAAGCGCTTTTGTTCATTTTTTAATCTTAAAAAGAAGCAAATGAACAATTTATTGATACTTGAACGACTGGATCGTTTGGAACGGCTAATGATAGCCAACAAAGAGGTGCTCACCTTTGAGGAGACCTGTGACTATACCGGAATTTCCAGGAGCTATCTGTACAAGCTGACCGCTGCGGGAAGTATCCCGCATTCCAAGCCCAATGGAAAA
>JANSXF010000112.1 GCA_024743095.1 Flavobacteriaceae bacterium
CATCAATGGTTTATTTTTGGATATGGCAGGTGCAGTTGGGTCGAATGGATGATTGGACAACACGGTACCGTCGATAACAGGACCAAATCCACCTAAGGCAGGCTCCGTAATCCCACCCGTGTTTTTCTTTTCTTGAAAGGGTGGCACAAATGGAATTTTCGCCTGAACCCTTAAAATCTCGTCAGTTGGCACCTCCAAGAGTTTTTTCCAATTGTTTTTTGTGAGTCCAAATTCATTAAGCACCATTTCAGTAGTTTGTGTCGCCATATCCTTGGTGAGCATACGGACTCCAGGACCACTCTCTATAGATGCTTTATTAAAGTAAGGTGACGCCTCTGGCATAGCATAAAGACATGAGGTTTTGGCCCCTCCACCCGATTCACCAAAAATCATCACGTTATTCGGGTCTCCACCAAACACATGAATGTTTTCGTTTACCCATTTTAGGCCTTCGGTAATGTCCAAAAGCCCCATATTTCCAGAACCTGCATACTCAGTACCTCCCAATTCATCCAAATACATAAAACCGAGCATTCCCAATCGGTGGTTGGTCTCTACGACCACCACATCAAAATTCCGGGCCAAATTGGCTCCATCTTGTCCAGCCGAACCTCCTGATCCGATTACAAATCCACCTCCATGGCTATAAAACATCACCGGACGTTTTCTCCCATCGTTGGCGGGGGTCCACACGTTCAAAAATAAACAGTCTTCAGCTGGCGCTGGTTCTCCTCTTCGTGGTCCTTGAATGGCAGGTGGGCCCAATTCGAAGGTATCGCGAACTCCGGTCCAAGCTGCTAAAGGACCTGGACGACGAAATCTTCGGTCACCGGAAACTTTTCCAGCATACGGAATACCTTTAAAAATATTCACGCCTGCCGAACGCATTCCTTTTATTTTTCCTTTTGAGATTTCTGCCTCGACCCATTCTTCAGGTATGTCCCACAATCCATATCTGGATGAAAACATGGCTGTTGGGAGAAACATCAAGGTTGAAGATGCCCCAACGGTCTTTATAAAATTCCTTCTTGTATTCATTATCATTCTATTATGCTCATCTTTGGTTCAGAGTACCTACTCATCCTCTTTTGGATTTTTCTCTTTCGAACAGTTTATCAGTTCAATTAAAGCTTGATCCTAATCCTTGACACCTTTCGACCAAAGTCAAATTGAACCAAATGGTTTTCATTTTTATACTTGTGATAATTTACGTTAAACTGAATTGAAGCACAATAAATTGACCTCTATGCTCAAAACAAAACTAACCCGGCATTCAAAATACCGGGTTAAATCAACCATTGGATTAACTAAACATGTCCATCTGAATTATCACCCCTTCCATTTGCCTTAAATTAAAAGTTCGGGTTCAATAATGCCTCGCCTGCTGGTAAAGGAAACAATGTGTATATGTTGTGCCTGTTGCACAAGTTAATAAAAAAAGTGTTCGTTGATCATTGCTGCTCCAAGGATGGATCGTACCTTTAGGTATGCAGGGCAAGAAAGATTACCAAGAAAAGCTGTTCG
>JANSXF010000001.1 GCA_024743095.1 Flavobacteriaceae bacterium
AAATCCTTGAAAACCGACGCATCTTCGTTCAAAAGCACCAATAGCACTACATATAAATGAAAAATGCCCCTGAAACCAATCTGGTTCAGTGGCATTTAGTTTAATATTTTTTAAAAAGCAGGCTTACTCCTGAATGTCCCTACACTATGGTGTCCACATATTCCTCATGCTCATCCACCGCGTCGGCAAAGCTAATCCGCAACAAATCCGTATAACTCAATATGCCCTTTATAGCTTTACCCTCAACAACGGGAATATGCCTAATGTGATGTTTTTTAAAAAGTTTTTCCGCGGTCACCAAATCGTCATTGGTGGTAAGTGTCACCAATTTTTTGGTCATTATTTTTGAAACAGGCACACTATTTTTCATCATTCAAGTATTTATCAATTCCTTGAATGAAGTTAATCCTATCCCCCTTGGAAAAGTATGATAATTGTCAGCAGACTATTTTGCCACGTTCACCGATCTAGTTTCGCGGATTACGGTTACTTTTACCTGCCCAGGATAGGTCATGTCCGTTTGGATTTTCTGTGAAATCTCGAAAGACAGCTCGGCAGCTTTGTCATCGTTTACCTTTTCACTTTCAACGATTACACGTAGCTCCCTACCGGCCTGGATGGCATAGGCTTTTTGTACCCCATTGAAACCAAAGGCTATGTCCTCCAAGTCCTTCAAACGTTGAATATAAGAATCCAAAACTTGTCTTCTTGCCCCAGGTCTAGCGCCACTGATGGCATCACAAACCTGTACTATGGGAGATAACAGTGTGGTCATCTCTATCTCATCGTGGTGGGCACCTATGGCGTTACAGACTTCATCCTTTTCACCAAACTTCTGGGCCCATTGCATACCCAATATGGCGTGCGGGGTCTCCACTTCAACTTCTGCCATTGGCACTTTTCCTATATCGTGAAGCAATCCGGCCCTTTTGGCCAGTTTGGGATTAAGTCCAAGCTCTGCAGCCATAACCCCACAAAGTTTGGCAACTTCGCGAGAGTGCTGTAACAGGTTTTGTCCGTAAGAGGAACGATACTTCATTCGGCCTACCGCTTTGATCAATTCCGGGTGCAATCCATGGATTCCCAAATCGATTACGGTACGTTTTCCGATCTCTGCTATCTCTTCGTTGATTTGTTTTTCGGTCTTTTTCACCACTTCTTCAATACGGGCAGGGTGAATACGGCCATCGGTCACCAATCGGTGCAGGGACAGTCGGGCCACTTCTCTTCGTACTGAATCAAAACATGAAAGGATAATGGCCTCTGGAGTGTCGTCTACAATAATCTCGACCCCTGTAGCGGCCTCGATAGCCCGTATATTTCGACCTTCCCGGCCAATGATGCGCCCTTTCACGTCATCGGACTCCAAATTGAATACGGAAACACAATTTTCCACTGCTTCCTCGGTACCGATTCGCTGAATGGTATTGACCACAATTTTTCGGGCCTCTTGTTGTGCGGTAAGCTTTGCTTCTTCCAAAGTGTTTTGCAGATAGGCCATGGCATCACTTTTTGCGGTCTCTTTTAAAGATTCCAATAACTGCGCCTTGGCATCCTCTGCGGAAAGTCCAGAAATCACTTCCAATTGCTGTACTTGACTTTTGTGGAGCTTCTCTACTTCGGACTGTTTTTTATCCAGAATATCACTCTTGTACTCAACCTCTTTTATCTTTTGTTGATATTGGTCATTGAGCTTTTTGTTCTTGGCCAATTCGCTGCTTACTTGAGATTCCTTATCCCTGGTGCGCTTTTCGGCCTCTGCTATTTTTTTATCCTTGTTGATAATAACTTTCTCATGCTCCGCCTTCAACTCCAAAAACTTTTCCTTTGCTTGGAAAATCTTATCCTTTTTAATGCTCTCCCCCTCTTTGTTTGCTTCCTTAACAATATAGGTGGCTTCCTTCTTTGCATTGGCAATAGTCTTGGACGCTTTGCCTTTCTCCATCATCTTGGCTATTGCAAACCCTATTGCCAGCCCTACAACAGCAGCGACAACGATTAATATGATATTATCCATGTTTGATTGTGTTTAGTTTTAAAAAAAAAGCCCACATCGGAAGAAGTTTTGTACAAACTCCAAAATACAGGTTTAGGGCTACCAAACTGATCAAGGATCCCTATACGGGTAGGGCCTGCTTTTACAGTTTAAACTCACCCTTTCTAATTATATTAGTGTTGAGTTTGTCAAAAAATAAATTACCAATGTGGGCAGTAACAATATTTTATCTAAAAGAACTTATTCCCCCAATTTAGAATGCACCAATTCGTCCAATGCCCTTAGGCGTTGCATGGCAGCCTCCGCATTTTCCGAACGGTCTATTCCGCTTTGCTCAATTTTGGATGCGAATTGTAAGGCACACATGGCCAAAACATCCTGTTTGTCCCGAACGGCATAGTTTTGCTCAAACTTTTTTGCCAGATTTTCTATGTTCTTAGCTGCTTTTCGCAACCCTTCCTCTTGCTTGGGGTCAATTGTTAAAGGATACACCCTATCAGCAATGGAAAGCTTTATTTTGAGCTTCTCGTCCATAATCTCGGTACCAGTTAATCCGCCAACTTGGCAATGCAAACATCAAGTTCACGAATCAATGTATTTATCTTGAGCTTAGCTTCTGTTTTACTAGTATTACTACCCAGCATTGTGTTTGCCATTTTTAGGGAGTCATATTTTTCCTCCCATTCGTTGAGCGCCTGCTGTTGAAGTCCGTTTTCTTTTTTTTGAAGTTCCAATTCCTCTCTTAACTTGGCATTGAGTTGGTGCAACAGCTCCATTTTGTGAAGCAATTTGCTCACCTTGTTCTCCAAAGAATCAACAATCTCAACAAGTTCGCCCATATATGCAAACAACAATACGTATTACACAAAGTTAACGATCCTGCCACAACCTCGCAATACTTTTAAGATTTATTCTTAAAGCTTTGCTTGAGGTAAAAGTCGTTTTGCCCAAAACTTTTTACCAAAACAAAACATTGGTTACTTTCGTAAGGAATTATTGTTTTCATATGCGCTTGAATTTTCTTTTCACCTTTCTTATAATTTCCCTGAACCTATCAGCACAAAAAGAATATCCGCAAGATGTTTTTGGTTCTCCCTTGGACATTCCCTTGGTCTTGGCCGGCACTTTTGGCGAACTACGCTCCAACCATTTCCATTCGGGAATGGACATAAAAACACAACAACGGGAAGGTCTTCCAGTATATGCCATTGCCGATGGTACGGTAACGCGTATCGTAGTTTCTCATTGGGGATACGGAAAAGCACTTTATATAGCCCATCCAAATGGGTATACTTCTGTTTATGCCCACCTTAAAAAGTTCGGACCGGACATAGAGGAATACGTAAAAAAGCTTCAATACGAAAAGCAGTCCTATGAGGTAGAAACGTTTCCTGATTATGGTGAACTAAAAGTCACTAATGGAAGTATAATCGCCTATTCGGGCAACACGGGAGGGTCGGCCGGCCCCCACCTTCATTTTGAAATCCGTAGCAGCGTGAGCGGCAAACCCACTAACCCATTATTGTACGGTTATGAGGTCAGGGACGCTACGGACCCGACCTTATTGGGATTGTACGGCTACCCGATTTCGGAGAGAGCATTAATCAACAAAAGTGCGGAGAAAATCCAATTAAATTATACGAGACAGCCAGATGGTTCCCTTTTGGCGGACAAAGTAACCGCCAGTGGCACAATTGGATTTGGAATCAATACTTTTGACCGTTTGGACATGGCCGCCAATCAGAATGGAGTTTATGCGATAAGACAAACGGTAAATGGCCGTGTTCATTCTGAGTTTGACTTTGAAACCTTCTCCTTTGCCGAGACACGATACATCAACACACTAATTGATTACGGACATTATTATGATCATAGACAGCGCATCCAAAAATGTTTCAGGGAGCCATATAACCATCTGAGCATATACAAATCGCTCTACAATGATGGCAAGATCAATGTAGAAGAGGGTATGTCCTACAACGTTGAACTGCTCATTTCGGATTTGGCCGGCAATACAACAAAGTTGGTTATCCCTATTGAAGGCAAAAAGGAGGAGGAGAAAATCTCCAAAGAGGACAAAACGACCGCTAATTATTTGATTGCGGACAAACCGAACAATTTTGATCTAGGCGCTGCTAAGGTATATTTTCCCGCAAGTACGTTTTATGAAGATTTCTTCATGGATTTGAAAAAAGGGAACGATACCATCACCATTCACGACAACAGCGTTGCTGCGCACCGCAACTTCACCATTAGTTTCGATCCTTCAAAATATGCAATGAAGGACAGAAACCAGATGTTCATCGCGCATTTGGATAGTAGGATGCGCCCCTCCTACTCCAAGACCTACAAACGGGATGGGGCCTTTACCACACGTACCCGAACTATGGGCACCTACACCCTTGTAAAGGATAGTGTAGCCCCTCAAATAAGACCGAAAAACTTTAAGGAAAAACAATGGTTGAGCAATTACAGCTACTTGAGCCTCACCATTACCGACGACCTTAGTGGCATTGATTCCTATTCCGCCACAATCAACGGAAAATGGATATTGATGGAATACGAGCCAAAAACAAATACCATCACCTATAATTTCGACGACAACATTGTCAATGAAACCGAATGCGAACTTAAAGTCACCGTTACGGACAATGTCGGCAACTCTACCACATATACTGGTACTTTTTTCAGGAAATAGCGTTACTTTTGCACCCGTATATTCGCCTGAATATGCAAAAGCAGACCTTTTTATGGCCCTAAGGATCAACCGATAAAAAAAAGCAACCTCATCCAAAGATCAAGATTGTTGAATTAAAATTTGATGAATGAAAAAAATTGTCTTTGTCCTTGTTCTTTTCACCAGCGTGCTTACAATGGCCCAAAAGAACATTTATGAGAGCATAAGGTTTGATGAATACACTGAAGACCATGAGATTTTAGCGATTGTTCCCTTTATCGCCCACTTGGAACTAAAAAAAGCCGTAGATAACGATGAACTTAATGTACTGGCCGAAAAAGAAGGGTATGCGGTACAAAATGCTTTGGAAACCTATTTTTCCAAGCGTAAAAAACGTAAAAAGTTCAATGTGGATTTCCAGAACATTATGAACACCAACGCTATTTTGGCCCAAAACAACATCAATTATAATAACATTGACACCTATACCACACAGGAATTGTGCAAAATATTGGATGTGGACGGAATAATAAGCGGCAACCTTAACCTCAATATTTTACTTTCCGAAGGGGTCCCGACCGATTTCAGCATTTTGGATTATTTCAGCGGAAATGCCAACTACGGACGAATCGGGGTCAAGATAAGTGATGGCGATACGGGAAAGTTACTTTGGAAATATGAGAACGAAATCTCCAAAAAAACTGGCAAAAACACCAACGAGCTGATTGATAAAATGATGAAAACCGCTTCTAGAAAGTTTCCTTACGACAGGGAAAAAAGAAGGAATCGAAATTAATCAACTATTGGCAAATTCTTTTAGGACCTCTATGGTGTAATCCAGCTCCTCCTTGGTATTGTACATGGAAAAAGAAAAACGCAGACTGGGCTTTTCCAACTCCTCGCCTTCCAAAATCTCATTCAGCACATGAGAACCTTGATTACTTCCCGATTGGCATGCGCTTCCTTTGGAACAGGCAATGCCTTTCATATCCAAGTGGAACAACAGCATTAAACCTTTCTGCTTATCAAAAGGCAAGCGAATGTTGGTCAAGGTATAGGTGCTTTTTTCCATATCCCCGGAAAGTCCATTGCATTGGGCGCTGGGAATCTCTTCCAAAATCCTATCCACAAAATATTTCTTGAGCTCCTTTACGGTTGCAATCTCTTCATCCAAGTACTCATAGGCTTGTATAAATGCCTCTTCCAACCCAACAATGTTATGGAACGGTTCCGTACCTGCCCTGAACCCACGTTCTTGGGAACCACCTACGATCAAAGGTCTTAATCCGGAATTTTTTCGGATAAAGGCAAAACCCACGCCCTTGGGACCATGGAATTTATGGGCTGCTGCCGTCATAAAATCAACATGAACCGCCTGCACATCCCACGGATAATGACCAATGGATTGTACGGTATCCGAATGAAAAAGTGCATTATTGGCCTTGCAAAGCTCACCTACAGCTTTGATATCCGTGATATTGCCAATTTCATTGTTCACATGCATCAAGCTGACCAACTTTTTGGTTTGATCTTTTTTGAGCAGTTTTTCCAAATGCCCCATCTCCGGACTTCCGAATTCATCCAAATCCACATACCAAACATTGATGCCATACTCCTTTTCCAGTTCTTCCACTGTATGAAGCACTGCATGATGCTCTATTTTGGAGGTAATGATCGTCTTGACACCCAAATCTCTTACGGCACATCGCAAAATCATGTTGTCCGCCTCGGTACCGCCCGATGTAAAGATGATTTCCGATGCTTGGGCATTCAAGGTTTTGGCAATGGTCTTACGCGCTTGCTCCACTGCTGTTTTTGCAGACCTACCAAAACTATGGGTAGATGATGGGTTTCCATATTGCTGCGCAAGAGCCTCTTGCATCCGTTCAATTACCTCTTTCCTTACCTGCGTGGTCGCAGCGTTGTCCAGATAGATTTTTTGCATGATCGGGTTCACTTTTTAACAGCTGCAAAAGTACAGGAAATAAAGTTAATTTCTTTTAAAGT
Organism: Flavobacteriaceae bacterium; assembly: GCA_024743095.1. GTDB lineage: Bacteria > Bacteroidota > Bacteroidia > Flavobacteriales > Flavobacteriaceae > Flagellimonas. The sequence goes on from JANSXF010000001.1 coordinate 6,681, forward strand.
GATCCTAAGGATTAGTGATTTAAAATGGAATTGCTTTAAATTTGGTGCATGAGAAAATTTATCTTTTCAATTCTTGGTTCGGCCATAATGCTTTCTTGCAGTGATGGGGATCTTCAAATCGAAACCATCGATTTTGACAGCGCTTCCATAGAATATTGCAGCAATCCCGTTGTAAACGCCAAAAATTTGATGTTCAAAATAAATGATAACGAAGCCCTTATTTTGGAACTTCAGAGCGGAGCCTTGAACCACGGTGTTGTAGGAGACACAGTGATTACCGAAAGTACGGTTCCCAACCAATCCCAAGTAACGTACAGGGTTTTCTCTGATGGTGTGGACCAGGATTATTTTTGTGACGACATACCTGTGGTGAACCCTAGAGTGATCGATGAGGTTGTAGCCGAGGATGGTATGGTGATCATTGAGACGATGCTTGCGGAAAACGACACCACTCGCTATATCCATAATATAAGCCTTAGTGGAATATCTTTTGTGACCGGGAACGGGGAACGCATCACCAACTTGGCCATAAATGAATTTGGAGAGGTAAATACCGTAGTACCCGATTAGGCATTTTGATAAATATAGACCTCGGTAGCCCCCAAGCCATATTTTTGATAATCGGCATCGTAAAATTTCACATTCTCATACCGATTGAAGAGATAGTGCAACTCCTCTTTTAGCACTCCTTCTCCCACACCGTGAATAAAAATCACTTTTTGGATTCGCTTGTTGATAGCGAAGTCCAATTGTCTTTTGGCGGTGTCCAATTGAATGTTGAGCATATCGTAATTGCTCATGCCCTTGCTTGATTTTACCAATTGATGAATATGCAGGTCAACCTCCATTTTTGGAGCACTTCTTTCTTTGGGTTTGATAGTAGGAGCTTTTCTTCTTTTGGGGATTTCTTTTTCTTTTTTGATTTTGGCGACTTCATGATTGGTGACCGATATGCCCCCTCCTATTTTAACAAGGTCATTGACGGCAAAATGCATGGGAAAACCATCCTCCGTAATCAAGGTCACCATCTCACCTTCCACTTTTTGCACAAGACCAGAAATAGCTTCGTCCAACACCTCTACCCTATCACCTATCGAAAACTTGCCCATACTTACTTTCTAACTATAAAAATGACCTAAAAATTAAACTTGAATACAAAAATAATAGTATTTTCGGGCTCTACAGACAATGATGTACCTAACACCGACCATAACCGCCTTTAATCTTGAGGATTATATGCTCCCGTGCCTTAACAAGCATCTCACGGGCATAGATTGTCCCGGGTGCGGCTTGCAACGGTCGGTAAACCTCTTACTACATGGAGAATTCATAGCTGCATTTCAGATGTACCCGGCCATTTATCCAATATTGGTATTGTTGGCTTTTCTGATCACCAGTAGTTTTGTTAAGTTTCAGCGTTCAAATCAGATTAAAATGATTTTAACCTTGCTTACCGTCGGTACCGTTATAATAAGTTACATACTAAAAATGAATAACCTTTTTAATTAAAAACTTGAAATTATGGAACAACAAAAACTTCCAAACGCGACCTTGATATTGGTCTTCGGAATCATCTCTATAGTAACTTGTTGTTGCTATGGTATCATTGGGCTTATTTTTGGCGTAATTGGTTTGATCTTGGCCAACAAAGCTCTTAAACTATATGCCGAAAACCCGGAAATGTACGAAGGTATACAAAATGTAAAAACAGGTAGAATACTTGCCATTATCGGTATCGTTCTAAATGTTTTGGCTCTTGCCTATTATATTTGGGCCCTTTCTTTCTTTGGATGGGAAACCCTACAAGACCCACAAAGAATGCAAGAAATTCTTGAACAATATCAATAAGATAGCTTTATGAGCCAACAACCCTTGCCCGGGGCAAGTACAGTGTTGACAATGGGGATACTCTCCATTGTCCTCACTTTGGTATGCTGCGGACCATTTGGTGCTATTTTTAGCATCATTGGATTGGTAAAAGCTAAGACCGCGACCCAATTATACGAACAAAACCCAGGGAGTTATACGGATTATAGCAATGTGAAAACAGGCAAAATCCTCTCTTATGTAGGATTGGCATTGGCGCTCGTTTCTTTGGTATTTGTAATCCTCTACTTTGGGTTTATAATAGCGGCGATAACTACAGGTGAGTTGAGTGGCGAATTTTAATTCGCCACTTCACTTATAAATTTAAGGCGGTACAAACGGAGTTCTTCATCTTCGTAATCACCGTCAAATTCATCAATGGCAGCGGATATGGAATCGGTGTCGGCCTCCAAGAAATAATCGTGAATTTCTTCCTGTTGATCCTCATCCAGTATTTCATCTATCCAATAACCAATGTTCAGCTTGGTTCCACTAAAGACAATCTGCTCCATTTCTTTAATAAGTTCCGGCAATTCCAACCCTTTGGCAGATGCAATATCATCCAAAGATAATTTTCTGTCCACGCTTTGGATCACATACAATTTTAAAGCGGAATTGGCGCCTGTGCTTTTTACCACAAGGTCGTCCGGCCGTATAATATCATTTTCCTCTACATATTTAGAGATAAGCTCCACGAAGGCCTTCCCGTATTTTTTTGCCTTTCCTTCCCCAACCCCTTGAATATTGAGAAGCTCGTTCATGGTTATGGGATATTTTAAGGACATATCCTCCAATGAAGGGTCTTGAAAAACTACGAATGGGGGCACTTCACGTTTTTGTGCCTCTCTTTTCCGAAGGTCACGAAGCAATTTCAACAAATTCTCGTCCGCGACCCCTCCATTGGATTTTTCGGCGGTTATTATGTTTCCCGTATCGTCCTTTGAGTACACATGGTCCTTTGTCATCATAAACGACTCCGGATTCTCCAGATACGCTTTCCCTGATTCGGTCAGGTTTAAAATACCATAGCGTTCAATTTCTTTTTTCAGGAGTCCGGCCACCAAAGCCTGTCTGGTCAGTGCCATCCAAAACTCCTTGTCCTTATCCCTTCCTATTCCAAAAAAGCCTTTCTCATCGGTTTTGTGAGAGGATATCATGGCATTGGTCTTCCCAACAAGCACCCTGACGATTTCTTTGGTCTTGAACTTTTCGTTGGTATCCCTCACAACGGTCAAAAGCTTTACCACATCTTCCTTGGCCTCTTCTTTAGGTTTGGGGTTTCTGGAGTTATCGTCCATATCCGCGCCCTCACCGTTCTCTTGATCAAAGTCCTCACCGAAGTAATGTAGTATAAATTTTCTACGGGAAATGGACGTTTCTGCATAGGCTACGATTTCCTGTAAAAGTGCATTTCCAATCTCTTGCTCCGCAACGGGCTTTCCTGACATGAACTTTTCCAACTTTTCCACATCCTTGTATGCGTAATAGGCCAAACAATGTCCTTCCCCCCCATCTCTTCCTGCACGACCGGTCTCCTGATAATAACTTTCAATACTTTTAGGAATATCGTGATGGATAACAAAACGCACATCGGGTTTATCTATCCCCATACCAAAAGCGATGGTGGCCACCACCACATCCACCTCCTCCATCAAGAACATATCCTGATACTTGGAACGGGTCTTGGCATCAAAACCTGCATGATACGGAACGGCACTCACTCCATTCACTTGGAGCACTTGGGCCAATTCTTCCACCCTTTTACGGCTCAGGCAATATATGATCCCTGATTTTCCCTGGTTTTGCTTTACAAAACGGATAATATCGGCGTCAACATCCTTGGTTTTGGGACGCACCTCGTAAAACAAATTGGGCCGATTGAAGGACGCCTTAAAAACCTTGGCATCCGTCATGCCCAAATTTTTGATGATATCTTCCTGCACCTTGGGGGTCGCCGTCGCAGTAAGGCCAATAATGGGGATATTGTCCCCCAATCGGTTGATGATACCGCGAAGGTTCCGGTATTCGGGCCTAAAATCATGCCCCCATTCCGAAATACAGTGGGCTTCGTCCACAGCAACAAAAGAAAGTTTTACATTTTTGAGAAACTCAACATTTTCCTCCTTCGTCAATGATTCCGGTGCCACATAAAGCAACTTGGTCACGCCATTGGTAATATCTTCCTTTACCTGCCTTACCTCAGTTTTGGTCAAAGAGGAGTTCAATACATGTGCAATACCATGCTGCTCGGATATACCGCGAATGGCGTCCACTTGGTTTTTCATCAAGGCAATTAAGGGGGATACCACTATGGCCGTTCCCTCTTTCATTATCGCAGGTAATTGATAGCACAGGGATTTACCGCCTCCTGTGGGCATGATCACAAACGTATCGTTATCACTAAGGATATTCTGGATCACACCTTCCTGTAATCCTTTGAACTTCGAGAAACCAAAATATTTTTTGAGCGAGGAATGTAAATCAGTATTCATTAGGCTCATTTCCGCATTTTTCAATTTATAACAAGCAGCCTAAAAGGCAGTTGAAGCTTTCATTTTTACTTTTCTTATACAGAAGAATCTATTCTCACTTCCATAATAGTCTGTAAAAGATAGTTTGATTAGTTTTGTAATCTTAAAGATAAGATATTCTTTTAGGAATACAATCAGTTAATCGGTTTATTACTTTTTTATACTTTGAGCGACATTAAGTCAATTTTATCCATAGCAAAACGGACCCTTGAAATAGAAAGCAAGGCCGTAGCGAATCTGATCGATCTATTGGACGAACAATTTGCACACGCCGTACAACATATTTTAGGATCCAACGGGAGGGTCATAGTTTCCGGGGTCGGGAAAAGTGCCATTGTTGCTTCAAAAATTGTGGCAACATTGAACTCTACGGGAACTCCAGCCATTTTTATGCACGCTGCAGACGCCATACATGGGGACCTGGGCACCATCCAACAAAACGATGTGGTCATTTGTCTTTCCCAAAGCGGGAACACACCAGAGATCAAAGCTTTGCTTCCCTTGATAAAAGTAGGCAATCATAAACTTATAGGCATTACCGGAAACATGGATTCCGTATTGGCCAAACAGGCCGATTATATCTTGAACACCTATGTGGAAAAAGAGGCGTGCCCAAATAATTTAGCCCCTACAACAAGTACCTCGGCGCAAATGTCCATGGGTGATGCACTGGCAATCTGCCTATTGGAACTCAAAGGATTCAGTAGCTCGGATTTTGCCAAATACCACCCCGGTGGCGCTTTGGGCAAGAAGCTATATTTGCGCGTTGCAGATATTGTGGCGAACAATCAAAAACCACAGGTCGATGTAAATGCCATGGTAAAAGATGTCATTGTAGAGATTTCCGAAAAAATGCTGGGCGTTACGGCCGTATTAGATCAAGGAAAGGTTGTTGGCATTGTAACCGATGGTGATATACGAAGAATGTTGAGCAAATACGATAATATTAGTGGACTTACCGCAAGGGACATTATGACTTCCAATCCAAAGACAATAGATGCGGATACCTTGGCCGTGAAGGCCTTAAAATTATTGCAGGAAAAGAGCATATCCCAATTATTGGCCTTTGACGGCGACAACTACGCGGGCGTGGTCCACATCCATAACCTTATAAACGAGGGAATCCTATAATGGCAAAAAAAGAGAAAAAAAATCCGGATGAAATGTCCTTTTTGGACCATTTGGAAGAGTTACGTTGGCATTTAATGCGTTCAACTTTAGTGGTTATCATTATAGCCTGTTTTGCTTTTATTTTTAAAAGCTTTATTTTTGATACGATATTGTTCGGCCCCAAGAACATGGACTTCCCCACCTATCAGCTATTTTGCAACATTGGTAAGTTCTTCGGGGTAGATTCCGAATTTTGCGGGACAGAACTTCCCTTCACTATCCAAAATAGATTGATGTCGGGTCTGTTCTCCGCACACATCTGGACCTCTATCTGGACCGGTGTAATCCTTGGTTTTCCTTATATTCTTTGGGAATTATGGCGATTTATCAGTCCTGGATTATATGAGAACGAAAGAAAACATTCTAGAGGCTTTATTATTACCGCCTCTGGATTATTCTTTCTTGGGGTACTGTTTGGCTATTATGTGGTAGCTCCACTATCCATTAACTTTTTGGGCTCGTATAATGTCAGTGATCAAGTTCACAATCAACCTGAACTTTCTTCTTATATAGGTACTGTACGTTCCTCCGTATTAGCCTGTGGAATCATGTTTGAATTACCCATTGTTATTTTCTTCTTGACCAAGGTTGGATTGGTAACCCCTGAAATCCTGAAAAAATACAGAAAAATAGCCTTGGTAATCATTTTGATACTCTCCGCGATCATTACACCTCCGGACGTAACAAGCCAGATTATTGTATGTATACCCGTACTTGTATTGTATCAGGTCAGTATATTCATTTCCAAAATGGTGGTCAAAAAAGAAGCTAAAAAAGAGAAAGAAAGAAACAATGCCAAATAACGTGGAAGAGTTCAATGCCTATCGTGCCAAGATGAACGATAAGCTGCTTGCCGAAAACAATAAACTCATCAAACGCATCTTTAATCTGGATACCAATGCCTACATGGCCGGTGCTTTGGATGTGAAGACCAAGGAACTGCTGGGATTGGTAGCTTCTGCCGTCCTTCGCTGTGATGATTGTGTGAAATATCATTTGGAAAGCTCCAAAAAAGCCGGCGCCAATAAGGAAGAGGTTATGGAAACCCTTGGCATTGCAACCTTGGTGGGCGGTACCATTGTAGTCCCGCATTTAAGGCGTGCTTACGAATATTGGGAAGACCTAGAGGAAAATGAAGCCTAAAAAAATCCAAAAGACCATTCAGCAGACAAAGAATATGTTTAGTTTTGGCAAATTCCTATGAAGCTACGCGCAGAAAATATCATGAAGGCCTACCGAGGCCGAAAGGTCGTTAAGGGGATTTCCTTGGAGGTAAACCAAGGGGAAATCGTCGGATTGCTAGGCCCAAATGGAGCCGGAAAGACCACATCTTTCTACATGATCGTTGGTTTGATAAAACCCAATGGCGGGAATATCTATCTGGATGATATGAACATTACCAGTTTCCCCATGTACAAAAGGGCGCAGAACGGAATTGGATATTTAGCGCAAGAAGCATCTGTTTTTCGAAAATTGAGCATTGAGAAAAATATTCTGAGCGTGTTGCAACTCACTAACCTTAGTAAAAAGGAGCAACACATGAAAATGGAATCCTTAATCGACGAGTTTGGTCTGGGACATATCCGAAAAAACCGTGGTGACCTCCTCTCAGGAGGCGAACGCCGTAGAACCGAGATTGCCCGTGCCTTGGCCACCGACCCAAAATTTATTCTGTTGGACGAGCCCTTTGCGGGGGTCGACCCCGTAGCGGTGGAGGACATTCAGCGTATCGTGGCCCAATTAAAAAACAAAAACATCGGTATTTTGATTACCGACCACAACGTTCAGGAAACCTTGGCCATTACAGAGCGCTCCTATTTGATGTTCGAAGGTGGTATCCTAAAAGCAGGGGTGCCCGAAGAACTTGCAATGGACGAAATGGTTAGAAAAGTCTACTTGGGCCAAAACTTTGAGCTACGTAAAAAGAAGCTTGATTTTTAAATCTATTTCTCCGAAGGCATCAACAAAGAAGCCAACACATAAAAAAGTATGATTACCGGTATCGCCAAAAAACGTAGCGTTAAAAGCAACACCAAGCTACCGATAATGAACAGGTAGCGAATACCGTTATCCTTAAAGTTCCAACTTTTAAATTTTAACGCAAATAGTTTTATCGGCGAATTCAACAAATACGAACTCAAAACCGTCAAAACCACCAAAAACCATGGATTGAGGATGATATCACTCAATGTATCGTTGTTATGGTACAGGAGAATCATGGGCAACGATAGGATCAAAAGTGCATTTGCAGGCGTAGGAAGCCCTACAAAAGAAGATACTTGGTTCTCATCCACATTAAATTTGGCCAATCTGTAGGCCGAGGCCAAGGTAATGGCAAAACCGACAAAAGGCAACAGTGTAATTTCTGCATCATGCCCAATAAAACCAAGATTCCAACCTCCCCGTTCGGCCATGCTCAATAACTGGAACATAACCACTCCAGGCACCAAACCACTGGTAATCACATCGGCCAAAGAGTCCAACTGCACCCCTATTTCACTCTGTACACCAAGTAGTCTCGCTGCAAGACCATCAAAAAAGTCAAAGAAAATCCCGATAAATACAAAAAGGGCCGCCCATTCCAAATGATTGAGCACTGCAAATACCGTGGCAATACAACCGCTCAACACATTAAGCAGAGTTAAAAAATTGGGAATGTAGGACTTCATGAAATTAGATTTCCGTAAAAATAAAGGAAAAATCAAACTGTACACAACGGATAGTAGGCCGAGTCGTTTTTATTCTGATATTTGTTCTGACAACAGAACAAATGAGACGAAGGCTCCATCTATTATTTTTTTGCTTCATTATTGGGAAGTTCCTTTTTGCCCAAGCTCCACAACTCACGGAAAATGCACAAGTAAGCCTGCTTACCTGTGCCGCAGGCGACGAATTGTACTATGCCTTTGGCCATAGCGCTTTTCGCGTGCAAGACCCGGCACTCGGAATAGATGTGGTCTATAATTACGGGACTTTTGATTTTGATCAACCTAACTTCTACCTCAACTTCACCAAGGGCAGAATGATCTATTCTCTTTCCCGCAGAAGTTTTGAAGCTTTCCTCTATGAGTACGAATTGGAAAAAAGATGGGTAAAAGAGCAGATCTTGGACCTCAATCTGCAGCAACGCAATCAGCTCCTTGCCTTTTTTGAAGAAAACTATCTGCCCGAAAACAGGGACTACCTGTATGACCCGCTTTTGAACAATTGTTCCAGCATTACAGGCGATATTTTAAAAGAACAATTTGGGGATGCCATTGTTTTTGATGGCTCCTATCTTGACAAGCAATACACCTTTCGGCAACTGGTACGCCAGTTTATGGCCGTTAATACATGGTCCATGTTCGGCATTGATCTCGCCTTTGGTTCTCCTGTGGACAGAAAGGCAACGGTACAGGAACATATGTTTTTGCCCTACTATGCTATGGAACAACTAAGGCACACCTCCCTTAACGGAAAGCCCTTGGTAAAAAGGGAGCGGACCATTTTGGACTACAGCGAACATCTTCAACAGAGCTTTTTCCCGCTCTCACCACTTTTTTGGTTTTTGATGTTGATGGCTTTCACGGCGATTATCACTTATTTTGATCACAAACACAAAACTCGTAGCCGCTGGCTGGACTTTTCGTTGCTATTTATATCGGGATTGGCAGGGACCTTTCTCTTTTTGCTCTGGGTGGCGGCGGACCACACGTCCACCCCATATAATTTTAATATTTTATGGGCATTTCCCACCAACGCGATTGTTGCTTTTGCCTTGGTTTTTCAAGATAACATACCTCAATGGGCTCCAAAATACTTGTGGGCGGCCCTAGGGGCAATGGGCATAGTGCTTTTGCTTTGGATACTCAAGGTTCAGATTTTTTCCCCTGTAGTTATTCCATTACTTTTGACGCTGGCCATTCGATACCTTTACATCATCAGGTATTCCAAATTATAGGTCGGCCCACAAACAACATCCATGAACTTATTAACGGTCGAAAACATATCAAAATCGTATGGGGAGCTGGTGCTCTTCTCCGATATCTCCTTTGGAATCAATAAAGACCAAAAGATAGCCCTGATTGCCAAAAACGGAAGTGGCAAAACCTCCATTCTCAATATCATGTCGGGAAAGGACACCTCCGAAACCGGTCAGGTGACTACGCGCAAGGGCATCAAAATTTCCTTTTTGGAGCAGGAACCCAAACTCAATCCAAATTTGACCATTGAGGAAACCATTTTCACCACGGACAATGAAATCCTAAAAGTAATTGCCAATTACGAAAGGGCCGTTGAGAACCCCGATAATACAGAGCAATACCAAAAAGCTTTCGAAGCCATGGAGCGCTTAAATGCCTGGGATTTTGAAACGCAATACAAACAAATCCTTTTTCAGTTACAGCTCTCCAAACTCGATGCGAAGGTCAGCACATTATCTGGCGGACAAAAAAAGCGCTTGGCCTTGGCCAATGCCCTGCTCAACAAACCTGATTTATTGATTCTCGACGAGCCCACCAACCACTTGGACCTTGAAATGATCGAGTGGCTGGAAGCATATTTTGCCAAAGAAAGCATAACGCTGTTCATGGTAACGCACGACCGCTACTTTTTGGATAGGGTCTGCAATGAGATTTTGGAGCTGGACGACAACCAATTGTACACATATAAAGGCAATTACTCGTACTATCTGAACGAAAAGGATGCCCGGATGGAACGGGAAGCCGTAGAGCAACAAAAGACCAAAATGCTCTACAAAAAGGAGTTGGATTGGATGCGCAGGCAGCCCAAGGCACGTACCACGAAATCAAAATCCCGGATTGATGATTTTGCGGAGATAAAACAGCGTGCCCACAAACGCCGACAGGAGCACGAAGTACAACTAGAGCTCAACATGGAGCGCTTGGGCAGCAAAATTTTGGAGCTGCACAATATTTCAAAATCCTACGGGGATAAAACCATCTTGGACAAGTTTGACTATAACTTCAGCAAGGGGGAACGCGTGGGTATTATCGGGAAAAACGGAACGGGAAAGTCCACTTTTTTAAATATCATTACGCAACGGGAAGGTGTGGAAGGCGGAAAGGTCGTGGTTGGCGACACCATAAAATTTGGATACTACACCCAAAAGGGAATCCCGGATAAAGAAGGTCAAAAGGTTATTGATGTGATTCGCGAGTTCGGGGATTACATCCCCTTAAAAAAAGGTAGACAAATCTCCGCGCAACAACTTTTGGAGCGTTTTCTTTTCGACCGTAAAAAACAATACGATTTTGTTGAAAAATTGAGCGGCGGTGAGCGTAAACGACTGTATTTATGCACCGTGCTCATTCAAAACCCGAACTTCCTTATTCTGGATGAGCCTACCAACGACTTGGATATCGTTACTTTAAATGTATTGGAAAGCTTCTTGTTGGATTTTCCCGGATGCTTGATCGTGGTCTCCCACGACCGTTATTTTATGGACAAAATCGTAGATCACTTATTTGTGTTCCGAGGAGAAGGTGTTATTGAAGATTTCCCTGGCAACTACTCGGATTATCGAGCATACGAGAGCAGCAAAGTAATAGAGGAGCGCGAAAACAAGACCACATCTTCAGAAAAAACGGAAAACAATTGGCGGGACACCAGCGGTGGCAAACTTTCCTATTCCGAGCAAAAGGAATACAAGCAGTTGGAGAAGGACATTCAAAAATTGGAAGAAAAGAAAGTAGTGCTCCAGAACAAGTTCACAGACCCAGAACTGGATGGGGACGAAATTGCCAACCTTTCCATTGAACTTAAAGAAGTAACCGATGCAATCGAAGAAAAAACAGAACGCTGGTTCGAGCTTTCTTCCATTTTAGAAGGATAAAAATGTGGTTCCGATTCCTTGCCCATCTAAACTTTTTAGCCAAATCCACCAATCAGCATGGGGTGCACTCCCCCTTTGTCTTTAAGTATGTAACGCAATGTCTCTATTCTAAAAAAAGACTTCACAAGAACAAAAGCATCAATATACTTCTAAAGACCATCGCCTATTTTGGTTTTAGAAAAATTAGCCTAAAAAATAATGTGGAGGTAAAGGAATTGGTGAAGCAGCTATTTCCCGATACTCAGTTTGACGAAAATCCAGTCGACTTTATTTTTGTTGATGAAATGGACATTCCAACCTTTCAAAAAATATATTCCGGAGGAAAATTGCACAACGATAGCCTTATCTTGATTGACTCTATGTATAAAAACAAGGAAACCTTGGACCAATGGAAGTATTTGATTGCCTTACCTGAAATCACCGTAAGCATAGATATGTATCATTGCGGACTTATTTCCATCCGAAGGGAACAGGTAAAGGAACATTTCACGATTCGAATTTAAAACGGTAATTTTAGGTTATGGAAAATATAGCTACGGATAACACCATTTGGTACATCTTGGCCGTTTTGGGACTTATCTATCTGATTATTTTGTTCAGAAACAAGAAAGCGACAAAGCGTAGAAAGTCCCGCAAGTTTATGGAGGGAAAGCGTCAACACGACAAAAACAATGAGCACTGATCAATTGACAATTAGTATTATCCGGAAATACAGGTAAAGATCCTGGACTACTGACTACTGAAAAAATGAAGATATATACCAAAACTGGGGACAAGGGCACCACATCGTTATTTACAGGCACACGTGTTCCCAAGCATCACGTCCGCATTGAAAGTTATGGCACCATTGATGAACTCAATTCACATGTAGGGCTTTTACGGGACCAGGATATGGATGAACATTCCAAAAAAACACTATCCCTTGTCCAAGAAAAGCTTTTTACGGTAGGTTCCATATTGGCCACGGAGCCCAAAAAGGACAAAAGGCTTAAGATTTCCCGCATAAGTTCCGAAGATATTGAGCTTTTGGAACAGGAAATGGACAAGATGAACGAAAGCCTTCCGGAAATGACACATTTTATACTACCAGGAGGGCACACCACCGTGTCATACTGTCATATTGCCAGAACGGTTTGCCGACGGGGAGAACGTATGATTTCCTATTTACATGAGAATGAGCCGGTGCCGGAGAACGTTTTATCCTATATTAATCGACTTTCCGATTATTTATTTGTTCTGGCACGCAAATTGTCCAAAGATTTAAATGCCAAAGAGGTCAATTGGATTCCTGAGAAGTTGGACTGACAAAATCGCTTTTTTGCCCTAAATGTTTTGTCAACAATAAAATAATTTTTAAATAATGGTGTTTTTACTTGGCAGATTGAGTTTAAAAATTATTTTTGCAAAAAATTTAAAATCAAACCGTTACTATGTACTGGACTTTAGAACTAGCTTCATATTTAAGTGATGCGCCTTGGCCAGCAACCAAAGACGAACTGATAGATTACGCCATTCGAACAGGAGCGCCGTTGGAAGTTGTAGAAAATTTACAATCCATGGAGGAAGAAGGAGGCGAGATATATGAGTCAATAGAAGAAATTTGGCCCGATTATCCCACCGAAGAGGACTACCTCTGGAACGAGGATGAATATTAGATCCGAAAACACAAACCACGTTAAAAAGTCTCATTTGAGGCTTTTTTTTATGTAATTTTGACAGCCTGGCCAAAGAATTCCATCGTGATCCCATCAATGGAACGGCTTTTGACAATCAAAAGAAAAAACATTTCATGAGTTTTATTAATTCCGTACTTAAGGTTTTTGTAGGAGATAAATCGGAGAAGGATGTAAAGTCCCTACAACCTTTGGTAAAAGAGATAAAATCCTTTGAGCAACAACTTGAAGGATTGTCACATGATGAACTGAGACAAAAAACTACATCTTTTAAAGCAAGAATAGATGAAGACTGAAAAGAGATCAACGATAAAATTGCCGAGCTAAAAGAAGAAGTGGAAAATTCGAACGACATTGATCGTAACGAAGAAATCTACTCCGAAATCGACAAACTCAACGAAGAAGCTTATAAAGTTTCAGAAAAGACTTTGGAAAACTTACTTCCCGAAGCCTTTGCCGTGGTAAAGGAAACCGCAAAACGATTTGCGGCCAACGAAACCTTAACCGTTACGGCCAGTGAATTCGACAGAATGCTTTCCGGCGATAAGGATTATGTTTCCTTGGAAGGCGACAAAGCGGTTTGGCAAAACTCATGGGATGCCGCTGGAAAAGAAGTTACCTGGGATATGGTACACTACGATGTACAGCTTATCGGGGGTATTGCCCTGCACCAAGGAAAAATTGCCGAGATGCAGACAGGTGAAGGTAAGACTTTGGTAGCTACCCTCCCACTCTACCTCAATGCCTTGGCCGGTAAAGGGGCCCACTTGGTAACGGTAAACGACTACCTGGCCAAAAGGGATAGCGCCTGGATGGCTCCATTGTTCGAGTTCCATGGGCTTTCCGTGGATTGCATAGACAAACACCGACCCAACTCCGATGGAAGAAGGGCAGCCTATAACGCCGATATTACTTACGGGACCAATAACGAATTTGGTTTTGACTATCTCCGCGACAATATGGCGCACACTCCAGATGATTTGGTACAACGTCCGCACCACTACGCCATTGTTGATGAAGTGGATTCGGTATTGATCGACGATGCTCGTACACCTTTGATAATTTCCGGTCCGGTTCCTGAAGGAGACCGTCATGAATTCAATGAACTTAAGCCACAGGTTTCGGATATCGTCCAAAAACAACGTCAGCATTTAACCGGCGTTTTGGCAGAAGCCAAAAGACTTATCAAGGAAGGCAACACTAAGGAAGGTGGTTTCTTGTTGCTACGGGTTCACCGTGGACTTCCTAAAAATAAGGCACTCATCAAGTTTTTAAGTGAAGAAGGGGTCAAGCAATTGCTTCAAAAGACCGAAAACTTCTACATGCAGGACAATAATAGGGAAATGCCAAAAGTGGATGAAGACCTATTATTTGTTATCGATGAAAAAAACAATCAAATTGAATTGACCGATAAAGGGGTAGAAAGCATCTCTACCGATCAGGACAAAGAATTTTTTGTGATGCCCGACATCGGTAGTGAAATTGCCAAAATCGAGAACCAAAACCTCGAGATTGAAAAAGAAGCTGAACTCAAGGAAGACCTCTTTAAAGAATTTGCCGTAAAGAGTGAACGCATCCATACCATGACCCAGTTGTTGAAAGCCTACACCCTGTTCGAAAAGGATGTGGAGTATGTGGTGATGAACAACAAGGTAATGATCGTGGACGAGCAAACTGGTCGTATCATGGACGGTCGTAGGTATTCGGACGGGCTTCACCAAGCTATTGAGGCCAAGGAGAACGTAAAAATCGAGGCCATGACCCAGACTTTTGCGACAGTCACCCTACAGAACTACTTTAGAATGTACAGCAAGCTGTCAGGAATGACGGGTACAGCGGTAACGGAAGCAGGTGAATTCTGGGAAATATACGAGTTGGATGTGATGGAGATCCCGACCAACCGACCCATTGCCCGTGACGACAGGCAAGATTTGATCTACAAGACCAAACGTGAAAAATACAATGCCATCATCGACGAAGTAACAAAAATGTCGCAATCCGGCAGACCTGTATTAATCGGTACTACCTCCGTTGAAATTTCGGAATTGTTGTCCAAATTGTTGAGCGTCCGCAAGGTTCCTCACAACGTATTGAACGCAAAACTTCATAAAAAAGAGGCAGATATTGTTGCTGAAGCCGGTAAAGGTGGTATTGTTACCATTGCTACCAACATGGCCGGTAGGGGTACCGACATTAAATTATCATCCCAAGTAAAACAAGCAGGTGGTTTGGCCATTATTGGTACAGAACGCCACGATTCCAGGCGTGTGGACAGACAGTTGAGAGGTCGTTCCGGACGACAAGGGGATCCGGGCAGTTCCCAGTTCTATGTTTCTTTGGAAGATAACCTGATGCGTTTGTTCGGCTCTGACCGAGTTGCCAAAATGATGGACCGTATGGGCTTGGAAGATGGTGAAGTCATCCAGCACTCCATGATGACCAAATCCATTGAGCGCGCACAGAAAAAAGTAGAGGAAAACAACTTCGGTATCCGTAAGCGTTTGTTGGAGTATGATGATGTTATGAATGCCCAACGTGAGGTCATTTATAAAAGAAGAAGACACGCATTGGAAGGTGAACGTCTAAAAGTGGACATCGCCAATATGATCTACGATACTTCCGAGGCCATTGCGGAAACCAACAAAATGGCAGATGATTACAAGAACTTTGAGTTCGAGCTCATTAAATATTTCTCCATTACATCACCTATTGACGAGGAGGAGTTCAAAAAATTGAGCTTTCAACAGATTGCCAATAAGGTCAACGACGAGGCATACCGTTTCTACAAGGAAAAAATGGAGCGTAGCGCCACGGTTGCCTTCCAAGTCATCAAAAAGGTGTACGAAGATGAGTCCAACAAGTTTGAACGTATTGTAGTTCCATTTACGGACGGCATCAAGTCCTTGAACGTTGTGACCAATTTAGAAAAGGCGTACAATACCGATGGAAAACAGTTGATCACGGATTTTGAGAAGAACATCACACTGGCAATCATCGACGATTCTTGGAAAACGCATTTGCGTAAAATGGACGAATTGAAACAGTCCGTGCAATTGGCCGTTCACGAGCAAAAAGATCCCCTGTTGATCTATAAGTTCGAAGCTTTTGAACTTTTCAAGGAAATGATCGATAAAGTAAACCGTGAAGTAATATCCTTCTTATTTAAAGGAGAATTGCCATCGGAGAACACCTCTCAGATTCAGGAAGCCAGAAATGTCCGTAGACCCAAGGAAAACATTCAAACCTCAAAGGAAGAAATTCCGAACAGCGATGAATTGGCCGCACAGAACAGAGCTGCAGGACAAACTCAAGGACAGCGACAGCAGGTAACGGAAACCATTGTCAGGGAAAAACCGAAAATCGGTAGAAATGAAAAGGTCACCATTAAAAATGTGATGTCCGGGGAAAGCAAAACGGTAAAATACAAACAGGCCGAACCCCTTATAGACAAAGGAGAATGGGTCTTGGTCAACGACTGATCCGCCCCAAATAGAAACCTAAAGTGGCAGTTATTAAAGCTGCCACTTTTTTTATATCAAAAACATAGTTAGATTTACACCGTAAAACACCCCATTAAGCAACTCTATCACACCGCTCAACCTTTTTGTGATAGAGGCATATTCACACGCAGCATATGAGAAGTCCTGGTAAGGATACATATAGGATACAAGACAAGATTACTTTGATACTTAAAGTAAATTACAATTCTTCCTTCTTTGCTGTCCTCTTTGGATTGGCATGCTACTTCCTCTTGGGTATAAAAGGTATTGTTCCTTATACATTTTGGGGCTACGCAGTCATCAATCTATTGAACACGCTTCTTTATAAACAACATGAAAAACTGGTGCTCACCTACAACCTGACCTCCATTCTATCCATGTTGGGAGCAATTGTAATCACGCTTTACAGTGGAGGCATAGAGAGCCCGTTCGTTTTTGTTTTGGCCATAATAGTGTTTGCCGGATATGTGACCACTAAAGTATTTGGGCAATTGTACCTTATATTGAATTTGGCCGTCCTTACCCTTTTGCTGCTTTATGACGCGGGAGATTTCAAGATTTCTGAAAATACAATCCCTTTGGAATCACGAGACTGGTTCGCTTATTTGAGTGCCGTGTTCGCTGTTTACTTATTGGGAGGCGTCTTTGGTAAAAATCTTTTGAGCGCCCACCATAGACTGTACAAATCCCGCAATGAGATTCAGGAACGTATAGACGAAAAGGAAACACTGTTGAAGGAAGTACATCATCGTGTTAAAAATAACCTCCAGACCGTTTCGAGCCTATTGAGCCTTCAATCAAGATCCATTGATGATAGCAAAATCAGCAACATCATCAAAAGCAGCCAAAACAGGGTGGTATCCATGGCCATGGTACACGAAATGCTCTACAAACGCGATGATTATCTATCCAAAATAGAACTGAAACCCTACGTTCAAGAACTGTGTGACTATTTGGTCAGGTCGGTTAAGGGTAGCGTAAATGATGTGAAAGTCAATCTGGACATCAACAATTACAAGTTGAGCATTGACACCGTGATTCCTTTAGGTCTGATCATTAACGAAACCATCACCAACGCCTTAAAGTATGGAATTGCCGAAGTCCGAAATGGTGAGATTCATGTCTCTGTGGAAAAAATTGGGAACAATAGATATAAAATGTACCTTGGTGACAACGGTATCGGGTATTCTGAGGAAATCAATCCTAAAACATCCAACTCCTTGGGACTAAAGCTCATCTACAACTTGGCCCGACAGCTTAGGGGCACCATTACCAGGGATTACGATAAAAAAGGGACACACTACACCATTGAGTTTGAAGAAGTGATAGAACAATTCAATTCGGTAGACCAATAAATCGAAAAACGAAAAGGTCGGCTTGCACCGACCATTCCTACCTATTTCCAAAATAAACTTAAACTTCTAAAATCTCCTCTCCCTAAAGGAAAAGGCAATGCTTGCCAATACAAACGCTATACTTAGGGACACCCCAAAAGGAATCAGTACATCCAACATCATAATTAAGCTAATTTTGCACCGTCCTTCTTAGTCTTAAAAGAAAGCTCTTTTTTGATACGGGAGTTCTTGAACTTGTAAAGTCTGGCCGTTTTTCTATCCTTTCTGATTGTCTGGTCGAATTCAACCTTCAACTCAACACCCATTGTTGGTGCATCCACTTTAACTTCCTTGGAAAGATCTTGTGCGGAAGCCATAGTTCCGAAAAAAGTTACTGCGATGATGGTGAAAATTGTCTTCATTTGTTCTGTTTGCTTTACGATGTAAAATTACTTTCGCTTACAAACCCAACTCGATTTCTATCGCTCAATGACACCTTTCCGTCGGTGAATATTTTTTTTTCGGTTGAAGTGTTTTTTATCTACGATGAACGTTTTGGGGACCAAGAACAACATACCGAACGCATGTGCATTTCATCGATCTTTATACTTGCAGAGGATTTGTAAGTATTTGATTATTTATTAATTGTTTGTAAGAAAAAGATTATATTTCAAGTGTCGGCGTAAGAAAAAACAACTAAAATTAATGCCCGTCAATCCGGTTTGGAAAAAAGACAAGTTTTGTTCAAAATAAGACGATTAACAATTTTTAACGGCCATCCAAGTAATTGTTGCTATCTTATTACTACTAAACAAGAAACTAAAATGAATATCGTGAGAACTCCATTTTTAATTCTGCTTTTTTTGGCATCAATAAGGTGCCAACCCAAAAACAAAACCGACAAGCAAGAAGTTGCTCAAAAAGAAGGATCGGGCACCCGTATGGAAACCAAATTGACCACTGAACAGCTTCCAGAATATAAGACTGCCTATTTTGCCAGCGGATGCTTTTGGTGCGTTGAGGCGATTTTTGAAAGTGTTAAAGGTGTTAAAGAAGTGTATTCGGGATATTCCGGAGGTTCGGAAAAGAATCCTACCTACGAAGAGGTTTCGTATGGTAGAACCCACCATGCCGAAGCGGTAGAGGTCCATTACGACCCTAAAGTAATATCCTTTACACAATTGGTGCAGGTATTCTTTGGTTCTCACGACCCAACCTCTTTGAACAGGCAAGGGCCCGACCGTGGTGCACAGTATCGTTCCATTGCGTTTTACAAGAACGATAAGCAAAAGAAAATCATTCAGGATTATATCGCCAAGTTGGAAGCCGAAAATGTATATGGCGACCGTTCCATTGTTACGGAGGTAAAACCCTTTGAAAAGTTTTACATCGCAGAAGAGTATCATCAGGACTACGAAAGGCGGAATCCGAACAACAGCTATATCAAAAATGTATCCATTCCTAGATTAAATCGATTTAAAGAAAACTTTAAGTCCTACCTGAAAGAAGATGTTCACTGAAAATGATATGGTAGGCACCGGTCGTTGAAGAGTTATATCGACCAATAGGTTCGGGGTGGTTCCTTGGGACTTGTCAAACAAGCTAGTTCTTTAGAACCACCTCGCTGTACTTAGAATTAATTTTGATGGTCTTACCATCATTTTTGCTGATGTTATAACCTGTGTGCAGGTTGCTTCCCTGCTTTTTGGTCGATATTAATTTTAGCGCCTTTGGGTACTGAAAACCTGAAATCGTCTCATTTACCGAAATAACATAGGGTGTTTCGGGCAGTTTACAATCCAACTCACCGTTTTCCAAGGATATATCAATGGAGTTGAAACCATTGGATACCTCATCAATATTCAACACGCCAAAATTATTGGTCACTAAAGCCTTGCCCACTACCCTACCAATAACCACATTGGACGACACCGAATTCAACTTCAGTTGCTTTACCTCATTTAAATGAACTTTATCCGAGTAATCCGCACTAAGGCTGCCATAGTTCCAGTTTTGCACAAAGACCGGGGAATACGAAACCTGGATATCGGTATTGGCACCATCAATGGTTGAGGCAAGCAAGCTTGCATAAGACAAGCTTGCTTTGATGTTTTTGGCATTTTCTGCCAATTTTACCTCACCGTGGCGTACATTCATTTTTACCTTAATGTACTTCGGCATTTTGATGATGATTCGTTTTTTGACCTTGTACTCTTTATGTTTTCCATCAGATGAAAAGTAAAACACATTGGGACTTCCATG
The DNA here is from genome assembly GCA_024743095.1 of Flavobacteriaceae bacterium. Classification (GTDB taxonomy): domain Bacteria; phylum Bacteroidota; class Bacteroidia; order Flavobacteriales; family Flavobacteriaceae; genus Flagellimonas. The sequence goes on from JANSXF010000001.1 coordinate 26,850, forward strand.
AATGGACCTTACATCTTCCCGTAACCGCTTTCTAAGTTCTGCCTGCTCTTTTCGGATTTCAGCCTGCTGGGCGCGCATCTCTTCTTGCTGTTCTCTCCTGCGTTCTTGCATCTCCCTGCGTACTTCCTGTTGCTCTTCACGGAATTGCTCTCTATCCTCCCTCATCTCCTCTCTTCGGGCCTCGCGTTCCTCTGCCATTTTTTCCATCTCTTCGCCCCATTTCTCAAAAAGCTCCTTATATTCCTTGTCAAACGTTTTATCGAACTCCTTTTTCCATTCCTTCATGTACTTATCTCCGTCCTTTTTATAGGCATCGTAATCAAAGTCTATGGGCGGTAAAGGAGGTAACGGCGGCATGGACGGCATCTCTGCTATTTCCGGAATAATAATTTCCGGGATTTCTGGGATCTCGACATTGGCGATGATTTCTGAAACCGATGGCATATTCGGAATATCAATGTTCACCGTTCTAAAATCGTATGCATAGTTAGGTCCGGCACCCTCGGTACTTATCTCAATTTCTTGGCTATTGCCCATAATCTTGACCAAATCCTTTTTAAAGTAGGAATCAGCTTCCTCTTTGTCCACACCTTCCAGTTCGATTACCGCGGCGATTTCCACCTGATCTTTGTCCCAAGTCTCAAATTGGATATCCGCATAACTGGTATTGATGTTGAGTTCAGTGCTTTTGTTGACATTGAAGGTTTCCTTATACGTTTTGGACTTTTCCTGCGCTTGGCCGGTAAAGCCGACCAAGGCCAGGAGCAATCCGCTACACAATATTTGGTGATTCCTGTTCATTTTTTGATGATTTTAATTGATTCAACTTTGATTTTAATTTTTGCAATAACTGTAACCGTAACTGTAGGTTATTGATCAAGGCATTTATGGTTTGGTCATTTGGCCCCAAATCGTTCAACTCTTGATTAAGTCTTTGGTATTCCTTGTTCAATTCGGACAATCGGTCCATATAACTATCCACAAGCTCTCTATTTCCAGGGTCTTCGGCCAATTCGGACAACTGAAGGTTAATGTTTGTGGTATAATACGTCTCTATCTTTTTAAGGTCCGGGGACAAATCGCCCAATGAAATACCCTGGACCTCTTTATTGGGATTATCTCTGTCCACAACGGTTATTTTTTCATCCGGGCCAACCGCTCCCCCAGTACCATTGAAATAATAAATGGACAACCCAACGGCCACCACAATGGAGGCTGCTATCTGCATCCAAAGGGAAATAACCTTTTTCTTGTGAGGGTTTTTGGGCAACTCCTCTTCGAGCTTCGCAAAAAACCGGTCCTCATGTCCTTCCCTCATTTTGAAGCTTTTTTGCTCCCTTTCCTTTTCAAACAATTTTCTAAGATCACGTGCCATAAGCCAAGTCCTTTAATCTATCTTTTAATTGCGCCTTCCCTCTTAGCAGCCGGGTTCTGGATGCGGTTTCCGTGACACCTAAAATTCCAGCTATCTCAGAATGATCGTACCCTTCCACCAAAAACAATTGCACTACATATCTATATTTTTGGGGCAGTTCATCGATGGTCTCTTTCACCTGTTCAATAGAGATTCCCTCCTCTACCGACCAATCACCTTCCTCTGCTACCTGCAAGTAATTTTCATTGAGTTCCACCGTTCGTTGATGTTTCGATTTTAAAAAATCGATACTGCCATTCACCACAATTCTTTTTAACCAGGCCCCGAAAGTAACATCTCCCTTGAACTGCCCTATCCGTTGAAAAGCCTTTATAAATGAATCTTGCAATACATCTTCCGCATCATCGGCATTTTTTAGAAAGCGCATGGCCACACAGAACATACCATCACAATACTGGCGGTACAGTTGCATTTGTGCCTGGCGGTCGTTCGCCTTGCACTTCTCTACAAGCTCAATATGGAGCGCAGTTGGTTCTATGTCTGGTTTTTTAGTTGTTCTGTACTAATGACGATGTAAAAAATACAACGTTGCAAAATAGGACGTTTTTATCGTATTTTTAACAAAAAAAACCCCGTTGAAAAATCAACAGGGTTCATTATTAAGAAGTTAAACCTATTATTCGTCCAATAATAAATTTAGGTGCACAGTAACATTATCACGGGTCGCCTTGCTATAAGGGCACATTTCATGTGCTTCGTTGATTATGGTCTCTCCCATTTTTTTATCTACAGTGGGCAAGTAAGTGTCCAAAGTAACTTCCAAGAAGAACCCATCGTCTTCCTTATTAAAGGCAACTATGGCGGTAACGCTGAAATCTCCAAGGTCGTCAATATCGTGATTATTGGCAACAGCCTGCACAGCCCCTGCATAACAAGTAGAGTATGCGGCCGCAAAAAGCTCTTCAGGATTTGTTGATTTTGGGTCTGGCTTTCCTTTGGAGTTAGGCATGCTTATCGGAAAATCCAGAACACCGTCCTCACTCTTCACATGTCCAGCTCTTCCTCCTGTATTAGTGGCCTTGGCCTCAAAAATAGTCTTCATCTTTTAAATGTTTATAGGTTCATAAAAATCGGCACCTTTATAATGACGATCATTTAACGAATAAGGTACCAATTTGCTGGCGGAAGTCCCGTTTAACAGATATTAAATTTTTGTGAAATAGATAAGGCTACAAACCAACCAAAGTCCTGATAAACCCATAAAATCTTTATAAATTCGTATAAACTGATGAACCATACCCTTGGCAGACGATAACAAAACACCCTTGGACACCATTTCCAAAATCAAGGCACTCAGGAAAAAAGAGCTTTCTACCGATGCTTTGGTCCAAGGTATTTTTGATGGTAACAAAGCTATGCTAGCCAAGGCCATAACCCTTTTGGAAAGCAAAAGAGTTGACCATTCTGAAAAAGCCAATGCCGTTATTGAAAAGTGTTTGTCCCGACCTACCAACAGTATCCGTTTGGGAATTACCGGTGTTCCCGGTGTTGGTAAAAGTTCGTTTATAGAAACTTTGGGCAAAACATTGACCGACAAGGGCAACAAAGTGGCCGTATTGGCCGTAGATCCGACCAGTTCTTTGAGCAAAGGGAGCATTTTAGGGGACAAAACCCGGATGGAGACCTTGGCCAAAGATCCAAACGCTTTCATCCGCCCCTCCCCTTCGGGAACTTCCTTGGGGGGTGTAGCGCAAAAAACACGTGAAAGCATCATGCTCTGCGAAGCCGCTGGATACAATGTGATTTTGGTGGAAACCGTTGGTGTTGGTCAGAGTGAAATAGCTGTGCACAGTATGGTTGATTTTTTCCTTTTGTTGAAGTTATCAGGTGCAGGAGACGAGCTACAAGGTATCAAAAGAGGGATTATGGAAATGGCCGACGCCATCGCCATCAACAAAGCCGATGGCAGTAATTTGGAACATGCCGAGCTTGCCATGACTGAATTTTCCAGAGCACTGCATCTTTATCCACCAAAAGTCAACGGCTGGACGCCCAAGGTGATGAAGTGTTCCGCAGTGGAGAACACAGGCATTAAAGACATCTGGGATATGGTACAAGACTTCGTGGAACATAACAAGGAAAACGGTTTTTTTGAAAAGAACCGACAACAACAGAACAAAAACTGGTTTCTTCAGACGGTAGATGAGTGCATCAGGCAATTCTTCCATCAGAAAGAAACCTTTAAAACAGAACAGGCCAAGTTGTTGGCGGAAATAGAAGAACATAAAATTTCACCGTTCTATGCGGCGAAACTCCTATTGGACAAGATTACCAAGGAACTTTAAATAAAAGCAATAAATTTGCACAGATTTTATATTGAATGAGCACCGTCACCGATTCCCTTTTATCTATAGTGGTTCCTTTGTACAACGAGGAGGACAATGTGGTCCTTTTGACCCAAAAAATCAATGAAAGCCTTGAAGGGTACAATTATCAAATTGTATACGTAGATGATTTTTCTACTGACAAAACCCGAATCAGGGTCAAGGAAATGGATGATAAGAGAGTCCATTTGATCGAATTGAAAAAGAACTATGGCCAAAGTTTAGCCCTTGCTGCCGGAATTGATTATGCGGAAGGTGAATACATTATTACGATGGATGGAGACCTGCAGAACGACCCATCCGATATTCCAAATATGTTGCAATATGCCATTACGGAAGAATATGATGTAGTAACTGGCATCCGTCAAAAGCGAAAAGACTCGCTCGTTAAAAAGATACCCTCTAAAATTGCGAACTTTTTGGTGCGAAGGGTAACGAAACTGGATATCAAGGACAATGGCTGTGCACTCAAGGTTTTTACCAAGGACATAGCTAAAAGCCTAAATTTATATGGTGAAATGCACCGTTTTATAACACTTTTGGCCCATTTGGAAGGTGCACAGATCAAGCAAGTTCCCGTAAAGCACCACGCAAGACATGCCGGAGTTTCCAAATATGGCCTGGAACGTGTTTTTAAAGTAGTGGCCGACATGATGTTATTACTTTTCATTAGAAAGTACTTCCAACGCCCCATTCACTTGTTCGGGATTTTTGGGGTGCTTTTGGTCATCCTTGGAGTTTTGATCAATATTTACCTGCTTATAGTTAAGCTAGGGTTTGACCAGGATATCGGTACAAGGCCATTGCTCATTTTCGGGATGATGTTCATTGTAGGGGGCATCCAATTGTTCACCATTGGAATTGTTATGGAACTGTTGATCAGAACCTATTACGAATCACAGCAGAAAAGACCTTATCGCATCAAAAAAATAAGCATAGGTGACGGAAAAGTTGCGTAAAAAGCTCATAACTGCCCTAAAGATTGTTGTTAGTGCGGTCCTTATATACTTTATTTTCACCAAAATAGAGTTGAAAGATGTACTCCAAACCCTAAAAAAGGGCGACCCGCTCTATTTGTTCTTGGCATTGCTCTTTTTTGTACTGTCCAAAATCTTATCAGCTTTGAGGACCAACCTGTATTTTCATCAAATCGGAGCGAAGGTTTCCCAGTTGAGCAACTTAAAGCTGTACCTATTGGGAATGTTTTACAACCTCTTTTTACCGGGAGGGATTGGCGGTGATGCCTATAAAGGCTACGTCATTCAGAAAGAATATCAACCAGGCACCAAAAAAGTAGTTTCAAGCTTACTATTGGACCGTTTAAGCGGGATGTTGCTGCTGTTTGTCTACGCTTGTGCACTTGCCCTCTTGTCCAAAAATGAGTTTTTCCAAAGGTTTTACTGGCTGATTGTAGCGGCCATCCCTTTGAGCGTTGCAGTATTTTGGTTTGTGAACAAAACCTTTTTCAGCTCCACCCTTTCTGTGTTTTGGAAATCTGTCGGGTTCTCGACCTTGGTGCAATTGGCTCAGCTGGTCTGTATTCTCTTTATTTTGAAATCCTTTTCCGTTAGTTTGGATAGTATTGAGTACCTGTTCGTGTTTTTGGTCTCCTCGATTGTTTCGGTAATTCCCTTGACCATTGGCGGTATTGGCAGTCGAGAGGTTACTTTTTTGTACGGTGCAAAATGGTTGGGATTGGATGAAAGCACATCCATTGGCATCAGCTTTACTTTCTTTTTGATTACGGCACTTACTTCGCTCTTCGGTGTCATCTACCACTTCAATAAGCCAAAGTTGGAATCGGTAGATTAGTCCAAATGCACCAAATGCATTTTGTTCAATTTATCTTCTCTCGTATTCGGGTTCAGGAATTTGATCTGCAATCGGGTAATGCGAAATTGATCCACGGTAATTTGCTCGTCCCAAGCAATTCCATTGTCTTTCAATTGCTTTAATTCTTCATCCGTGGCGTAGACCCAAACATCGTCCTTTTTGGCAATTTCCGGTATTGAAACTATTTCAACAGGTTTTTTGTTATAGAAATCCAACGACCAAGAATATCTTTCGGAAACCTTATAAATATTGTCCACGGGAATATTGTTCTCCCGCACCTTTTCCGCCATATTGGAACCGCCTTGGTATTCGAGCAGTTTTGGGTAAAAATGGGCATTCATTAAACCATTCAACAGAACTGAACTCAAAATAGCGACCGTTACAATTTTAGTGTATACGGCTTCTTTTTGAAAAAGAAGATATGTAACCAATACGAGTGCCAACAACAATAACAAATAGTTATACCAATATTCCAATTTGAAAACATAGAGACTTACCAACAGGGCAAAGACCACTACCAATCCCAATATAAAATACTGGATACCCAAGATGATTTTTGCCATCTTCAATTTTTCCTGTTGGTGCAAAACATATAGGAAAGCTGCTGATAGGATCGCATATAACGGCATCAGGATATTCATGTAGTGCGGCAATTTAAACTGCGCAAAACTGATGAGAAGGAACAAAATGGAAATCCCGCCCACGGTCAGAAATTCTAAATTGGGCCTATAAGCGAACTTCGCTTCCCAAAAGGCTCTTACTTTGGTCCAGTAGCCAATCAATGCAAGAACCGTCCAAGGCAGGAACACCCACAAAAAGGTATGGAAGAAAAAGAAAAAATCGCTACTGTTCTTCCCTACGCCTTCGCCACTCATCCGTTCAAAGCTCTGCTCCCAGAAAATAAAGAAGATACCACTACGGTGATCCTTGCCCCGAATTACTTTCTCAGGGTGCAAATCAAACTGATGGTAATAGGCGTATAACATCGGGGTTATGGTCAAGCAAAAAACAACTAATGCAACCAGTAACTTCCAATTGAGCAGTCTTTTCCATTTTCGGGTATAGGCCAAGTGGCAAAGTATCGAGATTCCAATGACCACTAAGGCAATCTGCCCTTTGGTGGAAAAGGCCATTCCAGCCCCAAAAGCACCCAAAGCGATACTTTTTAAGGTATTCTTTTCGATATAAGTGGCCAATTGCCAAATGGAGAATATCGTAAATCCAGTCAAAACAGCATCGGTACGGACATCAATGTTGGCCAAAACCATGGTTTGAGCCGTCATAAAAATCAATGAGGCGAACCGACCTACATCCTTATTATATAGTAATTTTCCAAGTCCGTAGCAGCTATAAGCCCCCAACAAAGTGGACAAAATACCTGGAATGCGGTACGCCCAATCGTGAATACCAAAAATTTTATAGGAAAGTGCGGCCAACCAGTAGTGCATATGTGGCTTGTCCAGATATTCTTCAGGTCCTTTGAACAGGCTCAAAAAATCATTTTCCTGCGCCATTCGCATGGCCATGACCGCAAATTGGGCCGAATCGTTCTCAAACAGGGTCACCAACATCCCAATGATGTACACCAAGACAATCAATCCAATGTAAAACCAATATCTGGTGGTCGAGATCATACCCCTGTTTTTTGGAAAGCAAATATAGCCAACTTGGCCCACAACCAACCGAAAAGTGAACCTACCAAGGCCCCTGTTAGCACATCCAACGGATAGTGCACGCCAATATAGATTCGGCTATAGGCCACTATACAGGCCCAAAGCAGCAAAACCCAAAAAATATATTTCACCTTATTTCTGAACAACACCGTAAAGAAAATTGCTGGGCCAAATGAGTTGGCCGCATGTGCAGAAAAGTAGCCAAATTGTCCTCCGCAATAACTTTTTACCAAGCGCATTGCGCTGCTTACTTGGGGCTCATGGCAGGGACGCAAGCGGCCGATGCCATACTTGAAAAAATTGGACAGCTGATCGGTACAAGTAATCAACAAAGCAATGGAAACCAAAACTATTCCAGTTCCCTTCCAACCAAAAGTTCGATAAGATAAATAAAGCAATAACAGATAAAGTGGTGCCGAGTTTCTGGTCGTCGTCATAAACATCCAGAAACCGTCCCAAGTCTCGGTTCCCAATCCGTTAAGGAGCAAGAACAGTTCTTTATCGTGTTGCAGTAATTGTTCCAGCATTATTGGTCGTATCTGGAAACTTCCCGGTCATAAAAAGCCGTGGCGGCCTCAATTAGGCTTTCCGCTTCTTCCAATAAATCGGCTTCATCTTGTTTGGAGAATTCTTCCATCCATTCCACTTCATCATTCTCCAGATTGATGATGAATCGTGGGTATTCGGTATGTACAATAAAAATGGCCTCGGGAAAATCCGTATTATCGGCCAATAAAAATTTAGGTAGTTCCATGTGTTCTTATTTTGATTCCAATCTTGGAATTCGTCTTATTGAGCTATCAATTTCTTGGTCAAAAAGTTGAATCGAAGATACAACATTACAGCCGATGCCGTAAGCCCCGACAACAATCCGATCCAAATACCGGTGCTTTCAAAACTGGTGCGCAATCCCAAGCAATAGCTGATGGGAAATCCAATCAACCAGTAGGCAATAAAAGTAATGAGTGTTGGTATCTTCACATCTTGCAAACCACGTAGGGCACCCAAAACCACCACTTGGAGACCATCAGAAATCTGAAAAAAGGCCGCCACCAACAACAGTTTGGCCGCAATAAAAATCACTTCGCTATTATCGGCCTGGTTGGCTATGTCATCCACATCCAAATAAATCGTAGGGAACCAATGTCTTCCCAATAGGAAAATGGCGGCAAAGGCTATTTCCACAAGCAAGGTCAAGAAAAATACGGATTCAGCGATTCGCTTCAATTCTTTATGGTTCTGAAGTCCTTTTTGATTTCCGACCCTGACCATTGCCGCCACGCTAAGCCCGGTCCCTACCATAAATGTCATACTGCTCAAGTTCAAGGCAATCTGATTGGCGGCCTGCGCATTTTTGCCCAGTACCCCGCTCAACCAAATGGCCGCGGTAAAAATGGCAACTTCAAAAAACATCTGCAATGCGGATGGAAAACCAAGATTGATGATTTTTTTCATCACTTTCTTTTCGATGCTTCTAAAGTTGAAATGGGTCACGTAGAATTCAAACTTCTTTTTTCGCTGGAGCAGATACCAAATAAACGCTACCATGATCACACGTGAGACCAAGGTGCCTATTGCTGCCCCTACAATCCCCATTTTGGGAAATCCAAAAGAACCAAAAATGAGAAGGTAATTTAGGGTGATATTGACCACATTCGCCACGATGGTGGTATACATGGGGTATTTGGTCTGCGACAGACCATCAGAAAACTGTTTAAAAGCCTGGAATATGATCAAAGGCACCAGCGAAAAAGCCACCAAATCCAAATAGGGCATGGCAAGTTCCACCACCTCTGGGGGCTGCTCCATATGGTGCATCAAAGGTTTGGAAACTTGTATAAGCCCAAAAAGTGACAACCCTAATAAGGTACAAAGTACCAAGCCGTGTTTCAGGGCACTTTTGCCCGCCGCTTGATCCTTTGCACCATCCGCTTCGGCCACCAATGGCGTTATGGCCGTGGAAAATCCAATCCCAAGGGACATCGCTATGAACACAAAACTGTTGCCCAAAGAAACTGCGGCCAGTTCGGCCGTACCCAATTGCCCCACCATAATATTATCGGCAAAAGCCACAAAAGTGTGACCCAACATCCCCAAGATCACGGGATAGGACAGTTTTAAGTTATAGGCAAATTCTTTGGTGTAGCTTTGAAACACAACGGATATTTAAAAAAGGATGGCAAATATAGTCAGTTTGCCCACAATTATAGTGGATGTAACTGTTATGGATTGGCTAAATATTACAACTGCTTCGCCTCTTCCCAGAAAACGTCCATCTCGGCCAAGGTCATATCACTCATGGATTTACCTGCATCTTTTGCTTTTCTTTCCAAATATTGAAATCGCTTGATGAACTTTTTATTGGTGCGCTCCAGTGCATTCTCTGGGTTGATTTTTAGGAACCGGGCATAATTGACCATAGAAAAAAGCACATCGCCGAATTCAGATTCCATTTGATCGGTATTATTTGCTTCTATCTCTTCTTGAAGCTCGCCCAGCTCCTCTTTCAATTTTTCAAAAACCTGCTCGGGATGCTCCCAATCAAAACCCACACCGGAGACTTTATCTTGGATTCGGTTGGCCTTAACCAAAGATGGAAGCCCCTTGGGAACACCTTCCAACACGCTTTTCTTGCCCTCTTTTAATTTGATGTTTTCCCAATTCTGTTTTACCTGCTCTTCATTCTCCACCTTAACATCTCCATAAATATGTGGGTGTCTGTTGATGAGCTTTTCGCAAATACCATTGGCCACATCGGCAATATCAAAATCCTGTGTTTCGGAACCGATTTTAGCGTAAAAAACAATGTGCAGTAAAATATCGCCCAGTTCCTTTTTTACTTCTTCCAAATCGTTGTCCAGTATAGCATCACCCAATTCGTAGGTTTCCTCTATGGTCAAGTGACGAAGGGTTTGCATCGTCTGCTTTTTGTCCCACGGACATTGTTCGCGCAATTCGTCCATAATGGTCAAAAGGCGGTCAAAAGCGGCCAACTGTTCCGGTCTTGTGTTCATGGCTTTGGATTTTGTCCAAAAATACGAAGTCCCATTGGTTGAAAATCCAATGTCAAAATTTACTTATGAAAAGTATTTTGGTATTTTTCAACAAAGCCGGTTTACGGAAAAATATCACTATCTTCAACGTCATTTTAAGGCTAAAATAGTAGAATGAAACATCTTTTTGTGGTGTTGCTCGTGGTTCCTTTGATGGTCATTGCGCAAACCGATAATCCTTTCAAAGACGAAGTCAAATCAATTCAAAAGAAGAATGATTCCCTTTGGGACCCATCCAAACCTACGATTGTTTTTACGGGAAGTTCGAGTATTCGTTTGTGGGAAGATGTTCAAGAGCGCTTCCCGGAACACCAAGTACTCAACACTGGATTTGGAGGCTCTCAATTTTCCGACCTTGAGCTTTATTTGTATGAGTTGATATTGAACTACAGGCCTGTAAAGGTTTTTATCTACGAAGGCGACAATGATATTTTTGCCAAGAAAAGACCAAGAAAAATCATTGAAAGAGCCGAACAGATCTTGGCCGACCTACAACAGAGAAACCCCAATATGGAGATTGTTCTGATTTCGGCAAAACCGAGTATTTCCCGATGGAAATATAGAGGTAGGTACCGCAGGTTAAACCGTAAACTGGACAAACTGGCCTCGGAAAACGAAAAGGTCGATTTTGTGGATGTCTGGTATCCTATGCTGGATAACAGAAAGGTGATGCAAGATATTTTTATTGAAGACGGCCTGCATATGAACGATAAAGGTTACGACATCTGGTACGATGTGATCAAAGACTACATGGACTAAAAACTAAACAAACGTGATTAAAAAATCAATTTTGCTGTTCGTTGCGGTTATCTGCATGGCAGCCTGCCAAACCAAAAAAGAGGAAATCAATTTTCCAAAAACCGACCTAGCAAGCGCCCCATTGATTCCTAAGCCCATCAAAACCATCCCGACCGGAAGTGCTTTTGGGTTAGATATAGGAACGGCCATCTACACTTCTACCACGGACCCTGAATTTGAGAAAGTGGGGGAGTTCTTGTCCCAGAACATTAAATTCAAAACAGGACTTGATATAGCCGTAAATACATCATCCGAAGACAAATTGGAACGGTTGATCTATATCAACCAATCGGACAGTGTGGATTTGGAAAGTCCCGAAGCTTATCAACTTTACATTAAAAAAGACTCTATTTTATTGAACGCCAAAACAGCGACGGGTGCTTTCAGGGGCGTACAGACGCTACGCCAACTCATTCCGGAAAAAAGCAATGATACACTGGCAGACCGTCCGATTTGGGTAATTCCCTCTGGCAAAATCATAGACGCTCCAAAATACGGATACCGCAGTTCCATGTTGGACGTGGCCCGTCACTTTTTTACCGTGGATGAAGTCAAAAAATACATTGATGCCCTGGCATACTACAAGTTCAACACATTGCACCTTCACCTATCCGATGATCAAGGTTGGCGCATTGAAATCAAATCTTGGCCGAAACTTACCGAAGTCGGAGGTGCCAGTGAAGTTGGTGGTGGCCAAGGTGGATTTTACACCCAAGAGGAATACAAGGACCTCGTTGCCTATGCTGCTGAAAGACACATTACCATTGTACCGGAGATTGACATGCCCGGACACACCAATTCGGCATCATTGAGCTACCCGTTTTTGCACTATGCCGGGGCTGAAACCCCACGTGTACGTACCGATATGAAAGTAGGTTACAGTTCCTTTGATGCAAAAAAGGATACGGTTTACAGTTTTTTGGATGATGTAATTGGCGAGATTGCATCCATAACGCCCGGTCCGTACTTCCATATTGGTGGCGATGAAAGCCACGTAACCAAGAAGAACGATTACATCCTTTTCGTAGAAAAAGTAGGGAAGTTGGTACAAAAGCACAACAAGAGAATGATCGGTTGGGATGAAATTGCCCAAGCGGACATTGATCCCAATTCGGTTGTTCAACTATGGAACAGTGCTGAAAATGCCTTGAAAGCAAGTGAAAATGGTTCCAAAATCATTATTTCACCAGCCAAAAAAACCTATTTGGACATGAAATACGATTCCATTTCGGAATATGGCTTGAACTGGGCAGGCTACATCCCGGTCGATGTAGGATACAAATGGGACCCTGAAACCTATGTTGAAGAACTTGCCAAAGACAATATTCTCGGCATTGAAGCTCCGCTATGGTCCGAAACCATTAGCAACGGAACCGAATTGGAATATTTGGCTTTCCCAAGATTAATCGGGTATGCCGAACTGGGATGGTCCCCAAGCGAACACCTTGATTGGAACGACTACAAAAATAGATTGGCCTCACAGGTTCCTTATCTGAAAGCCATGGAAATCAATTATTACCCGACAAAGTTGGTGGATTGGAAAAAAGAATAGTGTTTATTCTTCCTCTTCTGAGGCAGATACAGTAGGTTGTTCGGCATCCTTTTCGTCCTCAACAAACTCAGTGATATTGTTGTCGAGAAGGATGTTGTACCACTGTATGATTTTTTTGATGTCGCTTGCGTACACACGGTCCTCATCATAATTCGGGAGTACCTCGAAAAAATACTCCTCCAACTCAATTTTTTCAGCTTTGTGACTGATGGAGGTTTTTTTACCGCCTTCCTTTTCCTTGATTTTTTCAAACACTTCCTTTAAAGGAACTTCCTCTTCCAAGGTGTAAATGGCTATTTCGGACAGCACGCTTACATTGCTTCTTAAACCAACGGTAACACGTTTGCCATCCAAAAGGGATTCGCCAACAAAACCACCTCGGGTTTGGGTCAATAATTTGTAAAGTCCTGGTTTACCTCCAATAGATAAAATCTTGTCTAATGCCATTCAAATAATAATTTATGGGCGCAAAAATATGTTTTTATCGCTAACAGCGATTTTTTTAACGTCCTTTTTTGATATTGGGAAACCTCATTCGGTAGTCCACATTTATTTTTCCTTTGGAGATCTTTTCCAATCGGCTTTTTAAAAGTCGTTTTCTTAGGGATGATAGCTTATCAGTAAACAAAATGCCCTCTATATGATCATATTCGTGCTGGATTACCCGGGCCAATAGGCCATCGAAGGTTTTGGTATGAGGGTTAAAATCCTCATCCAAATAACTGATGGTGACCTCTGGCTTACGTTTTACATCTTCACGGATATCGGGGATGCTCAAACAACCTTCGTTAAAGTCCCATTCCTTGCCATTTTCCTCTTCAATCTTAGCGTTGATAAATACTTTTTTGAATCCATCGAGTTGTTTTTGTTCGACTTCGGTCAATTCATCATCATCTGCAAAAGGGGTGGTGTCCACCATGAACATTCGTATGGGAAGCCCTACTTGCGGTGCGGCCAAACCAACACCATGGGCGTTGTACATGGTCTCCCACATATTGGCAATCAATTCGTCAAGTTTTGGATATTCTGATGTGATATCCTTCGCCTTTTTTCGCAAAACGGGGTCTCCGTAAGCTACTATGGGTAAAATCATAAATCAAAATCTGTTTAAATAGGCCTGCAATATGAGCGTGGCACTTATTTCGTCGACTAGGGCCTTATCCCTTCTCTTCTTCTTTTTCATTCCAGTGTCCAACATGGATTGAAATGCCATTTTGGATGTGAACCGTTCATCTTGACGCTCCACGGGAATGGAAGGCAACTTGGCTTTCAGCTTTTTTAAAAATTCTTGGATAAGCGCTTCGGACTCTGAAGCGGTATTGTCCATTTGCTTGGGCAATCCCACCACAAAACGCTCTATAGGTTCCTTTTGGGTGTATTCTTCCAAAAAGGCCAACAATTCTTTGGTCTCGATGGTTGTCAACCCGGACGCAATTAACTGAAGTTCATCGGTAACTGCTATCCCCGTTCTCACCTTTCCAAAATCCAAAGCCAAAATTCTAGCCAAAATAATTTTTTGGCAAAAATAACCTTAAAAATGTTATGCGCTTAAAAATGGCAACCATAATTGTGTGACGGGGCTTATCTTTGTAAAAACTTTAAGAAAATGACAGAATTAAGAACGCTAATTGAAAAAGCGTGGGACAATAGAGCGTTGCTCGAGGACAGAAAGACTCAAGACGCCATACGCGAAGTCGTAAAGCTTATTGATTCAGGAGAACTGCGATGTGCGGAACCCACGGAAGATGGGTGGCAGATAAACGAATGGGTAAAAAAAGGGGTGGTACTTTACTTCCCTATCCAAAAAATGGAAGTGCTCGAAGCTGGCATTTTTGAATATCATGATAAAATCCCGTTGAAAAAAGGCTACAAAGAAAAAGGTGTTCGTGTGGTACCGCATGCGGTAGCAAGACACGGTGCTTATATTTCACAAGGCACCATTTTAATGCCCAGTTATGTTAACATTGGTGCTTATGTCGATGAGGGAACTATGGTAGATACTTGGGCCACCGTAGGAAGTTGTGCACAAATTGGGAAAAACGTTCACTTGAGTGGTGGAGTTGGTATCGGCGGGGTTTTGGAACCTTTACAGGCGGCCCCCGTAATTATTGAAGACAATGCCTTTATTGGTTCAAGGTGTATAGTAGTGGAAGGTGTGCGAGTAGAAAAAGAAGCCGTTTTGGGCGCGAATGTTGTTTTGACCGCATCTACCAAAATTATTGATGTGACAGGTGATGAACCTGTTGAATTGAAAGGTCGCGTACCTGCAAGGTCTGTTGTCATCCCAGGAAGTTATACCAAAAAATTCCCTGCGGGTGATTATCAGGTGCCATGTGCGTTGATCATTGGTAAAAGAAAGGAGAGTACGGACAAGAAAACTTCCTTGAACAATGCGCTCCGCGAGCACAATGTTGCGGTGTAATCCCTTGTTCGATCAATTTAAAGCATTACTGACGGCCGCTTGTAAAAGGTGGCCGTTCGTGATTTTATTCCTTATCCCTTTTACGTTGGAAAGCATTTGGGAATAGGCATCCTCATCAATATTATCTAGTTTTTTGGACAATTCACCTAAAGATCTAATCGCGAAGCCTACCTGTTCCCCCTCAATTATTTTGGCTATTGCAGCTTTGTTCCCTTCAACCGATACACCAACTCCCCTTTGGCCAATTTTGAAGGCAAACTTTACAACCTTCCCTTCTATATGAATACATTTTACCAATTTTGGGGAACAAAAACCCCGGAAGAAGCGAAAGCAATTCTTGCCCAACAGACCAGAAAATATCAAGATATTCAGCCATCCAGCTTCGAAGAACAAGCTCTTAAACTGGTCGGAGATGATATTTACACAAAATTGACCAAAGGGTATACAGAGAAACAATGGGGACGAAAGGCGAGCCAACTACCGGCCTTTATTATAAAAAGGTTGCCATTGAGGTTTACTTACGATAATAACTATTTTAACGATGCTTACCAAGGAATACCCATTGGAAGCCTCATCAAAAAAGGAGCCGTATTATCCCATCAACGATACAAAGAACACTGCTCTTTTTAAAACCTATCAAGATATGGCCGAAAAGGAAACCATAAAATCTGGGGGAAGACTGGCCGAGTACAAATACTACGGTATGCATCAGGTTATTGTGGCGGCCTTGAGTAAGACAAAGAAGTTGTTCATCGAAAAATCTTAATCTGACACGCAACTCTAGGCACATATCACCGTCTAACTATATAAATAGGCTTTAATTAGAGCTTTAACAGAAAAAAGGTAGGGAAACCAAAGAGTTGATTGTTTGTAAGAAAAAGAAACGCTTAAACAATTTTTACGCTACTTTTTTGTTATAGATTTGTAAAATATTAAACACTACACCAATAAATTATGGCTGAATTGCGGACCCCAAGGCAAAAAATATCAGCACTTGTGATTACCTATAATGAAATGGGTTACATTGAAAAATGTATTGATTCCGTTTCTTTCGCTGATGAAATATTGGTCGTTGATTCATATAGTACCGACGGCACTTACGAGTATCTTTTGGACCACCCAAAAGTGAAGGTGATTCAAAACCCTTTTGAAAATTTCACCGCTCAAAAGTCGTTTACCCTCAAACAAGCCACCAACGATTGGGTTTTATTCCTGGATGCCGATGAGGTGGTCACAGAATGTCTTCAAAAGGAAATCTTAGCAACAATTAATAATCCAGATGCCCACGAAGCTTATTGGTTCTACCGAAAGTTTATGTTCCAAAACGAACCTTTGAATTTCAGTGGTTGGCAAACGGACAAAAATTATAGGCTTTTCCGAAAAAGCAAAGCTCATTTTACCGATCAAAAAATTGTTCATGAAACTTTGGTAGTGGATGGCAAATCTGGAATCCTTAAAGAAAAATTGATTCATTTTTGCTATAAAAATTATGAAGACTACAAAGGAAAAATGCTCAAGTATGGCCAATTAAAGGCCAAAGAGGACTTTTACAAAGAAAAGCATTTTAACTATGTCTTGATGACAGTAAAGCCCGCCTGGAAATTCTTCAACCATTATATCCTCCGTTTAGGGATTTTGGACGGCAAAAAAGGATGGACTATTTGTTACTTGAACGCCCTTGGTGTTTTGGAAAGGTTCAAAGAGTTAAAGCGTTTGGAAAAGAAAAACGAGCTTGCCTATTATTTGGTGATGCCATAGTGCGTCCACACTACCTTTTTCGACCTCGTCTCTTTACGTATGGCCTGATTTTTAGCAATGGATTCCGGTGTTTTATAGCCTCGCTTGTGATCTAAGTGTACACAGACTGCACTATAGCGCAATTGTTTGGATTTAATTCCAAAATTGAACAAGCGCTCACCCAACTCACGGTCCTGTCCTCCATACTGCATGCGTTCATCAAAACCATTTACGTTTAATATATCCTTTTTCCACCCTGAGGAATTATGGCCGTTCCAGCTGGCATTGGTCGGAGTAACCGTATTCAATAACTTAGATATTATTCCACTAGCGGTAAGCTTGTTGTTCTTGAAAGTCTTCGGGATACCTTTTTCCTTAAGCCAATTAATGTTGAAGCATTTCTGCATTTCAATATTCTCCAAAGTAATCATTTTGGAAATGTTCATCGGAAGCATATAATACCCCCCTGAAATAAAATACCCTTGCTCCTTGTTAATGTAATGCACCTCTACAAAATCCTCTCTTGGAATACAGTCTCCATCCGTCATAATGATGTAATCCGCATTGCAGGCTTCGACCGCTTTATTTAAAATCCTAGATTTCTGGAAGCCATCGTCCTCTTGCCACACATGAATGATGTTATAAAACACCTTCTTGGACATTTCCTCCAATAATGCTTTGGTCTTGGGACCAGAACCATCATCCGCAACAACCACCTCAAAATCCTTAAAAAGCTGGCAATTGAATCCCCACAACACCTTTTTCAGCCACTCTTCGGCATTATAGGTGCTTATGATTATCGATATTTTCGGTGATTCTGTTTCGTTTGGGTTCATCTGGGCAAAAATAGAAATATTAAATGTTATCTCATATGCTTAATTTTGTGATTCTAAACTCCTAGAATGAAGGTCAAGGAAATTCCTGTTTCACTTTTTTGTCAAGCCAATCTAACTTGGCAATCCAAAGAAAGGCTCATTTCTCAGAAAAAAAACGTTCCGATAATTGTTTCGTTGGCATCGATTCCATCTAGACTGAACATAGTGCACCTTACAATTCGCAGTTTGTTGAATCTGGACGTGTTGCCGGAAAAAATCTTGCTGTGGCTACATGAAGATCTGAAAAATGAAATTCCAAAAAAACTTAACGACCTAGTTGGAAATATCTTCAGCATCGAATTTACCGATTACTACAGTTCACATAGAAAGTTAGTAGAACCGCTAAAAATATATCCTGAAAATATTATTGTTACTTGTGATGATGATATGATGTATCGCAAAAACTGGTTGTCAAACCTTTATGAAGCCCATCAAAAGAACCCAAATAAAATTATTGCGAACCAAACACGGTGCATCACATATAACGAATCTGCAGAATTATTACCCTACAAACAATGGAAATCCAACCCATCCGGTTGTGAAAACCCTAAACTCACCTTACCCATTGGTGCAGGTGGAACTTTATATCCACCCAACACAATGGACCACCAGATCTTTGAGCAGGACCTATTTTTGAAACTTGCTCCCAATGCGGACGACCTCTGGTTCAAAGTCATGGGACTATTAAAAGGAACACAGTCCTTACAAGCCCATAATAGTGGAAAAGAACCTATTCCTATTTGGGGGTCACAAAAAGTCTCGTTAAAGAAAGGAAATATCGGGATGGATAAGAACAGAATACAATGGAAGGCTTTGACCGACCATTTTCAACTAAAATTTGAAAACATTGATTGAAGAAATCAACAACTGCAATAAAGTACTGCAAGAAGGCGGACTCATACTCTACCCCACGGATACAGTTTGGGGCATAGGCTGCGATGCCACAAATCCCAAAGCCGTAAAAAAAGTTTACGCCCTTAAAAAGCGCGAAGACACTAAAGCACTTATCTGTTTGGTGGCCAACCAGGCTATGTTGGAGCGCCATGTAAAAGAAGTGCCCGAAGTCGCCTACGACATTATGGATCTTGCTACCAAACCTACAACCATTGTATTTGATGAACCCATTGGAATTGCAAGTAATCTGGTGGCCGAGGACAATACTTTAGCCATTCGTGTAGCTTCGGATAAATTTTGCCAGTACCTCATCAATAAATTCAGAAAACCGATAGTGTCAACTTCCGCCAATATTTCGGGCCATCCCACACCAAAACAATTCAAGGATATTGAGGAAGAAATTTTAAAAGGAGTGGACTATGTGGTAAATTTGCCCGATGAAAATATAAACCCTTCCCCCTCCTCCATCATTAAATTGAGTAATGACGGACAGGTGAAGGTTATTCGGGAATAACAATGGTGAAGGAATTCCATACAGCGGCAATACAACATCCTATTTTTAAACTTATCAGCGAAGCTTCAGATGAATTGGGTGTGGATACCTACGTCATCGGTGGTTTTGTACGCGATTATTTTTTAAAAAGAGGTACACCCAAAGATATTGATATCGTTGCCATAGGAAGTGGAATAGACCTTGCCAAAAAAGTAGCTTCCAAACTCGAAGGAAAACCAGAGATTTCGGTATTCAAGAATTTCGGTACGGCCATGATCAAGCACAAGGATTTGGAGCTTGAATTTGTGGGTGCCCGAAAAGAAAGCTACAATCGGGATAGTCGAAAACCCATTGTGGAGGATGGCACTTTGGAAGACGACCAAAACCGCCGTGATTTTACCATAAACGCAATGGCCTTAGCATTGAACCAATCCAATTTTGGGGAACTTTTAGACCCTTTTGATGGCTTGGCCGATCTCGACAGGCAAATCATTCGGACCCCTTTGGAGCCGGGCATTACCTATTCCGACGATCCGCTTCGGATGATGCGCGCCATCCGATTTGCCACACAATTGCATTTTACCATTGAGCTGCGATCCCTTCAAGCCATTACCGGGAATAAAGATCGCATCAAAATTGTTTCCAAGGAACGTATCGTGGACGAGCTCAACAAAATTTTGATGAGCCCCAAACCGTCCCTAGGATTTTCGTTGATGCACAAAACCGAACTTCTGCCAATAATTTTGCCCGAACTCACCGCTTTACAAGGCATAGAGGAGATAGAAGGCCAACGCCATAAAGATAATTTTTGGCACACCTTGGAGGTTGTGGACAATATTTCCGAAACCACGGACAACCTTTGGTTGCGCTGGGCGGCATTGCTTCACGATATCGGGAAGGCACCCACTAAAAAGTTCCATAAAAAAATCGGTTGGACGTTTCATGCCCACGAATTTGTGGGAGCAAAAATGGTTTACAAACTCTTCAAGAGATTGAGAATGCCATTGAACGAGAAAATGAAATTCGTTCAAAAAATGGTATTGATGAGTTCAAGACCCATTATTTTGTCCGAAGATCACGTCACGGATTCCGCGGTTCGGCGGTTGGTTTTTGATGCCGGAGATTTTGTGGAAGACCTTATGACCTTGTGCGAAGCTGATATTACCACCAAAAACCCACACAAACAGAAAAAATACAAGAACAATTTTAAGATTGTTCGTCAAAAAATAGTAGAGGTCGAAGAACGGGACCATATCCGAAATTTTCAGCCCCCTGTTTCCGGCGAAGAAATCATGAAGACCTTCAACCTGAAACCTTCCAAAGAAATCGGTATCATCAAAGATGCCATCAAGGAGGCTATTTTGGAAGGCGAAATCCCCAACGAATATGAGGCTGCCTACAATTTTATGTTGGAAAAAGGCAAAAAAATGAACTTAAAAGTCCACTCCGAATGAAAAAGAACAAATATGTAGTGTATTGGTTGTTAACTGGTTGTTTTCTCATTTTTGTGATGGTTCTAGTAGGTGGAATTACACGCCTTACCCATTCCGGGCTTTCCATATCCGACTATAAATTGATTCACGGCACCATTCCTCCAATGAACGAGCAAGAGTGGCAAGAAGCCTTTGACCTGTACAAACAGTATCCTGAATATCAAAAACTCAACAACCACTTCGGAATTGAGGAATTCAAGGACATCTATTTCTGGGAATGGCTTCACAGAGTTATTGGAAGGTTTATAGGGATTGTGTTCATCATTCCGTTCCTATATTTTTTATTCAAGAAGAAATTGGACAGTCCGACCGTAAAAAAGTGTCTGGTCCTGCTCTTTTTAGGTGGATTCCAAGGTTTTTTGGGTTGGTACATGGTCAAAAGCGGACTTGTGGACCGTCCCGATGTGTCCCACTTTAGGTTGGCCGCACATTTGACCACGGCTTTTCTCACCTTTGCTTACAGTTTATGGGTAGCATTGGACCTTATGTACCCCTATAAAAAAGAAATCAATCTGAAAATCCGGAACTTGATCAGGGTCGGACTTGTGCTTTTGTTGCTTCAAATTATCTGGGGTGCTTTTGTTGCCGGTTTGGATGCAGGATTCATTCACAACCATTGGCCCTTGATGAGCGATGGAAAACTGGTTCACGAAACTGTCTATATTGAACAGCAACCCGTGATCAAAAACTTTTATGAAGGTAAGAGCGGTGTGCAGTTTGTACATCGATATTTGGCATACATTGTAGTTGGCGCAATAGCTTTGATTTGGTTCAGAACCCGTAAAATCCAACGTACTCCGCTTCAAGAAAAAGGATTGAAAACTTTGCTTGCTTTAGTTTTTATGCAATTTGTACTGGGGGTGCTCACATTGATTTACGCTGTGCCGCTATGGCTGGGAATCACACATCAAATTGGAGCATTTTTCCTTTTGGCGGCCATGACTTTTACCCTGCACAGGTTCTCCAAATAAATCCTATTTATTGTACCTTTGTGCCCACTCTAAAATTTGATGGATGATTTACAAAATCAGGATAATACTTGATGCTGAGGAAGATATCTTTCGAGATATCGAAATTGAGGACCAAAGTAATTTGGAGGAGTTCCACAATGCCATTACCCAAGCTTTTGGTTTTGAGGGAAGTGAAATGGCCTCCTTTTATACCTGTGATGAGGAATGGAACCAAGACGAGGAAATCGCCCTTTTTGATATGAGCGAGAACGGTTCCGATATCCGATTGATGAACGAGACCTCTATTGATGATGTGCTTTCGGAAAACACCCCTAAGATGATTTACGTGTACGACTTTTTTAGCATGTGGACGTTTTTTGTGGAATTGGCCGACGTCGTTGAAAAAGAAGATGGAAGGGTATATCCCAACCTATTGTTCACCTTTGGTGAACTCCCCGATGCCCCACCGGAAAAACAGTTCGAAGCAGAATCCAATGAAGAGGAAGACGGAGATTATGACGACCTTCTTGACAGTTATGATGACATGGACTTTGATGAAAACTGGAACTAACCGAACTCTTGACCAAGTTTTAACCATTAATATTTGATCTCAACATGCTAAACCTATATAACGCCCAAATTGAAAGTATTTCACTTCATCGTGTTGGCAACAAAAGTAAAAATGAGTCTGTCTTTTTATCCGCAGAACCTTTTTCGCTTAACGATGAAATGGCAGGGCTTTTAAAGGAATACTTTTTTAAGCCGTTTAGGGAAAAGGAGGAAAACTACTACAAGTTTGGTCATGAGGTAGATTTGGAGTTCAATGAGGTTTGCGCAGCCGTCACCGGCATATTCGAAAACCCATCTGATAACCACAGGCTTTCCAAAAAGATTACCACTTGCCTTTTTGAGCAATCCAACCACCCACATATAAAAAGTGGGGAAGTTTATGTGGTCCATTTTTCCGATATGGTCATCGACAACCAAAAAACGGATGCCGTTGGCATTTTTAAAAGTGAGTTGAAGCATGATTTCCTTCAATTTGAAGAAAATGAGCACAACTTGGAAATCTTGATTCGTCAAGGCATCAACATCAATAAGCTTGACAAAGGGTGTATCGTATTTAACATCAACAAAGAAGAAGGATTTAAAGTTCTTTCCGTAGACAGCAACCGTTATGATGCCAAATATTGGCTCGAAAACTTTTTAGGTGTGTTGCCGTTGACGGATGATAACTTCTACACCAAAAACTACCTAAAGTTCTGCCAGAACTTTGCAAAGGATGTTGTACTTCCCGCAGAGGACAAGCAGCAAGAGGTTATGTTCATGAACCGTGCGGTGAACCACTTTGCCAAAAACGATAATTTTGAGGAGACCTCATTCTTGAACGAGGTGATGGAAAACCCTGAACTCATACCGGAATTCAAGCATTACAAGGTTGAGAAAGGCCCAAAATATAGCATTGAGGATGTTTCCAATTTTGATATTGCGAACAAAGCAGTAAGCGATGCCCGTAAAAAAATCAAAAATGTCATTAATCTGGATACTAACATTCAGATAAAAATGGATTTCATCAACCCGGAATCCGCAGAAAAATTTGTGGAAAAAGGTTGGGATGAGGAAAGACAGATGTACTACTATCTCGTGTATTTCAACAAAGAACAGAAAAGCTAGAAGCTAGAACTTTTTGTCTATAATCTGTTTCATACTTACATCTTCGTAGTTACGTTTTACAAAATCCAAGGCGTGTATAAGCACTTCGCCCATGGTTTTGCTGTCTCGGAAATTGATGTCCCCTGTAAGGTCCAATAACTGTGTTTTTAGCATTTCCATATTTTCTGGTGGCGCTATGGTATCAACTTGGCAGACATCCAAAAGTCTTTTTAGTCTTCTACCCCAGCTCAATATCCTTTTGGCGATTATGGAGCGTTCCTCCACAATATATTGATTCACGGAGTCGACCGTCAATTTGCTCTGAACCAAATCGACCATTACCTTGTTCTCCTTAAAAAATTGGGGACGGTAGACCTTTATTTTTCCTTCATAGCATTGCTGGTCAAAATCGATGGCCCTGATCTTGTAGTTCACACTATCAAAATCGTGTGTGGGCACAATGACATAGTTGTACGAGCGCATATCACCAAGTAACCGAATCATACAACGCTCATTGAACTTTACGAATTCCTTGGCAATCTGCGCTTTATCGAACTCTGAACATTCGGGCAGATTTTTTTTAAAGAACACATCACCGGGAATACCTACAATATGCTCCTCGATCAATGTATTTTGATAAATGACAAAATTGAGGTTGTACGGCGACAGCATATGCTCCAGCTCCAAACCGTACACACGGGAGGCATCTGTCTTTTTTACATAGAAAAGGGTATAGTTGTCGTTCAAAATGTTACGCACTTTGATCCTAAAGGGCTTAGAGTTTCCAAACGTACAGTAATCCACATAGTCCACATTCAGGTATTGGAAAATCTTATCGCTGCCATCCGACACAAAATTGGAATATACCCGCTTTAGGGCCAGGTCTATCTCATCCCTGTCAAACTCCGGATAAAACACCCGTACCCAAAGGGTGTCTTCATCATTGGCATCATATACCGCAACACTTCCCGAGAACCTGAGAAGGTCATCATAATGGATCGGGATTTCTATTTTTCGGTTATAGTATTCCAAATATTCATCAAGTTCCTTGCTAATGGGATAAGCAGGTTTCTTTTTCGACATCAACTTTTCTTCCGACATTGTATTCGATTATTTGTAACAAATTGCAATATACTTCGTCAAGTTAGTATAAACCATTCAAAAAACGATAGCATCTTTTGGAAACAATACTTACCGTAAATCATCTTACCAAAAAGTTTGGGTATCTCACTGCAGTCAACGACCTCTCCTTTACTATTGAAAAGGGGAACGTTTATGGCATTTTGGGACCCAATGGAAGTGGCAAATCGACCACATTGGGCATTATTTTGAACGTTGTAAACCGTACTTCTGGAGAGTTTAGTTGGTTCGATGGTTCCACAACTACCCATGATGCCCTAAAAAAAGTGGGGGCCATTATCGAGCGCCCCAACTTTTACCCTTACATGAATGCTATACAGAACTTAAGGTTGGTATGTAAAATAAAAGATGTACCCGAAACCAAGATCCGGGAAAAACTGGAGTTGGTTGGCCTGTGGGACCGTCGCAACAGTAAGTTCAAAACCTATTCGTTGGGCATGAAACAGCGTATGGCCATCGCTTCCGCCCTACTTAACGACCCGGAAATCCTGATTCTCGACGAGCCTACCAATGGCTTGGACCCTCAGGGAATCCATCAGATACGGGAAATCATCAAAACAATTGCAAATCAGGGTACCACGATTCTACTGGCATCGCACTTATTGGACGAGGTGGAAAAGGTATGTTCCCATGTTATCATCCTTAGAAAAGGGGAAAACCTCTACTCCGGTCCCGTAGACAGCATGTTGGCAAGTCATGGTTTTTTTGAATTAAGATCTACCGACTTGGACCAATTGCAGGCCCTATTGGAAAAAAGTGCCAGTTTTGGCAAAATAGAAAACTTCAATGGAACACTGACCGCTTATTTAAAAGAGGAAATGGATGCCGAAAGCTTGAACAAAATGTTGTTCGAAAAAGGGGTTATACTATCCCACCTGGTAAAGCGCAAAGAAAGCCTTGAAGAACAATTTTTAACCCTGACCAAGAACCAATAATCAAAAAACGAATGTTACGTCTCCTACAAATAGAATTTATAAAACTGTGGAACAATAGGGCCAGCAAGGTACTGATCATCTCCTATTTTGTGCTCCTTACTTCCATCGCACTTATTGCAGCCATTAAGTTTGATATTGGCCCGGTAGAGTTCCACCTTGCCGACCAGGGAATATTCAACTTCCCTTACATTTGGCACTTCAACACCTTTGTCACGGCATTGTTTAAGCTGTTTCTGGCCATTGTCATTGTTTCCATGATGTCCAACGAATACAGCAACAAGACCATAAAACAAAATTTGATAGACGGATTATCCAAAAAGGAATTCATTACTTCCAAAGTTCTTACGGTAATATCCTTTGCACTGATATCCACCATATTTGTTTTTGTGGTCTCCATGATTCTTGGTTTGGCTTATTCGGACTACAACGAAATGTCCATTATATTCTCTGATTTGGAGTTTTTGCCCGCTTTCTTTATTAAGTTGGTCGGATTCTTCTCTTTCTGTCTTTTCTTGGGGATTTTGGTAAAACGCTCTGCTTTTGCGCTCGGTTTCCTAATTTTATGGACCATATTTGAGCAAGTGGTATTTGGTTTATTGGGATGGAAAGTTATGAGCTGGGAAGCAGCTAAAGCAGTAAAAAGATTCTTTCCGTTGGAATCCATGTCCAATTTGATCAAAGAACCCTTTACAAGACTATCTGCGGTTCAAAATATAGGACAACAGATTGGAGAGGATATGAAGTTTGACTACCATGTTTATTGGCATGAGTTCTTCATAGTCATTATCTGGACAGCTATTTTTATCTATTTGTCCTACGCCTTGTTGAAGAAACGTGATTTGTAGTATCCGAAGGTAAGAATATCCAAGGTTTGCTTCAATATGGCAACTACCTTTAGTATTTTTACCTGATGAAATTTCAGGTAGTTTCCGACTTTAAGCCGACGGGGGACCAACCCGAGGCCATTCGACAATTGGTAGAGGGCATTGATTCCAAGGCCCAACATCAAACCTTGCTCGGTGTCACCGGGTCCGGGAAAACGTTTACCGTTGCCAATGTGGTGGAATCTGTTCAGAAGCCCACCTTGGTACTGGCCCATAACAAGACCCTGGCGGCACAATTATATTCGGAATTCAAGCAGTTTTTTCCAAACAACGCGGTGGAATATTTTGTATCCTACTACGATTACTATCAGCCAGAGGCCTATATCCCCACAAGCGGACTTTATATTGAAAAGGACCTGTCCATAAACGAGGATATAGAGAAATTACGATTGAGTACCACCTCCTCTCTGCTTTCAGGAAGGCGTGATGTAGTTGTGGTGGCCTCCGTCTCCTGTTTGTACGGTATCGGAAACCCTGTAGAGTTTCAGAAAAACGTCATTACCATTCATCGAGACCAAGTTATTTCCAGAACCAAGTTTTTGAAGCAACTGGTGCAAAGCCTGTATGCTCGGACCACGGCAGATTTTAGAAACGGAAACTTTAGGGTAAAGGGAGATGTAGTGGATGTATTCCCCGGCTATGCGGACCACGCTTTCCGCATTCATTTCTTTGGTGATGAAATCGAAGAAATCGAGGCGTTAGACCCATACAACAATAATGTCATCGAGATTTATGACACCCTGAACATCTACCCGGCCAACATGTTCGTTACTTCTCCGGATGTGCTTCAGAATGCCATAAGGGAAATTCAGGATGACCTTGTCAAGCAAATAGATTATTTTAAGGAAATCGGTCGGCCGTTGGAAGCAAAACGCCTAGAGGAACGCACCAATTTTGACCTTGAGATGATTCGGGAATTGGGTTATTGTTCCGGAATCGAAAATTACTCAAGGTATTTGGACGGTAGAAAACCTGGCACCCGACCTTTCTGTCTGTTGGATTATTTTCCGGATGACTATTTGATGGTCATAGATGAAAGCCACGTCACCATTCCACAAGTGCATGCCATGTACGGTGGAGACCGTTCGAGAAAGGAGAATTTGGTCGAATATGGATTCCGTTTGCCAGCCGCCATGGATAACCGTCCATTAAAGTTTGAAGAGTTTGAAGCACTTCAAAACCAAGTGCTATATGTCAGCGCAACTCCTGCCGACTACGAATTGGAATTGAGCGAAGGGGTTTATGTGGAACAGATTATCCGCCCTACAGGATTGTTGGACCCTATCATCGAGGTTAGGCCCAGTGAAAATCAAATCGACGACCTGGTAGAGGAGATTCAGCAACGGGTAGAACTGGATGAGCGTACATTGGTCACCACCCTGACCAAACGCATGGCAGAGGAGCTCACTAAATATCTTACCAGAATTGATGTCCGTTGTCGCTATATCCATAGTGATGTGGATACCCTGGAACGAGTTGAAATCATGCAAGATTTACGGAAAGGGCTTTTTGATGTTCTCATCGGTGTGAACCTTTTACGTGAAGGATTGGATTTACCCGAGGTATCTTTAGTTGCCATTTTGGATGCCGATAAGGAAGGTTTTTTACGAAGTAACCGCTCCCTGACCCAGACCGTGGGTCGCGCTGCCCGTAACTTGAACGGAAAGGCCATTATGTATGCCGACAAAATCACGGAAAGCATGCAAAAGACCATTGATGAGACCAATTACCGTAGGGACAAGCAAATGACTTATAACAAGGAAAACAACATTACCCCGATGGCCCTGAAAAAAAATCTGGACAGCGCGTTGGCAAAAAATTCGGTCTCTACCTATCATTTTCAAAAGGAAGAAATGCGTGCTGTCGAGCCCGACTTAAAATATATTACGGAAGATCAGAAGGAAAAACTCATCAGGGAGAAAAGAAAGGCGATGGAAAAGGCCGCCAAGGAGCTCAACTTTATGGAGGCGGCCAAATTACGCGACGAGATAAAAATGCTACAGGAAAAGGCATAAAAAAACGCGCCCCCGCATATGCAGGAGCGCGCCTCAACTAACCAACTAATCCAACCATCATGAAACACCTATAGTTGGTGTTCTAATGTCTTATGCAATCTCTATAGATCTTTTTGGTTTTGGCAATGCCTCTTGCTTTTTGGGCAATGTCAATTTCAAAACCCCATCCTCGTACTTAGCGTCGATTTTGGAACCGTCTACGGTCTCTGGTAATGTAAATGCTCTTTTAAAGGATGAATAGGAAAACTCTTTTCTTGTGTAATTATCGTTGCTTTCCTCATTCTCAGTTTTTAATTCACTGGAAATAGTCAATACATCATTGTCGATTTCTACTGTAAAATCATCTTTTTTCATCCCCGGAACGGCAAGTTCCAATTCAAATCCTTCTGTATTGTCCTTTATGTTGACGGCAGGAATGGAAGTATTCCACTTTTCTG
This sequence comes from Flavobacteriaceae bacterium, assembly GCA_024743095.1. Lineage (GTDB taxonomy): Bacteria > Bacteroidota > Bacteroidia > Flavobacteriales > Flavobacteriaceae > Flagellimonas. The sequence continues at coordinate 55,446 of JANSXF010000001.1, forward strand.
TTCCACCAAACCAGTCAGGATTTACAAAATCATTCATTAAGGATGGAAAAAACAGGTTATTTCTTTTTACTATACTCATGGCGATTCAATTTTAGTTAAACATGTAAATCACCATGTATAGGACAAAACCTATACCAACACCACAAACATGTCTTTTTGACGTGTTTTTGATTTAAAACAATGTCATTTTGACATTAATTATAATATGCTTTGAAGATATTGATAAGCACATCGGGCGGAACAATGTTGTTCGGGTAGCGGTGCATCACTTCCAACACCTGACTGATAGCGGATGGAGGCAGCCCCATTTTTAATCCGATATTGTATAAAGTGTCTATTTCCTTTTTATGTTGCTCTTGATCTACATTCATTAACAACATAAGCCTATGGAACTGTACAATCCGTTCTGCCTGGGTTTTTAACCGGACTTTTGGAGATTTTTGTTTGAGGAGACCATCAAAAATAGCTTTACTTACACCCAGACTATCGGCCACTTTCAGCAAAAAATCATATTCGGACTGCTTTAGGGAATGGTCCACCCTTGCAAAGACAATCATCTCGGAGAGAATGCTCAGTTTTTCCTCATAGCTACCCATAAAATTAGGTTTTTGGTTTGCAACCCTAACTAGATAACTCCAAAACAGTTCATTTTAGTACACAAAAAAGCCCTGAAATTCAGGGCTTTTTCTAACTAACTCAAACAATTCCCGTTTATTAAGCGGTAATACGTACTGGGATTTCGTATACTCTACCCGGGGCAACATTGGTCAATTGCACCTTTTTGTAGTTTAAACGGCTTTTTACGAAACCTTCCAAAATTTCATCTTTGGTATCTACAGAAAGTACAACCAATTCACCTTTTTCGTTGACGATAAATCTAACTTCTGCAGTCAACTCTTTGTAATCGGCATTAAATTCGTTGTCTTTCAACATCTCATAAATCTGACCGGAAAGGTTGTTGTCCTTTGTAGTTTTTTTCCCTTTTGTTGCAAAAGCACTCATAGTTGCGAACAAAGCCAAAGCAACTGTAACAGTTTTTAAATTTTTCATGATTTTGTTTTTTGATTAAAATTGATGATTAACAATGTGTCAATATTTAGGCTTGATTAAACGTCCTTTTTAATGACACCTCAAAAATAAGACGATAAAAAAACATAATTGTTACACTCAATGACGATTTAACAAATGTTTAATGTAGTTGCCATTGTAACAATATCATTAAATCAACCCCTTTCTTTATAAAGAAATCAAAGGATGACAAGGAACATATTGAATACGTAGGGAATATTGTTAACAGCCTATAAAAGCACTAAAATTTACAGATGATAACAATGCGGAATAAAAAAAGGGCAATGTTAAAAAAACGTTGCCCTTTTTTATTCTTTATGTGGTAGAACTAGCCCAAAACTTCCTCTACCTTATCTGCCGCTTCTTTAAACTGTACAGCTGAATGTACGGCCAAACCTGAGTTATCGATAATTTCTTTCGCCAACTCGGCATTGGTTCCTTGCAACCTTACAATAATTGGCACTTGGATGGCATCACCCATGTTTTTATAAGCATCCACAACACCTTGGGCAACACGGTCACAACGAACGATACCTCCGAAGATATTGATAAGGATTGCTTTTACATTTGGATCTTTAAGGATAATACGGAAGGCTTCCTCCACCCTTTTGGCATCGGCTGTACCTCCTACGTCCAAGAAATTGGCTGGTTCACCTCCGGCCATTTTTATCAAGTCCATAGTGGCCATCGCCAATCCGGCACCGTTGACCATACACCCTACGTTTCCATCCAAATCAACATAGTTCAGGCCAACTTCGCGAGCTTCGACCTCGATCGGGTTTTCTTCACGTAGGTCACGCATTTCCGCATAAGCCTTTCTTCTGTAAAGTGCGTTATCGTCAATGGTCACCTTGGCATCAACCGCCATAATTTTATCATCGGAAGTCTTTAAAACAGGGTTGATTTCAAAAAGACTGGAATCACTCTCAACATATGCCTTGTACAAAGACATCACAAACTTCACCATTTCTTTGAATGCAGCTCCTGAAAGTCCAAGATTGAAGGCAATTCTTCTGGCTTGGAAAGGCAATAGACCCAATCCCGGGTCTACTTCCTCAGTAAAGATCAGATGTGGTGTTTTTTCGGCTACTTCCTCAATATCCATACCTCCTTCGGTAGAATACATGATCATGTTTTTTCCTGTCCCTCTATTTAGAAGAACGGACATATAAAATTCACTGGTTTCGCTGTCACCGGGGTAGTAAACATCCTCGGCCACTAAAACTTGGTGTACTTTTTTACCTTCGGCAGATGTTTGTGGGGTAACCAAGTTCATTCCTATAATGTTACCTGCCAACTCTTCTACTTCCTTCAAGTTTTTGGCCAGTTTCACACCGCCGCCCTTACCACGGCCACCGGCATGTACCTGCGCTTTGATTACGTGCCATCCGGTTCCGGTTTCTTCTGTAAGTTGTTTTGCGGCATCTACCGCTTCTTTGGCGTTGTGGGCAACTATACCCCTCTGGATCCTAACTCCAAAACTCGCTAAAATCTCTTTTCCTTGATATTCGTGAAGATTCATCTGTGAATTTACTTTTGTTTGAAGACAAAAATAGAAAACACCGCTGACAAATTGAAGATGTTAAATGATTAATTAAAGATATGCACCTATAAATTGCATCTTTTGTTCCATGGAATCACTACAACTTAAAATCCTGGAAGTCCAAAGGGTCAAAATTTTTGAAATGCCCGTTCATTTCGATCACTTCTTTGGTTCGATTCACCTTGTTGAGCACATGGGCCGTTGTCTCCAGATGGGCCTTGATAAAATTCAACCGGTCCGTCTCTTTGGCCATCAGCAATAATTCATATTCTTGCTCAAAGGAAAGACCCATTTTATGGGCGAGCGAATAACTGTTGAATTGCTTTGGGGATGTTTTGGTAAAGGGTACGTCCATAATATCATACAGCTCTTCCACTTTTTGAAGCACCTCATTCCTTAAATTTTCGTCGGCATTGTTATCTACATCCAAAAACTCGATCCTCCCCCCTCCATAAAGTTTTCCCTCCATCTGCTTTTCAAAGCTCAGCACCTTAAAAACTTGACGCGCTACACAGACCACATCCATTTCACCAGTATCATAGGTATTCACCACTTCCACCAGCTGTACTTCGGTACCATACGAAATTGAATTGTTGATATAAACCGGAATGCCGAAGGTCATCGCCTCCTTCCTACAATCATTGATCAATTGCTTGTAACGATCTTCAAAAATATGTAGCGGCACAGTTTCTCCTGGATAAAATACCGACTGTAATGGGAATAAGGGTAGTTTCATTGTTGCGGTTTGCCTAAAAATACACATGAAAACCCAAATCCGCAACTCCAAAAAACCTGAATTGTTTTAAATCAAACAACTTGTTATATTTTGATAAAAATGTTTTATTACTTGCGTGTATAGGTAACAAGATATAGTTTTGCTCAAAATACCGTACAATATGAATTCTAAGGACTTACTTCAGCTAACCGTGCAATTTGGCGCACCGCTATATGTTTATGATGCGGATAAGATCACCTCGCAATACAAAAAGCTCACCAATGCTTTTAAGGGCGTATCCAATCTAAAGCTGAACTATGCGGCCAAGGCCTTGTCGAACGTTAGCATCCTACGTTTGTTGAACAGCCTTGGAAGTGGTCTCGACACAGTATCCATACAAGAAGTGAAATTAGGACTTTTGGCTGGTTTTAAGCCGGAATCCATCATTTTTACACCTAACGGGGTTTCTTTGGAAGAGATCGAGGAGGCCGCTGCACTTGGGGTTCAAGTGAACATAGACAACCTTTCTATTTTGGAACAGTTCGGAAGCAAGCATCCTGACATTCCCGTTTGTATCCGAATCAATCCACACGTTATGGCGGGAGGAAACTCCAATATATCCGTGGGGCATATCGATTCCAAATTCGGAATCAGCGTACACCAGATTCCACACCTATTGCGCATTGTGGAATTGACCAACATGAACATCAACGGTATCCACATGCACACAGGTAGCGATATTTTGGATATTGATGTATTCCTCTACGCCTCGGAAATACTTTTTGAAACCGCAAAAAATTTCAAGGACTTGGAATTTATCGATTTTGGTAGTGGATTTAAAGTTCCATATAAAGAAGGTGACATCCAGACCAATGTGGATGAGTTGGGCAAAAAATTGACCAAGAGGTTCAATGAGTTTTGCAAAGAATACGGCAGAGAGCTTACCCTTGCTTTTGAACCGGGTAAATTCTTGGTTAGTGAAGCTGGCTTCTTTTTGGCAAAAGTAAACGTGGTAAAGCAAACTACCTCTACCGTTTTTGCCAGTATCGATTCAGGTTTCAACCATTTGATAAGACCTATGCTCTATGGGTCCAACCATCAAATTATAAACATTTCCAATCCGAAGGGCAGGGAGCGTTATTATTCCGTAGTGGGGTACATTTGTGAGACAGACACCTTTGGTAGCAACCGTAGAATCAACGAAATATCCGAAGGGGATATCCTTTGCTTTAAAAATGCAGGTGCCTATTGTTTCACCATGGCAAGCAATTACAACTCTAGATACAGGCCTGCAGAGGTGCTTTGGTATCAGGGAAAAGCGCATTTAATCAGAAAAAGAGAAACTTTTGATGATATCTTGAACAATCAAGTTGATGTGAAGGAGCTTTTTGAACCATCAAAAAAGCAAACCGTAAAGTAGGCACAAGGCCTTATTAGACTGTTAAAGGCAATACTTTTTTGGCACAATTTTCGTTAGTTTTGTATTGATACGACGACAATTACGTCAAAAACCAAGACTATGCGCTCAATTTTTACCCAAATCAGCTTACTTTTTCTAGTATTCACCAGTGTTAGCGTTCAAGCCCAAGATATTAATTGGATATCCTGGGAAGAGGCCGTTGAACTATCCAAAACGGACACCAAACCCAAGAAAATCTTTGTGGATGTTTATACGGACTGGTGCGGATGGTGCAAAAAAATGGATCAAAACACCTTTCAGAACCCTGAAGTATCCAAATACATGCAGGACAACTTTTATATGGTAAAAATGGACGCTGAAGGCAAAGACCCAATTGTATATCAAGGCAAGACCTTCAAGTATGTTCCATCGGGAAGAAGAGGCTACCACGAGCTGGCAGCGGCACTTTTGCAAGGAAAAATGAGCTATCCGACGGTTGTTTTCTTGGATGAATCCCTAAATATGTTGTCTCCCGTTCCCGGTTATCAACAGGTGGAACCTTTTATGCAGATTGCCAAATATTTTGGTGACAACATTTACAAGGATAAAGATTGGCAAAGCTACGCTGGGAAATAAAATTCCCCAGCCGCTTTTATCTTATTTGTTATCTACTATAGTTCGGACTTTCTTTGGTGATGGTCACGTTATGCGGGTGACTTTCGTGAATTCCGCTGGATGTGATCTTTACAAACCGGGCATTGTTTTTCAGTGCCTCGATGTCTCCAGCACCACAATATCCCATACCGGCACGCAGTCCACCAATAAATTGATGCATACTCTCCACCAACTCACCTTTGTACGGCACACGCCCAACAATACCTTCTGGAACCAGTTTTTTAATGTCGTCCTCGACATCTTGGAAATAACGGTCCTTACTACCTTGTTTCATAGCCTCAACAGAACCCATTCCTCGGTAGGATTTAAACTTACGCCCTTCATAAATAATGGTCTCGCCCGGAGATTCTTTGGTCCCGGCCAATAATGACCCCAACATTACGGTATCAGCTCCAGCGGCCAAGGCCTTTGGAATATCTCCCGTATAGCGGATTCCGCCGTCGGCAATAACAGGGACTCCCGTTCCTTTTAATGCTGCGGAAACCTCCAAAACTGCTGAGAACTGTGGAAAACCTACTCCTGCCACCACTCGGGTAGTACAAATGGAACCAGGCCCAATACCAACTTTTACGGCGTCCGCACCAGCTTCAACCAGGTATTTGGCTGCTTCGGCCGTGGCAATGTTACCTACCACAACTTCTAATTCCGGAAAGGATTTCTTGACCTCTTTTAAGATGCTGACAACACCTTTGGTGTGTCCGTGAGCGGTATCTATAATGATGGCATCCACACCCGATTTTACCAACGCTCCGGCGCGGTCTACGGCATCTGCAGTAACCCCGATGGCAGCAGCTACGCGCAAACGACCGTATTGGTCCTTATTGGCAATGGGTTTTTGGGTAAGCTTGGTAATATCCCTGAACGTAATCAATCCGATAAGTTCTTCCTTATCGTTGACCACAGGCAATTTTTCGATTTTATTTTCTTGGAGGATGACCTCGGCTTGTTGCAGGGACGTTCCTTCGCCTACAGTGACCAAGTTCTCCGATGTCATTACTTCAGATATCGGTCTATCATCGTTCTTTTCAAAACGAAGATCTCGGTTGGTTACAATTCCAATAAGCTTTTTATTGTCATCAACAATGGGAATACCCCCGATACTGTGCTCCTTCATGCTCGCTTTGGCATCGCGCACAAAAGAATTGAGAGGAAGCGTCACTGGATCCATGATCATGCCACTCTCGGCACGCTTCACCTTCCGGACCTTCAACGCCTGTTGCTCAATGGTCATGTTTTTGTGCAAAACACCAATACCCCCTTCCCTGGCCATCGCAATAGCCATTCGGGACTCGGTTACGGTATCCATGGCCGCAGAAACAATCGGCACATTTATGGTAATGTTCTTGGTAAATTTTGATTGAATATTTACTTCTCGGGGAAGTACTTCGGAGTATGCCGGCACAAGAAGAACGTCGTCGTACGTAAGTCCTTCTCCAACAATTTTGTTCTGGTGAGCTTCCATTGCAATTACGGATTAATTGCGTGCAAATATACCACTAATTTATTGGATTACCTCGCCGTGCCCATGTTACATTTTTTTCGACTTCCGGAATTTTTGTTCAATTATTTAGAATCATTCTATATAATTATTATCTTTAGGGTTCAAATCTTTTTTATGTGTAGATTTTTGAATGTAATGAACCGGTCGAAAAATGGTGTATTGACTTTCTGTGACCACACCAAATTATTTCAATTACTATATAACAACCTCTGTTTTGAGCTGTATGAATGGGAGCTCGACGCTTTAAGGGAATACATTGAGCAACTGGATATTCCCTATTGGGAAAAACACTTGAAAAACTGGAGCCATCAACGTAAAGTTCCCATCTCCGTGGGCAAAAAGCACTTCATCATCTTGGTAAACAAGGAAGAAGTCAGCGAACTATTAAGCTTACTGTGCTTTGAAAAGCAAGGGGTCGAGTTATTAAGTCACGATGAAATCGACTATCAATTCATCGAGAACTAATACCCAATATTTTGAATTTACTCGGAAATAAACATTGCCAAAGCACCAAAATTGCCGAGCCTGTATAGGTAATGGTCATCAAAATTCCGGAAAAAATAACGATGTACCTAAACCAGCTTACCCCGGACCACATCACATAGATACCACCGAAGGTCAGGATAATAGAAAGAAATGGTTCTAATGTCAAAAATAGCTTTAGTTTTTTGGGAGCTTTTGTAAGCCAAACTAATCCACCCAAAAGAAAAAATATGAGAGACATTGAGAGTACATGCGTGTGAACCACAGTTAACATTTCCCGATTTCCTTTTTTAAATTTCATCACCTCGGCATCTTCATCCTCTTCATTGCCCAAGTAATTTTCTTCAATGCCAACCGGGCTGGTAGACTCGGTTTCTTGGATAAAAAGCAATCCCGTAAAATAGCCCACGGAGAGAACAATCACAAAAGTTGCAATAAAAACACGTAGTTCTTTGGGCAATGTGGGCAACAGACCGTTGTACTTCATAAGGGTGAATCATTGGAAGCATCAAATATATTAATTTAGATTTAATCTAAATAAATAGCAAATGATTTTATGGGATTGAAAACGTTTAGTGATACGCGGAGAACAACTCCGTGGCTTTATTGTAAGCCGCTTCAAAAACCATCCAGTTAACACCTGAATCTGCCTTTTCCGCTGTAAAATAGGAAAGCATTTTTTCCGTAGGCATGTTACCTGTTAATTCATCCTTGGCCATGGGACAACCACCAAAACCTTGCACGGCACCATCAAAACGGCGACAACCGGCTCTGTAAGCGGCATCAACTTTTTCGTACCATTTAGATGGCGTGGTATGCAAATGGGCTCCAAATTCAATTTCCGGATATTTGGGAATAAGATTACTGAATAAATAGTCGATTACTTCCGGTGTGGAACTGCCTATGGTATCCGACAGGGATAGAATTTTGGTTCCCATATCGGCCAATTTCTCGGTCCACTCCCCTACTATCTCCACGTTCCATGGGTCGCCATATGGATTTCCGAACCCCATGGATATGTAGGTGACCACCTCCTTGTTGTTCGCATCCGCCAGTTCCAAGATTCCCTTTAGCGTTTCTACCGATTGGTCTATCGTCTTGTGTGTGTTCCGCATTTGGAAGTTTTCGGAAATGGAGAATGGAAAACCCAGATAATCTATAGCTTCGTGTTCACAGGCATCTTGAGCGCCTCGTACATTGGCCACAATGGCCAAAAGTTTACTTCGAGTGCGTGACAAATCCAATTTTGCCAAAACCTCTGCGGTATCCTGCATTTGTGGAATTGCCTTGGGCGAAACAAAACTTCCGAAGTCAATGGTATCAAAACCACAGCCCAACAAGGATTGTATATACTTTACCTTTTCATCGGTTGGGATAAAGGTTTTGATACCCTGCATGGCGTCCCGTGGACATTCTATGAGTTTAACTTTTGACATAGGCTCCCGTAAAAATAGCACTTATTTCTCCGACAGAAATAGATAAAGGGCAATCCCTACAAAAACAACTATCTGAACCCATTTTAGGTAAATCCCTACTTTATTATGTCGTGAAAGATATTTGGAAATTCTACCTGCCAATACAGCGATTGCACCAAAAACAATAAGGGCAGAAAACATAAAAAGCAATCCCAAAATGTAAAATTGGACTACGGTATTTAGACTATCACTGAACAAAAAACCCGGAAAAAATGCCAAAAAGAAGATGGTTACCTTGGGGTTAAGAACATTCATGGTGAACCCAGTCCAAAAAAGTTTTCGGGGTGATTTAGCCGGGTTGTTTTCTTTATTCAAAAGTATAGAAGCATCACTACGATAAACCTGATACGCTAAGTACAGAAGGTATATTGCCCCAAACAATTTGATGGCAAAAAACAACGTATCGCTTCGTTTGATAATTTGCGAAACCCCAAAAGCCAATAACGTGGTGTGGACCAAACAGCCAGCAACCAACCCAAAAACGGTGGCCAGACCAGATTTTGTCCCATTACTGATGCTTTGGGTAAGCACAAAAATATTATCCGGTCCCGGTGATAAGGCCAGAACCAAGGAAGACACTAAAAACGCGATCAATACAGGTGAGTTGACGGTTTCCAGAAATAATATCAAACTGTGCATATGACCTTAATCCATTTTTCCCAAAATGGCCTTGTTGATTTTTTTGATAAGCACTGGGCCTTCGTATATAAAACCGGTGTAAAGTTGCACCAAATCCGCACCTGCTTCCAATTTTTCCAGTGCATCGGCTTCGGAATGTATGCCACCAACCCCTATTATCGGGAATGCCTTTCTACTGTTGTCCGCCAGAAAACGAATCACCTCGGTACTCCTATTGGTCAAAGGTTTTCCACTTAAACCGCCAGCTTCCTCAGATAAGGTCAAATGCGATTTTAAATCGTTTCTTGCAATGGTAGTATTGGTCGCTATTACCCCTTCGATTTTTGTATCGGCAACAATTTCGATAATGTCCAATAGTTGGTCGTCCGTTAAATCAGGGGCAATCTTCAATAATATAGGTTTTTCTTTCTTGGACGTGCTCTTGGCCAGTTTTTTATTCTGACTTTTTAGCTTTTTAAGCAACTTGGTCAACGGTTCCCTATCCTGAAGTTCCCTCAAACCTGGCGTGTTGGGCGAACTCACGTTCACAACAAAATAGTCCACATGCCCGAACAGGGCTTCAAAACAGATGAGATAATCCTTTAAGGCATCCTCGTTGGGCGTAACCTTGTTTTTGCCAATATTACCTCCAACAATTACACGGTGCTTTTTTTTTAATTGCTCAACAGCTTCAAAAACACCCTTATTGTTAAAGCCCATTCTATTAATAATGGCCTTATCGTCCTTTAATCGGAACAACCGTTTTTTGGGGTTCCCCGGTTGCGGTTTCGGGGTTACTGTCCCTATCTCAACGAATCCAAACCCAAAATCCGAAAACTCGTTGTAGAGTTTGGCATCCTTGTCAAAACCAGCGGCCAGACCGACCGGGTTTTTGAATCTAACACCGAATACTTCCCGCTCCAATCTTGGATCATCAACAACAAAAATATTGCGGAAGATCCCGCCCAAACCCAAACTTGAAAAAAACTTTATAGCCTTAAAAGAAAAGTGGTGCACGGCTTCTGGATCAAACAAAAAAAGTACCGGGCGAATAAGGATTTTGTACATTCAGAATGGATTTTGGACAAAAATAAAAACTCTTAAAACAGTTCTTGACATTTCGGTCAATTTTCGTCAACAGACCTATTTATATAGATGGGGCGCAAGGTCATTTGATCACATAACTTCAAATACCTGTCATATTGTGTTTGATTGAAGCTTTCCAACAGTCTCTTATCCATCATATGGACGTTTTTTGCCATGCTATCCATAAAAGATTGATATTTTTTTGACACTTCCATCAGTACTTCGGGCGAGCTCTCTTGGTTTTGTCTCATCAAATATGCAGCCCTTTCCTTAAAAATATCGTTCCTGACTTTTAGTTCGGCGCTCCAATTTTTTAAGTTTTCCCGCTGCTCTTCCGTCAGCTCAAAAACTTTGGTAATGGTCTCGTTGTCGCGGCCACCTACACCCAAAATACAATCCATCTGGGCCGTTCCACAAAACCCAGAGATCAAAAAAAGAAAATATACCAGCGGTTTCAAGTGAAGTTGATTTTAATGGTTCTTGAAAGATACTTATTAATGCCCTTGATTTGCAAAATTACGTTTGAATAAGCATTATTTTTGATGAAATTCAACACCGACCATGGAAAAATTATTGCCCAGATTTTTAGAGTATGTGACCACTGATACCCAGAGCGACCCCTATTCACAGGCCACTCCAAGCACAGAAAAACAATGGGACCTTGCCAAAAAATTGGTGATGGAGCTGCACCAAATTGGTATGCAGGAGGTCTCCATAGATGCCAATGCCTACATTATGGCAACTTTGCCCAGCAACATAGACAAAAAGGTGCCTACTATTGGTTTTGTCTCTCATTTTGATACTTCTCCGGATTTTTCCGGTAGAAATGTAAAGCCACAGATCATTGAAAATTATGATGGGAAGGATATTATATTGAACAAGTTGAACAACATTGTCCTATCGCCGGATTATTTTGAGGATTTAAAGGCCTACGAGGGACAAACTTTGATCACAACCGATGGCACGACCCTTTTGGGCGCTGATGACAAAGCAGGTATTGCCGAAATTATTACAGCAATGGAATACTTGATTCAACACCCCGAGATAAAACATGGGAAAGTTAGGATTGCCTTCACTCCTGATGAAGAAATTGGACGCGGTGCCCATCAATTTGATGTGGAAAAATTCGGAGCGGAATGGGCATATACGATGGACGGCAGCCAAGTGGGCGAGCTGGAATATGAAAACTTCAATGCGGCCAAAGCCAAGATCACGGTTACGGGAAAAAGTGTCCATCCCGGATATGCAAAGAACAAAATGGTAAACGCCATTGGGATTGCCAACGACTATTTGACCCATTTGCCCCCGAGCGAAGTACCCGAGCACACTACCGGACGGGAAGGTTTTTTCCATGTGCACAAAATCAAGGGAGAAATTGAAAAGGCAGAAATAGAACTTATCATCCGCGACCACGATGCGGTGCATTTTCAGGCTAGAAAAGACCTTTTGAACGACATCAGGGACAAACTCAACAAAAAATATGGGGAGCACGTTAGCCTGACCATTGAGGACCAGTACAAAAACATGAAAGAGAAGGTAGAACCGGTCTTTCATATTGTAGAAATAGCGGAACAAGCGATGAAATCACTACAAATAGAACCGATCATCAAACCTATACGCGGGGGAACCGATGGTTCACAACTCAGTTTTATGGGACTGCCCTGCCCCAATATTTTTGCTGGTGGGCACAATTTCCATGGCAAATACGAGTACGTTCCTTTGCAAAGTATGGAAAAAGCGGTGCTGGTTATCGCTAAAATTTGCGAACTTACCGCTAGTCAAATCAAGTAATTATGGATAAATCCCAAAAACTGGAAGTGTATTACCAAAACGAACATCCCTTTAAGGAAGGAATTGTTTTTCTGAGGGAAATCGCATTAAAAACAGAAGCTGAAGAAAATTTTAAATGGAGTATTCCTGTTTACACTTGGAACAATAAGAATGTTTTTGGGATATGTAAGTTCAAAAAACATTTTGGGGTTTGGTTTTTTAACGGGGTTTATTTGAAGGATCCAAAAAATGTACTGGAAAATGCACAAGAAGGAAAAACCAAGGGTATGCGACATTGGAAGTTCTACAATTTGGAAGAAGTCAACGAAAAGGCAGTACTTTCTTACATGAATGAAGCCCTGGAAAATCAAAAAAAGGGATTGGAAGTACAAGTCGAGAAGACCAAAAAGATCATCATTCCCGAATTATTACAAGCTAAATTGGACAACAACCCACAATTGAAGGTTGCCTTTGAAAATTTCACTCCATACAAACAAAAAGAATTCTGCGAGCACATTGCTGAGGCAAAACAAGAAAAAACCAAACTACGCTGATTGCAAAAAATACTGCCTATGGTTCAGGGTGGAATAGGATTGAATGATGGATATCGTTGAACAAATTGCCGCAATTAAGTTATATTAAGGCCCATATTTGCATCATCAATCAAAAATCACCGATGAAATTCTTGACCAGCGGAGAATACTATGGCGATAAACGTTCGGAGTTACGCCATGATGGTATAATGCTTTCAAAGTACAGGTATACCAAGGTAAAAACAGATTGGCACTATCATGAAAACCCCTATTTCATGTATGTGCTGCGGGGCAAAATGAAGGATTGCAACAAGCGAACAACCACCTTGTGCCCTTCCGCAAGCCTAATGTTCAATAATTGGGAAGAACCCCACTTTGGCTCAAAACACTCTACCGACGCAGCCGGATTTCATCTGGAATTTGAAAAATCATGGCTGCAAAAGCATGATATTACCTTCACTGTTCTAGAAGGAAGTAAATTGATACAGCATCCCAAAGTACATGTTCTGTTCGCCAAATTATATCGGGAACTTAACATGATGGACAACTATAGCGATGTAACCATTCAATCCTTATTGGTTCAAATATGTGATTCCCTTAAAACCGAGCAATCTGTTGAATCCAAGAAACGACCCGAATGGGTAGATGGACTAAAGGATTTACTTCATTTTGATGAAAATACCCTGAGCTTGGAATACCTATCGCAACAGTTAGGTGTTCATCCAGTGCATATTTCCCGGGCCTCTTCAAAATATCTGAATACCAGCTTGGGGGAATACATCAGACAATGCAAATTAAAGGCCGCTATTCCTCTGTTATTACAGTCAAACTATACGCTTACCGAAATCGCATACCAGTCAGGTTTTTCAGACCAGAGTCATTTTAACCGCGTTTTCAAATCACATTTCAATATGACCCCAAAAGCCTATAGATATAGGTTGAAGACTAAATGCGGATGTTAATTTCATACAAGTTTTGGAATAATCGGGACGGTACTTTTGTATTCAAAACATCAAGATAATGCTTAAACAATGGATTCTATCAATAGTGTTACTATACTCTATGCTGTTGAGCTGTGCGCAGGAAAAGGAACACTCCTACTCAGGCGAATGGATTGGACATCTATCGGAAAAAACTAGTTTCAATTTTAAAGTTTCGCTGGAAAAACTGTGGAATAATAGTTATAATTTGATTATTGCGAACGATGACATCCTGATTGACAAAGAGATGGTATCTGAAAGTCGCGAAAATATAGTTTTCAGTGTTGGCGAAGGGCTATTTTTTGATCTGAAGTATGAAAAGAATGAAACTGAACTGACCGGATTTCTTAAGACCGGAAGATTTTTTTACCATATAGCCCTTGAAAAAGCTGATGACAACACCTACAAAGGAACGTGGAATCCTTTTATGTTCAATGATGGACTACAGAGCTCCGACATTATGCTGTACATGGAAGAAACCGATAATGGTCCAGTGGCCTATCCTTTTTTTGGCGACCAACGATTTAGAGGAGCATGGTCAAGCAATTTTGAACAAAATGGCAACTTACTGACCTTCAAGGATAGCAATACCGGGTTTAATTTTAGGGCCAATTTACAGGAAGATCATATAGATCTGGATATCCTTTTGGGTCAGTCCGTATTAACCTCGACCCGTTTGACGCATACTGATGATGGATGGGAGTACTCCTCTAATCCAAGGACCAAACCTCAGAGCACCAATACCCCGCCATTATTGAAAGATGGTTGGGAGGTGGCAAACATTAATGACCACGGTATTGACCAAGGTAAGCTTGAGGAGCTGATAGATGCATCCAATACCGGTGAGTGGATAAACATGCACAGTGTCCTCATTGCCAAAAGCAATAAACTGGTATTCGAGAGTTATTTTGGAGGTTACAATGTCCATGTTCCGCACGATTTGCGCTCTGCTTCGAAAAGTGTTTCTTCCGCCATGATAGGGATTGCTATTGATGATGGTCTGATCAATGGTACAGAAGAGAAATTGTACGATTTTATTCCTGAAACCTATCAATATACCAAAGATTCCCTAAAAGCCAAGATAACGTTACAAGACCTTCTAACCATGGGTTCCGGGCTGGATGTGAACAATAATGCCGGGGAGGATTACTACCAAAACCCCAATAACCCCAGCAACTGGCTAAAAACCGTTCTAGAGGCACCAATGGTACACCTCCCAGGCACTTACATGGACTACGGTTCCGCAAATCCATTCCTACTGGGTGTTTGTTTAAGTGAACGTTTAAAAACTCCTCTGGAGACCTATATGGACGAAAAGCTATTTGCGCCATTGGGCATTACCAACTACATCAACCAAACGGATGACACCGAGCAAAGGCCCTATTTCGGTGGCGGTATGCTGTTGACTTCCCGTAACCTTCTTAAATTCGGTCAATTGTACCTCAACAAGGGAACTTGGCAAGGAAACCGTATTATTTCTGAAAGTTGGGTGGAGGAATCCTTTAAAAAGTACGGTCGTTTACAGGACACCAAGGGTAAAAATGAATATGGTTATCTCTGGTGGCACGACACCTATGAGGTACACGGAAAAGAAATTAAATCCATTGAAGCCAGAGGCGCGGGCGGACAGTTTATCTTTATCCTTCCCGATTTGGATTCGGTGGTTGTAATTACTGCGGGCAACTTTAGGAACGGAAAAGGGAATCAATCCAGGGATGTTCTCAAAACACATATCTTACCTGCATTGATACAATAGACCGATATACATTTGTCCACCAGTGGGCAAATCTTAGAGATGTATATCCCCTTCGCGATAGCTTTATTGGAAAAAAAGCACATACCGAAATGAATCCGTCAACTGAAAAGGGGATTGGTTAATCTTAACTGCAGGTTTAACCTTGAAGCCACATTTAACTATTCATTCACAGCTATTTACAGTCAAAATACATTATTTTGTTTCATGACTAAATTTTCACTGACCCTTATTTTTATTGGCTGTCTTTTGTTTTCTGTCAAAAGTAAAGCCCAAGAAAACTACCTGAACTACCATTCCAAAGTACTTGAGTGTGAACAGCTAATTGCTGAAGGAAAATACACTTCCGCCATCGATACATTTGATTCTCTATTTAAACAGTTTGATTTCTCCTTTCTAAGAGACATCAAAGTTGCAACCGAACTCAGTGCATATCAAAATGATTATCAATCAGGATTACAGTTCACCAGACTGGGAATCAAAGCTGGTTGGACATTGAAAAGCATCAAAAAAAATGACAATTTACAGTCATTAAAAGAATCTTCGGAATGGTCAAAGCTTTTATCCGAATATGATTCACTCCATAAAACCTACATAAAAGGGCTAAACTTGCCACTAAAGGAACAAGTCCATGAAATGTTCAAAAAGGACCAGAAAAAAGCACTTGGGGCATTGTTCAGAATTGGACAAAAAGCCAAAAGGAGGTATTCTGAAAAAAAATTTGCCCCTCATAGCGAGCAGCAGTTAGAACAACTGGAGCAAATCTTAAAAGAGTATGGTTATCCAGGTGAACGACATACAGGGAATAATTTATGGGGCTCCGTGATTTTAAGTCACCATAATTCAATATCCGTAAATTACAATTCGAAAGATACCATCTACGCTCATTTAAGACCAAAATTATTAAATGCACTGAAACAGGGTGAAATATCACCGTATGAATTAGCCCAAATAGAAGATTGGCGAACTGCCGGTTTAAATAATCATGAATCGACATCCTATGGTTTTCTTGGAGCCATTCCGGATAATGCAGCTTTGGAAACGGCAAATAACAATAGAAATGTTATCGGATTACGAACCATTTCCCTTAGAAATGATTTAATTGATGTTGAAAATAAAACTGGAATGAACCTACACCTACCCAAAGGATGGCAGCATGGAAAAATAACAGTTACCACAGACGCTGAACGGTAAGTCGAGCTCCTTCAGTCACTATTAATTTCAACCAAAAACCTGTCTTTTACCCCATCTTCGGGAACTTCCATCCATTGTGGTATTGCTTAGCCGATAGAGCATCGGCTTCCGAGTGGTTAAACTTATGGTTTTCCGCATCCCAGAACAAGCGCTCCCCTGTTTTGTATGCAATGTTACCCATGTGGCTCACCACAGCGGCATCGTAACCGATTTTAATAGGTGCCTTCAAGATTGATTTATCCCTCGACTTTACTGCCTCCAAGAAGTTTTTGGTATGAAGTCCCAAACCTTGGCCAACACCCTGCTGTAACGGTACCGGCTCTATTTTTGGGCCTAAATCTTTATCCCAGTTAGGACGATCGTGCTCGGGTATTACCTCCCAACCACCTCGGTCGAGCACTAGAGTTCCATTGTTCCCGATAAAGGCAATACCATGGTTACGTCCGTAGTTACCGCCATCGATTCCTGTAGCATGCTCCCACAAAAGGGAAAAATCACCAAAATCATAAATGGTTTGTAAAGTATCAGGAGTTTCGGCCGCATCATTCGGATAGGCAAACTTACCGCCCATGGCCATCACAGATTTGGGCGAAGACGCCTTCATTCCGAAAAGAGCGTAATCAATCAAGTGTACGCCCCAATAGGTCATTAACCCACCTGCGTAGTCCCAGAACCATCTAAAATTAAAGTGAAACCTATTTTTATTGAAGGGTCTGTTCTCCGCTGGCCCCAACCACATATCGTAATCCACCCCAGCAGGTACAGGGCTATTGGGCACCACGGGAACGGATGACATCCATCCTTGGTACGCCCATGTTTTCACTAGCCTTATCTGCCCCAGCTTACCGGAATGTACATAGTTGATGGCATCTACAAAATGGGGCTCGCTGCGTTGCCATTGCCCTATCTGCACCATTCTATCGCTTGCATTTACCTTGGCGAGCATGGCATCGCTCTCGGCCAGGGAATTGGCTATGGGCTTTTCACAATATACATCCTTATCAGCATCGATGGCATCGGTAAGTTGTAGGCAATGCCAGTGGTCCGGCGTTCCAATAATCGCGATATGAATATCCTTATCTTCCAACAGTTTTCGATAATCAGAATACCATTTAGGCTTTTTGATTCCTCCTTTTTCCAGCTCGGCAGTTTTTTCGCGAAGCACATTTTCATCCACATCGCAAAGGGCTACAACTTCGACCTCGCTGTTCTGCAGCATGGAACTCAAATCGGAAAAACCCATTCCTTTACAACCAATAAGGCCAACCTGAATTTTATCATTTGGACTGATGGTCCTTCTAATCGATGCCAACAACTCGGTTGGCAATATCATTGATGCTCCCATGGCCGCCGCTCCCAAACTGCTCTGTTTTACAAACTGTCTTCTGGTTCCCATAATTCTTGAAATTTTGGGTAAAGTACAAAAAAAAACACCCCTTGGTTATCCTGTACCATGGGGTGTTTTCACTTTTTATGAATTTTAAACGCTTACTTTTTTTCGTCGGGAGTATTTAATTTTTTGCTCATTTCCATGGAAATGGCGGAGCGGTCGAACTTTAATCGGCCTGCCATTGTCTCGATCACACAAGAAAAATCCTTGTCGTTCAATTCCACAATCTTGCCGTGCAAACCACTTTTGGTAATGATTTTATCTCCTTTCTTTAATTCCGAAGCGAATTTTTTCTCATCCTTCTGACGTTTGATCTGCGGGCGAATCATAAAAAAGTACGCCACGGCAAAAATCAATATCAGCGGTAAAAACTGTTGTAAGTTTTCCATTTAGGTCTTTTAAATTATTTTACAGGACCAGCTGGTGTAGCTTCAGGTGCCTGTACAAATGCTTTGATTCTTACGATTTCAGAACCTTTGGCGGTGTTTGCCGTTACCGTAATGGTTTTGGTCACTTGGTTTTGACCAGAACCGTTGAACTTAACCAACAACTCTCCGGTCTCACCTGGAGCGATAGGCTCCTTTGGAGGATTTGGTACTGTACAACCACAGCTACTTTTAGCATCTGTAATAATCAATGGAGCATCACCTGTATTGGTAAAGGTAAATACGGTTTCCTGAGGTGTTCCTCTTTGGATGGTACCGAAATCGTGCTCGGTTTTCTCAAAGGTCATTACAGGAACTTTCTTATCAGCCTCATCTCTGCTTACAGCGCTTTCAACATTGTCAGCAACTATCTTTTGCGATGCTTTGTCCTTGCATGATACACTGGTTAGGGCAACCACTGCGATCAAACTAAAAATTGTTGTTATTCTTTTCATGATTAAAATTTGTTTTCCCAAAATTAAGGAATTATTGTTTATTGTAGACCTCTACCTATTTTTTGCAGCCTTCCATCCGATTTATACTCTTTTGCCAACTTATCCAACACCCCATTTATAAATATGCTGCTCTTTGGCGTAGAATACTCTTTTGCAATCTCCAAGTACTCATTCAAAGTCACTTTTTCTGGAATGGACGGGAAGTTCAGCAACTCACATATCGCCATTTTAAGAACAATGGAATCTATCTCCGCAATACGGTCGTTGTCCCAATTTGGGGTCTTGCCCTCAATCTCCTTTTCCCACTTGCCATCGTTGAGCAAAGTCTTGGTCAAAAGGTCATTGGCAAAGTCCATATCCTGCTGATCTTTGAGCAAGGATGGCAAAAAGAAACGGTCCCCGGAATCTGGTTTTGCTTTTTTAAGCCGTTTCACCAAAAAGGTATTTACAATGGGAAAATCATCCACCCACGTAAGTTTATCATCCTCGAAGTAATCATAGATCTTTTCGTTGGGGGCAATGATTTCCTTAAAAAGCTGGATAACCACATTGCGGTCGTCCGCATAATCATCCTCGCCATTGAACATATATTCTTTGTAGATATCGCTTGCCAGAATTTCTTTATGAATGATTTTCACATACTCATCGTTCAAGTACCAATTATCCAATTTGCGCTTGGAGAGCTCGCTCTTAAGAGCTTCGTTGTTCACCAATTGCAACAACAATCTGTTTTTTACAAACTTTTGTGGGTTGGGGTAGTTATCCTCTTCGGTCGCCACATATTTTTTGGAAGCGTGGCTCACATGTTTTTCGGCCAAACGATGGAGTTCTGCCAAAAGGCTCAAAATCAAAAGATATAGAACGTACATGTTTTCTATACTTACTCTAAGGAATTTTTCTTGTTTTTGCAATGAATCATCCTTGGATTGCACCAATGCATAAATACATTGCATCACTTTTACCCTAATGTGCCTTCTGGTTAACATGTTTAAAGAACTTTTAAAGTCATTGTTTGGCTTTCACACCGCAAAAGTAATCTTATATTTGAATCTTACCTATCAAACTTGTTTTCTTATCAGTTTTATAACATTTACTTTGTGGGGTATGGTATATATTTGCGGGATTGTCCGCTTACATCGAAGCTAAAATAACCATCTTTTCTCCCTTTTATGAAGGAACTGAAGCACTTAAATAAATATTTTAAGAAATATTGGCTTAAACTGCTATTGGGTATTTTGATTACCATAATTGCACGTATTTTCTCCCTGGTGATGCCTTCCTACGTAAACAAATCCATCCAAGCGGTCGAGGATTTTATGTCGGATGTGATTACCTTGTCGGATGCCAAGGGACTGCTGCTTCAATACATTCTTATTATTGTTGGAGCTGCCTTTTTATCAGGACTTTTTACTTTTTTGATGCGCCAGACCATCATCAATGTATCCAGATATATTGAATACGACCTAAAAAATGAGGTTTTTGACCACTACCAGTTTTTAAGTCTCAATTTTTACAAAAAAAATAGAATCGGGGATTTGATGAACCGAATCAGCGAGGACATCAACCAAGTTCGATTATACGGTGGTCCGGCCATTATGTACGGCATACAGACCTTAACGCTTTTTGTTTGTTTGGTTCCTCTGATGTTTATAAAGGCCCCTACCCTAGCGGCCTACACCTTGCTTCCTCTGCCTATTTTGTCGGTTTTGATTTATCAAATCAGCAAGATAATCCATAAAAGAAGCACCAAGGTACAGGAATTTTTATCCACACTTTCCACCTTTACCCAAGAGTCTTTTTCTGGGATATCGGTAATCAAAGCATACAGTATAGAGCCACGTATCAATAATGAACTACGCAATTTAGCGCAAGAGGGAAAAGATACCAGTATGGCCCTGGCCAAAGTAAATGCTTGGTTCTTTCCATTGATGATTCTATTGATCGGGGTAAGTAACCTGTTCGTTATATACATTGGTGGGCGTCAATATATCAACGGGGAAATCGAGACCATTGGAATCATTGCCGAGTTTATCCTGTATGTAAATATGCTCACATGGCCAGTGGCCATTGTAGGGTGGCTCACATCCATTGTACAAAGGGCCGAAGCTTCACAAAAACGAATCAACGAGTTTTTGAACGAAGAGCCATCCATTCAAAACAAAATTTCGGGCCCAACACCTATTACAGGGGATATTGAATTCAAAAATGTGACATTTACCTATGAGGATACCAACATTACTGCCCTCAAAGATATTTCGTTTTCGATAAAGGCCGGACAGACGGCGGCCATTTTAGGGAAAACAGGTTCTGGAAAATCGACCATATTGGATTTGGTGGCACGTTTGTACGACACTTCCTCTGGTGAGGTATTGATTGATGGAATACCTGTTCAAAACCTAAATTTGAACAGTTTACGAAGTTCCATTGGAGCAGTACCGCAAGATGCTTTCCTGTTCTCGGACACTATAGAGAACAATATCCGCTTTGGCAATGAAAACGCTACACATGATGAAATTGTGGAGGTAGCCAAAAAAGCAGTGGTCCATAAAAACATTGAAGGCTTTGCCAAAAAGTACGATACTATTTTGGGCGAGCGGGGCATCACCCTGAGCGGTGGCCAAAAACAACGCGTTTCCATAGCCAGGGCATTGTTAAAAGACCCCAAAATCTATTTGTTCGATGATTGTCTTTCCGCCGTAGATACCGAAACGGAAGAAGAGATACTCAATAACTTAAAAAGGGTTTCTGAGAGCAAGACCACTTTAATTGTTAGCCATAGGGTATCATCTGCCAAAAATGCTGACAAAATAATAGTTCTCGACAACGGAAGCATTATACAGGAAGGCACTCACGAAGAACTGAACAATACCGATGGGTATTACAAAGATCTCTACATGAACCAGCTTTCGGGCAAAGAATCATAAAAAAGTTGCTGAATTAGCTTTTTTTTTACATTTTTGGTAACATATTTCAACATAGTACCAAATACACTATACCATATGGGCCAGAAAGATACAATGGATCAGGAAGAGATTTATTCGAAAGTCTTAAGAGCAGGGAGAAGAACCTATTTTTTTGACGTTAGAAGTACCAAGGCCGGTGACTACTACCTTACCATAACCGAGAGTAAAAAGTTTACTCACGACGATGGTTCTTTCCACTACAAAAAGCACAAAATTTATCTTTATAAGGAGGATTTTAGTGCTTTTCGTGAAATTATGGAAGAAATGATGGACTACATTATTGATGAAAAAGGAAGTGAAGTCATCTCCGAACGCCACCAAAAGGATTTTAAAAAGGAAGAAGAAGAAAGTTTTAGTGAAAACGGAACCGAGACCGGTAGCAATTTTACCGATGTAAGTTTTGACGACATCTAAAAGACAATTCCTTTAATAATTTAAAACGACCTGTATTTTTGCAGGTCGTTTTTTATTTTTGCCATATGTGGTTATTACCAAAACAAAAAATCGATAAAAATGGCTAGGACACCCAGCAACATGCTACCCTTGGGCACCAATGCTCCGAATTTTGAACTTCTGGATACCGTTTCCGGTACATCCATATCGTTGAACGCTGCAAAAGGAGAAAAAGGCACGGTAATAATGTTCATATGCAACCACTGTCCCTTTGTAATCCACATAAACCCAATGATTGTTGAATTGACCAAGGAATACCAAGAAAAAGGTATTGCCTTTGTTGCCATATCCAGTAACGATGTGGAAAACTACCCTCAGGACTCACCAGACCTTATGAAGCTAAAAGCAAAAGAAGAGGGGTATACATTTCCATATTTATATGATGAGACCCAAGAGGTCGCCAAAGCCTACGATGCGGCCTGTACACCGGACATTTATCTTTTTGACCCCCAACTAACCTTGGTTTACAGAGGACAACTTGATGGCTCCAGACCAGGAAATGATGTTCCGCTGACTGGAAATGACCTCAGAAAAGCCTTGGATGCTGTTATTGCTGGAAAAGAGGTTGACCAAGATCAAAAACCGAGCTTGGGCTGTAATATTAAATGGAAAAACACATAACAGGGATGAATTTTGCTGTTTTGGACAATACCGTAACATTGGTTCCAGTCATCCACGACAATCTTGAAGTATATTTGACCGTTGGGGTAAAATCCTATTGTGAAAACTATCTGCATTTATGGGAAAATGACGACCCAGCCCCTTACCTATCCAATGGTTTTACAAAGGAGGTAGTAGAACGTGAACTACAGGACCCCAATACGTTGAATTTTTTGATCAATTTGGGTGAGGCACCCGTCGGAATCCTAAAACTGGTGAAAAATTGCAGAATCGATGAGATTTCAGCTACCGATGCGCTAAAAGCCGAGAAAATCTATTTATTGAAAGAGCATTCCGGAAAAGGAATTGGCAAACAATTGCTTCAATTTATTGAAAAGACGGCCAAAGCACTAAACAAAGAGATAGTCTGGCTTGATACCATGCAAAAAGGCAAGCCGGTTCATTTCTATCAAAAAAATGGATTTGTCATAAAGCGGGAAAGCGAGGTAGTCCTGCCAAATGTAAGACCAGAAGAGAAGCCCATGTATATTCTCACCAAGAAACTTTAGCTTACCATCCTTTCCTTTTCACCAAGTTATTGATATGCGCATAGTGGTGATTGCTATGCCATGCATAACGGGCAATGTTCTCTTGTAAAGATGTTTCCTGATTACCATCGGGATGGACAAAACTCCGCTGTAAATCCTCTTGCGAAAGTCCTTGCAACAAATACACCAACTTGGCGTGTACGGCACCTAAATGGTATAATGACATCAATATGGGTGCCGTTCGGGCATCGAACAGTTCTGCCCAAGCCTTTTCATTATATGCCTTGATGGTAGGGATATCCTCCGTTAAGGCCCACTTAAATCGAACATAACTGTTATGGTGGCTATCGGAAATGTGATGTACCAATTGGCGAACAGTCCACCCTCCGGGACGGTAAGGAGTCTCGAGCTGCTCATCGGAAAGCGGGGTGACCAAATCGCTCAACCGTTGAGGAAGTGTTTCCAAGTCAGTGATCCACTTTTCGAGATCGGCACTTGTAATAGTATCAGGAATCTCAAATTTTCCGATCGGATAGCGCAGTTGTTCCAAGGTTTCATTTTCCATATACTAAAAATAATAACTTTTCGACAATAATACACTTCATCAAAAAAGCCGTATTTTAATACACTTTTAACTGATTTACAACCAGACAACCAAATAATCTAGTAATTTTGTAGAGTATTAATTTATAACCCTAAAAATTAAAATATATGGCAACTTTAAGATTGGGAGATACCGCTCCGGATTTTACTGCGGTTACTTCGGAAGGAACACTGAATTTTTATGAATATCTTGGGGATAACTGGGGCATTTTGTTCTCCCACCCTGCCGATTTCACCCCCGTTTGTACGACCGAATTGGGTACCGCAGCCAAGTTCAAGGACGAGTTTGAGAAAAGAAATGTGAAAATGATGGCCCTAAGTGTCGATGGTGCCGCCTCCCACTTGGAATGGATAAAGGATATCAACGAAACACAAAGCACTGAAGTCAACTTTCCGATAGTTGCTGATGTGGAACGAAAGGTATCCGACCTTTATGATATGATCCATCCAAATGCGGACAATACGTTGACCGTTCGTTCTGTTTTTATCATCGATCCGGACAAAAAAGTAAAACTTACACTGACTTATCCTGCCTCTACCGGACGTAATTTTTACGAATTGCTAAGAGTTGTGGATTCTTTACAATTGACAGCAAATCATAAAGTGGCCACTCCCGCCAACTGGAAAAATGGTGAAAAAGTGGTAGTTAGCCCCGCTATTCCAACAGAAGAAGCGAAAAATATTTTCACAAAGGGCGTGGAAGAAGTAAAACCATACCTACGTTTGACGCCCGATCCAACGGCATAATTATTTTATTTGAAGAAAAAAACTGATTGCCAATAAATTAAACGTACCTTTGGAGCCAATTTAATTTTTTCAATTTATATTATGAGTAAAGGAACAGTAAAATTCTTCAATGATTCTAAAGGTTACGGATTTATCACTGAAGATGGTTCAAACACAGATCACTTCGTACACATTTCAGGTTTAATCGATGAAATTAGAGAAGGTGATGTTGTAGAGTTCGAACTACAACAAGGTAAAAAAGGATTGAACGCCGTCAATGTACAAATTGCGGAATAAGTTATATAAACTTTTTTTCTAGACTAGTCTGGGCTGCGGCCCAGACTTTTTTTTTGCTTTTTTTTCTGAATTTACGCAACCATTCCAAAATTTACTATCTAACGAATAAACACTGTTCCCCATAACCATAAACCTAATATAAATGAATACCTTTTTCGGAGTACTTTCGTTTTTATTGATTGTTAATGCCTTACTATTGGTATGGAGTGTCAATGGCTCAAAAAAGTAACAAAAAAGTCCTTGCGGGCAATAGGTAGGGTTTTTTACCGTTGAACTGTTACCTAATAAACACCTTACGACCATGACCACTTTTTTAAGCATTCTTGTTGCCCTACTTGCGCTTAACGCCTGTTTATTATTTTTGAGCGTAAACCGGGCCAAATAAAAAAGCCTTCATTTCTGAAGGCCTTCCTAAATACTTTGACGTAAAATTTTCTTATTTCACGTTCATCAATTCCACATTAAAAATTAATGTTGCATTAGGTGGGATGACACCTCCAGCCCCAGCGCTTCCATAAGCCAAATGGGAGGGAATTACAAAACGTGCCTTATCTCCGACCTTCAGCAAACTGATACCTTCATCCCAACCGGGAATCACCTGTCCAATACCCAATGAAAAATCTATAGGTTGCTTTCTTTTATAAGATGAATCGAATACTTGACCATTCGTCAAAGCTCCTTCGTAGTGCACGGATACAGTTTTGCCCTTTTCTGCTTTGGCACCGCTACCTTTTTGAATAATCTTATAACGAAGCCCACTATCGGTCTTATCAAAACCGGCAGCCAACTTTTCCATCTCGGCCTCTGCAGCAGCCTTTTGCTCGGCGATACGCTTTTCTCTTGCACCTTCAAATGTGCGGAAAGCCTCAATTGCGTTCCATTTCTGGGCCTCTTCACCCACCCTAACAATTTCCAAGGTTTCAATCGCATCTCCTTGAGAAATGGCATCCACGACATCCTGACCTCCTTGAACATGGCCGAATACCGTATGCTTATTATCCAACCACGGGGTAGCTACGTGAGTGATAAAAAATTGACTCCCATTGGTACCTGGCCCTGCATTGGCCATGGATAGCACTCCAGGTCTATCATGCACCAAATCTGGATGAAACTCATCATCGAACTTATACCCAGGGTCACCTGTCCCCGTTCCCGACGGACATCCGCCCTGAACCATAAAGTCGGCAATTACCCTATGGAACTTTAGTCCATCATAATACGGTTTTCCCTGTGGTTTAACACTGTTCTCCATATTCCCTTCTGCCAGTGCAACAAAATTGCCCACTGTCCCAGGTGTTTTATCATGCGTAAGCTTCACCAATATTTCACCTTTGGAAGTATTGAACTTTGCGTAGATTCCGTCTTGCATTATATATGATTAATAGATTATCAGAAAATTGGATTCTAGTTTTTTGAAGCGCAAAGATACGGGTTTATGGGCAAGGTAAAAAAGTTGGTAAATGCTTTGAAGAATTAAGTTTGAAAAACATACTTGCTCAATGGACAATCAGCCTTAACAGGATTACAAAACAAGAATTTCCATGAAATGGAATCCAAACAAGAAACCAAGGCTTAAATTAGTAGTATGAAAAATACCATATCCGAGCGGATTGCCGACTTTTTAAAAAACTACCCCCCTTTCAATACCATGGAGGTTGAACAGTTGGAGCAATTGTCCATTGAAGTTACCATCATCCACAAAGAGACAAACACCGTAGTTTTCTCACAAGGGGAAGGTCCTCACGAGAATTTTTATGTAGTGAATAAAGGTGCCGTAGCTCTTTCCAAAGCAGGTTCAAGTCAAATCTTGGACATTTGTGATGAAGGCGATGTGTTCGGATTACGTCCGCTATTGGCCAACGAAAGTTACAAATTGGAAGCAAAGGCCTATGAAGAAACCATCCTCTATGCCATTCCCATCAAAGATTTTAAACCTCTTGCGCTTGAAAACAAACGTATCGGAAATTTTTTGATAGAAAGCTTTGCTTCCAACACTGGAAACCCGTATTCCATTAAACACCGTGGCAAGCTGTATGGTGAGGGAAGTGATTCCAATCAATATTCCAGCGACAAAATGTTGGAACTACAGCCCGTTAAATATTCAACCAAACTCATTACCTGCAAAGAGGGGACGCAGATAAAGACCATCGCCAACAAAATGACCGAACATAATGTAGGCTGTATGTTGGTGGTTCGGGAAGACCTTCCTGTTGGCATCATTACGGACAAGGATATCCGGAAAAAAGTGGCAACAGGACTGTATCCGATTACTGCCTCGGCCCAATCTATAATGTCATCGCCGATCATCACCTATCCCAAAGGACTCACCTTGGCACAATCGCAAATGGCCATGATGAAGAGCGATATAAGCCATTTGGTGCTCACCGAGGACGGTACTACGGATACAAAAGTGGCAGGTATCTTATCCAAACATGATATAATGGTAGCCGTCGGAAACAACCCCGCTGTACTTTTACGAGCCATAAAGAGGGCCTCCAATGCAAAAAGGTTGCGGGGCATTCGACATGGAATCATGAATCTGCTTCAAGGTTATTTGGAACAGAACATTCCGTTGGGACTTGTTTCCAAAATCATTTCAGAACTCAATGATGCCTCCACGAAGCAGGTGGTAAAAATCGCATTATCGAAAATGGAAAACGAACCATCGGTAAAATTTACTTGGCTGAGTATGGGCAGCCAAGGTCGCGGTGAACAATTGTTGAACACCGACCAGGACAACGCTATTATTTTTGAGGATGTTCCAGAGGAAAACTTGGAAGCGACCAGAGCCTATTTTTTAAAATTGGGCGAACGGACCTCCAAAATGCTGAACACCATCGGTTTTGAATATTGTCCGGCAGACATGATGGCCTCAAACCGTTCGTGGTGCCATAGCCTTAGTGAATGGAAAGATGTAACAAGGCATTGGATACATAACCCTGGGCCAGATGAAATACTTTTATCATCCATATTTTTTGATTACAATGTTACCTTTGGGGACAAGGCATTGGCCGATGATCTCTCACAAAGCATTTTTGATAATGTGCAGGGCTATCCCCTATTCTTCACCCATTTGGCCAGCGGCGCACTGCAAAACCCATCACCTTCAGGTTTTTTTAGAGATTTTCTAGTAGAGCAAGATGGGGAACACAAAGATTTTTTCGATTTAAAACTACGTGCCCTTATGCCCATTATAGATGCTGCACGGGTACTGATATTGTCACATTCCATCAAATCTATCAACAATACAGCGGAACGTTATGAAAAACTCGCTGAACTAGAACCGAACAACAAGGAACTGTATCTAGCCTGTTCCTATGCCAGCAAGGCTCTTCTCAAATTCAGAACAAGACAAGGGCTGCTTCATAACGATTCAGGCCGATATATTGCTCTGGATAAATTGAATAAGGAAGAAAAAATCAAACTAAAAAGGACCTTTAAGACCGTTAAGGAAATCCAATCTTTGATCGAGGTCAGGTTTCAAGTAAAAAACCTTTTGCGCTAATGTGGCCGTTCTCCAAGAAAAGACCGTTGGAACTTCCTGATTTTTGGTGGGCCTACCAAGAACATTTCAAAGAAAAACTTCCAGAAGAGGTCCATGAGAATATTTTTGTAGTACTCGATACCGAAACCACAGGTTTTAGTCTAACGCGAGATAGGATGTTGTGCATCGGCGCTTTGAAACTGTTGGATAATAATATCGCTGTAAAAGAAAGTTTGGAGGTCTATATTCAACAGGAACACTACGATTCCGAAAGCGCTGAAATCCATGGAATTCTCAAGAAAAGCAAAAAAAATACCATTACCGAACTTGATGCTTTAAAGCAATTTTTAGAATATGCCAAAAACTATGTGTTGGTAGGGCACCACGTAATGTTCGATGTAAATATGATCAATGCCGCTCTAACAAGAAATGGACTTCCCAAGCTTAAGAACAGGACACTTGACACTGAGTCCCTCTACATCAGAACACTTTTAATTTCGTCCGTAGTCCATAAAAAGGAAAGATACTCTTTGGACGACCTTGCCAAAAAGTTCAGTATCTCCAGAAAAGATAGACATACGGCCTTGGGCGACGCTTTTATTACGGCCATAGCTTTTTTAAGAACCATTGAAAAACTAAAGCCAAAAAAGCTAAAGGACCTCCTTGGATAAAGAGGTCCTTCGTTATGTATTGACCTAAAAAGAATTAAAGGCTTTCTTTCATTATGGATTCCACGATTTCCGGGTTCAACAAAGTTGATGTATCCCCTAGGTTGCTTGTATCCTTGGAGGCTATCTTTCTAAGGATCCTCCTCATGATCTTGCCGCTTCGTGTTTTGGGCAGCCCATCAACAAACTGAATCTTGTCCAATTTGGCGATTGGCCCAATATGTTCGGTGATCAATTGATTGATTTCCTTTTTCAGGTTATCGCGGTTACGGGTTTCACCGGTTTCTTTCAGGATTATGTATCCGTACAGTGCATTTCCTTTGATGTCGTGCGGGAAACCGACAATTGCGGATTCGGCCACGGCTGGATGCTCGTTTATGGCATCTTCGATGGGTGCTGTTCCCAAATTATGACCGGACACGATGATAACATCATCTACCCTACCCGTGATTCGATAGTAGCCGACCTCATCTCTGAGTGCTCCATCCCCAGTGAAATATTTTCCTTCAAAAGCAGAAAAATAGGTGTCCTTATAACGTTGATGGTTTCCCCAAATAGTTCTTGCTATGGATGGCCATGGGTATTTTATACAAAGCCTTCCATCTACCTGATTACCCTTGATCTCCACCCCGTTTTCGTCCATAAGCGCAGGTTGAATGCCAGGCATGGGCAAAGTAGCATAAGTCGGTTTTGTTGGTGTGGAAAAAGGAATTGGTGATATAAGGATACCTCCTGTTTCCGTTTGCCACCAAGTGTCCACAATTGGACATTTCTTTTCACCTACATGATCATTATACCAGTGCCATGCTTCTTCATTGATCGGCTCTCCCACGGTACCCAGAACTTTAAGGCTGGAAAGATCATGATTGGTCACAAAATCCAGATTCTCTTTGGCCAATGCCCTTATCGCCGTAGGTGCCGTATAAAATTGTGTGACCTTATGCTTTTGCACCACATCCCAAAAGCGTCCAAAATCAGGGTAAGAAGGAACACCTTCAAATATTACCGTTGTAGCCCCGTTGGCCAATGGCCCATAAACAATATAAGAGTGTCCAGTAATCCATCCTATATCAGCAGTACACCAATACACGTCCTCTTCGCGATATTGGAACACATTTTTAAAGGTGTAGGCAGTGTAAACCATATAACCTCCAGTGGTGTGCACCATCCCTTTGGGCCTACCTGTAGAACCTGAAGTATATAGAATAAATAATGGGTCTTCGGCATCCACTATTTCTGGGTCGCAATCCGAATATGCTTTATCCAATAAAGGTTGTATCCAAATATCCCTGCCTTCTTTCATGCTGACTTCTCCACCGGTTCGTTTTGATACCAACACGGTTTTCACATCAGGGCAACTTTCCAGAGCTTCATCCACGATTGCTTTTAGATCAATAACCTTTTTGCCACGGTAAGAACCATCAGATGTAAGTACCATTTTGGCTCCACAATCATTAATCCTAGTAGCCAAGGCAGTTGACGAAAACCCTGCAAAAACTACAGAGTGAATGGCTCCAATACGGGCACAGGCCAAAAGAGAGATGGCCAAATCAGGAATCATTGGCAAATAAATAACCACCCTATCCCCCTTTTCAACACCTTGCTCCTTCAGCACATTCGCATATTTACAAACACGCTCATGCAATTGGCTGTACGTTATATGCTCTGCTTCCTCATTAGGGTCGTTAGGCTCAAAAAGAATGGCCGTTTTATCTCCCCTTATCCGAAGATGGCGGTCAATACAGTTCTCGGTAATGTTCAATTTGGCCCCTTTAAACCAGCTGACCTCTGGTTTTGAAAAATCCCATTCCAAAACCGAATCCCATTTTTTACGCCAATGAAAGTGCTCCTCTGCTACTTCTTCCCAAAATCCCTCAGGGTTTCTCACGGATTTTCGATACACCTGAAAATACTCCTCCAAGTGTTTAATGTGGTAGTTACTCATTATGTTCAATTAAATTTTTAAGCTGCCTTAAAAATAAGGAAAAACGGAGTGATTTCACAGCTATTCTAATGTTCAATTGCCTCTCCCGCCCCACTGGGAACACGAATATTCTCTACGATTTGCTGAACTTCCTCAGGAGGATCGGCCGTAAACAGGTTAACAATGATGGCCACCACAAAATTGACAATCATGGCGATACTTCCAAATCCCTCCGGTGAAACTCCAAACCACCAATTTTCCTGTAGGCCAGCCACTGCTTCTTGACCTCCATCAAATATTCCAAATTTGAATTTGAGCATGTAGAAAAGCATTAAGCAAAGACCTATGATCATTCCGGACACTGCTCCTTTGCTATTCATCTTTTTATAAAAAATCCCAAGAATGATGGCCGGAAAGAACGATGCCGCGGCCAAACCAAAGGCCAATGCTACCACGGCAGCAACAAAGCCGGGTGGGTTTATTCCAAAATAACCAGCCACCACAACTGCTACCGCAGCCGAAAGTCGGGCCGCCCATAGCTCTCCTTTTTCCGAAAGATCTGGTTTAAGGACGTTCTTTATCAAATCATGGGAAACCGAGGAGGATATCACCAACAACAACCCTGCAGCGGTAGACAGTGCTGCAGCCAATCCTCCGGCGGCAATCAAACCAATGACCCAAGCAGGAAGGTCGGCAATCTCCGGGTTGGCCAGTACCATAATGTCACGATCAACTGTAAGTTCGTTTATTTCAGGTGAAGCTACATATTGAATCTTGCCATCACCATTTTTATCTTCGTGACCGATCAAACCGGTTTTTTCCCATCGGCTAAACCATTCCGGCATATCATTATATTCCTTTCCGCTTACCGTTTCGATAAGATTGGTTCTCGCAAATACAGCGACCGCAGGTGCTGTGGTATAGAGTATAGCAATGAACAGCAGGGCCAATCCCGCCGATTTCCTGGCATCTCGGACCCGTTTCACTGTAAAAAAGCGAACGATTACGTGGGGCAGTCCTGCCGTACCAACCATTAATGCAAGGGTAATCGCAAAAACATCAATGGTACTTTTAGAGCCATCGGTATATGCTGCAAAACCCAATTCCTCTGACAGACCGTCCAATTTATCCAAAAGATATGTCCCTGAACCATCGGATAGGGTATCTCCAAAACCTAACTGGGGTACAGGGTTGCCCGTCATTTGGATAGAGATAAATATAGCGGGCACCATAAAGGCAAATATCAAAACACAATATTGGGCAACTTGGGTATAGGTAATTCCTTTCATACCACCAAGAACTGCATAGAACAAGACAATCACCATTCCGATGACCACCCCGGTATTGATATCAACTTCCAAATATCTTGAAAAAACGATACCTACACCTCTCATTTGCCCGGCAACATAAGTAAACGAAACGATAAGAGCACAAATAACGGCCACTATACGGGCTGTTTTGGAATAATAGCGTTCCCCAATAAAATCGGGTACGGTAAACTTCCCGAATTTTCGCAAGTAAGGTGCCAACAGTAAGGCCAAAAGTACGTAGCCGCCTGTCCACCCCATTAGATATACGGCGCCATCGTAACCGGCAAACGAAATGATTCCTGCCATGGAAATAAAGGATGCTGCTGACATCCAGTCCGCTGCAGTGGCCATACCATTGGCCAAAGGGGACACTCCCCCTCCAGCGACATAAAATTCTTTGGTGGAACCGGCACGGGACCATATAGCGATTCCTATATATAGCCCAAAGGACAACGCGACCAATGCATAGGTCCAAATTTGAACATCACTCATAATAAAGTTTTATTGATTGGTTAATCCTCGTTGTAGCCGTATTTTTTGTCCAACTTGTTCATGAGCCGAACGTATACAAAAATGAGAATGACAAATACATAGATAGCACCCTGCTGGGCAAACCAAAACCCCAATTTGAAACCTCCTATCCGAACTGAATCCAATGCGTCCTTAAAGAGAATGCCTGCTCCATAGGAGACCAAGAACCATATGACCAGTAAAATCGTCAAATATTTAAGGTTCTCCCTCCAATATGCGGTTGCTTTTCTTTGTTTTTCTGACATGGTTGTTGGTTTGTTTAGTTAATTCGTTTGTGCCATGTCAATATATCAATTTAGTTTTAAGATTTATTACTATTGAGGTAATAAAAAAGGGAATTCACAGAATTCCCTTTAATTTATTAGTCAGGTAACAAGTAATCGATACTTATTTTGCCAAGTATGATGTTAGATTGGATAAAATTCTTTCCTGTAGGTCCGAGATATCACTTTTTACAAATCTCTCTCCCGTGATATTTTCATATAGTTCGATGTACCGATTGGAAACAGATTCAATATATTCATCGGACATTTCCGGAACAGTTTGCCCTTCCAATCCTTGGAACCCGTTGGAAATCAACCATTGTCTAACAAACTCTTTGGACAATTGTTTTTGTGGCTCACCTCTTTCTTGACGCTCCTTGTAACCCTCAGCATAAAAATAACGTGATGAGTCAGGGGTATGGATCTCATCGATCAACACAATCTCACCCTCTTTGGTCTTACCGAATTCGTATTTGGTATCCACCAAAATAAGACCTCTTTTGGCTGCTATTTCGGTTCCTCTTTGGAATAGGGCCTGTGTGTATTTTTCCAAGACTTCGTAATCCTCTTTGGATACAATACCTCGCTTCAAAATATCCTCTTTGGAAATGTCCTCGTCATGATCTCCCTTTTCCGCTTTGGTAGCCGGCGTGATGATAGGCTCTGGAAACTTATCGTTCTCTTTCATTCCTTCGGCCATTGGCACCCCGCAAAGGAATCTTTTCCCTGCTTTATACTCACGAGCGGCGTGACCGGACATATAGCCCCGGATCACCATTTCCACTTTAAAGGGCTCGCAAGCCTTTCCCACTGCTACGTTGGGGTCGGGAGTGGCCATGAGCCAATTGGGAACAATGTCCTCGGTATCCTTCATCATTTTGGTCGCAATTTGATTTAGAATCTGACCTTTATAGGGAATTCCCTTGGGCATCACCACATCAAATGCAGAAAGGCGGTCTGTGGCCACCATCACCAAAATATCGTTGTCCAACGTATAAACCTCTCTTACTTTACCTTTGTAAATAGATTTTTGCCCAGGAAAGTTAAAATCCGTGGACATCAGCGTATTCATTCCCATAATTTTTTAGTATTGATTTTGGTGCTCTATGTTTTTATAGGCATCAATCACCTTTTTCACCAATTTGTGCCGTATCACATCTTTATCATCCAAGTAAATGATACTGATACCCTCAACATTTTTCAGAATGAGCAAAGCCTCCTTCAAACCTGATATCACACGTCTCGGTAAATCAATCTGCCCCGGATCACCTGTTAATAAAAATTTGGCATTCTTTCCCATACGGGTCAAAAACATTTTCATTTGGGCATGGGTGGTGTTCTGGGCCTCGTCCAAAATCACAAAGGCATTATCCAAAGTACGCCCGCGCATAAAAGCCATAGGGGCAATTTGAATGGTACCGTCCTCGATATATTTTTCCAACTTTTCGGATGGAATCATATCCCGCAGAGCATCGTACAAAGGTTGCATGTAAGGGTCGAGCTTCTCTTTAAGATCGCCTGGAAGAAAACCTAAGTTTTCCCCTGCTTCAACAGCGGGTCGCGTAAGAATTATACGCCTCACTTGTTTTTCTTTCAAGGCTTTTACGGCCAAGGCAACCCCGGTATATGTCTTACCGGTACCCGCAGGACCAATGGCAAAAACCATGTCGTCCTTTTTACACGCATCCACCAATCTTCGCTGATTGGCGGTCTGGGCCTTTATCAATCTGCCACTGACACCGTGCACCAAAACATCACCACTACTCTTGGAAGATGTATATTCCTCCTTGCTACTACTGGTAAGCACTCGCTCGATCATGTTTTCATCAAGCTTGTTGTACTTGGCAAATTGACTGGTAAGTTCATCAAAGCGTTTGTCGAACTCTTCCAGTAGTTCTTCATCACCAAATACCTTGATCTTGTTGCCCCTAGCTACAATTTTTAGCTTTGGAAAATACTTTTTGAGCAACTCGATATTAGAGTTTTGTTGCCCAAAAAATTCCTGAGGACTGATTTCTGTAAGTTCAATTATTAGTTCGTTCAAAAATTGTGAGGTGTTACAGTTGTTTTTGAAGAATTTAATTCTTTCTTTTTTGACTAATTTTACAAACAAACTTAACTAAAAATCAATTTGAACACGGAAAAACATATCAACAGTATTGTATGCCAATCATAACCCTAACTACCGATTTTGGATACAAGGACCACTTTGTGGGTGCTGTTAAAGGGGCACTGTTGGGGAACCTCCCAGATATTAGCATTGTTGATATTTCGCACGCCATTAGTCCTTTCAACATTCAAGAATGTGCCTATATCCTAAGGAACGCCTATCGTTCGTTCCCAAAGGGAACAGTTCATATTGTGGGGGTTGATTCGGAAATTTCACCAGAAAACGAACATATTGTCGTTCAGGTTGATGGACATTATTTTGTAAGTGCCAACAGTGGTGTTATTTCCTTGATAACTTCTGAGGTCCAGCCGGAAAAAGTTGTGGAAATCAATCTGCCCAATGCGGAAGCTGGCGCTTTTCCCGTACTTAATATTTTTGTTCAGGTTGCCTGCCATATTGCGAGAGGGGGGAAACTCGAAGTTATAGGCCGACCTTTCCAAAATTTGAAGGAACTACGTGATTTTGAACCACGGATTACCAATGAGGGCAAATCTATCACGGGCAATGTTATTTATATAGACAACTACGGAAACGTTGTAACCAACATCCAAAAAAGTCTTTTCGAGGCCTACCGTAGCGGTCGTGATTTCGAGATCATTGCACGGACCACCAAAATACGACAGGTACACCAGAGTTATAACGGCATCATAAATTATGATTTGGAACGGAACCAGCGGAAAGGTCCCGGCGATGCCTTGGCCCTGTTCAATTCCGCAGGCTATATTGAACTTGCCATTTATAAAAGTGATCTGAATTCCGTTGGAGGGGCCTCCTCCCTTCTTGGACTAAATTATAGGGACACGGTAACCATAGATTTCCTGTAAATGTTGATACGGATTGTAAAACTGACTTTTAAACCCGAAAATATTGCTAGTTTTGAGCGAATCTTTGAAGAAAGCAAAAATAGCATTCTCGCTTTTCACGGTTGTAATATGGTAGAATTGTATCAGGACATTACAAATTCCAACATATTTTTCACCTATAGTTTTTGGGATACGGAAGCGCACCTGAACAGCTACAGGAATTCAGATTTCTTCAAAGAGGTTTGGGACAACACCAAAAAGTTGTTCGCTGACAAGCCCGAAGCATGGAGTGTTCATAAAATTCAATCAACAAACCCATCTTAATGTTCGCAATATTTAAGAGAGAGGTACGGTCCTTTTTTACATCGCCCATCGGCTATTTGATCGTGGGGTCCTTTTTATTGCTCAACGGGCTCTTTCTTTGGGTGTTCAAAGGCGAATACAACATTTTCGATTACGGCTTTGCCGATTTGAGCAACTTCTTTTTGCTGTCGCCATGGGTTTTTATCTTTTTGGTTCCCGCCATCACCATGAAGAGCTTTTCCGAAGAACGAAAAGTGGGAACGCTGGAATTATTGCTGATCAAACCCATCTCCGTTTGGAAATTGGTCCTCGGTAAATTTTGGGGCGCATTTCTATTGTGCGTCATCGCCGTGATTCCGACAATCGTATATGTTTTTGCCATCTCGGGATTGGGTATGGCCGAAGGTAATTACGACCTCGGGGTGATATTGGGTTCTTACTTTGGATTATTGTTTTTAATGGCATGTTATACGTCCATCGGTATATTTGCCTCTACCCTTTCAGACAATCAAATCATTGCATTTCTAGTGGGCATTTTGGTCTGTTTTCTGATTTTTAACGGGTTTGATGCTTCCGCCTCCTTGTTTTCAAACGGAGAGATACAGCAAACCATACAATCACTCGGGGCAAAAGCACATTTTGATAGTATTTCAAGAGGTGTGATAGACACAAGGGATCTGGTCTACTTTATCTCATTGACCCTTTTGTTTCTGTACCTCACACTTCAACGTTTAAAACAATTGCCAAGATAATGGGAAAGTTTTTTGTATCCATTTTAAAAGTGATTGTATTGGTTGTGGCAATCAACCTGGCAGCCAATTTTGTGTACATCCGGTTCGACCTTACCGAGGATAAAAGATATACCCTTTCGGAACCTGCAATAGCGGTAGCGCAAAAATTTGAAACCCCTGTGATTGTTGACGTACTATTGGACGGAAACATTCCCTCAGAGTTCGCCAAATTGAAAACAGAGACCATTCAATTATTGGAATCCTTCGGGTCCAAGAACAGTAACATCAAATATAATTTGGTGGACCCGATGGAGGATAGCGAAAATCCACAGGAAATGGTTGCCCAATTGCAAAGTTTGGGCTTACAGCCAGCCAACGTTACTGTTGAGGAAAACGGAAAGGTATCCAATGAGCTGGTTTTTCCCTGGGCCATGGTAAATTACAACGACCAGACCGTAAAAGTGCCATTGCTCAAGAACAAATTAGGTTCTTCGGCCGAGGAACGCATCAATAATTCGGTTCAGCAATTGGAGTACGCCTTTGCGGATGCATTTACCAAATTGAGCATCCAAGAAAAAAAGAGCATCGCCGTAATCAAAGGAAATGGTGAGCTTGATGATATCTATATCGCGGATTATCTCACTACCATTCGGGATTATTATAATATTGGAGCCATTACATTGGATTCCGTAGCCAGCAATCCTCAAAACGTTTTTGACCAATTAAAAGACTTTGACCTTGCTCTAATTGCAAAGCCTACGGAGGCATTTACTGACCAAGAAAAATACCTAATGGACCAATATATGGTCCAAGGTGGCAAATCCATTTGGATGATAGACCAGGTGAACATGGAAATGGATAGTATTTATGCAGGTGGCGGAGAGGCCATTGCTGTCCCCAGAGATTTGAACCTAAAAGATTTGTTCTTCAAATATGGGGTGCGAATCAATCCAGTTTTGGTAAACGACCTTTACTTCACCCAAATTGTTTTGGCCACCGGAGAAGGAAATGATTCGCAGTACAATCCGCTTCCTTGGTTTTATTACCCGATGGTTTTTTCACAGAACAACCACCCCATCAACACCAATATTGAAGCGGTACGGTTTCAGTTTACCAGTCCTATGGACGTATTGGAAAACGATTATCAAAAAACCATCCTGTTGCAGAGTTCGCCGCTTTCCAAAACAGATGGAATTCCTAGAGTGGTCAGTTTGGATATCATCAACCAACAACCCGATGAAGCAAGCTACAATAATGGTGGTTTGCCCTTGGCCCTGTTGATTGAAGGAAGTTTTACATCGATGTACAAGAACAGGGTCAAACCGTTAAAACTTCAAAATGCCTTGGAAGAAGGCCCGGAAAACAAGATGATTGTAATCTCTGATGGGGACGTCATCAAAAACCAATTGCGCAATGGCAGACCGCTGGAATTGGGGTACGATAAATGGACCAACAACCGCTATGGGAACAAGGAATTTTTGATAAACAGCACAAATTACCTTTTGGACAACACAGGGCTTATTAACATTCGAAACAAGAAAGTAACCATCCCGTTATTGGATGTAAAAAAAATTACAGAGCAAAAAACTAAATGGCAGCTTGTAAACATAGGATTACCAGTGGTTTTGACCTTATTCTTCGGGCTGTTCTTCGGTTACTACAGAAAACGCAAGTTTACCTCGTAAGTGTTGATAAATTTGTTTCTCTGCTAAATCCATTTGGGATATATTTGTTTTTATTGATTTTACAGGCCGTAAAACGCTAATTAATTGCACAAAAAGCAACTATACTAAAGTATTTCGTTGATGAAATTTATCGTATCCAGTACATATTTATTGAAACAATTGCAGGTTTTGGGAGGAGTTATCAACAATAGTAACACCTTACCCATCCTGGACAATTTTTTGTTCGACCTTAAAGAAAGTAAGTTAACGGTTTCTGCATCCGATTTGGAAACCACAATGAGTTCGGTTTTAGAGGTAGATTCCGATTCCGAAGGAACCATTGCCGTTCCCGCTCGTTTGCTTTTGGATACTTTAAAGACCTTTCCCGAACAACCGTTGACTTTTGTTGTTGAGGACAACAATACGGTAGAAATCAGTTCCAACCACGGTAAGTATGCCTTGGCATATGCCGATGGTGCTGAATTCCCAAAAGCAGTGGAAGTCTCCAACCCGAGCTCCACTACCCTCTTGGGTGATATTTTGGCAACAGCCATCAACAAAACAATCTTCGCTGCAGGAAACGACGACCTTCGCCCAGTAATGAGTGGTGTGTTTTTTCAGTTTTCTCCAGAGAATTTGACCTTCGTGGCCACCGATGCCCATAAATTGGTAAAGTATCAACGTCAGGATGTAACGGCTTCCGAAGTGGCGGAATTCATCATGCCCAAAAAACCATTGACATTATTGAAAGGTATTTTAGCGGGTTCCGAATCCGAAGTAACCATCGAATATAACGATAGCAATGCCAAGTTCTATTTTGACAGCACAGAACTTGTTTGCCGTTTGATCGATGGAAAATACCCGAACTACGAGGCGGTAATCCCAAAGGAAAATCCAAACAAACTTACGATAGCCAGAAATCAATTCCTTAGCTCTGTTAAAAGGGTTTCCATTTTCTCCAACAAGACCACACACCAGATACGATTAAAAGTTGCTGGCGCTGAACTGAATATTTCAGCGGAAGATGTAGATTATAG
This sequence comes from Flavobacteriaceae bacterium, assembly GCA_024743095.1. GTDB lineage: Bacteria > Bacteroidota > Bacteroidia > Flavobacteriales > Flavobacteriaceae > Flagellimonas. Next base: position 95,587 of record JANSXF010000001.1, read on the forward strand.
CAATAAGGCAGAAGAAAGGCTATCATGTTCCTACCAAGGGGATGATATGCAGATTGGTTTCAACTCTAGGTTCCTTTTGGAAATGTTGAACAATTTGTCTTCCGATGAAGTTTCCTTGGAAATGAGCTTACCGAACAGAGCAGGTATCCTTACCCCAATCGATGGTTTGGACGAAGGGGAACACGTAACCATGCTGGTAATGCCAGTGATGCTGAACAATTAAACTGACTATTCATTCAACCATAAAAAAGGCTGGAGCAAAATGTTCCAGCCTTTTTGTTTTTATGATATAAACCGAATCGTCATAAAATGCGACGGGGATTCTCCATTTGCAGCTTTTACCGCATTTACAATAGGTAGAATAAAACCGATGATTCCCACCCCTATCAAGCCCAATATGCCCAAGCCCAGAAGTAAAATGGCAGGAATACTTATTACAATATAAAGGATAAGGCTAATCTGAAAATTGACAATGGCCTTTCCATGTTGGTTCATACCCTCAACCCTATCTTTAGAAGACAACCAAATGATTAAGGGAACTATCAAGCTACCAAAGCCCGTTACGTAAGATAACAGTTGCGTAAGATGTGTTACAGCCAACAAAGTGTTGTCCGTCCTAACTACTTTTTGATTTATAACTTCCATTTTTGATTGATTTTGATGATTCATGATATTAGTAGTCAAAACCGTAAAAATGTTACAGACAGCTATGAATTCGTACTTTTGTCCCTATGTCGTACACAGATAACATCGTAGCCTTGGCAACAGCTTCTGGAACAGGGGCCATCGCAATAATCAGGGTCTCTGGACCAGATGCAATTACCTTGACGGACAAATTGTTCAAATCCATCAAAGGCAAGGCATTGGCCCAACAGAAAAGCCACACTATTCATTTAGGAAATATTGTTGATGGCGATAAGATACTGGATGAAGCCTTGGTTTCCATTTTTAAAGGGCCACATTCCTATACGGGTGAAAATGTTGTGGAAATCTCTTGTCATGGATCACCATTCATCCAACAACAAATAATTCAACTATTGTTGAGGAACGGTTGTCGTTCCGCATCAGCGGGAGAATTTACGCTTAGAGCCTTCCTTAATGGGAAAATGGATTTAAGTCAAGCCGAAGCCGTGGCCGACCTTATTGCCAGCGACAATGAGGCTGCACACGATATTGCCATGCAACAAATGCGTGGCGGGTTCAGCAACGAAATTCAAGAATTGCGACAAGAACTACTGAATTTTGCATCATTGATTGAACTGGAGCTCGATTTTTCCCAGGAAGATGTGGAGTTTGCCGACAGAACCCAATTCAACGAGTTGCTCAGCCGCATCAGTACCGTTCTTAAAAGGTTGATTGATTCCTTTGCACTTGGCAATGTCATCAAAAATGGAATACCCGTGGCCATTGTGGGCCAGCCGAATGTGGGAAAATCAACCTTGCTCAATGTTCTGCTCAATGAAGAAAGAGCCATTGTAAGTGAAATTGCCGGTACTACCCGAGATACAGTCGAGGACCATATCAGTGTCAAAGGAATTAATTTTAGGTTTATTGATACTGCGGGAATCCGTGAAACTGTGGATGTAGTGGAAAAAATAGGAATCGAGCGTACTTTCGATAAAATTGAAAAAGCACGACTCATTATCTATTTGTTCGATGGAATGAATTTTGACATGTCAGATTTGGAACAAATCCAAAACCGTTACCCGAACAAACAATTGTTGCCCATCTGCAATAAAATGGATTTACTAAATCCTGATCAAGTTGAAAAAATAAAAGAAGAAATCCCTAATGTGCTATTGTTGTCCGCCAAATTTAAAGAAGGAATTCCTGAGTTGGAAGCAAAACTGCTTTCCTTGGTGGATTCGGGAGCCTTGAGCGGCGATACTACAATTATCACCAATAGCAGGCATTACGATGCTCTATTAAAAGCGCTTGAAGAAATTCAAAAAGTAAAAGAGGGATTGGATATGGAACTGTCCAGCGATTTGATGGCAATCGATATTCGTCAAGCCTTATTTCATTTAGGTGAAATAACGGGAAGTGTCACAACGGATGATTTATTGGGCAATATTTTTTCCAATTTCTGTATCGGCAAATAGATTAGGAAATCAAAGGACATTAAAAGAAGCTAAAATACACTAAATCAATTATTTACTTATTTTTTGTTTTTCCATTATTTCCTTTTTCTGTACTTTTATTGTGTCTCATGTGTGTCTCGTATCTATAAGAGACACAAAAAATGTGTCTCATGGTAAAAGTTCATCTCAGAAAGAAAAAACTAAAAACAGGTAAATTGAGTATTTATATTGAGTACTATAAGGGAGCTACTCAAATGGCCAATGGTAAAACCAAGCATCATAGAGAATACGAATATTTGCAACTTTATTTATTGCAAAAGCCAAAAACCGCGGCCGAAAGAAAAAAGAACAAAGAACAGTTGGAACTGGCGGAAAAAATCCTGGCCATTCGTAAAGCCGAAGTCTATCAAGGCAAGTACGATATCCAAAACGACCATAAAGGGAAAACCCGATTTTTGGAATACTACGAACTCAAAAAGGAGGAACGTTATCAAACCAAAGGCAACTATGACAATTGGGATGCTGCCCAGAAGCATTTGGAAGCCTATTGTCCAAGACACATCACATTCAACGATGTGGACCTTGATTTTGTCAAGGGATTTAAAAAGTACTTGGATACCGTGGCCGTTACCAAAAGTCGCAAAAACCTATCGCAGAATACCAAGCACACCTACTACAACAAATTCAAGGCCTGCCTTAATGCTGCCTTTGAGGAAGGTTTTTTAAATGAAAACTTGAATAAAAAGGTCAAGGGCTTTAGTATGGGGGAATCTACTAGAGAATACTTGACTTCTACAGAACTCCAGCGACTGTCCAAAACGCCCTGTGAGATTCCGATTTTGAAAAATGCCTTTCTTTTTTCTGTTTTGACCGGTATTCGATGGTCCGATATCAATAAATTGAAATGGTCGGAAGTAAGGGATGAGGGTGTCGACGACACTGGCAACCCTGTTTACCGTATCGTGTTTAAACAAAAGAAAACAGATGGTGCCGAATATCTTTACATCTCCCAACAAGCCCGACAATTACTTGGAACACGAAACGATTCCAAAGAAAGGGTATTCAAAGGATTGAGATACAGTGCCCATATGAACCTGAAACTACTTCGGTGGTGCATGCATGCCGATATTAAAAAACACATCACCTTTCATTCGGCCAGGCATACCAATGCGGTACTGCTCCTTGAGAACGGAGCGGATATTTATACGGTTTCGAAACGGTTGGGGCATCGGGAAATAAGAACCACTGAAATCTATGCCAAAATCGTTGATCAGAAAATGAAGGAGGCGGCTAATATGATTCCTGAATTGGACATGGGAGAAATCTAAAAAACTTTATCTTATTTATTTCCAAAAGTGTCCCTTAAAAGGTCTATTCACGAAACTACTAAATGAGACCAGGAATGGGACGTACAAACAAAATATTCAGCTTTTTCTGAAATAGTCCTATAAAATGGGCATTAGGTAGAATCCTATGTTAATAAAACAAATGCTTAACTTGACAAATAAGAATCAAAAAACAAGTAACGGAATTTTTAAAGCAAATGGAGTTAGGGAAAATTGAAAATATTATTGTTGGTGTAAAACAGAAGTATCCAATGTCTTATAGTTCCATCAACGAATTGTCAAGCAACATGGTCGAACACAACCTTCAAAAACATCATATACTGGCAAAACCAGGAATAAGGGATAATTCCATTTATTTTATTGAAAAGGGAATCGCCCGCTCTTACCTGCTTATTAAAGGCAAAGAGATTACGAACTGGTTCACTAAGGAAGGGGACGTTGTTTTTTCGTCCAACGCTCTGTATTTCGGTAGCCCCGGATTTGAATACATTGAGATTTTGGAGAATTCAAGGATATATTCTATTTCGATAAATAAAATGAATAAGATGTACGAATCCAATATCGAAATTGCAAATTGGTCCAGATGCCTTCACCAAGAAGTATTGTTGAAAATGCAAGCACTACATATTGACAGGTTCGCACTTTCTGCTAAAGAGCGATATGAAAAGTTTTTAAAAGAGTCTCCAAATTTAATTAATCGGGTAAATCTGGGGCTTATAGCATCTTATCTGGGAATGACACAACAACATTTGAGCAGCTTAAGGGCAGCGATATGATTTTAAGATATATGAAAAGAATTGTTCGATTATTTGTCGTAATTGGTCCCATAAAAAATACTCAGTTATGGATTATTTTATGTCAATCCCAGGTTCTTTTTTTGAGTTCATTGGTTTAATTGCTGGTTTCTCGGCTTGTTTTGTTGTGCTTGTTCAGATTATCAAAGAATATAGATCGAATGAACGAAGTAGCCTATCGACCACATTCTTGATGGGGTGGTTATTAATTTATACTTTTTGGTTACTGTACGGCATTCGATTTGAGACCAGGGCACTATGGCTTACAAATGCCCTGGCTATTGTTTTACAAACAACACTTTGTATAGTTGTGTTCACAAAGAATCAAAAGAAAGCACTATGAGTTGCTTTTATGGTACTTTAACGTGGAGGTTAGACTATGGAAAAATGGATTAATGGCAAGGACGATTTGATAGGAATACTTAATTCAAAGAACTGATTTGTGGCCAATTGACCATGAGAGACAATTTAGTGAGCAAACAAACTTGAAATAACCGTTTTAAAATGAAAAAAATAAAGGTCGTAATCTTTGATTTGGATGGAACAATTGCCAATACCTTGCCTCTTTGTATCCGGGCATTTCGTGAATCCATCGAGCCCCTGATCCATCGTCCGTTATCAGATTCGGAAATCATAGCGACTTTTGGCCCTTCGGAGGAAGGAACCATTATGGCTTTAGCTCCAAATCACTATGAAGAAGGAATTAAGGATTATCTACGGTTCTATGAAGATTTGCATGACATGTGCCCATCTCCCTTTGACGGAATTGAAAATATACTTGAAGTACTTAGGAATAAAAGCGTTCATACTTCAATGGTGACCGGAAAGGGAAAGCACAGCACAAAAATTTCTTTAGATCGTTTTGGGCTTGCACATTTTTTTGAGGTTGTTGAAACGGGGTCACCCAAAGGGCCTAGAAAGGTTGAAGCTATTCAGCGCATATTAAGTTCCTTAAAAAATATCAAAAGCTATGAAGTCATCTATGTAGGGGATTCCCCAAGTGACATTATATCATCAAGAAATGCTGGGGTTCCGGTTATTGCCGCAGCTTGGGCAGAAACGGCGGAAAAAGAAAACTTGCTGAAATTGAACCCTAATAGGATGTTCGATTCTGTAAATAAGTTTGCAGAATGGTTATTTGATAGAGTTTAGTTTTTAAAGCGAACTGAATCTTCGATAATATCTTAAAAATAGAGTCCAGTGTTGTTTCCTGTTCAATAAAACAAACCTTTTTCGGCACTACAATCTATTTTCAAAGATAGTTTCATTCCCGAGCCCTTGAGGAAGTCGGAAAATTTTTCAGTTTTCCGATATCCTTTGGGCCGCACGAAAGCAAAAGGGAGCTATGCTCCTTTGTACTTTCTTCTCCCTGCCCACACATATACTACTTAGAGAATTATCGCGAAAAAGTTAGTTTACATCCAAAAACTGTGATTTTGTATTGATAAAATGCTAAATTCAAAGCATGGTGCTCATTATCAAGTATTTGCTCCTTGCCCTTTTCTGTTATGTTATTGTCGGACCGATGATGCCCTGAATAGCCATTTTTGCCAGGTTCATGTTCAATGAACCTTTTAGATGGGACAAGTATGTAGAAAAATCCAGATTGGTCATGTAGAGTAGCGGACTATTATTGATACAATCATTTTGTTCAACTATATTCGGATGTGACATTGAATCATGCGGGATTCTTATTTTGTATTGAAAACGGAGCGGATAGTTATACAGTTTCGAAACGGTTAGGGCACCGGAAATTAGAACTACTGAAATCTATGCCAAAATCGTTGATCAGAAAATGAAAGAGACTGCTAATCTAATACCTCATTTAAGCTTATGATTATGGATAAGGCGTTCATCGTTAAGGGGATTATTGTTGCCATCTGTGCATACTTCGCAATTCGATTGTTTTTGCGGTATGGCGTTATGTTTATTTTGTTCATGCTAAATGAGCCAACGAAATGGGACAAACAAATTGACAAACCTCGCTTGCTATTTCATATTATTGGCCTTATTCTTTTAGCCTCACCTTTCTATTCCAACGGTATTCAACAGCTTGTACATTCCGAAGGCTTACTGGTTCAACTTAGCTATTGGATGCCATTTTTGGCCGGGGCCTTTATCATACAACTTTCCTGGACTTCAAAATTCAAGAATGTTTATGGGGGAATCAAAAAGAAAATTAGTCCGTTCCGAAACCTTGAAACTACATTTTCATCGGAAGCCGAGGCGACCAAAATATACGAACGCTTTAGCCAAGAGGGATATATCAAGACCGATATCGTTGCTTTTATGGCATTCGTGAACCTGAAAACACCCATTAAACGAATCATTTGGCAAGATAAAATAGCAAGACAGCCAAAACGAATCAACCGACAATCCCTTATTGAGTTTGTAAGTAACCTGGTCATAGGCTTCGAATCATTGGAAAACAAGCAGATTATCGCCCTTATTGACCGTTATTTTTGCAATCCCTCTCAGCAATCCATTAAAATTTCCTCAAAAAATGTAACCGACTGGAGGAACAACGATTCAGCTTATCTCCGAAAAATATCCAATCTCATTAAGGCGTAATTACATTCTATTTACATTTACGCTATTCTCTCCACTTGCTTTTTTACGGACATTCGTTTCCGTTAACAAAGAAACAGCAACAAAGCGCTTTGTTCATTTTTTAACCTTAATAACTATGAAAAAATGGACACAATTCAACTGGCAGAAAAGCTGGATCGTATCGAAAAACTACTACTTGGTTCAAAAAAAGTATTGAATCTAGAGGAAGCGGCGGAATACACGGGTATTTCCAGAAGCTATCTCTACAAATTGACATCACGGGGCATTATACCACATAGTAAACCCAATGGTAAAATGATATTTCTTTCGAAGGATTTACTGGATGACTGGTTACTGACCAATCGCAGGAAATCTTCTTTGGACCTTTCAAGGGAAGCCAACAGCTACGTACTGAAGAACAGAAAATGAGTTCCCCATGAAAGTTGATAACAAAACGGGGCTATACACGGTAAGAAACCCCAAAAAGAAAACCATCTACGACTATACCCATGAGTATTTGGTTGAAAAGTACGATATCATGTACAACGAGATATCGCACGATTTTCAAATTTCATTGCAAGGCCAAAAAAACTGGCATTATCTCAATTTGAACTCATTGATCATTGAACTGGCCAAAGCCAGCATCGATATCAGTACGGCCAAACTGGAAATTCTCATAAGGTCGGAACTAATCCGCAAATACAATCCAATCAAGGAATATTTTGAAAATTTACGGCCCTGGGACGGTGTCGGCCATATCGAAAAACTGGCCTCTTATGTGCCTACCTACGAGCATGAAGCCTTTGTATATCATTTTCGAAAATGGCTGGTACGGGCCATAAAATGTGCCTTGGAACCGAACTATTTCAACAAGCAGGCCCTCATTATAAGCCATAAGGGGCAAAGCTCGGGAAAATCGACTTGGTGCCGTTTTATCTGTCCCCCGGAACTATCGGAGTACATGGCGGAGGATATCAGCAACGACAAGGATGCCAGGATCCAGTTATGCCGGAACTTCCTTTACAATCTGGACGAACTTGCAGTTTTGTCCAAGAAGGATGTAAACGCCTTAAAGGCGTTTTTTTCAAAGACCTTTATCAACGAACGGCTACCTTATGATAGGAAGAATACGACCTTGCCCCGCATCTGCTCCTTTATCGGCTCCACCAATATGTCATCATTCCTGAATGACGAAACGGGTTCCGTGCGGTGGCTCTGTTTTGAACTCATGGACAAAATCGATTTTGACTATTCAAAGCAGGTCAAAATTTCGGATGTCTGGTCGCAAGCCTACCATTTGGCCTATCACGAGAAAGGATTCAATCCGGAATTGACCATTGGGGACATCGCCAAGAACGAAGAGCGGAACAAAAAATATACCCAGCTGACCACGGAACAGGAACTGGTGGCGAAGTACTATGAAAAATCAAACGACTTGGAAGATTTTGTCACGGCGGCCGATATACAAATCAAATTGTCTTGCTTGAACCTACGGCTGAACAAAATCAATCTGGGGAAAGCTTTGTCGGGTTTCAACTTTCAAAGGGTGAAGCACCCCAAACGGCAAGTGTACGGTTATTTGGCAAAAGCCAATTTCACCGATACCCCTTGGGAACTGGAAATACCTAGTAAACGAAAATAAGGCCTACCTACTTACCTATTGGCCAATAACAGCCGATAAGGAAAGGGAAATCTTTAGGTAGGATGGATAACCCCCAAGTTACCTAGAGATTACCTAACCTACCTAAAATGTTGTTTTAGGTAGGTGGAGAAAGAAACTTACCACACCGGAATACCCCGAAAATAGGGCTTTAGGTAATGAGGTAAGCGGAATGAACAAAAATAAAATACTGATGAAAGAAAAAAGAATGACCTGTGAAAGAGCCCGCAACGTTTGCCTCGTCGAGACGTTGGCAAAGTTGGGGCATTTACCCAGCAAGGAATCGGAAAAAGAAGCTTGGTTTCCAAGTCCGTTCCGGTCGGAAACCCAAGCCTCTTTTAAAGTCTCCAAAACCCTGAATCGGTGGTACGACCACGGGGAAGGAATCGGGGGCAATGTTATCGATCTGGTCTGCAAACTTAAAAAGGCCACCGTGAAGGAAGCTTTGGAATTTTTGAACGACAACGGAAATCCTTTTTCCTTTCATCGGCAGCCTTTTTTAAGGCCATCCTCAAAACTTGAGATACGTAATGTACTTTCGGTACGGCATCCGGCATTGCTGGAATATCTCTCAAAAAGACGGATACCCACGACCCTTGCCAAAGCGTATCTAAAGCAAGTCCATTTTACCATAAACTCGAAAAGTTACTTCGCACTGGGATTACGCAACGATGGGGGCGGGTGGGAGCTAAGAAACAAATTCCAAAAATATTGTTGTTCCCCCAAGGCAACTACGCATATTAAAAAGAATGGCTCCAATATTACCCTGGTCGAAGGGATGTTCGATATGCTATCGCTAATCGTTGAAAAACCCGAGTGGTCGGAACAATCCGATATCCTTGTACTGAACTCCCTGGCCTTTGCAAGCAAAGTCCAAAACAAACTGAACGGGTACGGCTCGATTTATTTGCTGTTGGACAACGATGCCGCCGGAGACAAAGCGACACGGGAATTGTTGAATGCACATCCCAATGCCATCGATAAAAGAAGCCTGTACCAAGGTTATAAAGATTTAAACGAAAAACTAATGGGCCATGAGACTAAGTAGAAGATTCGACCCCAGAAAAAGAAAACTGGACACCCATGAATTGGAACTGGAACGCAAACGAAAAATCGAACGGGAACTCCAACGGCGGTCAGAGCTTGAACATGATTTCAACCGGGAACCGAAAAGGAGCAACCTACACGAACTTGGTCACTATGGGGAGCCAAATTTGGAGTTACCCGTAGAGAAACTCTCCCTTTCTTCCTTACTTCAACAGAAAGCTTTAACGATTTCTTCCAAAACACGAATAGATGATTTGGAGGAAATCGATAGTAATTCTGATAAGAATTCGAGATGTGTGCCTGTGGCCACAGCCGGCACAATCTCGCCTGCTCCCGATGGTCGCAGGGCAAAAAAAGAGCGGTTTAAGGGGAAAAGCCAAATCATCAAATTCAGGTGTACCACCTATGAGAAAAAACTGCTGCAGGCCAAGGCCAAACGCTGCGGTATTTCGTTGAGCGATATGCTCAGAAAAACGGCCATGGAACAGAGCCTGACCGAACGCTTTTCGGGTGAGGAAATAGAACTCTACAAGATGTTGGTGAAGTACCACAACAACTTCAAGTCCATCGGCAATATGTTCAAAAAGAAAAGTCCAAACCTGACCCAATTGGTCTATGAAACGGCAAAAGAAATCAAGATGCACCTAAAAAAGTTCAAGACATGATCGGGAAAGGGAAATCCATATCGCATACCCGGGCCAGTATGAGCTACGGTTGGGACCAAGATAATAGTGCCGAAGTGGTCTTGCGACAAAATATGGTCGGTGAAAATCCAAAGGAGCTTACCCAAGAATTTAAGCGTATTCAGAACCTGAACCAAAATTGTCAACGCAATACCTTGTCCTTTGTCATCAGCCCGACCATACAGGACGGGCAACGGCTGGGAACCGAGGAACTGAAAAAAGTGACGGCCAAGTTCATGGAGCGGATGAAACTCGGCGACCGGCAGGCCATTGCCTTTGTACACCGGAACAAGGAACATACCCATATCCATTTGTATGTGAACCGTATCGATTTTCAGGGCAGGGCCTATCAGGACAGCTTTATCGGAAAAAGGAGCCAACAAGCCGCAGCGAAAGTGGCCGAGGAAATGAAACTGACCACGGTAAAACAGGTACAGTTCGAGCGGGATTTTGACCTCAAGGAACTAAAAGCGGAAATAAAACGGCGGCACGACCTGACCATGGCCCAGTTCAGGCCCAAGGATTTTGACCAATATATCGAAACCATGCGGGCCAACGGGGTGAAAGTACTTCCCTCCATCAACAAACGGGGCGAGCTTCAGGGCTTTCGTTTTTCCTTTAACGGACAAGACTTTAAAGGCAGTGAAGTCCACCGGAAAATGGGCATGGGCACCATCGGGAAGGACATACAGCGGAACGCCCCCTATAGAAAACTGCTATCCCCTGGGAACAAGGTAGCCCTATTGGGAAAACTTGTTCCCGTGCCCAAAAAAATGGCCCTATCCCTGGCCAAGACCGTTATCAAAAAATCCATTCGATTGGGAATGGGCATTTAAAACCGAAACGTCATGAGCAAACTGGAAACCATTACCGAACTCTTGGTCAACGAACTGACCGACTTCGAGAAGAACGTAAATCAATTGGGCCACGAAATAGAGCGGGCCGAATCCCTACGGGTAAAATTTGATGTTTATCCCATAAAAGGCTTGATCTCAAAATTGGAAGAATTTGGCAGACGTGAAACCGAAAGGCGAGACCAGTATCTACATAGGCTGGAGCGCAACATTGAAGAGGCCAAGATCTACCCGAAGTGGGCCGTTATTGCCTTTATGATCTTCTTTGGCTTTTCATTGTGTACGGGATTTTATGCCTATATGTTAAAATCGGGATTAGAGAATGAAAAGAAGGTGGCTTATGAGAAAGGCATTGACGATTATTCAAACTATATCAACACTTTTTTTGTTGAAAACCCAGATAGTAAAGGAAAATTTGAAGCCTGGAAACAGAAAAAATAGTACTTTTTCATCATCAACATCTCCTTGATCTCACAAAGATTTCTTGGTGCCTAGTGCCACTATAAGGGGAAATCGAAAAAAAAGTAAAGTTTCAGTCAAACCTAAAAAAGCCCTTAGAATATTACCTCCCATTTTACATGGTACAATCGGCTAGTTACCTTTAAAATCGTAGTCAATACTCCCTCTTCCTTGGGCAGCTCCCCGTAAACCAAAAATTTAAATTCATTCATATAGGTATCTTTAAGCTGGTTCCAAGTCTCTTCTGCGCTTTTGAAAATCAATGCCTCTTTTGGGTGGTATCGTAACCAATCGTTATTGTTCTTAAAACTTTGCACATCGTCATGGGCCACTTTTAGGAGCATCGAATCAAAATCTTCTGAATTGAAAAAATTTTGAACCGTTTCATCTTTCAACAACTGATGAATGTCGTACACATGCCTGATTTTAGCATTTAGGTCGATAATTGGTTTTTCGGTATGTGAGAACCGTACCAAGCTCATTATCTTTTCGCAAAGCGTTCTTTTCACATCCAGCACCAGTACTTCAAAGGGCAACAGTCCATATTCCTCGGCCAGTTGTGGTTGATTGGCATCCATCATCATGTCATGGATATAGGTATTCAGGGCTCGCTTAGTATGTGGTTCAAAATAGCCCAACCATGTAGCCTCTATGATAATAGCATCCCGTACCTGTCCGTAATTTCCTTTAAAAATTTTAGGGTAGTTATATGCTATCTTTCGAATCATTCCCATTTTGTTGGTAATCCCTGCCATTTCTACCTCTACGAATGGCGCAGTTATTTCCTTAGTAATTTTTTTGAGCTTGGTCTTTAATTGGTTCCCAGTCTCCCCCTCTTTTCGTATTACCACCAAATCTATATCCTCGGAAAAACGTTCGATGAATTTATAACACTTTGACAAGGCCGTACCTCCCTTGAATATGACTTCATCTTTGATCGCACTATCAAAGATTAGTTTTAAGGCATAGCATACCCAATAGTCCTTTTCGATGTAGATATCCGAAATACCCATCTGCTGTGCGGTCGCTTGTACCGCTTGTCTGAAAAGTTGTTCGTTTTCGTGCAGCTTCATTTTATGTTCCAGTATTTGGCATTTGACAATACCTTTTCGGAAATACCAAGGTTATAAATCGTAATGGGGTTTAAACTATCTTGAAGGTCTCTTATTTCAGTCTCTGTCTTGCAACCGATCTCACTTAATAGTGCACCCAATAAAGCTCTGGTTGAGGGGGAATATTTAAAAGCCAATTTTATAAGTTTGATCTGTTCGTTAGTTTTCAATTCGCTCAACAATGCCATCAATCGGATGCAACTTTTTTCAATGGTGGTATCGGGTATTTTCTTGATGTAGCGTATGGCATCCAACAATCGTAATAAAGGAATATTCTCCTTATTAATAGTATTCTTTTGTTTGATGAACGAAATCCTGAAACGACCTCTTTTAAAAGAGGGGCGTATCTCCCGCTTGCCTATCTGTATCGTGCTACTTACTTGTGTGGTAAGTCCTAGGGAATTATAAACGCTATACCCCGTAATGTACCCCACAAGTTTGCCATCTTCCTCCAACAAGTCTTTTACAATTTGGTGTTGATCGGGCAATAAAGTACCAAATACGGTTTCTTGCGGCTTGAAGTATTTACCTTTGGATAGTTTATTTATCTTACCGGAAGAAGCCATTCTATTCAGATGTTTAATGATGGCCTCCTTCTTAGTCACCTCGTTCATAAAATCCATATAGGTAAACACATACCCTTTAGGCAGCTTATTAATCTTATCTTCAATGTATTCAGAGGTTTTCATTAGAATCTATTTATACGAAGGTATTTAAAATGTCCAGTTTATTTATTAAAAAACTGGACATATTTTGGTGAGTACTGATAACTTTAGTTGTATTGTTTATGTAACCTTTTTACCTTGCGGGCTTCTTAATTGCCCGCAAGGTAAAAAGGTTACAGTACAGTATCGTTTTGTTTATTCGCAAACTACCCATTCAATTCTTTCTTCCGAAACTTGAATAAATGCCAACAAGTCAAGTTTTTTGCGCAAAAAACTTGACATTTAAGTTTAAAAGTATTCCAATCACTGGATAGCTGGGTTAATGCCAAAAAAAATCGCAAGGCTATTTCAAACTTACCTTAGTAAGTGTCATTTAAATATATCCATATTCGCTAAATATCATTGTAAATTACACCTTTAACATTATAAAACGTTAAAAATGACCTTCAAGAAATTTATGATTTTGGAATTTATAAGTTCGGTCATTTTTAAGCTACCGAATATTTGGAGGGAATTCAAATACATTTTGAAAAAATGTCTAAAAATCCGGATATTGGAAAGCACAGGAATGAAATAAAACTAGAATTATTTGGTCTTCCATGTATGTCGCACATCATTTTTTATCGAATTTTACCCGACCGTATTAGGATTGTGAGGGTTTTACATGGCCGACATGATCTTGCAAAATACTTAAAATGACGTACAAATTTTTACACCTCATTTACGCCCCATACAACCTAAAGTCCCGTAAACAGGGGATAGTTACTTCCTGTATCGGCAAGTAAGACCTCTACGGCAATTCCACTTGCATTATCATAATGATTTAGAGTCAATCATAATTTTTCAAGTATGGTTTAGCTCTGTTTTTCAACAAAATGTATCTTTACCCCTGTTGCGCCGACCCCGTTGTTCTAATAAACACAAATACATCTATTGATGAAAGCAACCATTACGTCCATTGAATTAAGGGGACCGTTCAAATTCTTTGCACTATCGGCAACAGCATTGAAAATTCTAAAACAACTAAAATCGACCCATTGCAAGGAATTCAAAAAAAAGGGGTCTGGACCACACATTATACCATGACACTCTGGAACACAGAAGAGGAGTTGAAGGAATTTGCCCGCAACGGTGCACACCTTGAAGCCATGAAAAACAGCGGAAAGATTGCTAAGGAAATACGTACCATTACGATTGATGCCGAGGTACTTCCCAATTGGTCTGCAGCAAAAAAACTGCTTGAAGGAGGAAAAGTGTGGAAGTTTTGAAAAATTACGGAAAAGTAACTTGCACTACCCTTTCTTGATGTATGGGCCGAATTGACCGTGGGTGTATTCGCCACCCCATTTGCAGATTAAGGTTCTTCTAGCTTAGGATCATTACATTCAAAAATTTATGTTAAATACGGGCTTGTTCCCTAAAATCGGGTGGAAACACACATTATCCTTCCATAAATTTAATGATCTTTAGGATTTTTAACAGGACGAATGGGCAAAAGGAAGAAGCAAGCCAAAGTATTACGCATATTTAGAAAAGTACACCGAACCACAGGAGCACTATTATTCATATTTTTCTTTTTTATTTCCATATCCGGACTCATTTTGGGATGGAAAAAGAACTCTAACGGATATATTCTTCCAAAAACACAAGTGGGCACTACTGCCGATTTAAAAAAGTGGCTGCCCGTTGACAGTCTTCATACCATCGCCATCAATACAATTCAAAATGAATTTACAGACAGAGCTTTTGAAGTTGACCGTATTGATATCAGAAAAGAAAAGGGCTCCGCAAAGTTCATTTTTGTAGACTCTTTTTATGAAGTCCAGCTGGATGGATCAAATGGAAGTGTACTATCCATTGGAAAAAGAAGGTCCGATTTTTTGGAAAACGTTCACGACGGTTCCATTGTGGACGATTATCTTGGTACCGATGGATATATTAAATTGGCCTATACCACGGTAATGGGTGTTTCCTTGTTTATTTTTACCGTTACAGGTTTTTGGCTCTGGTACGGACCTAAACGAATGAGAAAAGCCAATAAAGCGTAAATCTATTCCAAAAGAAAACTGTCCAAATCTGATATTTGAACGGTTTACCTTAATTTGTGTGCTTCATCCCTTGATTTTTTTGATTGGAACCGTACCGTATTTATCGATAAGGTACACAAGACTGGCCATGGTTGCCGCACCCAGTTCCAGCTCTCGCTTGTTCACGTGTTCAAAAGTATCATTTTCTGCATGGTGATGGTCAAAATAGCGTTGGGTATCAGGTCTAAGCCCTGCCAAGACCATTCCCTCATCCTTTAATGGGCCAATGTCCGCACCGCTACCTCCTTCATAAAACATATGAATTAAATACGGCTCGAACAGGTCTCGCCACCCTTGGATCTGCTTTAGGTTTTCTTCCGAAGCATCTATGGAAAAACCTCTCGGAGTAAACCCTCCCGAATCACTTTCTAGGGCAAATATGTGGTCTTCCCCTTTATTTCGGGCTACCTCGGCATACTTATTACCGCCCCGCATACCATTTTCCTCGTTCATAAACAGCACCACACGCAAGGTTCGCTTTGGTTCATAACCTGTTTCCTTTAATAGTCTAAGAACATCCATACTCTGCACGCACCCTGCACCATCGTCATGGGAACCATCCCCCAAATCCCAAGAATCCAAGTGCCCCCCAACCACCATTATTTCATTTGGGTAAGTACTTCCTTTGATCTCTCCGATAACATTATAGGATTGCACATCTTCCAATTGCTTGCAGTTTTGCTTAAAGTAGAACTTGGCATTCGGATTCAACTTAATCGTCGCACTCAACAGTTCGGCTCCATTGGTACTTATTGCTGCAGCAGGTATTCGTTTGTCAACCGGAGTATCTCCATATCCCATGGAACCTGTATGCGGATAATCGTCCAAACGAAGGTTCATAGAACGAACAATTACACCGAGTGCACCATATTTTCCGGCCTCAGCAGCACCTGAATAACGTTGGTCCACACACCCGGAATAGGCAGAAAACGTATTGATCAAGGTAGGGTCCATTGGACGGTTGTAGAATACGATCTTTCCTTCTATCTTATCCCGACCCAGTTTTTCCAGGTCTTCAATACCCTTTACCTCTATTACACTAGCTTTTAATCCCCCGGAAGGTGTAGCCACAGAACCTCCAAGTGCACAAATGGGCACATTGGTGGTCAATCCTGGCTTGTTTTCAATGTAGGCGAACTCAGGAACTCCCCTTACCCATTTGGGTACCATTACGGGTTGCAGCCACACCTTGTCAAGTCCCAACGAATCCAATTGGGCCTTGGTATAGTCAACGGCCTGCTGCGCCTGCACGGACCCGGAAAGACGCCCACCAATTTGGTTGGACAAATAATTGAGCCAATCATAGGCCTTGCCATTGGTCAATGCCTCGTCATAAATTGCTTTTAATTGTTTTTCATCCTCTGTCTGAGAAAAAAATGGGGTGCTGACCAACAAAAAGGCCAAAATCAGAGCAGTTCTCATGTGGTTTCTTTTTCCAGTTCTTGTTTAAAGGTTTCTAAATTAGCCTTTATTTCATCGTCCAGCTCGGGTTCCTCTATATCTTTATACTTTTTTAACGCTTCCATCATTATGGATGCCACGATTACCCTAGCTGCTTTTTTATTGTCCGCAGGGATTACGAACCATGGCGCATGTTCCTTGGATGTTTTGCTCAAGGCCTCTTCGTAACAGGCTTCATATTTCTTCCAAAGTTTTCGCTCTTCGAGGTCTCCTGGGGAGAATTTCCAATTCTTTTGTTTTAATCTGATTCTTCGTAAAAGACGTTGTCGCTGTTCTTCTTTGGATAGATGTAGAAAAAACTTGAAGATTATGGTTCCATTATTGGAGATATGTTTTTCAAAATCATTGATTTGACTGTAACGTTTTTCCCAAAACTCCTGATCAATATCATCTACCGAATCAATTTTTGGAATGTTCTCGCCCAAAATATATTCTGGATGTACCTTGGTGACCAAAACATTCTCGTAATGAGTGCGGTTGAATACGGAAAATTTACCTCTTTCCGGTAATGCTATATAATGGCGCCATAGATAATCATGCTTCTTTTCTTTGGTAGATGGTACCTTAAAACTGTGCACCACTACGCCCCTAACATTAAAATCCTTGAAAACTTCACGAATTAAGCTATCCTTTCCTGCAGTATCGATGCCCTGCAAACAGACCAATACGCCATATTTTCCGTGGGCATACATGGTATCTTGAAAATCCCCAAGGTCCTTTCTGATACTTTTCAGCTCTTTCTTCAGCTTTTTATCCGATTCATTAAAATCTTCGTGCGTATCAATTTCGGACAACTTTACTGTACCGGTCACCCGATAATCTTCTGTGTTGATATCTTTCATAGGATTGAATATAATTCTTTTTGATCACTCATTCAACCAACCGATTCCCTAAACATGTAGTTCATCGATACTTTGACCGCTTATACCTTAATATGATGATTTAATCGATCTATTTGTCCAATTGAGGCTTTAAAATTTAACTTTATGGAAATCAATACGCAAAGTCCCAAATCCTAAGCGTTATGAAAGGCAAAAAGATTACCCTACTTATGGTCTTTGCCATTGGCCTACTTGGCCTATGGCTCATGGCTTCCTTCAGCACCCCAGCAAATGCTTGTCAATACGCAAGTTCCAATTTAGAGTATATCAAAAGTAAAATTGAAGAGGCGGTCATGGCCAAAGATTTGAACTTGGCCAAATACCATGCATACAAAGCATTGAACGGCATAGAAAAGACTAAAGGCAATTTTATGGATTGTGGTTGTGAAGGTGCAATAGAAAGCCTGGAATCAACACTTGACTATTTAAAAACAGCCACCAAAACCGGTGCTTTGACCAAA
This sequence comes from Flavobacteriaceae bacterium, assembly GCA_024743095.1. GTDB lineage: Bacteria > Bacteroidota > Bacteroidia > Flavobacteriales > Flavobacteriaceae > Flagellimonas. Next base: position 113,728 of record JANSXF010000001.1, read on the forward strand.
GCAAAACCCCTACTCCATAAAGCCTTGGAACGAACAATTATAGGAATTAATGTGCTTCGGGAGTTTGAAGAGGAAACATCTAGCGATTATGGAAGCAATGTATTGGTGATGAACACCACTGATGTGCTTGATTTTAACAACGGTATGATGTTGACCCAAGGCGCTACCATTAAAAAACAAGTCCACCAGTGCTTATTGAGCTTTGAATCTTCTTTGGACAAAGTGGTCTCCGATGTGGACTGCGAAGATGCCCGCCGATTTGTTACCAATATTTATGAAGAAGCACGCTTGACATTGTTGAATACCAATTTGTCACAACATAAAAAGGAATATCACCAAAGGGTAAAAATCTTGGCAAAGGAAGCCTTGGAAAGTCTTGGAAATTGCAATTGATCATTTACTGGCAAACAGCTTTACGTCCTCTTCGGACACTTCTTTACCGCCCAATATGATCAATCGCTCCACTACATTGCGAAGTTCACGAACATTACCGGTCCAATCATAACTTTTGAGTAATTCCACTGCTTTTTTGGAAAAACTCTTTTGTCCGGCACCCTGTTCTGCGGCGATTTTATTGGAAAAATGTTCTATGAGCAAAGGAATGTCATCACGTCTATCGTTCAAGGCCGGGACCTTTATCAAAATTACCGCTAAACGATGGTAAAGGTCTTCGCGGAACTTTCCATCCTCTATTTCCTTTTTTAGATCTTTATTGGTCGCGGCCAGTACACGAACATCTACTTTAATATCTTTATCGGAACCAACACGCGAAATCTTGTTCTCCTGCAATGCCCTTAGCACTTTGGCCTGGGCCGATAGGCTCATGTCCCCTATCTCGTCCAAAAATATGGTTCCCTTGTTGGCCGCCTCGAACTTACCGGCCCTATCTTTTACAGCAGAAGTAAATGCTCCCTTTACATGACCGAACAATTCACTCTCGATCAATTCCGAAGGAATCGCGGCACAGTTAACCTCTACAAAAGGAGATGAGGAACGTGGGCTTTTTTGATGGACCCAATGCGCAACCAGTTCCTTACCTGTCCCATTGGACCCCGTTATCAGAACCCGTGCATCGGTAGGCGCCACTTTTTCAATCATTTCCTGAATGGCGGCAATTTCCTTGCTCTCCCCGATCATTTCATAATTTTTGGAAATCCTTTTCTTGAGTACTTTGTTCTCAACGGCCAATTCTTTCCTATCCAATGCATTTCTTACCGTTGTTAGCAATCGGTTCAAATCCGGCGGTTTGGAAATATAGTCATACGCTCCCAATCTCATGGTATTTACGGCCGTATCGAGATCGCCATGGCCAGAAATCATAATAAAAGGGATCTCGGGTTTTATTTTTTTTGCGGCTTCAAGAACTTCGACCCCATCCATCTTTGGCATTTTTATATCACAGAGCACAAGGTCAAAATCCTCTTTTTTGATGATATCCATTCCCGCTAGGCCATCCTCTGCTTCGACCACATTGTAGCTATCGTTCTCCTCGGCCAGTATTTTGACCAATACTCTTCTAATCGCCGATTCATCTTCTATTACCAAAATTTTTGACATATGCTGCTTTTTTTAAAATATTCCGATTTTGAAGCCTGTCCTAATATAAAAATTTGGGTCTTTATTGAACAAAAACACTTCTCCTCTTTCTTTGTTTCGTAATTTTCCTTCTTGTATCAGGGTAGTCCCTGCTATTGCAAAAAAGGAAATACTTTCCGTAACATTATACTGATACCCCAAACTTCCGACCAAGGTATTGAACGATATACGTGATGCCACCAATCCATTGTCCAAAATAATATCGTTTTGCAGATTCATAAAATAACCATCCAAGAACGATGCCAACTCAAAACTATGTTTTTTATCCAGATGGTACTTTAAGTTGGATTTTGGTACCCCGAGCACAAATGACCAATCTGGATGGAACCTTCTGTAATAATGTATAAGTGGCAATGGAACTGGTACTCCAGCCGTACTATTGTAGGTCAACCCCAAGACTATCCTGAAAGGCTTATCCGCCTTGGGTTTTTCCTTCCAAAAGGCTGCCGAGGCATTCATGAAAAAATCTTCTTTGATTACCCCATCCAATAAATTGGATGCAATCCGAGGGGTCAAAATTGTCACCAAGTTCCAATCTTCGTTCCATTTCTTTATCAGCCCCAAATTGAAATCTATGATATGAAACCGAATCATCTCCTTTTTATCAAAAGGCAGATCTGCCGTATACCCCATATCAAAACGGTTATATTCACCGCCTACGGCCAAATACTCCTTCTTTTCGTTGAGCTTTATGGGCAAATTAAAAAGAGCTTTGTACCGCTGGGTTTTCACCCCGCTTTCGTTTTCCGGGATGTTTAAATATTCCAGCCTAAAAATATCCGTGCTTTGCGCCAATAATCCCTGGCTACAAAGTATTACAACGAAAGCGAACCACTTCCAAATTGCAATATGGTAAATTGAGTTTTTTATATCTGTCTATTGTTTTGGCTGAATAATATGTATATCGCGTTGTGGGAATGGTATACTAACATTGTTTTCCTTGAATTTGGAATTGATTTTATAGCGCATTTCACTTTTTATCCGAGGGTCGCGGAAGGTATCATTGGTAAAAAAGTAAATGGAGAACATTAGGGCAGAGTCTCCAAAATCCTCGAACAACACAAATGGCTTAGGATTTTTGAGCACTTGTTTTTGTGTGTTGGCCACTTCTTCCAAAATTTTGGTGACCAAGTCTACATCGCTGCCATAGGCCACGCCCACACTCACTTTTTCACGGGTGGTCCTATGGTTTTGGGTATAGTTGTAAACAATGTCGCTTATAAATTTATGGTTTGGAAGGATCAGCACCTTATCATCCCGGGTTATGGCGCGTGTGGTACGGAGCTTGATTTCGAACACCTTGCCCACTTTGCCATCGACTTCTACCACATCGCCGACCTGCAGCGATTTATCCACTATAATAAAAATGCCCCCAAGGATGTCCTTGAACAATTCCTGCAAGGCAAGGCCCAAACCAACAAACAATGCCGCTGATGCCGTAATCACCAAAGTGATGTCCACTCCGGCCGCACTGAGCGTGACCAAAACAGCGATAAGGTAAATCACATAATTAATGAACTTAAAAACGCTGGTGAACTTATGCTTGTCCTCTTGCTCCATTTTGCGCGTAAATATTTGGCGCAACCACTTTAACAAGAACTTTGTTACCACAATGGTAATGGTCAACATCAACAAAAGCCCTATGGTAAGATCTATGGACTTTTCACCTTGGCCAATATGGAACCCCAGATTCAAGAAATCCTTTATGGACCCCCAAAGATCTTCTGTGATAATTTCCTTTATTTCTTCTGCACCGTCTTGCATATTATTCTAATATCTTAACCATTTTATCAATTCCTTGTAGGTTGGTTTTTTACCATACATCAGAATACCTGTCCTGTAAATTTTTGCTGCTAAGGATACGATACCCAAAAAGGTAACGATCAAAAGAAAAACGGACAACAAAAACTGCCACAAAGGCACTCCACCTTCACCGATTCCGCCGGGCAAACGCATCAACATAACAATGGGCGACGTTAACGGAAACAACGAAAAACCTACAGCTATTGGGCCATGAGGGTTGCTAAAAACGGAAAAGAACCCGACATAAATAGCCAACATTAAAGGTAATATAATAGGAAAGATAAATTGTTGTGTATCTGTTTCGTTATCAACAGCAGCTCCGATTGCAGCATAAATAGAGCTATAAATAAGGTAACCCAGCACAAAATAGATAAAGAACGATACGATGAGCAACCCCCACGGAATATCATAGATTTCCTTGGCGTACATTACCATATCACTGTCCATTCCACCCAACTGAGACATACCTACTGCCCCGGGCGCTGCACCATCGTTTGAAAGTGCGGTCAAATCGATGCCAAAAATCAGCACGGCCATAAACAGTAAGGCTGAAGCCGAGATGATCCAGATGGAAAACTGGGTAATTCCTGCCAAGGAATTGCCAATGATCTTTCCGAGCATCAATTGGAACGGTTTTACCGATGAAATTATAACTTCGATAATTCTACTTGTTTTCTCCTCGATAACGCTTCGCATCACAAAACCTCCATAAATAATAATGAACATCATAATCGCATAGCCGAATCCACCCCCGATAAAAGCTTTGATCTCGTTAATCCCCCGCATGCTTTTTTCTCCATCAAATGTGGAAAGATTGATTTCGAACGGTTTTTCCACCGTGGAAAACTGTTCGGAGGTGACCCCCAATTTTTGGAGTCTATCTTGCCTTAACTGATTTTGAAAAACATCTTCCAGCTCCCTGGTAACGGATGTACTTGGATTATCCTTGGTAAACAGATAGGCAGAACGGGACACCTCTTCCACTGTTTTCCCTTCGGGAATGTAGAGCAATCCATAATACTCCAACGAATTGGTTGAATCTTTGGCCATCTCCAAGCTCAAATCATCCATATGGACGTAGGAGATATTCTTGGAAGGGTAAAAATCACTCCGAAAAAAGGCACTTTGGTTCAAAATGGTGACCACTCTGGTCTCATCATCATTTACCTTGGCCAAAAAGGCGATCAGTACAATCATCCCTACCATTAAAAGAGGACTCAAAATGGTCATTACAATAAAGGAACGGTTGCGCACCTTGGCCAAATATTCTCTTTTTATGATCAACCCAAGTTTACTTGCCATTGTCCTTGTTGTTTACGGTTTGAATGAATATATCGTTAGCGGATGGTATGGTCTCTTCAAATCTGTTGATGTTGGCGACTTTGGATAGTTCCGTTAAAATATCACCTGTGTGTGATGATGTCAGCTGTACTCTAAAATTCAATTGATTTTCAATAGGGTCAATTTCCGAAGAAAGAATATTGAATTTGTCCTCCAAAGATTTTAGAAAGTCCCGAGCATCTTTTTGCACCTGCACACCAACATTGAAAATATTGTTCTTATATGCTTTTTTGATGTCTGACAATTTTCCATCCAAAATTTTCTCTGATTTATGGATCAGGGCAATGTACTCACAAAGCTCTTCCACGGATTCCATCCGGTGCGTGGAAAAAATAATGGACGTTCCATTCTCCTTTAACTGAAGAATCTCGTCCTTGATGATGTTGGCATTTATGGGATCGAAACCGCTAAAGGGCTCATCAAAAATCAATAGTTTGGGCTCGTGGAGTACCGTAACAATGAACTGGATTTTTTGAGCCATCCCCTTGGAAAGCTCCTGTATTTTTTTGTCCCACCAATCACCAATGTTCAAACGGTCGAACCAGTATTTGAGTTTCTCCTTGGCTTCATTTTTTGACAATCCTTTCAGCTGTGCCAAATACAATGCCTGTTCGCCTACTTTCATGCTTTTGTATAGTCCCCTCTCCTCGGGCAAATAACCGATAGATGCAATATGTTTTGGAGCCAAGGGTTCGCCGTTCAACAAAATTTCGCCGGAATCCTGATGCGCAATTTGATTGATTATCCTAATGAAAGACGTTTTGCCCGCACCATTGGGGCCCAAAAGTCCGTAAATGCAATTCTTCGGAATTTGAAGTGAAATGTTGCTCAATGCAGTGTGGTCACCGTATGTTTTGGTCACATTTTTGGCAACAAGGATATAATCCATGTAAACTATTTTTTCAAAGATATGTAATTGCTAGATACCTGTTTTACCATAAAAACAAAAACCCACCCTCAACAAAATCAAGGATGGGAAAAAAATTGCTATGAAAAAGAAAATTAGATATCGGTTACCCAACATCAGTTCCAAATATACGTTTTTTATTTAAACAGAAGATTTTTTTTCTTTTAAGAGAACATATCTTTCACTTTCTCAAAAAAGGATTTGTCCGATTTTTCAGGTCTTGGGACAAAGTTTTCATCATCCTGCATACGCTCAAAAAACTCCTTTTGCTCTTTATTTATGCTCTTTGGCGTCCATACATTCACATGTACCAACAAGTCTCCGGCACCATAACCGTTTAGGCTATTGATACCTTTGCCACGAAGCCTTAAAATTTTACCGGATTGCAGGCCTGGCTCCAATTTTATACGGACTTTTCCTCCTATGGCATCAATTTCTTTGGAACTGCCAAGGACCGCCTCGGGTATACTAATATACAAGTCGTAATGTAGGTTATCCCCTTCGCGCTTTAAAGTGTCATGCTCTACCGTTTCGATGGCCACAAGCAAATCTCCGGCAATACCATTTCCGGGGGCATCGTTACCTTTTCCGGTAACTTTAAGCTGCATTCCATCCTCAACCCCTGCTGGAATTTTGATCGATACTGTTTCTTCCACCACCTTGAGACCTTGCGCATCAGCATCGGAAGGTTTTTTATCGATAGATTGACCGGCTCCACCGCAAGTGGTACAAGTGGTCGCTGTTTGCATTCTACCTAAGATGGTATTGGTAATTTTTGCAATCTGTCCGGTACCGTTGCAAGTTGGACAGGTTTTATAGGTTACCCCATCGGCTTGCAGCTTGCGACGCACCTTTACCTTTTTCTCCACCCCATTGGCAACCTCTTCCAAGGTCAACTTTACGCGAATACGCAGATTACTGCCCTTGGCCCTGCGCTGTCCGCCACCAAATCCGCCAAATCCACTAAATCCGCCACCAAAGGCTCCCCCAAAAATATCACCGAACTGACTGAAGATATCGTCCATATTCATACCTCCACCGCCGAATCCGCCGCTGCCATCGAAAGCCGCATGGCCAAATTGGTCATACTTTGCCCTTTTGTCAGGATTGCCCAACACCTCGTAGGCCTCCGCAGATTTCTTGAACATTTCCTCTGCCTTGACATCTCCCGGATTTTTATCCGGATGATATTCGATGGCCTTTTTCCGATAGGCCTTCTTGATTTCTACAGCTGAAGCTCCTTTGGAGACTCCTAATATTTCGTAATAATCTTCCTTCATACAACTTTAGTTTCCAACAACAACTTTAGGGTGTCTTATGATGCGGTCACCCAGTTTAAACCCTTTTTCCACGACATCTATGATTTTTCCTTTCATTTTCTTATCGGGCGCGGGGATTTGGGTGATGGCATCGTGCACTTCGGCATCGAATGTATCCCCTGGTTCAGCTTCAACTTGCTCCAGACCTTTGTTTTTAAGGGTTTCCCTAAATTTATTACTGATGAGTTCCACTCCTTTGAACATTTCTTTGTCCTCGGATTTGGAAAGTTCCTTCAAGGCACGGTCAAAATCATCCAAAACGGGAAGCATGGCAACCATGACTTCTTGTCCCGCAGTCTTGAACAGATCCATACGCTCTTTGGAAGTCCTGCGCTTGTAATTTTCAAATTCCGCGAAAAGCCTCAAGAATTTCTCTTTTTCTTTGGCCAAATCTTCGCGCAATTTCTCCTCTTCCGAAAGCTCCTCCTTGTTTTGTTCTGCGTTCTCGGCCCCTATATGTTCTTCGTTCAGCTCAGTACTCTCTTCAGTTTGCCCTTTTTTTGGCTCATCTTCCATTTCCTCAACCTTACCTTTATTGCTCATGTTGTATTGTTTTATTCTGATTTGAAGTGGCAAAAGTACTGCCAATTGTATAAAAATGTCAAAATGTCACCGCAAAACATAAAAAAAGCCGCCTAAGCGGTCTTTACGTATTCACAACATGTTGAACAAACCAGACTAAGCCTCAATGGATGCAGGAACCCCTTCCTCTTGCGAAACATATAAGTTTTTTAATGCCTGACATATATTGGCATATTGAAAAACAAAACCTTCGTCTTCGATTTTTTTGCCGCTTACCCTCTGACTTGCCAACAAAAGCACAGACATTTCACCCAATAATGCTTTTAAAATAAAAGCGGGTACATTGGGTAACCAAAGGGGACGGTCCAAAACCTTTGCCAATTCTTTGGTAAGTTTTGTATTGGTTACCGGATTTGGAGCTACAGCGTTATATGTCCCAGTAAGATTATTCTCTACCGCAAAGACAAACATTTGGGCCAAATCTTCGATATGCACCCAAGATTGCCATTGGTCTCCAGTTCCAATGGGCGCGCCCATAAAATTTTTGACCGGAATGGCCATTTTTGGCAAAGCACCCCCATCAGAAGAAAGAACAAGACCTATCCTTATTTTGGCCACATCCATTCCAAACTTCTTAAAAGTGCTTGCCTCAGCTTCCCATTTCGTTACAACATCGGCCAAGAATCCATCATCTATTTTTGTAGTATCCTCACTGTAATACTCACACACGGAATTTGGATAAATACCAATCGCCGACGCGGAAACCAAGCATTCCACTTCTCTGTTGCCAGACCTTTCCAAACCCTCCCTTAAGGTCTGAAGACTATTGATTCTACTGGTAAGTACTTTCTTTTTATGTTGGGGAGTCCAACGTTTGGCTATACTTGTACCCGCCAAGTTAATGATGGCCTGTACATCACGAAAACATTCCAAATCGATTTCCCCTTTGTTGGGATTCCAATAAAACCCTTGGAAATCTTCCGAAGAATCTATCTTACCCTTGCTTGTAGTCAAATAATTTACTGGAATGCCTTTTTGGTGCAACACCTTTACTATGGCTTGCCCCACTAGTCCAGTAGCTCCTGTTATCAACACCTTCATATATCATCCTTTTGCACAAAGTTATAGGTTTAATCGACTGTTTATGAGACGTTAATTTAGGTTTAACATATTTGTTTAAACTTTAGATCTATTTATGATATCAAAAGGGCAAAACTTAACAGGTCATTAGCTGTTAAGAGGTTTTATGGCCCTGAGCATTTCCCTTTTGCCTGGAGGTCCGGGCAATCGCTCCACGATAAAACCCACAGCCTGCATGGCCCTGCGAACGCTGCCTTTGGCAGCATATGTAACCAAAACGCCATCGACCGTAAGTGCTTGGTACATTTTTGAGAAGATTTCTTCTGTCCAAAGCTCTGGCTGCACACGGGCACCAAATGCATCAAAATAAATAAGGTTGAACAAATCTTGCTGGTCGATTTGCTTAAAATCCTTTTTTTGTTTTAAAAGAGAGAAATCGGTTGTAATAGAAATGGCTTCCTCCCATGCCGAACTATGCATTTTTTGAAATGTTTGCTGCAAACCTTCAAGACCCAACTGCTCACAATAGTCGAGCTGATTCACTTCTTCCATGGAAACAGGAAATGCCTCAACACCGACATAGTCTATTTGTAGTTTTTGGCTCACTGCTTCATGAAGCGTAATAAGCGTATTGAGTCCCGTTCCAAAACCTATTTCCAGTAGATGGATCTTTCTATTTTTAAACAACCGCAGACCATGCTCAATAAAAACATGGTAGGCCTCTTGAACTGCACCGTGTTTGGAGTGGTACTGTTCGTCCCAGTCTTCAATTTGGATGGTCTTTGAACCATCACCGGTAACGATTATTTTTCGCTTCAAGGTTGGTTGGCGATCAGTACTCCGTCCGCTTCAAACCTCAATGTTTTCTTGGGGGCGGTAATTTGGGACAATTCGTCTTCGGATGCGCCTTCGTCCTCTGCGTAGTGTCGTTGGTCCTCAACGGACATTTCTTCAAAAAAGGCCGCACCGTTCATTACCACTTTTTTTCCAGCAGCGTCCTTTGGCACAAAGAACCCATAATCCTTAAAGCGAACGAAAACCTCATCATTGGATTCCAATTTCACCTTCATCCAACAACCTTTGGCTTGGCAAACTTCCTTGATCTCGCCGACTATTTGGGTCCGCAACGAATCCTTGCCCGAGATTTCATCAAATGGAGCGGATGTTTTGGAAGCCTCTCCGGATACTTTGAATTCCTCTCCAAAATAATCGCCTTTAAAGGTTTCTTGCTTACATGAAACCAGCATTATACCGAGTAAAATAATTGAAGCAAAAGTGTTAAAAATTCTCATTTTCGATAACATTTAAGTATTTGTGGGTCAAGTCTAATATTTAGATTTGATAAACGTCCAAAACTAACAATAAATAGCTAATTTTATCCCTGTAAATGTAAGTGATATGGAAACATTAGCGAATAAAATAGCCATAGAGAGGGCAAAAAGCTCAAAAATCCATGATGTGGATTTTGATAATCTTTCCTTTGGAAGTGTTTATTCCGACCACATGTTGGTCTGTGATTATAAGAATGGTGAGTGGTCCGCTCCCAAGGTGGTTCCTTACCAGCCGATTACCCTGGACCCTTCGGCAAAGATTTTCCACTACGGACAATCTATTTTTGAAGGAATGAAAGCCTACAAGGACGAGAACGGCAAAGTGTGGCTTTTTAGACCTGAAGAAAACTGCAGACGATTGAACAGGTCCGCTGAGAGACTTGCCATTCCACAAATACCCGAAGCTTATTTCATGGAAGGGCTCAACGCGCTTATCCAAGTGGAAAGCGATTGGATTCCACAAAACCCTGGAAGCTCCCTGTACATTAGACCATTCGTTTTTGCTTCAGGAAACGGATTTCATGCCTCTCCTGCAAACGAGTATAAATTCATAATCGCATGCGCGCCATCTGGGTCCTATTTTTCTGGCAAGGTGAAGGTTTTGATCGAAGAAACCTATTCACGAGCCGCAAACGGTGGCGTAGGTTACGCCAAAGCAGGTGGTAACTATGCCGGACAGTTTTATCCAACAAAGTTGGCAGCGGATAAGGGGTATCAACAAGTAATCTGGACAGACGATAATACACACGAATTTATTGAGGAGGCAGGAGCAATGAATGTTTTTGTTCGAATCAACGATACATTAATGACCGCCCCTACCAGTGATCGCATCTTGGACGGAATTACCAGAAAGAGCATTTTGGACATTGCCAAAGATGAAGGCATTAAGATCGAAGTTCGCAAAATATCCGTCCATGAATTGGTCGAAGCTGCGGAAAACGGCTCATTGAAAGAAATGTTCGGTGCAGGTACCGCAGCGGTAGTTTCTCCAATTTCTGGTTTTGGATATCACGGAAAGGATTATGATCTGCCAGATTTGGACGAAAGCTATGCCTCTTTGTTGAAAAAAAGAATGACAGACATTCAATATAATCGAGCAGAAGACAAATTTGGATGGCGACACGAAGTCATCTAGAACAAACAAAAAGGCGCCAGTGGCGCCTTTTTTATTTATCAATTATGGTTTGAATATCAGGTTTAAAATAGTTCGGCCCCTTTAACACCTTCCCGTCTTCACGGTAAATAGGTTTTCCATCTGCACCGAGTTTACTCATATTGCTCCGCTGAATCTCCTCGAAAACTTCTTCAATCTTATATTGCATGCCATGCTCCAATATGGTTCCACATAAAATATAGAGCATATCCCCAAGGGCGTCCGCAACTTCCACCAAATCATTGTTGTTGGCAGCTTCCAAATATTCGCGGTTTTCCTCGTCCATCAAATTAAACCTGAGTTTGTTCTTTTCTGCACCCAAGTCCGCTTTGGGTTTTTGCAAGACTCCCAGACCAAATGAATTGTGGAAGAGTTCCACAGCTTTAATTTTACCTTCCATTACTTTATTTTGATTTAGCTTTGCATAAAAATATAAAATATGTTCACCACAGGACAGGTAATTTTTGCAGCTTTATTCTTTATTGTCTTTGTCGCGATTATCGCTTCATCCTACCGAAAGGACAAAAAACTGCACAAAAAGAATTATAAAGGAGTTATTTGGATACTCGCTTCCTTTATAACTTTCATTCTCATTCTGTTCCTTATTAAATACTTCCTTAAAAATTAACTGTTTAATTACAGTTGCCACAAAAATAATCAGTTTCACAACAATAGTAGCCCTTAGATTTCGTTCTTATAAGAAAAGCCGTACTTTTGTATTAACATTAATTTAGCATTAACCTAAATGACTGTATTTTTAAGTATCCTTTTTGTTTTACTTGCAATTAATGCCATTCTATTGATTTTCAGCGTAAACGGGGCCAAAGAAAGATTCTCAAAACCGATTCAACGGATTTCAGAAATCTCAACCACCAAAATTTTACCTCGTGAGACTGTTGAAACCGAGTATAAAGAAGCGGTTTAGTTTGTACCTTTAAGGTATGAAACAAGCTTTACTTGTCTTTTTAGGTGGGGGATTAGGAAGTGTTTTACGCTACCTGATCTCTAAACCGCTCAACCCTCTTTTCCATAATTTTTTTTTAGGGACATTCTTGGCAAATATTATTGGGTGTTTGTTAATAGGTCTTTTTCTAGGGTTGTCGGCCAAAGGCAATATACTGAACTACAACAACACCCTATTTCTTGCCACCGGGTTCTGTGGTGGCTTCACTACATTCTCCGCCTTTGCCTTCGAAAAACATTCACTATTAAAAAGTGGCGACCTTCTTCATTTGGCAATTTATATGGTTTCCAGTATAGGCATTGGTGTCTTGGCCGTTGTTTTGGGATTATGGATAGCCAAACACATTTAGTAGTTATAAATTGCATTTTTTAAGTTAAAATTTGTTAAAAAACGAACATTTCTCACTTTCTAAGCCATCAATCTTGTGAAAAATGAACTAATACACATTAAATGTTAATTTAAAATCAATAAATAACCAACAAATGTTAATGTAAAATTAAATACCCCTAAAATTTCAGGGGTATTTTTTTTATACCCATAAAAATATCCGGTACACCCCTTACTTTTTTATGGTCTTGACTTTTATCCTATATATTTGAGACATCAATTAACTACTTAATTATGAAAAAAGTCGAGGCAATTATTAGAAAATCCAAATTTGATGAGGTAAAAAAAGCCCTCCATCAAATTGAGGTCAACTTCTTTAGTTACTGGGATGTAACAGGAGTTGGAAATGAAAAGCAAGGACATGTCTATCGTGGCATATCGTACAGTACTAGCGATATTCAACGAAGGTATTTGGTTATCGTGGTTAGCGATGACTTCCTGGAAAAAACCGTGAACGTATTACTGGACACTGCGAGCACCGGTAACGTAGGTGATGGAAAAATTTTCGTCTCCGATGTTATAGAGGCTTACAGAATTAGGACCAAGGAAAGCGGAAGCGCAGGAATCAACTAACATTAATAGCCAAACTTAAAAACTTAGATTATGATTGTACAAGAACAAGAAGCGATAGACAAAGCCGTAGAAGCCATCACTGGCGACATGGGGGCCCTTTGGATTACCCTAGCGGCTATTTTAGTGTTTTTTATGCAGGCAGGTTTTACCTTGTTGGAAATAGGTTTTACCCGCAGCAAGAACACTGGTAACATTATTATGAAAAACGTAATGGACCTGGCCGTTGGTTCGGTCATGTTCTGGGCAGTAGGTTATGCCATTATGTATGGTAGCGATTTGGTAGGTGGAGGATTCTTTAGATCCAGTCCATCCGATCAAGGATACTTCTTTTTTAGTGCTGATGATTGGTACAACCTGTTCTTTCAAACAGTGTTCTGTGCCACAGCGGCCACTATTGTGTCCGGAGCGATTGTAGGTAGGACCAAATTTTCGACCTATTTGATTTTTTCTGCTGTCCTTACCACGATCATCTACCCCATTTCAGGTAGCTGGTACTGGCCATTTGATGACGACGCTTGGTTGAACACAGCAGGGTTTGTGGATTTTGCAGGCTCTTCCGTTGTACATGCCGTAGGTGGTGCCGCAGCATTGGTAGCCGCTATTTTGGTAGGACCAAGAATTGGCAAATATGTGGATGGAAAAGCACAGGCGATCCCTGGCCACAATATGGCCTTTGGAGCATTGGGTGTATTCATTCTTTGGTTGGGATGGTTCGGATTTAATGGTGGTTCCCAATTAGCTTGGGGCGGCGACGATACCATCGCAGCAACCAGTGTTATCATCAACACCAACCTCGCTGCAGCCATTGGCGCCATTGCAGCACTGTTTTTTACTTGGGCCAGATATGGTAAAGCCGATATTTCCATGACACTTAACGGTGCTTTGGCCGGATTGGTCGGTATTACCGCTGGATGTGGTTCCGTAAATGCATGGGGGGCCCTTGCGATTGGTTTGATATGTGGTACTATAGTGGTAGTCTCCATTGAATTTATCGATAAAAAACTTAAGATTGACGACCCAGTGGGAGCCATCTCAGTTCATGGAGTATGTGGATTCATTGGAACGGTACTTATCGGCCTATTTGCATTGGATGGCGGATTGTTGTACGGTGGTGGAGCAAAACTACTTTGGGTTCAGACCTATGGATCATTGTCCTATATTCTTTGGGCAGCCCTAGCATCCTTCATAGTACTCTTCATCTTGAAGAAGACTATTGGACTTAGAGTTTCTGAAAAAGAGGAAGTTGAAGGTCTTGACCTACACGAACATGGTGTAGAAGCATACCCTGAACATATTTCTCAAGACAAGTAAGTAAGAAAGTCTTTCACAAACTCACAACAAGATTGTAAAAAAAGGAACGGAGCGTTCTGCCAAACGCTCCGTCTGATAACCTTTTCAATCAAACTCACAATTATTACAACTAACTGTCCTTCAACAAAGGACAACTAAACGATTATGATATGAAAACGATTATAAATACAAATTTCGGAAAAATTTTGGCTATCGCCATTATTTCAATGGTAACATTTTCAGCCTCTGCGCAGGAAGAAGAAACAACTCCAAAGTTTAGTTTCAGCGGTTCTGTAGATGCTTATTATAGAGCGAATATCACCGCTCCAAATGACGAGGATGCGATTGCCCCGGGATCATCTTTTGCACAATTACCCGGATTCTCTTTGGGCATGGCCAACCTTATCGCTGCCTATGAGGGTGAAAAGGTAGGTTTTGTGGCTGATTTGGTTTTTGGCCCGCGAGGTACAGATGCTATTTTTGAATCTCCAATGTACTCTGCGACAGGCGACATTATTAACCAGTTATATGTGTATTGGAATGTAAGTGATGCCGTGACCCTTACCTTTGGTAACTTCAACACCTTCCTGGGGTATGAAGTAATTTCTCCGGCAGCTAACTTTAACTATAGTACATCTTACCTATTCTCTTATGGACCTTTTAGCCATACAGGTTTAAAGGCTGATTTTGATTTGGGCAATGAATGGTCCGCTATGGTTGCTGTGATGAACCCAACCGATTTGACCGAGTTTAACCCAACTGGCGATTACGCTGTTGGTGCCCAATTAGGTTACTCTGGGCAGTTCTTGAACTTCTTGTACAGCCAAGGTGGTTTCGAAGTTGATTATACCGGTGGTTTTGATCTTTCCGATGAATTCTTTTTGGGAATCAATGCTGCCCACTTCAGTGCAGAGGATGATGGTGGTTCCTTTACCGGTGCCGCACTATATCCACAATATGCTGTTTCCGAAACTTTTAGCCTTGGACTAAGAGGTGAATACTTTATGACCGGTGACTTCTTCGGCGACGCTGCAAGCATTGGTTCTGATGCAGATGGGGATGGAAGCGTTTTGGCCTTGACCTTGACAGGAAGTGCCACAATAGGAAATTTGATTCTTAAACCAGAAATCAGATTGGATAGCTCAGCAGAAGATGCCTTTATCGACAACGATTTAGCTCCAACTTCCAGCCTAGCTTCTGTATTGTTCGCTGCGATTTACTCCTTCTAACAATATAATTGATATGACACGAAAAAAGCCTTACTCCAATAGGATTAAGGCTTTTTTAGTCCTTGTTAAAATTTTTCACTCCTGCTCTCACCTTAGTTCTCAAATAATTTTGCCTTGGCACTAGAGGGCAGGAGTACTTTTTGTTATACACACAGTAAGGATTGTATGCCCTGTTAAAGTCAATCACCAACGTATCGCCTTCGGGAATCGTCAAATCAATATACCTTCCTCCTCCATACGTCTCTTCCCCATTGGTGTTATCTAAAAAAGGCAAAAACAAATAATCTTCATATTCCTCATCATCCATCAAATCCAAACTTTGATACACTTCCAATTGATGTTCGGTTCCGTTCAATTTAAAATGTGCGATTCCGTAGACCACTTCTTGTGTTTGTCTATCCGTAGTACTGGGCATTAAAAAAGGTTCTGCATCGGGAGTACGTACAAAATGTGCCTTTACTATATAAGTGGTATCGGGCTCAAAAAAATCGAGTCCCTCGAAATCCTTACGGTATTTATCGGGCAAGGGAGATGAACCCGGGTCTTTAAAACTCTCGTTCTGTTCTTTTTGATAGTCGAGAATATCCGCGACCAAATCCGATGTTGGGGCAACGGATTTCTCTTCATCATGGTATTTTTTACCTTGACCGCAAGCCATCAAAAAAACTACCGATACTAAAAGTGCATATTTCATCCCGAAGCCATTTTTACAAAAATACAGCTTAAACTTGGAAGAACTAAAGTCTTTGTCTACGGTCTGTTTTCATCGATTTTGATGTCGTAACGTGCATCGTCCAGGTACTTGGACACCATTTCGTTGAACTCCGGGGTAATGCGGAACAAGGCTGTATGTTCCAGACTGTAGAGCTTTTCCTTATCCTTAAACCCTTTTTTCAAAAGTTCTTCCAAATAGAAGAGCGATGTTCCAAAATCATCATTCTTTGCACTGAGCGAAATGGTCTTAAGGTAATATTCATGATTCTCGGGCTCCAGAATGGTTTTTAGCATGTACAAAAATGCCAATGCATCTTCATCCACCACCTCTTCGGAAGCTATTATCCGAATGTTATCTTCGGCCAGCACATTTACAAAGCCTTTTAACCTATGGCCCATCTGTTTTTCATAGGGTTTGGAACCTGAAATAAATTTGCTTATCTCCCCCATTTGATGGTTCCACCAACCCAGATTGTTGAAATTATGGGTGTACACATCTTCCTCCATATAATATTGGTAATCCTCCTTGAGCAAGGATTCTTTTAAAAAGGCGGCGTTTTCTGCTCTTTTCATCGCTTTAAAGCCCCTATCTTTCCTAATATCCTTCTGCAACGACCTTAGGGAGTCCATATTTTTTAAAGCTCCGTACATGGACACCATTTCGGTCATGTATTGCTCTGCCCACAATAAATCCCCAATGCTTTTCAACTGCTCCAATTTATCTAAATCTTCTTGATAGGCCTTTTCAACATAAGCAGGGTCATTTGGAATCCATTTCCTTCCCATGGCATCCAAAGTGAATAGTTGCATACCTTTTTCCAAGTAAGAAACTCCAGGCCATTCCCCGCTGCCGTCATACAGCAACACTTGATTGCGGAACTTATACCTGTCCAACAACTTGGCATCGGTCAACATAAATGGGTAATTAAAATTCTCTTTATTCACAATCCCTACAAAATGAAAAGGGTTTTTGGTATTTATCAGTTCACGATTGGCCAAAGAGGCTCCAATGGACATTGCCCCATTAACACCTGTGATCAAAACCGGGACCAAACTGGCAAACTGTCCTCCGGACTCACTACCAGCTGCATAAATTCTATCCCCGTGTATGGGCAACATACTTGTAATCTTCTGAATAGATTGGCTTACCACCACCATATTCTTTGTCAGAGAAACACTGTCCATCAATTTTGGAGCAGCCAGAACATACCCCTCATCTTCTGCAGCAACCACAAACATGGAAAGTGCCTTGGAATCATTCCCTTCAGCATCCAACACCATCATTAAAGGCCATTTCTTGTCCATAGAAAAAGCTTTGGGTATATAGATGGAGTATGTGGTGTTTGTAGAATCGTTGATTGAGAGATTTTCAACAATCTCACCTTTTTTTAAGACCATTTGCTGCGAGAAGACGGACAGTGTACAAATAATGGTCAAAAGTGATAGCAAATATGTTTTTTTCATAACTCTATTTTAACAAAAATCTAGCCAAAGTCTGTTTCTAAATCATCAATTTAACAAGAAACTATTTACCGACTTTACTTTTTTTAATGGGAGAATTGGCAATTACGTTGGACAATACAATGTGTGTTCTACATTCCCCGTATACAATGAGCTCATCAATAAATTTTTCCAGATGGGATTGATCCCGGAGCACCACCTCCATAATAATGTTCTCATTCCCGGTGATACGGTAGCAATTTTCTACCTCCTGAAATGTTTTCACCTTGTCCAGAAAAGGCTTCAACTTACCCATAAAGGCACGCAACATGATTATCGCCTTCAGCTGGTATCCCGCCTCTACATAGGAAATGTTGGCACGGTAACTTTCAATTATGCCAAGGTCCTCCATTTTCTTGACGCGTTCCGCCACCGCGGGTGGGGTCAGTCCAATCTTTCTCCCAATATTGGCAAAAGATTCCCGTGCATTTTGCTGCAAATGATTCAAAATTTGCCAATTCAAGTCATCTATCTTCATATATAAAGAAATATACCTTTATTTTTTTGTTTTCGAAAGTAAAATCAAATCATAGCTTTAATTACAAAAGTAAGAAAATTTGATTCGTGCGTAATTTTATAGTTCAAAATTGCTAGAAAAACATGGAGAGAAATTCTCTTAATACCCTTGGTGTATACCGTAGATCTTTGGCTCTTCGCGATATGAGCGAGGCGGTTGCGGCTTATTTTGCCCAAAACAGAGAGATTTTGTCCCTTCGCAAAATCGATTCGTTCAGAGACGATATCTCCCAATCCCTTTTGGCAGACGCCGACTTGATTACAAAAGAATTGGAACAGGCCGCATTGAGCAATTGTCCTTCTGTGCGTATGAGAAGCCTTTCTTACGTTAATATTATGACCCGAAATATTCTTGCATATTGCAACGGTCTGGAACGTGACGGGGTTAAGGAAAAGGAATACTTGAACCTTCTTAGAAAAGAGATTCGTATTTTCCGTGTTTCCTTTAAAAAATGGAGAAAGTCTTTGATCAACAAAAACGACTAAGTTTCCCTACATATTTCTTCGGTACTGCCCTCCCACTTGGAACAATGCTTCTGTAATCTGTCCCAAGGAGCAATATTTTGCGGCTTCCATCAGTTTTTCAAAAATGTTTTCATTGTTGATGGCCACTTCTTGTAATTCACTTAACTGTGCCTCAGCTTCATCCGCTCCCCTCTTGTGAAGACTTTCCAAGGTTTTTATTTGATTTTCCTTTTCAGATTCTGTGGCACGGATGACTTCCGCAGGCAAAATCGTTGGTGAACCTTTGGAACTCAAAAATGTATTCACTCCAATGATCGGATATTCCCCAGAATGTTTCAAAGTCTCATAATGAAGGCTTTCTTCCTGAATCTTGGAACGTTGGTACATGGTTTCCATTGCTCCAAGCACACCGCCTCGTTCCGTAATCCTGTCAAACTCCAACAAAACAGCTTCCTCTACCAAATCTGTCAATTCTTCGATGATAAAGGAACCCTGTATTGGATTTTCATTTTTAGCAAGGCCCAATTCTTTGTTGATGATCAATTGTATGGCCATTGCCCTACGGACGGATTCCTCGGTCGGCGTGGTAATCGCCTCATCATAAGCATTTGTATGCAAGGAGTTACAATTGTCATAAATCGCATACAAGGCCTGAAGCGTGGTACGGATATCGTTAAAATCAATTTCCTGAGCATGCAAGCTTCGTCCCGAGGTTTGAATGTGATATTTAAGCATTTGCGCTCTTGGATTGGCCCCATATTTTTTCTTCAAGGCTTTGGACCAAATGCGTCGCGCTACGCGACCAATGACCGCATATTCTGGGTCCACTCCGTTGGAAAAGAAAAACGAAAGGTTGGGACCGAACTTATTGATGTCCATGCCACGGCTCAAATAATATTCAACATAGGTGAATCCGTTAGATAAGGTAAACGCTAACTGCGTTATGGGATTGGCCCCCGCTTCGGCAATATGATAACCCGATATGGAAACCGAGTAGAAATTACGCACCTGTTGCCCAATAAAATACTCCTGTACATCACCCATCAAACGCAAGGCAAACTCGGTAGAAAAAATACAGGTGTTCTGGGCTTGGTCCTCCTTTAAAATATCGGCCTGTACCGTTCCGCGAACCTGGTTCAGTGTTTTGACCTTTATATCTTGGTAGGCACTATCGGAAAGCACTTGGTCTCCCGTTACGCCCAAGAGCATCAAGCCAAGGCCATTGTTCCCTTTGGGAAGTTCACCATAATACGTGGGCTGCGCCATCCCTTTCTCCTTAAAAATGGTTTTGATTTTGTCCGCGACCTCTTTTTCCAAACCATTTTCTTTGATATACTTTTCGCAGTTTTGATCAATTGCGGCATTCATAAAAAAGGCCAAGAGCATAGGGGCCGGACCATTAATGGTCATACTTACCGAAGTCATTGGGCTGCTCAGGTCGAATCCGGAGTACAATTTTTTGGCATCGTCCAAACAGCAGATGGACACCCCTGCGTTACCAATTTTCCCATAGATATCTGGTCGGTGGTCCGGGTCGTTCCCGTACAAAGTCACCGAATCAAAAGCGGTGGACAAGCGTTTGGCGGACATATCCATACTCACATAATGGAATCGGCGGTTCGTTCGCTCCGGTCCTCCTTCACCTGCAAACATTCGGGTCGGGTCCTCACCTTCTCTTTTAAACGGGTACAGACCTGCCGTGTATGGGAATTCGCCAGGTACATTTTCCTGTAAAATCCATTGTAAAATATCGCCCCATGCTTTATACTTGGGCAAGGATACTTTTGGAATATGGCTATGTGACAGTGATTCGGTATGCGTTTTTATTTTGACTTCTTTGTCCCGAACTTTAAAAGAATAGATATCGGCTTTGTAGCGATTTACTTTCTCCTTCCATTTTAAAATAGCTTCCCAATGATGGGGATTCAAGTGCATTTTCACTCGGTCAAACTCCTTGACGAGAAGATTTATCAATTCTCTTGATTCCTTATTTTTAATATGGGATTCGATTTCCTCATCGTTTAAGCCCGATTTATCCAAAAACAATTCCTCGGCCTGTTCTTGGTCCGTTTCCAATGCGGATGCCAGCGTTAAAAAGATACCGTAAAGCTTTTGGGCTATTTCTGCTTCTTCTTTCACATTTGCATCATAACTCCGGTTGTTTTCGGCTATTTCTGATAGGTATCGTGTTCGGGCCGGAGGAATCACATAGATTTTCTCTGCCATTTCTTGCGTAATCTCGATGGTTGAATTCAAGGTTGAACCTGCTTTCTCAACCAAGGTGTCCATCACCATTTTATAGAGACTGTTCATCCCGGGATCATTGAACTGGGAAGCAATGGTCCCAAAAATAGGAAGTTCATCTTCGTTGGTATGCCACAGTCCGTGGTTACGGGCGTACTGTTTCTTTACATCCCGAAGAGCATCCAAAGCCCCACGTTTATCAAACTTGTTGATGGCAACGATATCGGCAAAGTCCAACATATCGATTTTCTCCAATTGCGTTGCCGCACCAAATTCGGGCGTCATCACGTATAGGGAAACATCACTGTGCTCCAAAATTTCGGTATCCGATTGGCCGATTCCTGAGGTTTCCAAGATTATCAAATCGTATTTTGAAGCCTTCAGCACCTGTACTGCCTCTGAAACATATTTGGACAAGGCCAAATTGGATTGGCGCGTGGCCAAAGAGCGCATATACACCCTATCGCCGTTGATGGCGTTCATTCGAATCCTATCCCCCAAAAGGGCACCTCCTGTTTTTCGTTTGGAAGGATCTACGGATACAATTCCGATGTGTTTATCCGGAAAATCCATCAAAAATCGGCGTACCAACTCATCTACCAAACTGGACTTACCGGCACCACCCGTTCCTGTAATTCCCAAAACGGGAACACTTTCTTCTGCTTCTTCAATTACAGATTGATATTTTTCAAACTCTTCGTGACGGTTCTCTGCCAAAGAAATCAAACGGGCCAAGGTGTTCGGATGCTTCTCTTCTAGCTCGCTCTCCAAGGTTTTTCCTTTGGAAAGATTCAAATCCGGAACAACCGTATCGCAGCGCTCCACCAAATCATTGATCATACCCTGAAGTCCCATTTCCCTACCATCATCTGGGGAATAAATTCGTTCAATGCCATAATCCATCAGCTCCTTGATCTCTTCGGGAAGGATAACACCCCCACCACCGCCAAATATTTTAATGTGACCAGCCCCCCTTTCCTTCAACAAATCGAACATATAACGGAAGTATTCGTTGTGCCCACCCTGATACGAGGTCATTGCAATGGCATTCGCATCCTCTTGGATGGCACAATCAACCACTTCGGCCACACTCCTATCGTGCCCTAAATGAATCACCTCTACCCCGGTAGCTTGGATAATTCTTCTCATAATATTGATGGCCGCATCGTGTCCATCGAACAGGGAAGCTGCGGTTACAATTCTAATTTTATGTTTAGGGGTGTAGGGTTTAATTTGTTCCATCTGCAATAAAGGGTCTTATTTTGCTCTGCAATTTACAGAAAATGCAATTGAAAAATGATTTTGGTTAAGATTGTATAAAAAATATTAAATCTTTGGGCTTCCTTTTTTGAATACCATAATTTTATCCACCTAAATGTATTCAATGAAACTGACCATTCTTATCAATTGCCCCGATCAATCGGGAATCATTCGCTCGGTTACGACCTTTATCCATCAACAAAAAGGAAATGTGGTGTATTTGGACCAGCATGTGGACAAACAGGCAGGCGTATTTTTTATGCGCTTAAAGAGTGAGTTTGGGCAAGAATTGAATCTATTAGAATTCAAGGAACACTTTGGAAAAGAATTGGCGGCAAAGTTTCATATGGAATGGGACGCTTATACGGATGTCTACAAACCGAAAATGGCCATTTTCGTCTCCAAATACAATCATTGTTTATATGATCTGTTGAGCCGATACAATTCTGGTGAACTATCGGTGGACATTCCTTTTATTTTGAGCAACCACCAGGACTTGGGATATGTAGCAAAACAATTTGACATCCCTTACTTTCATATTCCCGTGACAAAAGCAACCAAGGCGGAATCAGAGGACAAGCAACTGGAACTTTTGGAGCAGTACGAAGTCGATTTTATTGTTTTGGCAAGGTATATGCAGATCGTATCACCAAAGGTGATTGATGTATTTCCGCAAAAAATCATCAATATCCACCATTCTTTTTTACCTGCGTTTGCAGGAGCGAAACCTTATCACGCAGCTTTTGAAAGAGGCGTAAAGATCATTGGTGCCACCAGCCATTATGTTACAGAGGATTTGGATGCCGGACCTATCATCGAACAAGATGTCACCACGGTTTCACACACCCATGCGGTCAAGGATTTCATTGCCAAGGGCAGGGATTTGGAACGTATAGTGCTTTCACGCGCCGTTCAACTTCACGTAGCACGAAAAACCATGGTCTACAACAATAAGACCGTTATTTTTTCTTAATCAAAGATTACGTATCTTCTAATCAACGATTTAAAGTAAACAATCACAATGTCAATCATTTATTAAATGAATCAAGATTACATACAACCACATCCATGGAGCCTTATCGAAGAAGGGTTTGGCAAGGAACGGGTAAAGTCCTCCGAAAGCTTGTTCAGTATAGGCAACGGAGCTATGGGACAGCGTGCCAATTTTGAAGAATCCTATTCAGGGCCAACCTTTCAAGGAAGCTACATCGCAGGTGTGTATTACCCGGACAAGACCCGTGTGGGATGGTGGAAAAATGGTTATCCTGAATACTTTGCCAAAGTATTGAACGCTCCCAATTGGATTGGTATCGATGTTGACATAAATGGTACTCCTTTGGATTTGGCCACCTGTTCCAACATCAAAAGTTTTAGGCGCGAGCTCAATATGAAAGAGGGTTGGTATCAAAGAAGCTTTACGGCCACCACACCCAATAATATTGAACTTGAAGTGGTTGCCACACGATTTCTTAGCCTATCACACGATGAACTCGGGGCCATCAAATTTGAGATTACCCCCGTTAATTCTAATGCTTCGATTGTTTTTAAACCCTATATCGATGCTGGAATAACCAATGAGGACAGCAATTGGGACGACAAGTTTTGGAACACCACGGATATATCAGTCGCTAAAAACCGGGCATTTATTGAATCACATACCATGAAGACCAATTTTAAGGTATGCACGTTTATGCAAGCTCAATTGGTCTACAATGATACTTTCAAAACTTCTCCGGATTCTGAAGATAAAGAAGAACTATCTATTGGCTTCGAGTTTGCCCAGAAAGTAAAAAAGGGAAAAACAGTACGTTTGATCAAGTTTGGCGGGTATACGATAGACCGCAATCATGAGCCAAATCAATTGACAGAAGCTGCCAATAACGTTTTAGGTCAAGTATCATCACTTGGGTTTGATGGTCTATTGGAAGAACAGAAAAAGGCTTGGGCCCAGATTTGGGAAATGAGTGACATTGCTATTGATGGCGATATCAAGGCCCAACAGGGCATACGCTTCAATATTTTTCAATTGAACCAGACCTATACAGGAACAGATTCTCGATTGAACATTGGACCCAAAGGATTCACAGGTGAAAAATATGGAGGTAGCACCTATTGGGACACCGAGGCCTATTGTCTCCAATTTTATATGGCGACCAAGAATCAAGAAGTAGCTCGAAAGCTTCTAAAATACCGCTACAATCACTTAGAAAAGGCTATCGAGAATGCCGACAAACTAGGCTTTAAAAACGGAGCTGCCCTCTATCCAATGGTAACCATGAACGGTGAAGAGTGTCATAACGAGTGGGAAATCACTTTTGAGGAAATCCATAGAAATGGTGCCATTGCCTATGCCATTTACAATTATACGCGCTATACCGAAGATTACAGTTACGTACCTGAAATGGGATTGGAAGTTTTAATCGGAATTGCCCGTTTTTGGCAACAGCGCGTCAACTGGTCCGAAAACAGAAAAAAATATGTAATGTTGGGGGTAACCGGCCCGAACGAGTACGAAAACAACGTTAACAACAACTGGTATACCAATTATATAGCCAAATGGTGTTTGGAGTACGCATTGGAACAGTTGGAATTTGTGCTACAAAACCACCCTGCCGATTATAAAAGAATCATTGAAAAGACCAAGCTGACCAATGACGAAACCGGGCTTTGGAAAAAAGTGGCCGCCCATATGTATTTCCCTTACTCCGAAGAGCATGGGGTTTACCTACAGCAAGATGGTTTTTTGGACAAAGATTTAGTCCGCGTGGCGGATTTGGACAAAAAGGAACGACCCATCAACCAGCATTGGAGCTGGGATAGAATTTTGCGTTCACCTTACATCAAACAGGCAGACACCTTGCAGGGGTTCTATTTCTTCGAAGACCACTTTACGGAGCAAGAGCTGGAAAAGCATTTTGATTTTTATGAACCGTTTACCGTTCATGAATCTTCGCTGTCACCTTGCGTGCACTCCGTTCAAGCCGCTAAATTGGACCGAATGGAGCAGGCCTACACCTTCTATTTGCGCACGTCTAGATTGGACCTGGACGATTACAACAAAGAGGTTGAAGAAGGATTGCACATTACCTCGATGGCCGGCACATGGATGAGTATTGTAGAGGGGTTTGGCGGCATGAGGGTAAAGGGCGAAAAGCTTTGCTTTGCTCCAAAAATCCCAGAACAATGGGAGAAGTATTCGTTTAAAATCAATTTTAGGGATAGAATTTTAAAAGCGACCGTGACCCAAGAGGGTGCCGATTTTGATATTGATACTGGCGAACCTTTAGAAATCCTCGTCAACGAAAAGCCAATTACTTTATCCGCTTAATTCATCAAAAAAAGGGGATAATAATGTTTGGATTTAGGTGATTTCAGCTAAAAATTGACAAAACAAATCGGTTTTAGGTTGATTCGGGCTATTTTCATAACATCTTAAAAATTTAACCATGAAAAGACTATTGTTATGCGTATTAATATTTCAACTTGTAGGCTGTGCTGAATTGCAACAAGTTGTAAATCAATTACCACAAGGAACAGCAGGTATCGGAAACGACCAAATAGCACAAGGATTACGAGAAGCCCTCAATATGGGTATTGAAAAGCAGGTGAACAAACTTACCAGTGAAAATGGGTTCTATAGGAATGAACTGGTCAAAATCCTGCTGCCCGAAGAGCTTCAAAAAGTAGATAGGACATTACGTGATATTGGCCTGTCAAGCTTGGCCGATGAAGGATTGAGAATCATCAATCGTGCAGCAGAGGACGCCGTGGGCGAAGCCACACCTATTTTTGTACAAGCAGTTAAGGGCATTACATTCAATGATGCCAAACAAATTCTGCTGGGTAACGACAACGCAGCCACTCAGTATTTGCAGCAGGCGACCAAAACTCAGTTGTACAACAAATTCAATCCGGTCATCAAAAACTCGTTTCAAAAAGTAGGGGCCGACCAAATTTGGAGCAATATTATCACCAAGTACAACAGCTTGCCCTTGACCAACGATGTAAATCCAGATTTAACCGATTATACCACCAACCAGGCGCTGGAAGGAGTTTATACTATGATAGCGGTAGAGGAAAAGGAAATTAGGACAAAAGTTTCGTCCAGAACAACAGATTTGTTAAAAAGGGTCTTTGCTCTTCAGGATTAATCATAATTTTTTGATAAAAATGCAATAACCAAAAAAAGAAGACGTTATAAACTCAATAATTAAGTATAATTATAACAAATTCCTAAAGTTAAATTAACCTTGATCTAGAGGTTAAACTTGAATTTTGTAAAAGTTATCTGAGTTAGCATTTTTTTGAGTTAGTTAGTTTAAAAACCGGTGTTCCTCACCGGTTTTTTGTTTTATGTACTTTTTGGTACAATCCATCAAATGCAATGGAAACCATGCCATCATTTTCAAGAACCTCCCACAATTGCCTAACGGTTCCATCGTCATTTTTGGTCCAAGTTATTCGGTTCCTATATGTTTTTCCATCTTTTTCAAATTCATCCGAAGTCAGCACCATTTGGTCATCCTCCCTATTTCCTTTCAATTTTAGAACAGCGCCCGCATTGTCCACCCACAATTGTTCCCACTGATTGATTTCATGATTATAAAAGTTAAGACTGGTACCCGTATATGCAGCTTTGGCACTGATCCAATTTTCCCTTACAACACAACCTTCCTCTTCCTTTTGAACCATACTTGAGCCTGCATAGGAACCATCTTGGCAATTAACCACCTTCCACTCCCCTACCCAAAAATCAAAGGCTCTATGATTATCCGAACAGCAATTGCAGTTCTTCCCATCTTGAGCATATAAAACCATCTGAAACGAAAGGATTAAAACAAGAAAAACTCTTTTCATGTAAAAAAATGGATTGAAAACCGTGCCTTTTAAAGGTACGTTAATTTTATCCTAACCCAATGTAAGCCATCACAGCAAAAACGGTGCAATACGTTAAATTTTAGATAAATTACCTGATTTATAGACGTATACCTGCCACCAACGTAGTCCACCAGCATCTTTTGAACGTATCTTTGTTATTAACAAATCTTGAGAGCTATGAATAATCAAAATTGTAAAGTAGGGGCAGTAACACCGATTACAGGTTTAAGCCAAGCAGCTTCCATTTTGGAGGTAATGCATCAAAATTTTATGGAAAAAGCAGCAAGTGTTGCCGCAAAAGAGAATCAGCTGGACGAGTTTTTCAAAAGAAAGGCACAGAGCATCAAAAAGATTTTGGAAAGCCTATAAATCGGCATTGCTATGATCTATTTGATTTTACTTAGTTCAATTTGCATCTCTTGCTGGATTTCGTATGCCTTTTTCCCAGCGGCTTCGGCAAAATCATTGCCTGTTGATGCATAAATAATTCCTCTGGAAGAATTCACCAACAAACCTACATTTTTGGTGATTCCATACTTGCATACTTCTTGCAGACTGCCTCCTTGTGCCCCCACCCCGGGCACCAATAAAAAGCTCTCCGGTACAATCTTTCGAATATCCTCCAAATAAGAGGCCTTTGTAGCTCCAACTACATACATCAATCGCTCGGAACCTTTATATGTTTTGGAAACGGACAATACTTCTTTGTAGAGTTCCTGCCCATCCACGGTTTTCGTCTGAAAATCATATGCTCCTTGATTGGAGGTCAACGCCAATAAAATGGTATGCCTGTCTTCAAATTCCAGAAAAGGCTCCACCGAATCCTTGCCCATGTAGGGTGCAATGGTAATGGAATCAAAATCCATGGTTTCGAAAAACGCTTTTGCATACCGGGTAGATGTATTTCCAATATCACCGCGTTTGGCATCGGCAATGGTGAAAATCTCAGGATGTTTGGTATTTAGATACTCCATGGTCCGCTCCAAAGACTTCCATCCCTTAATTCCATAGGCTTCATAAAAGGCAATATTGGGCTTGTAGGCCACACAGTAGGAATGTGTAGCATCTATAATAGCTTTGTTGAAAGCAAAAATGGGATCTTCTTCTTTTAGAAGGTGATTGGGGATTTTATCCAAATCAGTGTCGAGACCAACACAGAGGAATGATTTTTTTTGACGTATTTGGGCAATTAAATCTTCTATCTTCATTTAGATGTGTTCTCGACAGACTGAAAAATTTATGCTACAGATTAAAATATCTCCGAAGCCTCTTTGAGTTTTTCGGTGTTTTCCACCAACATCAACTCATCAATAATTTTTTGGACATCTCCGTTTATAATGTTCTGTAAATCATAAAGCGTAAGACCAATTCGGTGATCGGTCACCCTTCCTTGTGGGTAATTATAGGTCCGGATTTTCGCCGAACGGTCACCACTGCTTACCTGTGAGTTACGCTTTGCGGCGTCCTCTGCCTGCTTTTTGGCCAATTCCATATCGTACAAACGCGCACGGAGTACTTTGAACGCCTTATCCTTGTTCTTGTGCTGGGATTTCTCATCCTGACATTGCGCCACGATACCTGTAGGCTCATGCGTTAAACGAACTGCTGAATAGGTGGTGTTAACCGACTGCCCTCCTGGTCCCGAAGAACAGAAATAGTCTATCCGTACATCTTTGGGGTCAATCTGGACATCGAATTCTTCCGCTTCGGGAATTACCATTACGGTTGCGGCACTGGTATGTACCCTACCTTGAGTCTCGGTCTGTGGCACACGTTGCACACGGTGCACACCTGCCTCAAACTTTAGGGTTCCGTAAACATCTTCACCATTCACTTCAAAATGGATTTCCTTGTAGCCACCGCTGGTTCCCTCGCTCAAATCGATTACGTTGGTCTTCCAGCCTTTGGACTCACAATATTTGGTGTACATACGGAACAGGTCGCCTGCAAAAATACTGGCTTCGTCGCCACCGGTACCTGCCCGGATTTCCATTACAACGTTTTTGGCGTCCTCAGGGTCTTTGGGAATCAGAAGAAACTTGATTTCCTCTTCCAGTTTGGGCAAGGCACTTTTGGCCTCGTCCAACTGCATTTTGGCCATTTCAACCATTTCGACATCACTGCCATCCGAAATAATTTCCTCTGCCTCCTCTATGTTATTGGTAAGGGTTATATACTCATCGCGCTTGTCGCTGAGTACTTTAAGGTCTTTGTACTCCTTGTTGAGTTTTACGTATCTTTTTTGGTCCGCGATGATATCGGGCTGTATGATCAGGTCCGAAACCTCATCAAAGCGCTGTTTTACGATGTTGAGTTTGTCTAGCATAAATCAATCCTCCTAAATAGGAATGCGAATTTACGATTAATTTGTACATTTAGTAAATACCATGGTTCCATTATTCCGTCTTAAAACGTATCTACTGGTTTTTATTTTCTACAAAACCATTCTCTTGGCTTCTACGATGATAGCAATCCTATTTATGCTTTTGGAAGTGCCGTTTTCCTCCATAATTGCTTTGAAGTTGGTTTTTATTGGATTGTTTATATTAAGGTTTTCATATTCAAGATATTCAAAAGATTTGGTTTTGTATCAAAACTTCGGGATTTCAAAGCTTTGCTTATTGTCGATTTCTTTTGCGATTGACTTTCTGATATCCGCTATCATTTATATCCTATTTTTCTCTTGATTCTAGAAATCGACAACATAGAACTTTCCTTTGACAACAAAACCATTTTGAGAGGTGTGTATTTGAAAGCGGAAAGTGGAAAGGTTACGGGAATCTTGGGAAGAAATGGTTCCGGTAAAACATCTTTGCTAAATATTTTATTCGGTAGTTTAAAACCAAAGTATAAATCCATCCGTATTGACGGGAAATACATAACAACACCATTGTTTCAAAGAAATCAAGTCGCCTATTTACCACAACACAGGCTTCTTACCAGAAATATGAAAGTACGTAGCAGTCTCAAATTGTTCAATATTGATCGGGAAACATTCATTGAAACTTTTGGCCATTTCAAATCCATCAAAAACCACTATACTTCGGAACTTTCAGGAGGAGAACTTAGATTATTGGAAACCTATTTAATACTAAACAGCGACAAGAATATTATTCTCCTTGATGAACCCTTTTCCAATTTAGCGCCCTTGTATGTATCAAAAGTCAAGCATATCATTGAGAGCAAAAAATCTGATAAAATCATCCTGTTGACCGACCATTTATATGAAGAAATCGTTTCGCTAAGCGATGACTTATACCTTCTCAAAAATGGGTGTTCAAAATTGATTAACAATATGGAAGATCTCAAAAGTGGGGGATACTTACCTATTAATTCCCAACAAAAGTAGTCCCCAAGGTAACAATCAAAGCATTAAGCCCATCACTACGGTCGTATTGGCTAAATTGAAGGTTGATGGTCTTTAAACCGAAATTGAGCACTCGGGCACTGGTAAAAATATCCTTGTACTGTACCCCTATCCCATATTGATGGGCGTCGTAATTGGACAGATCATAGTCCGAAGTATAAAATTCGTAAGTTGACAACGCTTGCTCCTTGGGATAAAAATGATCCGCAGCGGTCTGCGTGTAATAGCGGTAACTAGGATATACCGTAAACTTATCGGAAAGTTTGACCGGGGCTTCCAAACTGGCCGTATGGGAATTTACGCCCCAATCATCCCAATAAAAACGGTAATAGGAACGTAGGATGACCAAATCGTTCAAATAGTAATTCAATCGACCGCCCACAGGTAATTTAAAACGACGATCGGGCAATTGCTCTACATTGTCCGCCAACTGAAAGCTATCAATATAAAAATTCTCAAAATCAGAAAAGTAGACTCGCTGGAAGGGCGTGCTCAACAATCCGTTCTGGGAAACCACATCCATAAAAAGCGCGCCTTGCAATTTCTGGGTCAAAATCTGTGAAAAACTCAGGGAAAGTGAATACGAATTTCTGTTCTCATTGTCAAACTCCGTAAAAATCGGGTTGTAGGTACCGTTCCCAGTAATTCGGTCATCAAAAAAACCATCCCGCAGCTCAATGGGGTATTGTGAGTTCCATTTATCCATAAATACCCGACCGCTAAGGGTTACTTCGGTGTTCTTCTCGTTGAACAACTTGGTAAGGCTACCGCCAAATCCTATCGAGAAATAATCATACTCCGATGAAAGGTAGGCATTGGCGCTCCATATGGTGTTCCGGTCTTCCGAACTATGCTGATATGAGGGATTGATATAGACCAACATATCCTTTCTTGATTCTCCCGAAGAAGCATCAAAAGGGGTAACATTGAGTCCACCGTCCAAAGGGTTTACATTACTGGATGATGCCGAGGTATATGCAGAAAGGCCAACATCAACCGTTAAAATATCGTCTTCGTTCATGGGCATACGCAAAACGATGCTGGAGGTGGCATCGGTCAATTTTTCGGTACCCTCCCCTCCCGTAACGGCAGCATTTTGTCCATCTTGATTGTAATAACTAAAAAGTAAATCTACTTCGCTGGCTTCCAAAACCCTCCGCTGGTAGGAGTTGTCCCCTTGTTGCGACCAACCTTGGAAGGTCATCAAAAAGAAAAGGGCCACAAAAACGGATTTTACTGATCTGGATAACTGCATCATGGGTTTTAGGTTGGTTATAAGCTAGAATCTTCTGGTCAATTACATCCGCATCCGCCCCCTGTTTTGCCACCATTGGCACCGGAGGAGGCTTCCCTATAAATATGGAAATTGGTCTCGAACCTCTCGCACGGTCTGGCGCTCAGTTGCATTTCTTCAGCGTTCACATACACTTTATCGTACTCGCGAACGACCAAGCAAGAACTGGCTAAAATCAAAAGGAACAGTAGAGCAATAGGTTTTCCCATAATATAAATGTACTAATTCGTGTCGAACATAATGCCCGAACTCCGATGGACTTTGTTCTCGGAATCCACCACAACGGCCTCTACCCCATCAATTTGGTTGATCATATGCAAACCAACATCGCGCCCCATGGTAAAAACCGCGGTCGCCAAAGCATCGCATAGTTCCGCTTGTTTGGCAAAAATGGAAACACTGTTGACTCCCTTGGTTGGATAGCCCGACCTTGGGTCTATAATGTGAGAATATTTTACACCGTTGAGCGTAATGTATTTTTCGTAATTCCCCGAAGTGGCCACAGAGGATTCCACAACGGGCAACCAACTGAATACCTTGCCCTTGCTTAGAGGGTTGGCAATTCCCACCAGCCACTTTTCGCCCGTTACTTTGGTACCCCAAGTGGTTAGGTCTCCAGAAGCATTTATGATTCCCCCTTTTACATCTTTGGATACGAGCAGGCCCTTGGCCTTATCGGCAGCATAACCCTTGCCAATGGCGCCAAATCCAATTCGCATCCCCTTTTCGGACAGATAAACGGTTTGATCATCGGTGTTAAGTATAATTTTTTTAAACCCCACTTTTGACACTGAATTTTTGATTTCGGCTTCGGTCGGAACCTTGTCCATCGTACCATCGAACTTCCAGATATTGTCCATGGAGGCATACGTGATATCAAATGCCCCATCGGTTATTTCGGATATTTTGATGGACCGCTCGATCAAGTTAAAAAGCTCCTGGCTTACCTTGACCGGTTGAATCCCTGCGTTTTTGTTGATCAGGGAAGTTTCGGACTTCTCGTCCCAAGATGAAATAATCCGTTCTATGCGTTCAATTTCGGAGACAGCTTCGTCTATGTTGATATAGCCAATTTCCTCATTAGGTGCCACCACGGTAATCTCGAACCGCGTACCCATCAATTTAAGGGTCTTTTGCACGGTAACATCGGTCTGCCCCAACTGCCCGAACGACAGCAAGCAACAAAGACTGCAGGCCAAGGCAAATAGGGTTTTCATTTCAGGAATTTATTTAAGGTGTTGATATATTTCTCCGGACTGGTCCTGGCCACAAAGCCAGTAGTGCCCAAAATATGTTGGTCCTTGTCCATTACCACCACCAATGGAAAGTATCCCTTGGTATTGTATTTTTCGGCCAATGCCTTGTTCTGGTTCATTTTAGCCTCGGGAAGTTGGTTCTGTTTTTTTCTGGGAAAATCGGCATCGTACATTACATAATGCTCCGATGCGTACGTTTTGAATTCCTCACTATCAAAAATGTGCCGCTTTAAACGGATACAGGGAGCGCACCAATCTGACCCGGAAAACACCAAGACTATTGGTTTATCCTCAGCAGAGGCCTTAAGCAGGGCATCATCAAAACTTTCTTGCCATTGTTGTGCCTGAAGCATACCACAGCAAGCAAAAAGTAGTATGTAGATTACGTTTTTCATTTGATTTGGGATTCAAAAAATTATTCAAAAACCCGTAAAATGGAACCTTCAAGTTCCGTGTTATAAACGGTCAGGGGCCTAGCAGGGGCTCCATCCACTTGGTTGAGCGGGGTTCCATCCTGATCAAACCTTGAACCGTGGACATCACAATAAAAAATACCGCCACTTTGGTCAACAAAACGTACCTGATCGTAGGATTGATGACTGCAAACCTGACTTGCTGCCACATACTGGCCCTGCAGATTTCTGGCAATGACCACCAAATTCATTAAAACAAAACCTCCATTTTGGGAAAGATTGGATGCTTCGGAAGAATCTAGGTCAATTGTAAAATCGATTCCGGTAGGTTGTTCCACCAAGTTTCCGTCAATTTCATCCTTGGAACACCCTTGTAAACAGGGGAATGTGAGAGCAAAGGCTGCACCTGCCCCCAAACTTCGGAGAAACTCTTTTCTTTCCATAGCGTTAGGTTTATATATTAAAACGCCACTTCGAGAGAAATCGTATGCTAATAATGAAACTTACCGTATTCGCTTTGGATGGTCAATTTTTTTGTTTCGGATGCTTCCACCCGACCTATGACCTGTGCATCTACGTCGAAACTTTTGGAGATGGCAATAATTTCCCCTGCAACTTGCTCATCAACATATAGTTCCATTCGATGGCCACAGTTAAACACTTGGTACATTTCTTTCCAATCCGTACCTGATTGCCCCTGTATCAGTTTGAACAAAGGTGGGACGGGAAACATATTATCCTTGATAATGTGCAGGTTGTCCACAAAATGAAGAATTTTGGTCTGCGCACCTCCACTACAATGCACCATCCCATGTATTTCTTCGGATGAATACTGTTCCAGTACTTTTTTTATGATGGGTGCATAGGTTCGCGTTGGCGACAACACCAGTTTGCCCGCATCAAGTGGCGAATTGACTACCTTATCCGTTAATTTTGTGTGGCCCGAATACACCAATTCTTCTGGCACTGATGCATCAAAACTTTCTGGATACTTTTCGGCCAAATATTTGGAAAACACATCATGTCGGGCAGATGTCAAACCATTACTTCCCATTCCACCGTTATATTCGGTTTCGTAACTGGCTTTTCCAAAGGAGGCAAGGCCAACGATAACGTCACCTGCCTTTATATTGGCGTTGTCGATGACACTTTTTCGTTCCATTCTGGCGATTACTGTGGAATCCACGATTATGGTACGTACCAAATCGCCCACATCGGCAGTTTCGCCTCCCGTTGAACGTATGGTGATACCGTGTTCGTCCAAATCGGCAATCAATTCTTCGGTACCATTGATAATGGCAGAGACCACCTCACCTGGAATCAAGTTTTTGTTCCGCCCAATAGTGGAAGAAAGCATGATGTCATCCGTGGCCCCCACGCAGATCAGATCGTCCACGTTCATGATAAGTGCATCTTGGGCAATCCCCTTCCAAACCGAGATATCACCTGTTTCTTTCCAGTACATATACGCCAAAGATGATTTGGTTCCTGCACCATCGGCGTGCATTACCAAACAATGGTCCTCGCTACCTGTCAAATAATCGGGTACAATTTTGCAGAACGCTTTAGGGAAAAGCCCTTTATCTATATTCTTGATGGCGTTGTGCACATCTTCTTTGGAGGCGGAAACACCTCTTTGCGCATATCTTTTACTGGTATCCGATGACATATGAAAGGTTTGGGCAAAAATAACGGAAAGCCATCAAACTATTGACATGCTTTCCGTCTCTTTTCAATTTTTCCGGATGGTTCTATTTTGAAAACAGCATTTCACGATATTTGGTAAACGGCCAGAATTCATCTGCTATAAGTTTCTCCAAAGTATCCGAATGTTCTCGTATCTTCTCGAAATAAAGCCTTACATTATTACTATATGCCTGGGCCTTTTTATCCACTACGGACATGCCATTGGCCCTTTTACGGGCATCGGCCATTTGATCGGTCAATCTTTTGATTTCCACAATATGCTCGCCTATCTGTTCCAAAATATTCAATTGGCCCTCGGCAACTTTTTTGTGTGCCGCCCCATAGACTTCTTTGAGCCCACTGATGTTTTCCAGCAATAAGTTTTGATATTTGACGGCAGCAGGGATAATGTGATTGTATACCATCTCCCCAAGTACACGACCCTCTATTTGGATATGAAAAATATAGGCTCCCAGTTCCACTTCTTTGTGGGCCTTGAGCTCCACTTCGTTCATCACATCCATCTGCTTGAAGAGCTCATAGCTTTCTTTTGATGTGAAAACTTGAAGTGCCTCCGGCGTATTTTTGTTGAAGCTCAACTTTCTTCTCCTTGCTTCTTCTTGCCATTCAATCCCGTAACCATCACCCTCAAAACGAATGCGCTTGGAGGTTTTGATGTATTCCCGGAGTACATTGAATACCGCTTCGTCCTTTTTCAGGTTTTTCTTGTCTATCAAAGCATCGACTTCCTTTTTAAAGTCGGTCAACTGTTTGGCCATAATGGTATTGAGTATGGTCATCGGCTTGGCACAGTTCATCTTGGCGCCCACGCCCCGCATCTCAAACTTATTGCCTGTAAAGGCAAATGGCGATGTTCTGTTTCTGTCTGTATTGTCCAATAGGATTTCGGGAATCTTCCCTACAACATTCAGCTTGAGCTCTGTTTTTTCCTGAGGGGACAGTTTTCCTTTGGAAACACCTTCCAACTCATCGAGTACATCGCTCAATTGTTTACCTATAAATATGGAAATGATGGGCGGCGGTGCCTCATTGGCTCCCAATCGATGATCGTTGCTTGCAGAAGCTATGGAAGCTCTTAGCAATTCTTCATACGTATCCACCGCTTTGATGGTATTCACGAAAAATGTCAAAAACTGCAAGTTTTTCATGGGCGTTGTTCCCGGACTCAACAAGTTGACTCCCGTATCGGTCGCCAACGACCAGTTGTTGTGCTTGCCCGAGCCATTGATACCTGCAAATGGCTTTTCATGGAACAAGACGGAGAAATTATATTTGTCCGCAATCTCTTCCATTACATCCATCAGCAGCAAGTTATGGTCCACCGATAGATTGGCTTCTTCGAATACCGGAGCCAGTTCAAATTGATTGGGCGCTACCTCGTTATGACGGGTTTTTACCGGGATTCCGAGTTTGGTGCACTCCTTTTCCAGTTCGCTCATAAAACCAAGTACCCTTGCTGGAATCACCCCAAAATAGTGGTCGTCCAATTGTTGGCCTTTGGCCGAAAAGCTTCCCACTAAGGTCCGCCCGGTCACGGAAAGGTCCAATCGTGAATTGACCAAAGCTTTGTCTATCAAAAAATACTCTTGTTCCCATCCTAATGTGGCATGTACTTTTCGCACGTTTTTATCAAAATATTGCGCCACTCCGGTCGCAGCCTGATCAACGGCCTGCAAAGCCCTAAGCAGAGGTGC
The DNA here is from genome assembly GCA_024743095.1 of Flavobacteriaceae bacterium. Classification (GTDB taxonomy): domain Bacteria; phylum Bacteroidota; class Bacteroidia; order Flavobacteriales; family Flavobacteriaceae; genus Flagellimonas. Next base: position 150,531 of record JANSXF010000001.1, read on the forward strand.
TTTATTATCCAACGCTTCGCCCGTATAAGCTACAAATATGGTAGGTATACATAGTGTGGTCTTATAAATAAATGCCGGCGAAGTAGGATCCCAGGCGGTATATCCACGGGCCTCGAAGGTATTTCGGATTCCTCCGCTCGGAAAGCTGGAGGCATCGGGTTCCTGCTGTACCAATTGTGCCCCGCCAAACTTTTCCATAGCCTTGCCGTTGGGAAGGATGTCAAAAAATGCATCGTGCTTCTCCGCTGTGGCTCCAGTTAGGGGCTGAAACCAATGTGTATAGTGCGTAGCCCCCATGGAAAGCGCCCAAGCCTTCATGCCTTCTGCAACTTGGTCGGCAATCTTTCGGTCTATTTTGGTTCCTTGAAAAATGGCTGACTTTACTTTATCAAACGCTTCGGCTGTAAGAAATTGAAGCATCTTTTCTTCATTGAAAACATTTTTCCCGAACAGGTCCGATCTTTTGCCAGTTTCATCGATGTTGGCATGCTCCCTGTTTCGGCTTTCGGCCAGAGCTTGGAATCTTATTTTTGGCATATTCAATAATTTTTAATTTTCAAATCTACAATTAAGAATTTAATAATATATAGTGCAAAAATTACTTTTTTTTCATTCAACCCTAATCAAAACAGGGGTAATATAAATAATAGGAGCAACTTTGTGATTTTACCCCCGCAAAACATTGATAATTAAATGAAAAAACTATTTTTGTTAATCATAAAATTGAGAACGATTAACTACCAGAATTATGAGCAAATCTAAATTAGAGTATCTATGGTTGGATGGTTATGAGCCAACAGCCAACATTAGAAGCAAGACTAGAATTGAAGAAGATTTTAGCGGTAAATTGGAAGACTGCCCTATGTGGTCCTTCGATGGTTCTTCTACCAAACAAGCTGAAGGTGGTTCCTCTGACTGCCTATTGAAGCCTGTTGCCATTTACCCTGATCCTGCAAGAAGAAATGGTTATTTGGTAATGACCGAGGTGTTGAACCCCGATGGAACTCCACACGAGAGCAACTCCAGAGCTACTATCGATGACGAAGATGATGACTTCTGGTTTGGATTTGAGCAGGAATACTTTATCATGGACACAGCAACCCAGCTGCCATTGGGCTTCCCTGTTGGAGGTTATCCAGGTCCACAAGGATTATATTACTGTTCCGTTGGCGGAAGAAACACTTGGGGAAGAGATCTTGTTGAGGAGCATGCCGACCTTTGTTTGGACGCCGGTCTTCAATTTGAAGGCATCAACCAAGAGGTTGCTGCCGGACAGTGGGAATTCCAATTGTTCGCCAAAGGTGCCAAAAAAGCAGGTGATGAAATTTGGGTCGCCCGTTACATGCTACAAAGATTGACCGAGAGCTACGGATACTACATCGAGTACCACCCAAAACCCATCAAAGGTGATTGGAACGGTTCCGGTATGCACGCCAACTTCTCCAACGAAATCTTGAGAACCTGTGGTTCCAAAGAGACTTACGAGAAAATATGTGAAGCTTTCCGTCCCGTAACCAAAGAGCACATCGCAGTTTACGGTGAGTACAATGATGAGCGATTGACAGGTAAGCACGAAACTGCTTCCATCTCCGATTTCAGCTATGGTGTATCTGATAGAGGTGCATCCATCAGAATTCCTATTTTGACCGTAGAAAAAGGTTGGAAAGGATGGTTGGAGGACAGAAGACCTGCTTCCAATGCTGATCCTTACAAAGTTGCAGCCGTTATCGTGAAAACGGTAAAATCTGCAAAAGTGTAATAAACACGTATATAAATTAGTTGTTGATTATAGATGAAGACCGTCCCGCTCTTTGGGGCGGTTTTTATTTTATGGTAAAATAGATGAACGTGGCATAAAAAGCCAAAAGAATCAATCCGTCCCTCCACCCCAATCGCAATCCCTTAGGAAAGAAAACCAAAGGAAGTACCAGAAAAGATATTCCCAACATCCAAAAAATATCACTGGACAACAGACCATCATCCATAACCGTAACCGGAGTAATAATTGAGGTTATACCCAGTACGGCCAAGAGGTTAAAAATGTTGGAACCTATCAAGTTTCCAAGAGATATTGCCTTCTCCTTTTTTAGTACTGCAATTACCGATGCCGCCAATTCCGGAACGCTGGTACCTATGGAGACTATTGTAATACCGATTACTCGGTCGCTCACACCAAATGAGGATGCCAATCCTACGGAGCCGTCTATCAATAATTCCGAACCTCCCCAGAGCGCCGTTCCCCCTATTCCCAAAAACAGTACAATCTTATATAGGGGCAAGGGTACATCATCCTCGGGCATCTCGTCCACAACAGCTGTTTTCTGAAACCTTAAAAGGTATACCAAGAACACAAATAGAAAGGATACCAAAACAATCCCTTCGTATTGTTGAAGTTCTCCATCAAAATATATGAAACCGCCAAAGAGCAAAGAAGCAAGCATCATAACAGGCCAGTCGGTGGCGTAAAAGCTCTTTCTAACATCTATACTCCCCATAATCACCGTAATGGCCAAAACCAGTCCCAAATTGGCAATATTGGAACCGACCACATTCCCTAGTGCAAGGTCGGGAAAACCATCAAGAGCAGCTTTTATACTAACTATGAGTTCCGGTGCTGAGGTGGCAAAGGAAACCACCGTCATACCTATGACAATTTTGGGAATATTCAACCTAAGGGATAATGCCACCGCCGATTTCAACAACCAATTTCCTCCTGCGATCAAGAGGACCAACCCCAAAACAATAAAAAGTAGATTTCCCAAAAAGTAATTTTTCGGGCAAAGATAAGGGAAGAAACCTGCAATCAGGAAAGTTCGTTCAAAAATAAAAACTATAAAAATAGTTAATAAACTACAAATATAGTTGTTTAACTAGAATATTAGTATTACGTTTGAACCAGACAATTACAACATCATGCAAAAATTGACCAATAAGGAAGAGGAGATCATGAAAATCCTTTGGGACCTCAAAAAGGCTTTTGTCAAAGAAATTCTAGGAGAGATCCAAGGTGAAAGACCACATTACAACACCCTATCCACCATTGTACGGAACTTACAGGAGAAAGGATTCGTCGACTATGAAGCCTTTGGCAACACGCATAGATACTTTCCTATTGTAAGCAAGGAGGAATACCGTAAAAAATATGTGAACGCTGCCATTGCGGATTATTACAACGATTCTTTTAAAAGTTTGGTCTCCCACTTTGCACAGGAGGAGAAAATATCCATTTCGGAACTCAAAGAAATCATTGATCTAATAGAAAAGAAGAAATAATGGAACCTATTTTCATGTACTTTTTACAATCCGTTCTTATCTCCGGAGGTTTTTTGGCAGTATACCATATTTTTTTAAAACGAGACACCCTATTTAAAGAAAACAGGCTGTTCCTGCTATCGGGATTGGCATTGGCCTTTCTGTTTCCGTTGATCAAAATCCGAAGGACCATAGTGATCGATACCCCTGTAATCGTTAAAAAAGGAGAACAATTGTCCCAAGTAGCCAAAGCGACAACCGACAACGGTTGGTACACGCCAGAGAACATTCTTCTTACGTTGTATATCGTGGTCAGCACTTTCTTGATGACAAAGTTTATTTTGAAATTGACTTCCTTAAAACGATTGGCCAAAAACGCCCACAAGAGAAGGGAAAAGCCTTTTATGCACTTGGAAACAGAAAAGAAAATCTCCCCTTTCTCTTTTTTCAACTACATATTTTACAACCCAAGACTTTTTAAGCCCGACGAACTCCATGCGGTCCTGGAGCACGAAAAGGTGCATGCCCGGCAGTTCCACACCTTGGATATTTTGTTTTTGGAACTGCTAAAAATCTTTTTCTGGTTCAATCCCATACTATGGTTGTACAAAAGCGCAGTAAAACAAAATCTGGAGTATTTGGCAGACCACTTTGCCATAGCCCGAGCAGGGAACAAAATATCCTACCAATACCTAATGCTAAAACAGGTGGTGGACACACAAGAATACACTTTAGCCAATTCATTTTATAATTCATTAATCAAAAAACGAATAGTCATGTTAAATCAAAATCAATCAAGAAAAGTAAATGTTCTTAAAACTTTGGTCATCCTACCGCTACTAGGTTTGTTCTTGGTAAGCTTCAGCATTGAGGAAAATTACCTTTACAAAGATTCGGACAGTGTTGAAAGCATTATGGACGGCAAAACTGCCAAGGATGGCAAAGTGGTCGAGTTGACCATCTATAAAAACACTACTGATATAGAACTGGATGACATTACAAAAGATTTATCCAATGAGGGAATAGATTTTAGCTACACCGCCGTTAGAAATGATGACAAAGAAATTATTGAGATTTCGCTGCATTTGAGCGGAAAAAATGATGAGGGCAAAAAAGTAAGTGGGAATTACACCAGTAATTCCGATGGTCCAATCGGCCCCATTACGGTTATTTATGATAGCGAAAGCAATACCGTTTCCTTTTGGAATGCAAGCAAGGATAAAAATGTAAGCATTCGGAAAATAAAGGGAAAAGGGGGCTTGACCGTCGACGAGGATTCCGAAATTATCGTTAAGGAAAAAGGGGGGAAAAGGGTCGTAATAGTTGATGGTAAGGAACTGAGCGGCGAAGAGGTCAAAAAAATACATATTGAGGAAGGCTCTTCCATTCACGTAACCTCAGATGATAACGAAGACATTAAGCATGTTACCATAAGAAAGATTGAAAAGAAGGGCAAAGGCAAGAATTTGACCATTATTGACACGGACAATGATGAGAAGGTATATGTAAAAAGAAACAAGAACGTAATGATTATTAAAGATTCCGATGCCGACAAGGATATTGATGTAATCAGTGGAGATGACCACTCAAGCTTCTTTTTTATAGACAATGATGGTAAAGACGAACCTTTGTACTATGTAGATGGCAAAAAAGCTAAGGCAAAGGACATCAGAGAAATTGACCCTAACAACATTGAACGTATGGATGTACTAAAAGGCAATGGGGCAATTGAGAAATACGGTAAAAAAGCCAAAAATGGAGTCGTGGAGATAACTACCAAAAAAGGTAAATGATTACAGTATAATCATTTTTTGAATAGTCAAGGGAACCGTCTTTTAAGGCGGTTCTTTTTTGTATGCCTAAACGAAAACCCAAAAAAGTGACCATTTTAAAACGAAATCTCCCTAGGTTTTCAAACAACATCCTAAAAAGCTCCTACAATTCTTACATTATTATACTTAAAACATAAATATAATTACATTTTAAAACTTTTTTCAAGAGAATATATTTCAGTTGTAGCAGCAATTCGTTTTTAAGGATACAACCTCGTATTCAATTGTATTATTTATCGTCTAATTGCTTGGAACCATGACTTCTATCATTCTATATTCGAAGAAACAACAATAGAATAATTGTTTTTTCAAACCTAAAATCAATCAAAAAATGATAGCAATTGTAAAGTTTTTCATCACACTTCTTGTGCAACTCTTAACGGTCATATTTATATAGAACCATAAAGGGTTGCTATATTGCTATTGATTTTGATAGCTTGTAAACTGCTTTACCTATATTTGTGAAAAGCAATGTAGTTATATGTTTTACAAGATATTGGCAAAAATCAATAAGGCCATACTACCCTCCTACTCCAAAAAAGGGTTGGACCTGGCCAAAGCCTCCAAACTACAAATGGCCATTATAGGTTGGCGCTACTTTGTCACAAAAAATGCATTGGATTAATATTGTAACAATACCTCTTTTCGGTATTCCTTTATTTTTTCGGCTCCGTTCAAGAAAGTAAGTTCTATCAGAAAATTGCACTGTACCACTTTTCCTCCCAATTGCTCGACTAGCTTACAAACTGCTCGTGCAGTACCTCCTGTGGCAAGCACATCATCGTGTACCAGCACCCTTTCGCCTTTTTCAATGGCATCTGAGTGTATTTCGAGTGTTCCTGTCCCATATTCCAAGTCGTAGGATTCAGAAACTGTGGTATAAGGCAATTTTCCTGATTTTCGAACGGTAACGAAGCCCGCCCCGAGTTTTTCGGCCAACATGGGCGCAAAAATAAATCCGCGGCTGTCCACCCCAACTACTTTATCGATCTTCATATTGCTTGTAAAACCCAGCAATGCATCTCCTGCCTTTTTGAATGCATACGGGTCTTTAAGAAGCGGGGTAATGTCCTTAAAAACGACTCCCGGCTTCGGGAAGTCCTCAATATCACGAATGTAAGGTGCAAAATCCATTTTTTGTATGCTAGGGTTTTGTGGTAAAGTTAAAAAGAAATATATTTGCAGCCCTTAAATAAGGCCGCGTGGCGCAACTGAATAGCGCATCTGATTACGGCTCAGAAGGTTGCAGGTTTGAATCCTGCCGCGGTCACTAAAGGGGATTTTCCACAAATTTGATGGAAATTCCCCTTTTCTATTTCCTTGCAATTATCTGAAAATGAGGATGTTGCACCAAATATTTCATTGACACGAAAAGTTTGAACTAGCTTTTTTTTGAAGTTATACGCAATCCCGTCAGGGAACACCATATATTGTACGGCCCTTTTGGTTTCCAAATCGCCTAACTCCCACAATTTAGGCAGGTTACAGGCATAACCAAGTGCCATCTTTACCGATTTTTTGAGGTTTGAACTATTGATCCCCCCATTTTCCAGTTTTACTTCCAGTTCCCTTTGTTTCGCTTTTAGTTCCGGCATAAAAAGGTCGTATTGCGACTTCGTGATTTCATTTAGTACAACAAACCTTCTTTCCAATGTATGAATACGTTCCCCGATCTGGCCGAGTTCCTTGGTCAATCGCCTTTGGTCTTCTAGAGCTTCTTGATTTTTATTAATTAAGGTGTCGTGAATTATCGCCGTTAATGGTTCGATATACTTTCTATCTGCTATTTTAAACCTCCCTAATACGTTTAAAAATTCGTCATGCAGCTTTTTGGCACTTCTGTTCTCCTTGCTTCCTTTACGCCTATTCTTGTAATAATACAGGCCCTTTTTCTTTACGATAAATCCAGTGTAAGGTGTTCCGCAAACCGAGGATCTGACGAACTTTTTCAATGGCAGGTTTTCATCGTCGAACGAATATTTCTTCGGTGAATTCCCTGCGTGAAGCAAATCATGGATTTTAAGAAATACTTTCTTTGGTATTAAAGCTTCATGTTTTCCCGGAATTACCTCTCCCGGAATCAGACTATTGACAATAAGCCCGCAGTAAAAAGGGTTCCTGAAAAGGTCGGTCAGTTTTTTTGCGTTGATATTCAAGCCCTTTTCTTCCAAGCGTTTTGCAATCTCGACATGGGACATATTTGCGTTCGCCTTCCACAAAAACGCTTGCTTGAGTAGTCTTCCTTTTTTGGTAATCACGAAATTAGGAACCTTCCCCTTTCCGGGATTGGCATTGGTGTAACCAAAGGGATAAGCTCCCGTCCAGTATCCCTTCCGTAACTTCTCCTGCATGCCCGTAATGGATTTGTCCCTGCGGATTTGGTTGTCGAAGTGGGAAAACATGTGGAAAAGATTTTCCTGGAACGTACCTGCGCTTGTTGTAACATCGATTTCCTGGGTGGCCGAAACGACCGCTATTCCCTGTTTCTTTAGTTGCCCACTGATATATGCACCGTTCGCGCCAGTTCTTGAAAACCTATCGTAGGAATAGACAATGATATAACCGATGTTCTTTCGTCGCTTGACATAGCTTAGCATCTTTTGGAATTCCCTACGTTCGTCGCTCTTTGCCGATTCATAGGTTCCCCCGAAATATTCGATTATCTCTAGCTTTTTTCTGATCGCATACTCTTGGCAATATTTGAGTTGGGTAGTTAGACTGGCATTGTTGTCAAATTGCTCTTTGCTGGAAACACGGGTGTAAATGACGGCCGTATTACTTTTACCTATGATTCTTCCCTTTTCCTTCTTGGCAAATTGCTCGAATACCTCTAAGTCCATATGCTATCTTTTTGGGCCTGTAAAACCCTTTTTTCTTTTATTCCCGTCCTCAAAACCCAAGTTGAAATTCTTCGAAAGGTTTTTTTTTTGACCTATTTCATTTTGCATTCTCTTGATCGATGTATCATAGAAAAAGTTGACTATCGCCAACATATTGTTGTGCTTCTCGGAAGCTTTGAGTGCATCGATATATTCCTGCCTATCCTCCTTTAAAATAATGATATGGGGATGTTTGAACTTCTCCAGAATAAAATTGGACAGCAACCGGCCTAACCTTCCATTACCATCCGGAAAGGGATGGCTGTAAATGAACATTTTGTGGAATATGGCGCTCAACTCCAAAGGGTGGGTTTTTTTGTTTTTGATGGCATCGTCAAAACTGGCCAGAAGCCTTGGCATGTTCGCTATGGCCTTTTTGGTGTCACGGAATACCGTATCGCCGGCCGCCATTTGGGTCTTGGCATATTCCCCGGGTTTGTGGCCTTTATAGGGCAATGTATTTTTGGTCAATATTTTATGTACCGTTCTTACGAAGGATTCGTTGAAATCGGAACCCTTGTTTTTCAGGATATAATCGTAGGCATTGAAATGGTCCATTATTTCGAACGCTTCCAGTAAGGTCTTGTTGACAAGATTAACGGCATACCCCTTTTCCTTAAGCTCCCTCGTGTCGTCCACGCTGAAGCTATTGCCCTCTATACCACAACTGTGGGCGGAAAACAGGATTTCATTGTATCTCCTGAAATCATCGGCATCAAAGGCCGATACGATCAATTTATCATATTTCTCCTTTAGGGAATCGTATTTTTTTCTGGTTGCGACGAACGGATCCTTTCCTTCCATGGGCTATTTGAATTTTGAATCGATTTCTATTTTCTTTTGGGCCTGTCTTTCGGCTTTCCAGAACACTCTTTTTCGAAATGGCCTCAAATGTTTGGCCCATTCTCCACTTGCGGTCAACATTCTTTTGGTTCCCGTTCTCATTGTTCGACCTTATTTTGGTTCAGGACCTTGTCCTCGTTCTTTACCAGATAATCAAAGGCCTTGTTGACCAGTTCGTTCAGTTTCATTTTTTCCCTTTCGGCCATTATCGAAAGTTTTCTGTGGATTTCACTGGATGTACGGATATTGAACACGCCCCTATAAAACCTGTTCGGTTCTTTGCCAAGCTCCTTGCAGGTTTCAAGATAATCGTCAACGGATTCTTCAAAGGCTTTCTTCAGCTCTTCAACGGACCCGCCCTCATAGCTGACCAAGTCGTTTATTCCGATAATTTTTCCGTGTAGCAGCCCGTCCCGAGAACTATACTCCACGGAACCGAAATACCCTTCATGTTCCAAATTATCCGCCATTGCTTCTATTTTCCTGATCCGCTTTATTCCCTATTGTTTCGTTCGTTCACGAACATAATCCTAAATCCACCCATTATCAAAGATACTAAAATGCAACTATTATTTAGTTGCTGTTTTTTAAATTTAATCTTCGTCTTTACTTACCTTTTGGACATGGTCACAGACTATGTTGGCAAGTGCTAGAAGTTGTTCTACGATTCGCTCCGCATCTTCTACCGAACAATCCTCAAAACCTTTGTAAGTTCTAAGCCATGTACTGTTGAATACTTTGTTTTTCTGCTTTGGCTCGACTGTTGAGTTCGACATTTTCCATACATATCGGCAGCTCCCGTGTCTTGAAGGTGACTTCCGTATTTGTGAAAGCAGGCTTTAATTTACCTTTTTTTGTTATTAGATTCTCCAGAACCCATTATTTTATTCCATACTTATGAATAACGGTCAACAACTCTTGGTATTCTTGGCCTGAAGGATTTTTTTCTTGAAAATCCTGTTCACACAAACAATTTTACCGTTGCTTTGCTTGATTTCCAGATTCTGAAAATCATGTTGTTTCAACATATCGATAATACGCTCTCCTGTTCGTAGTCGCTCCAAACCCTCGATTGTATCGACCTCCCCATTTTTGATAATCAACTTAATGGATAGAAACCTTTTGTTCCGTATCATCTCCAGCACCTGAATTTCAGATGGAGTTAGTTCCGAAGATTGTAACTTATTGTTCTCTTTCATAATATCTTCTATAGGTTCAGTCCTTTCTTTTTCTTCTTTATTTTGCGCTTTTTCTTAATACCATCATCCATAAGTTCGAGTTTAAACGGATTCCATTCCGTTTCATCTACTAGAGGTTGGACTACTCCATCTCCTTCAATTTTTCCCAGATGACCTTTTGATTCCCCAGAAGAATCTTGAGTGCCTTGTGCAGTTCTGTTATTTCTTTGTTCATGCCTGATTGTCGTTCCATGGTTTCTTTCGCCAGTATTATGAGTTCCTCGTTCTTTTTCATTAGCCGATAGTATAACCGGACGGTCTCTTGTTTGCTCATAAGCGATATGTTTTACGATGCTGTTCCATGAAAATTTTTTACCGAGGGTACTTCCTTTATATACAACTCCTTGGTATTTGAAGGATATGCCCGAGACTCTTCCCGTGGTTTTGCTCACGTTGAATCTTGGCGATATATTTTGCTGTTGTAACAATGTGATGAATTGCGCTGTATCCGTGGCCCTTGAAATTACCGAACCGATTTTGTCCTGAAGAACAAGTTTTATCGGAACATTACCCGTTCTTAGGGTCTTCTCTATTTCTTTTTGAGTAAGTGATTTTTGGGTATTCGCCTTACCAACAATTTGGGTCAGTCCGTATTTCTTTTCCAGATCATCAAGTATTTTACGGCTTCTCCTTTTAATATTACTATCGCTTGTCAACCTCCCTGAATATCTTACCCTATTGGCTATAATATGGATATGCTCATGTTCCGTATCGGTATGACGGTACATGATAAACTGATTGTTGTCAAAACCCATCTTCATCAGATAATCGCACCCGACCGATACGAACGTCTTATCATCCAAATAATCCGAATGCGGCAGGTTCAGGGAGACATGAAGTACCGATTTCCCGAGGTTTGGGCGTAGCTCCCTTATCAAGTTGAATTCTTGCGTCATTTCAACGGAAGTGGAATGTTCGATATTGGAATCGATGACATACCCAACCCCTTCACGGACCTTTTTTTCATTGTAGGCCAGCACTCCATAAAAATCCTTTCCTATGACTATCTTACCGATCATTGTGTGCGATATTTGATTTAAGGTATTGCAATAGCGTTTTTACTTCTTCTAATTGTCTATGAATACTGAAAGGGTCACGAATACCCGAGTTTAGGACCTTGGCGATTTGGTTCAGATTGTTTCCCACTCGACTCAGTTCAACAAAAAGTTTCCGGTCCGATGGACTTACCTTTTTCTTTGGTAGCGACTTTTTCGTAATCTTTCTTCGGATAAATTCCGCAATGGACAACCCGATAGTTTCCGCATTATTGGAAACTTTGGAATAATCATCAGCGGTCATTCTTACATTGACCTGTATTGTCTTTCGTGCTGTAAATTCTTTTTTCGGTCTTCCCATTTCAATTGATTTAGCTTGTATTTCAGGCAATCTTCAAACGAAGTGCGTAGGGTTTTTGTTAGCAAAAACACAACTTGCTTCGTGACCTCCGATCAACTATATGGCAAACCTATAATCTATGGATTGTTTGCAGGGGTTTTGCCGTACATGGACTTTTGTACGGCAAATCGTTGAAGGGTCTTTTCAGAAGAGAAATAAAAAAATGTACTGAACTTGAACCAAGGATTTCCATGGAAAGAGGGAAACCGGTCAATACGTTCCTTTGGACGGAATTTTCCATATTAGATCAATGGTCCGATTTTCGTCCCAAGTCATATTGAACACGGGGCCATGGGCCGGACACCGGGATATTTCGTATATTTGATATAGAAAGAGCCATGAAAAAGTCGCACAACATAGCACCGTCCAAAGGAAAGAACCTAAAGGGTTACTTTCCCGGACCTGTATTTTGGGATGTCGACCCCAGCGTGCTTGATGTGGAAAAGGACAAGATCTTTATCATCGAAAGGGTACTGTCCCGCAATATGGGGGACCCACAATATTTTGAGCTTCTCGAAAGACTGTATCCGATAAGTGACATTGTCCGGTGCGCGAAAAGGAGCGAACAGATTCGGGGGAACAGCAGTATCAGGGCCGTGGCCGAACGTTATGGCATCAGACCGGACCATATGAAGAACTACAATCCTTCCTTTGGATAATGGCCGTCGACCAAGCCGTTTCGGACGAGCTGAAAAGCGTCATCGTCCAATTGATGCAAGCAGATTATTTAAGGGACTTTAACCTTGGAGGTGGCACCAACCTCGCTATCCGGCACAATCATAGGGTCTCCACGGACATCGACCTCTTTTCCCAAGGTGTGGTCGGGGTCGAAAGATTGAGGGCAATAAGTGCCTATTTCAGATCGACCTTCAAAGACGGGCTTTTAGGCCTCTTGGAGGAAAACTTCGGGGACAATCAAATGGCCTTTCTCAGGGTGAACGTACAAAGGAACGGGGTCCCGATCAAAATAGACATCATCCAAAATATTCCATTGCTCCATCCCATAGAAACATTTGACAACATTAGATTGATCAATGAACTCGACATCGGGGCATTGAAATTGGTGTCGGCCGTAAATCGCGGGACCCAAAAGGATTTTGGGGACCTTTTGTTGCTCTGTGGACTGTATTCCCTTGAAAGACTGCATACCGAGCTTATGAAAAGGGAAAGTATGTTCATCGGTAAAGAGTTTGGCACCATCTTCAACGTTGAGGGACTTCCCAGCGGTTTGGCCGGTGACCTGTCCGCCCTGGGCAATTTCAACAGGGCAACGGACCGAAAAAGTGAAAGCAACCGTCTTATCTTAACGGAAAATTCCATTATCCCGGGTTCTTGGCCCGAACTTGGCCTAAGATGGGCAGGGATCGTCGAGGCATATGCAAAGTCGAAAGGCTTGCGTTTTACTCCTCCTTCCAGAAAAAGGAGGTGGAAAAACAAAGGGATCGGTCTTTAAAAAATCCATCTTATAGTTGACAGTTCCCATTTTTGAAAGTTTACGCCGATACGTTTTTCCTTGATCTATTCTAACCTTTGTAGGAATGAAAAGTGGAAAGGGAGAAAAAAACAAAAGGAGTATGGCATCCAGGTAAGGGAACGTGAAAATCAACATTGCTCAATATACCCCTTCGTACCATTACATTAATTAAGTGCTCATCAGATTTGTTCAAATATTAAAACAACTCTTCATTCGTATAATTATATAATTGTACACATGTACAATTGTATATACATACAATTGCATATTTAATCATTTGTATGGATAAATGAGTTTGGAGATTATTCGAAAGGCTTCTTAAGATGTGCCCGGCATGATCAAAATATCATTTAAGGAAAAGACGGGCTTAGCAGGTATTCATTCATTGCCCATCTCGAACCAATGGGATTGTCTGTATCCTGAAGGGAAAAAGTATCTTTGGAAATCCCCTCTTTTCCCCCTTTCCACAAAAAGCACCCGTAAGGGTGCCGATCCCATGACAAAATCAATGGAACGATTCATATCCATTACATCGAAAAATAGGAACAAAACTTCAATGATATCTTTATCTTAAATGGCAAGTAGATACTCCAAGACCATGGAAGCCATACTGAACGATAAATTACGGAAATTGGTGTAGCCAATTAAAAAAAGACAAGTACAAAAATTGAGAACATCAGGAACAGTTTGTCTTTTCTCTTATACAGAGCGATATATTATATTTGTTTGCTTATATATTAAGTGTAATTCTTTAAATTACATTAATCGAACGTATTAATTGTAAATTGTATGGAAGTATCTTGTGTGTTACTCTTGAGTATATAATTGTCTTAAATAATTAAATTATAAATACGCTACGGACTGAACGTAACTTTGTTCAGCCATACATTGGTAATAAGCTAAAGAAACATCCCGAATGGAGCAAGAGTTTAAGGTTTATATCAAATCTTACCTAGAACAATTTCCTGATTTGAGCTCGGAGGAACTAACTTTCATTTCCTCATATCTTATTATAGAAAAGTATGGCAAAAAAGAATTTTTATTTAAAAGCGGGGAGGTTCAAAAGGAAGTGGGATTTGTTTGCAAGGGACTTTTGAGAAGATACTACGTCAATGAAAAAGGAAACAAAATAACAACGGGTTTTATAATTGAAAATAACTATGCCACAGATTATCCCGCATTCATAAGGCAAAAACCATCAAAGTATTTTATCGAATGTCTTGAGCCATCGGTAATCATAAAATTGCCATATGATAAAATTCAAGAAGGGTACGGTAAATTTAAAACAAGTGAAAGGTATGGTAGGTTGATAGCCGAATATGTTTTGACCGTGCAAACCGACAGGGTAGAAAGTCTTTTGTTTGAGACAGCTGAAGAGCGTTACTTGAATTTTATAGACCGAAACCCAGACCTTGTAAACAGAATTAGTTTAACGCATTTAGCAACGTACTTGGGTATAGAACGGCAATCATTGAGCAGAATACGGAGTAAGATCGCCAAAAAATGATTTTGTCACAAATGTGTCAGGTAGAAAAGCCGATGATGTTTCATTTTTGCAATAGTTAGTTCCATAATATTGTAAAAATGACTTCAAATAATAAAATAACCAAAACAGCCTTAATTACTCAATTCCTCTTTTTTGGACTTGTTTCCAGTGGCCAAAATACAACTGTTGAACCATCCACACATTTGAAAGTCCAAGAGCGAACCGACAAAATTTTCGATAGCTTTGTAAAAATTCGCAGGGACTTTCATACCAATCCCGAAGTGTCAGGGCAAGAGAAAAGAACTTCCAAAAAGATTGCTGAATACCTTTTATCCTTGGGCCTTGAAGTTAAAACTGGAATAGGTGGTCATGGAGTCCTTGGAATCTTAAAAACTGGTAAGAAAGGAAAGCATATTGCTTGGAGAGCAGATATTGATGCCCTTGCTTCCGACCATCCCGATGTTGTCGATTTTTCATCAAAAATTAAAGGTGTAAGACATATTTGTGGACACGATGTACATACAACTATTGCACTTGGGATAGCTAATGTGCCTGTTGCACAAGTTAATAAAAAAAGTGTTCGTTGATCATTGCTGCTCCAAGGATGGATCGTACCTTTAGGTATGCAGGGCAAGAAAGATTACCAAGAAAAGCTGTTCGCGAGCTTTCAGCTGAGCGAACGTATACCG
>JANSXF010000027.1 GCA_024743095.1 Flavobacteriaceae bacterium
GATCTCCTCCGGCATCGGTCATGGTCAAAGTTCCACCAGCAATGCCACTGCCTGTCAACAGTTCGTTTTCGTCATCCGTGTCATCATCTAGTAACTCTGAAGCAGTAATAGCCGCATTGAGCGACTGTAGGTTTACAACGTCTAGTGGTTGGGATGGGTCTAATACATCAGTAATTACACTATTTCCAGCACTAGAGCCGTTGGCAACCACATCGGCAAGGTCTTGATGTTCAGAAATTTGTAGGTCAGACTCGAGTGTGTAGCCCCAATTGGTTCCATCCCAAAGAATAACCTGCCTAGTGTTTGTAGCTCCATCAAAGAAATGAACTTGAGGGTTTATTGCTCTTGAAGCTACCTTGTCGTTAGTAATTGCTCCATTCACAATATGATTAGGTTCAATAGAAAAATTTCGAATATTTCTTTTGTTAATTCTCCCAACCTCAAAATTATAGTTTATGCTACCATCCCCATTGTCTGTGGCGGTAACCACAACGGTGCTGTCCACAGTATCAGTATAAAGTTGGCTCATGTAATCGTCCCGGGTGCTTACTGAAAACGAATCATCGAGCACCTCACAGATATTGATCCATGCCATACCATCGTAGTAGTGCAGGCATCCTTGGTCCGTATTGTAAACTATGGCGCCTCGCAACGGGTTTATCGTGCTCATTTGGGCATCGGTCACTCGGGTAATCACCAGGGCACGCGTGGTGCTTTCCAGCTCCAATAAGGAGGCCGGGTCCAAGTTTTGGGGATTGTCACCGATTTTTACCTGTGCCATCAGCGAGTTGATCGCCAATAGGCCTATGATGGTGTAGATTATTGCAGTTTTCACAGTGTTTGTTTATTTGAGGATTTTCCAAACGTAAAAACAAAACTATACTTATGTTTTAATATCTTTAATAAATACCGTCCAAACACGAAATTCACGGGTGAATGGAATCGCCTTTGGTATATTTGTGGGGCATAGAATTAACAAAAGTTTAGAACGGCTTAATTTTTTTTATGCCGTTCATGGACTTTCTTTAACTTATACTAAATACATTCCAATGAAAAATATATGCTTGATAGTGTTCTCTTTGCTGGTGTCCGGCTTGTCCATGGCACAGGACTCCCGCCAAATGTTACGGGGGAAGGTGCTTTACAGGAGTACCAATGTCCCGAACGAGAACGTTATCAATTCCACCAGCGGCCATGCTACCATAACCGACGACAACGGTGAGTTTATGATAGAGGTGATGGAAGGAGACCAACTGGTGTTTACCGCTATTAACTACCAATTGGAAGTGGTGAAGATCACCCCGGAAATATTGGCCAATAACCGTTTGGTGGTTGAGGTCGATGAAAAAGTGCAAGAGCTGGACGAAGTGGTGGTGAGCCCGGAAAACCAAGAGCGCTTCCTTGAGGTGAAAAACGAGGATTTTAAACAGTTCGATTACGAAATAGATCGTAGCACGGAGGTGGAGAATATCGCCAATTCCCAGATTACACGAGGTATGAAGGATGGAATCAATTTTGTGAACATTTTCAAGGCTTTATTTAAATCCCAAGATGCCAATGGACAGGAGCGGGTTCCGCTTAAGGTCAGCGAAGTGCTCCGGCATGTGTACGATGATGAGTTTTTTGTGGTGGACCTAAGGTTGCCACAGGACAAAATAGATGCTTTCCTATTGTATTGTGATGACAAAATACCTTCCCAGACCCTGCTCAAAAAAGAAAACGAGTTTCAGTTGATCGATTTTCTGGTGACCCAGAGCAAGGAATATAGGGCAACTTTGAACGAGGAATGAAAAAATGCTTACTTGCCCTATTGCTTTTTGGAGCCGAATTAGGCTTCGCCCAAGAGGGTGGGGACAAGGTGCTGCAAGGCAGGGTAACCAGCGATGATAAGGATGTTGTGGGCGTTGTGGTCCAAAATATTACCACCGCCGATGCCGTGATAACCGACTTGGACGGCAACTTTTCCATTCGGGTACGGGTAAACGATACCCTACTGTTCTCTGCCGTACATTTTTTAAGAAAATCCCTTCCCGTTACCGAAGCAATGTACCGCTCCAATTTTGTAGAAGTGCCCATGCAGGAATTTGTGAACGAGCTAAAGGAGGTCGTGGTGACCCCCTACAACCTAACGGGCGATCTGACCAAGGATATAGACCGGGTAGTTTTGGAAAAGGATGTAAGCGCCGAGGCGTTGAACTTGCCCAATGCCCATAGGCGCATTCCCACCCAGAGCGAGCGTAAATTACAGGAAGCCTCGTCCATGAGCGTAACGGCTGGAGGTGGTTTGGGAGGTGCTGGTGGAGGGATGAGCCTTAATCCCATCATCAATGCGATTACAGGACGAACCAAAATGCTTAAAAATAGGGTAAAGGTGGATAAGGCCTATGCCCAGACACAGCAAGTACAAGGGTTTTACGCTGATTCACTTTTTGTGGCCACCCTAAAGATCCCGATGGATAAAATTGATGATTTTATGTATTTCTGCGAGGTGGACGAAGCTTTTCAAACAGCCGTGGAACTGGGGGACAAACTTCAGATCTTGGATCTTATGATACGGAAGAGCAGGGCATACCGGGAGAGCAATAATCTGGATTGATTTTTTTAGATCTCCGATGTCCGATGTCCGATGTCCGATGTCCGATGTCTGATGTCCGATGTCTGATGTCTGATGTCCGATGTCTGATAAAAGTTCGGCAGGTAAATTGCAGAAAGTTTCCTAAAGCTGTAACATTGTTGCAGAATTAAAGTTCAATAGCACATGAGGACACTAAAAAAAGCAAGAAAGGCGGTTTTACCTTTGGTAATGTTGTTGCTGTTGTCTTTCTCATCCGCCCATAAATATTATGTAAGTGTAACCAATATCGCTTATTCGGGGGACGATAGGGCGTTTCAGATTACCAGCCGCGTTTTTATAGACGACCTTGATAGATTGCTCAAGGAGCGGTACGGTATAGAGGCCAAATTGGCCACGCCCAAGGAATCCAAGATTGCCGATGAGTACATCGAAAAATACTTCAGATCAAAATTTGCAGTGGAATTTGATGGGGAACCCGTCGATTACGACTTTTTGGGCAAACGGTACGATACCGATATGGTCATCTGTTATTTGGAAATTCCCAATGTAAAATTATCGGAAAAAAAAAGCATGTCGGTTCAGAACGAAGTACTCATGGATTTGTTCGATGATCAGCAGAACATCGTGCATGTCAAATGGAGCGGAAACAAAAAAAGTTTTATGCTGATCCGCCAGAACAACAAAGGAATGTTAAACTTATGATGTATTCTTAACAATTGGTTAAAATATGTTATTTTTCACCGCTTAAAATCAAATAGAAAATGAACAGATTCAAGTATTGCTTAGCTTCCGTCTTGTTTCTTTTTGGAGCCGTTGTTATGGCTCAGGAAGAGGGAGATGCCAAGGAAAAACGGGAGCCCGGTCATTACAACCAAAGTAGATTCAAACAATTGTACGAGGAGTTTTCCACTCCCAATACCTACCGCTCCGCCTCCGGTGCCCCAGGCCCCGATTATTACCAACAGCAGGCGGATTATGTAATGGATATCCAGTTGGATGACAAGAATGCCAAGATTAGTGGAGAAGAGACCATTACCTACCATAACAATTCACCTGACAATTTGGAGTTCCTTTGGGTGCAGTTGGATCAAAATGTCCGTGCCAAGGATTCCAAATCACCGTTGCGGGATGGCAATGGTGTCAATATCGCCTATACCGCCGGTAACTTTTCGCAGACCTATATGAGCGAGCCGTTCGATGGCGGCTTTAATATACAATCGGTTACCGATGCCAGTGGAAAACCATTGTCCTACACCATCAACCAGACTATGATGAGAATCAATATTCCTGAACCGTTGAAAAGCGGGGAGAAAGTTTCATTCTCCATCAAATGGTGGTATAATATTCCGGATCATACCGTGGATAGAGCGCGTTCTGGTTACGAGTATTTCCCCAAAGATGGAAACAGAGCATACGTAATCGCACAGTTTTTCCCAAGAATGGCGGTTTACAGTGATGTTGAGGGATGGCAGAACCATCAGTTCTGGGGAAGCGGAGAGTTCGCTTTACCGTTCGGCAACTACGAAGTGAACATTACGGTACCGGCAGACCACGTTTTGGATGCAACGGGAGAGCTTCAAAACCGTGAAGATGTATTCTCCAAAGAAATGTTGAAGCGTTACAAGCAGGCCAAAAAATCGTATGACAAGCCGGTCATCATTGTAACCCAGGAAGAGGCAGAAGCAGCAGAAAAAGGTTTTTCCACAGATACCAAAACATGGAAGTTCAAAGCTACCAATGTTAGGGATTATGCATTTGCATCGTCCAGAAAATTTGTGTGGGATATGCAGGCCGTCAAAATCGGTAACAAAGATGTAATGGCTGTGTCCCTGTATCCAAAAGAAGGAAACCCGTTATGGGAGGATTTTTCCACCAAAGCCGTGGTGCAGACCTTGCAGACCTATTCAAAGCATACATTCGATTATCCTTACCATAAGGCCATTTCGGTACACGCAAAGAACCAAGGGATGGAATATCCGATGATTTGCTGGAACTACGGACGTCCCAATGAGGATGGTACTTATTCCGATAGGGTAAAGTACGGAATGATCAGTGTGATCATCCACGAGGTCGGCCATAACTATTTCCCTATGATCGTGAACTCCGATGAGCGTCAGTGGGGATGGATGGATGAAGGAATCAACACCTTTGCCCAATATTTGGCAGAGCAGGAGTTCGGTAAAAACTATCCTGAAGTAATCGCTCCCAACAGTGAGTATCCATCTCGAAGAGGAAAAGCTGCGGACATTGTTCCGTACATGGGGGGAGATCAAAGTTATATTTCGCCCATAATGTCCAATCCCGAGAATGTGTATCAATTAGGTCCTAATGCCTATGGAAAACCGGCAACCGCCCTTAATATTCTAAGGGAGACCGTAATGGGGGAGGAACTGTTCGACCATGCCTTCCAGACCTACGCACAACGTTGGATGTTCAAGCATCCGACCCCGGAAGATTTCTTCCGTACCATGGAAGATGCGTCTGCTGTGGATCTGGATTGGTTCTGGAGAAGCTGGTTCTACACCACCGATTATGTGGATATTGGCGTCTCCAGCGTGAAAAAATACTTTGTATCCAACAAGCCGACCAAGGAAATGGAAAAATATATGGCCGATAGGAACCTGACCGAGGCCGATCTTCCACCATTGGTATATTTGGCAGATGAGGAAAGCGAGGATTTTTCACCTGAGCTCAAAGGAAAATCTCCAACGGAAACATCCCAAAACCTCAAAGAGTTTATGATGGACAACATGACCGAGGCCGAAAGAACACAGGTAAAGGAGCCTAAATATTTCTACGAGATCACTTTTGACAAACCTGGAGGCATCCCAATGCCATTGATCGTGGAGTATACCTACGCCGACGGGACTACCGAGAACATTACGTATCCTCCGGAGATATGGAGAAAGAACGATGCCGAAGTAAAAAGAGTGATGGCCACCCAAAAGGAATTGGTGGGAATCGTAGTAGATCCAAAGCTGGAAACCGCTGATATTGATACGACCAACAACTCTTGGCCCAAAAAAGATGAGAAATCCGACTTTGATAAGTTCAAGGAAAATATCAAAGGAGACAGGTAGTATAAAAAACTATGTTAAGGGCCCTGTGATTTCACGGGGCTTTTTTTATTTTGATACCAAGTTCTGATTATATTTGTGCCATGCAATTTCTATTTATTAGTGGAGGCGAGATTTTTTTCATCCTATTTATAGTGGTGATGGTTTTTGGTGCGGACAAGATTCCCGGAATCGCTAAGGGACTCGGCAAAGGAATGCGCCAATTAAAGGACGCCACGGACGATATTAAAAGGGAGATCCAAAAGAGTGCCGATGTGGACACCGACTTTACCAAGAACATCCGAAAGGAAATCGATGATGTAAAGAAAAATGTGGACGAAGTTTCCGGTTCCATCAAAAGAGATCTCAATAAGTAGGTTCCTATGCTGGAAAAGTTGCTCAAATGGGATAGGGACACTTTTGTTTATCTCAATGGTCTGGGCATAGAGGATTATGACATTTTTTGGTCTACCGTTACCAATATTTCCACTTGGATACCCTTGTTTATCCTTTTCCTGATACTCTTTTACCTCAAATTCCCAAAAACCGAGGCGCTTTACAAGTTTTTGACCGTTCTGGGCTTGGTGGTCTTTATAACGGTCGTTACCCATATCACTAAAATTTCGGTGACAAGGTTACGCCCCAACAATACAGAGGAGATCAATACGCTGATCCGTATCCTAAAAAGCCCAACGGACTATAGCTTTTTCTCCGGCCATGCGTCCAGTTCCTTTTCCATAACCACTTTAGTGTTTCTTTTTTTGCGCCATAAGGTTAAATGGGCCATACTTTTCTTTATCTGGCCCATATTGTTTGCGATGAGCCGCATCTACGTTGGCGTACATTTCCCCATTGATATCATCGTTGGAATGATAGTTGGGATTTTGTCCGGATTACTTTTCTACCGGATTTACCAACGTTTTATAATACCCTGCTCAATGTCAGCCCATCCCTAATGGGCAACAATACGGTTTCTACCCTGGGGTCTTCCTTTAATTTTTGATTATATTCGAGCAACACCGCTGTGGCCCTGTCCGATTTTTGTAACGGTTCCACCACTTTTCCGGACCACAGTACATTGTCCGAAAGAATAACACTGCCCGGTCTGGTTTTTTGGATGACCGCCTCAAAGTAGGCACCGTAGTTTACCTTTTGCGCATCAATAAAAATAAGGTCGAATGTTTGTTCCAAATGGGGAACAATGGTTAGGGCATCCCCGATATGCTGTTTGATTTGAGGTCCAAACCCGCTTCTGTCAAAATACCTGCGCTGCATTTCATGGAGTTCCTCGTTCACCTCAATGGTATGCAGTTCCCCGTCTTTTTGGAGACCTTCTGCCAAACACAAGGCCGAATAGCCCGTGTAGGTGCCAATTTCCAAAATGTATTTGGGGTTGATGAGCTTGGACAACATACTTAGTACCCTGCCCTGAAAATGCCCGGTGATCATTCGGGGCTGCACCACCTTTAAGTGTGTCTCACGGGTGAGTTCCTGTAATAATTCAGGCTCGTCCTCCGAACTGTTGGCAATATAACTCTCCAAAATGGGCGATAGGAAATGCATGATATATTTTTCGCAAAAATATAGAAAAGAACTACATTGAATGCTTGATAAAACAAAAGAACCTCATGACGTTACCCAAGGTAAACATACGAGCTGCAACATTGGCAGACCTTCCGGCACTTCTCAACTTTGAACAGGAAATTATAAAGGCAGAGCGCCCTTTTGATGTTACTATAAAGGAAGGGCCTATCAGTTATTACGATATCGGGGAAATGATTCAGAATCCAAAAGCATGTGTTTTGGTCGCAGAAATTGATGGTGGGGTCGTCGCTTCGGGATATGCCATTTCCAAAAGGGCCAGACATTATCTGGACCATGAGTTTTATGCCTATCTCGGTTTTATGTACACTGATGAGGATTTTCGAGGAATGGGTGTCAATGCAAAAATAGTGGGCGAACTTAAACAATGGTCCCAACAAGAGGGTTTTAAGGAAATCCGTTTGACGGTGTACAATGAAAATCTTCCGGCAATCAAAGCTTATGAAAAAGTAGGTTTTAAAAAGCACATCATTGAAATGCGATTGGAGTGATTTTCTTTTCATCACATTACTTTCACAAATTGTATTTTTGAGAAAAATCAAAAGAAAATGACGTTCGAGAATACCCTTGAATTTGCCAAAAATCTAGATGCTTCAGACAAACTATCGTCCTATAGAAATGAATTTCACTATCCGCAGGTCAATGGAAAGGACGTAATTTATTTTACAGGAAACTCTCTAGGCCTTCAACCCAAACGGACCCAGAAATTTGTGGATGAAGTAATGAAGGATTGGCGGGAACTGGCCGTAGAAGGACATTTTTATGCGGACAAACCTTGGTGGGATTACCACGAAAGACTTGCCAAAGGTCTAGGAAAAGTTGTGGGGGCCATGCCGCGGGAGATTTCGGTGATGAACACCCTTACCGTCAATCTTCATTTGTTGATGGTGTCCTTTTACCGGCCTACCGAAAACCGTTTCAAGATCATTTGTGAGGAAAAAGCATTTCCATCCGATCAATATATGCTCCAAAGTCAGGTGCGTTACCATGGATTGAACCCTGAAGATGTGATTGTTGAAGTAAAAAAGAGAGATGGGGAACATGCATGGCGCACGGAGGATATCATCCAGAAAATAAATGAAATAGGGGATGGGCTGGCCTTGGTGCTGATGGGCGGCGTAAATTACTACAATGGCCAAGTATTGGACATGGAATCCATTACCAAGGCAGGAAAGGATGTGGGTGCCTTTGTAGGTTGGGATTTGGCCCACGGCGTTGGAAATATCAAACTGAACCTTCACGGCTGGGGTGCCGATTTTGCCGCTTGGTGCAGTTACAAATACATGAACAGTGGCCCAGGGAACGCATCGGGAATCTTTGTTCACGAAAAACATTTGGGCAAAAAGGACATTCCCCGCTTTGAAGGCTGGTGGGGAACCAAAAAGGAGACCCGGTTTTTAATGAAACCGGAATTCGACCCCAACGATAATGCCGATGCCTGGCAATTGAGCAACCCGCCCATTTTGTCCATTGCGCCCTATTTGGCCTCTTTGGAAATATTTGATGAGGTGGGCATGGATGCCCTGATTGAAAAGCAAAGGACCATTGTGGCCTATCTGGAGTTTGTACTGCATGAAATTGATAAGGAAGTGGACAGTTCCTTCGAGATCATTACCCCAGAGGCAAGGGGATGTCAACTTTCCGTCTTTTTGCACGGAGAGGGCAGGGCCATCTTTGATTATTTAATGAAAAAGGGCGTGATCACCGATTGGCGGGAGCCCAACGTTATCCGATTGGCACCTGCTCCCCTGTACTGTTCCTATGAAGATATGTACCGTTTTGGACAGATTTTGAGAGAAGGTATCCTACGAAAATGAATCTGCATATCTATTTTTTAGGTAGTTGGACGGAGTGTGTCCTTGGTACTTTTTGAATTGTCGGGAAAAATAGGAAGGATTATTGAATCCGGAGCGATACATTACCTCGGTTATAAAGGTATTGTTTTCATTAAAAAACTCTAGGGCCTTGTTGATTCTGAACTCGTTTACAAAATCAATGAAAGTACGTTGGGTCATTTTTTTAAAAAACCTGCAGAATGAGTTTGGAGTGAGGCCCAATTGACTGGAAATCTCTGTTACAGAAATATCCTTGGCATAATGGGCATTCACATACATAAAGACTTCTTCCAGTCTTTTGATCTCATTTTTCTTAAAATTAGCGGTCGAGAGTGTATCAAAAAGGGTTTTGTGTATACTTTCTTTGGACAGAAGGTCTAGTATGTAGAGGAGATTGATCAGCTTGCCCTGATGGTCCAAATGGCAAAACTTTTTAAAATCGGGCCATAGCTTTTTCTGTACATCAGAATCAAAAATCAATACTTGCTTTGACTTTTGGATTAGTTCCTTGATTTTTAATAGTTCAGGGAATACCTTTAATTTTTCTTCCAGGAACTCCTTTTTGAACTGGACCACAATCTCTTGGTTGTCCGCGTTGTCCCGATTGCCAAAATCGGCATGGGGGATGTTGCCGCCCAAAAAAACAAGGGTCCCATTATTGTAAACTCTCTTTTTGGAACCTATGTTTAGTACTCCGGAACCATTTTTTATATAGACCAGTTCAAATTCGGGATGAATGTGCCAACCAGCAGACTCGCAATGGTTATTGTTTGAGTAGGTTTCTACTTTTAACGATGCGTTTGCTGCTACATTGATAGATTCTAACATAGGTTCCATAAAGTAAAACTATCAAATAATTGGACATAGTACTGAATGAAAGAATGAATCGTCTTATTTTTGGAATAAAGCATGCTAGTCAATTTACTCGGGTAGTGTTTAATTTGTATGTAATTTATTATGAAATCACTACTACTTATATTTTCCAAACGACGGTATTTTGGAACGGCATGGGTCTTTACCAGTATCAATATCTGGTTTGGCACATGGGCCATTTATATACCCACAGTAAAGGAAAAACTGGATGTAAATAAGGCAGATTTGGGGATAGCCCTGTTCTGTTTGTCTTTGGGAGTTTTCACCATTTTTCCAGTAGCCTCCAAGATTATCAATAAGCTAGGGGTGGGCAGGGCTTCCTGGTATGGAGTGGTGTTTGCCTCGGTAACGGCCATGTTGCCCCTACTAGCACCCAATTATTATTTATTGATGGCGGCCCTTTACCTTTTTGGGGCCAGCAACGGTTTTATAGATATTGCCATAAATACTTTGGTCACAGAGATTGAAAAGGAGGACAAACAAAACTTTATGTCCGCGGCCCATGGCTTTTTTAGTCTGGGAGGTATTTTGGTAGGTCTCGGAAGTTTCCTGATTCCCGTAATAGGAAATCCCGTATTGCATATGGGCATTACCGTGGTTTTGGTTTTTGTCATCAATTTTTTTCTGAAGAAACATTACATCCACGTAGTTGCCGCTCCCGTAGAAAAGGAACCTTTTAGTTTGAAATTGTTCAAGCCGTTGTTGTTATTGGGTATTATCGGGTTTGTGTCCTTTGGTAGTGAAGGTGCCATTATCGATTGGAGCGCACTTTATCTCAAAGAAATGACCATGGCTCCAGAACTGCTCATCGGGGCCGGATTTTTGGCATTTTCCACCACCATGACCTTGGGTCGATTTTTGGGTGATGGGATCAGTGCAAAAATTGGCCCCATACGGATAGTAGGGCTGGGTGCACTTATTGCCGCAGTAGGTTTTGTGTTGGTTTTAACGCAAAACACCACATGGTCCATCATTGGCTTTGCCCTCAACGGTCTAGGTTTTTCCGTCATTGTGCCTGAATTGTTCCGTATTGGGGGGAATGTTAAAGGAGTTGATTCTTCCCAAGGCGTCGCTTTTATAGCTGGGTTTGGATATATCGGATTTTTGTTGGGACCGGTTATTCTAGGGTTTATTGCGGAAAGTGCTTCGTTGAACTATAGTTTTATTCTGTTGCTGTGTATGGCCCTATTGGTTTTTGGGATTACTTTTTTCCTGCGAAGGAGGGGGAAGTAAGGTGTTTTTGATTAATAGAAATGGTCCGGCTATAGGCGTTGTTGTCAACTGTATTAGTTGATTTGCCCTACATAAATGTGTTTTCGCTTAAAATTACAAAGACACCGATTAAATTTCTTAACGAGTGTACCGCAGAGGTTATCCAAAAACTTGATTCTTTTCTTTTTTGAAAAATGAGGTAAGTTTCAGCCAATAGGAATCCCATCGGAAGTGTAATAATACTATACCAAATACTATATCCGGAATGCCCCAATGAAAATATAATGGCCGAAGTAAAGAGAGCAATAACCCTAAATTTTTTACCTAGAACTTTTTGAATCAATTTTATGGGCAATGATTGACCAACAAAAGTTTCTATACTTGGAGCAAGTATTACAGCTACAAAAAATAATCCCCATATTGAGTATTTAGAGATGTCAATCCCTCCTATTTCATCTTCTGGGATATCAAAATGAATTAGGAAATAGAATATTGGGATCAACAATAAAAAGTTTAGAATAAGTGTAGTAAAAATAAAACGTATAGGTTTCATCATACTCCATTTTAAATACAACTTTGCCAATAGATCCACTAATATCACTTTAGCTTGTTGCCAACTAGTTTGTAAGAAGGTAAACCATTGCGCTTTTTTACATTGGGGAAATTTTGAAATCTCATTTCTTGGCCTTATTGCCTCAAAATATGGTTTTTAATCCTTACTAACGGAAAGCCCGGTAAAATAAAGGCTCATTCCACCTTCGGGGCGGTTGTGTTGTTTGGCCAGTTGTAGACCTTCAACATCCACATAATCTTCCCAAGTGGAGACCAAGTTGGGTTCTTCTTGATTGGACTTACGGTAGGCCCACTCCCGAACAATGTAGTCATCCTTAAAATAAAAGTCGTATGCATCACCAGGGGTATACCCACCTTCATTGGCATAAACTATGGTCAATTTCTGCATGGGCTCCTCACTAATGGGGGCGGTGGCCTCGGCAGTGTGGTCGTACGTATAGTTCTTGGAGTCCCACATCAAATTAAACGGGGCCATCAACCAGTATCTATCATTTATAAAACCACTATTGGTCTTAAGGGCGATACTGTCCATATCCGCCCGATCATAAGTCAGTGTGTCGGCTCCAGAAATAGCCGTTACGATGTTCGTTTTTGGTCTCCAATCCCATTTGCGTTCAAAATGCATGGAGTCCCTGTCCACGTTGAACGTAAAGGTGATTTTCTTTACAGCCGCCCAGTTGTCGAAACCATGGGCCTGGGCAATGAGTTCGGGAACAGTTTTTTCCGGTTTGGTGGTCCCAGCGGTTTCTTCGGTCTTTTTGGGTTCTGTTTTGCAGGCGGCAAAAAATATAATGGCGAACAGTGCAACGAGGTAATTGATCTTCATGTCTGATTTTTAACCAAATATAGCATGAAAATCCGTTATTTTGCGCCCCATTTTAAAAAGCCCGATCAAATAAATTTGTTTCTAGAGTGACTTTTTTTAAAAACCTGTTTCTAATACTTGTAAGTAACCCCGACAAAACGTTTTTGGAAAAGGAAGACTTACACGCACATCTTTCTGATGAGGAATTGGTGAAACAGATTGTTGCGGACAACGACCCCATGTTGTTCGGGAAGTTGTATGACCGCTATGTGAAAATGGTCTACAATAAATGTTACGGATTCGCAAAATCTGCGGACGAGGCGGAGGATTTGACACAGGACGTGTTCCTCCAGCTTTTTATCAAACTTCGGACCTTTAAGGGCAAATCGAAGTTTTCTACATGGCTGTATTCTTTTACCTATAATTTTTGTGTGAACTATGTAAACCGGAACAAGCAACTCAAAATACGAGACAAATCCGTACAGGTTGAAAACACCGAACATAAACTTACCGAAGAGGTCCCCGATGAGAGCTTGTTTGAAATGAAAGCGGACAAGCTCAAAAAATGCTTGGATATCATATCAGCTGAAGAGAGATCTATCCTGTTGTTGAAATATCAGGATGGAGCCAGTATCAAGGAACTTGTGGACTTAATGGATATTGGGGAGAGCGCAGTGAAAATGCGGCTCAAAAGGGCCAAAGAACGACTATTGGAAATCTATAACACCCTCGAATAGATGGCAAAGAAACACAAAAACCCATTTAAAGAGCTGGAGGCTTCCCTCTACGAGGCCCCGCCCGAAATGAAACAAAAAGTGATGAACGACATTGCCGCGGCAAAGTTGATCATGGACATGGCTTCTTTGTTCTCGGTGAATTTGGGAAGTGCCTTGCGTAAGCTGTTCAGAACCATGGGGAACAATTAATCAACTAACGAACACTATAAATAAACAACAACTATGGAGACTATTAATGAATGGAAAAATGTGACCCTTGAGTCCCTATCTGGCATGAGCAAAGAAATCGCATTGGCCTTTCCCAAGATTTTGGGGGCCATCGTGATTTTGATATTAGGTTGGATTGTCATTAAAATTATCCTCTTCGTCCTGAAGAAAATCCTGAAGCTGGCCAAAGTGGATATGCTCAACGACAAAATCAATGGCATGGATGTAGCGGGCAAAGGAGACCTGAACGTGGACATCATTAAAATTATATTGGGCTTTGTCCGATGGTTTTTGATCTTGGTCTTTTTGATCGTGGCCGCTGATATATTGGATTGGAAGATCATATCCCAGGAAATAGGCAATCTTTTACATTATTTGCCTCGGTTCTTTAGTGCATTGGCCCTTTTGATGCTAGGCTTTTACATTGGAAACTTTGTAAAGAAAACCATCAAAAGATTGTTCGATTCGCTCGAATTTGGCGGATCCAATATCGTGAGCACCTTAATTTTTTATGTGATCGTCATTTTTATGTCCATCACCGCTTTGAACCAGGCAGGTGTGGACACTACCATCATCACCAATAATATTACTTTGATATTCGGTTCCTTTCTTTTGGCTTTTGCCTTGGGCGTTGGTCTGGGGTCGCGCGAAATCGTGGCCGATATTCTAAGGGCTTTTTATACCCGGAAAACCTATGTGGTGGGCGATAGGATCGTAATAGGCGATCATGAGGGAATCATTAAATCCATAGAGAACAATAGTTTGACATTGGAGACAAGGACCGGTAAGTATGTGATACCTATCAAAGATGTAGTGTCGCAAAAAGTCGAGATAAAATCTTAATCCGGGCAAGGGTACAAACTTCCTTGGAATTTGATTATTTTTGAAGTCTTACAACACGTAAAAAATGAGTTCAAAAAAAGGAAAAGTTCAGGAATTGATCCAAGAAAAACTGTTAGAGGACCGCAAAGTGTTTTTGTGGGGCCAAGTAGATGATGATTCTGCAAAGCACGTAATCGACCGGTTGCTATACTTGGATATGTTGAACAATAAAGAGATTCAATTGATTATCAATAGTCCAGGTGGGTACGTTACCTCTGGCTTTGCCATTTACGATACCATTAAACAGATAAAAAGTCCTGTGAGCACGGTATGCTCCGGTTTGGCGGCCTCAATGGGCTCCATACTTTTATCGGTAGGCGAAAAGGGCAGAAGGTTTATCCAGCCGCACGCCCGTGTTATGATCCATCAGCCCAGTGGTGGGGCAAGGGGACAGGCTTCCAATATTGAAATCCAAGCGAGGGAAATCATCAAGACCAAGGAATTGGGTGCTAAAATCCTATCGGAGAACTGCGGACAGGATTACGATAAGGTCATGAAGGATTTTGATCGTGATTATTGGATGAGTGCCGAAGAATCTGTGGAATACGGTATTGTGGATGAAATCCTGTAACAACTAACAACATTTCTAAAAGGTGAAAAGTCCTTCGCAACGTATTGTGAAGGACTTTTTATATATAGGCGCCGTAGCGGAATATTTTATATATATACGGCCAGATCGGCATTTGGGGATTACCTGGTTGTGTTAAAAATTATTAAAGATCAGATCTATCTCCTTACAGGTGGGAATAATGGTTTGGAATATCAGGGAATTTGGGAAGGGGAATGGTGAATTTAAAAATTTAAAATTCCGTATTTTTACCGCTTAACTAGAATTGGCCCAAGGGCATTTATGGCACAGACTCCAAAAAATATAGCCATCATCGGTTCCGGATTGGTGGGTTCCCTATTAGCAATATATCTTCGAAGAATTGGGCATAAGGTTACCGTTTTTGATAGAAGACCGGATATCAGGACGATCAAGTTCTCGGGAAGGTCCATTAATTTGGCCATGAGCAACAGGGGATGGCGTTCGCTGGATGAGGTTGGAATCGGCAAAAAGATCAAGGAGATAGCCATTCCATTGGACAAACGTGCCATGCATGTGAACGATAGGCCCATGTATTTTCAAAAGTACGGAAAGGATGGAGAGGCCATTTGGTCCATTTCGCGTGGAATCCTTAACAAGCGGATGATCGATTTGGCAGAGGAGGAGGGGGCGATTTTCCGATTTGATGAAAAGGTCTGGGACGTAGATTTGCCAGAGGCTAAAATCTACACAGGGGAAACGGAGAAAAGTCAGTGGAAGGAGTATCAATACGATTTGATTTTTGGCTGTGACGGTGCTTTTTCCCGTGTTCGCCACAAAATGCAGCGTCGCAGTAGGTTCAATTATTCCCAAAACTTTGTTGATGTAGGCTATAAGGAACTTACCATACCCGCCAATGAGGATGGAACGCACAAGTTGGACAAGAATTCGTTTCATATTTGGCCCCGCGGAGAGTTCATGCTCATCGCTATGCCCAATATTGATGGCAGCTTTACCTGTACATTGTTTTTGCCGTTTGAAGGAGAGGTTTCTTTTGAGAGCATAAAAAGCGAGGATGATGCCAGGGAATTTTTCAAGAAGTACTTTCCCAATGTCAGTAAGGATATAGAAGATCTTACCAAGGACTTTTTTAACCACCCTACAAGTGCCATGGTAACCATGAAGTGCTACCCTTGGACCTATTGGGACAAAGTGGCGCTGGTGGGCGATTCGGCCCATGCCATTGTTCCTTTTTACGGACAGGGCATGAATGCCGGTTTTGAGGATATTTATGTCCTCAACCAATTGATGGAACAATACGGGGATGATTGGGGGGCCATCTTTTCGGAGTATGAAAAGGAGCGAAAACCCAATGCGGATGCCATCGCAGAGCTCAGCTACCGAAACTTTGTGGAGATGAGCAGTAAAACCGCTGACCCCAAATTTTTGTTACAAAAGAAAATTGAAAAGCATTTTGCCACCAAACATCCAGAAAAGTGGGTGCCCGTCTATAGCCGTGTCACTTTTTCTGATAGGCCATATGCCGAAGCCTTGGCCATAGGTGATATGCAAGAAGCAATTATGAAACAGGTGATGCAAACGCCCAATATTGAAGAAAAGTGGGACTCGAAAGAGGTGGAGGGTATAATATTGGAACTTTTAAAGAATGGTCAAGTGTCTCACTAACATGTCGAGCGCAGTCGGGACATCTATTTTGATAAAATGTATGAAAAAGCAAAGCCACCTTTTGAGGTGGCTTTTTTATTTGTAGATGATCCAAGCAAACTTAGATTTTGGCAAAAAGCTTTTCCATTCTTTCTTGCTCTTCTTCAGCTAAAAGTGGATCGACCAAAATCCTTCCACTGTGCTCATCGGTGATAATTTTCTTGCGGGATGCGATCTCAACCTGTACCTGTGGGGGAATGGTAAAGAAAGAACCCCCTGAAGCACCACGCTCCACTGGGACCACGGCCAAACCGTTTTTCACATTGTGGCGGATTCTTTTGTAGGCCTTTACCAAACGATCTTCGATTTTCTCCTCGTACTCTTCTGATTTTTTCAAAAGGGCTTTTTCCTCTTTTTCCGTTTCGGCAAGAATAGCGTCCAATTCTCCTTTTTTGTGCTTTAAGTGGCCTTCGCGTTCGGACAGCTTTTCCTTGGTAGTGGAAATCACTTCTTTTTTCTGCTCAATTTGGGCTTTAAACTCCTTAATGTTCTTCTCGGCCAATTGAATCTCCAACTCTTGGAACTCCACTTCTTTGCTCAATGAGTTGAACTCGCGGCTGTTCCTAACATTTTTCTGCTGCTCGCTATATTTTTTGATAAGCGCCTTGGACTCGTCGATAAGGTTTTTCTTTGCTGTAATCTCAAAGTTAACGGTTTCAACGTCCGTTTTTAATTTGTCCAGTCTTGTTTTAAGACCAAGAACTTCATCTTCCAAGTCCTGTACTTCCAAAGGCAGTTCGCCTCTAACATTGCGGATTTCATCCACTCGTGAGTCGATAAGCTGTAAATCGTACAGCGCCCTTAATTTGTCCTCTACAGTGCTTTCTTTCTTGTTCGCCATATATTTTATAAATACTTGATGGGATTCGTTATACTCTCCGATAAAGAGACTGCAAAATTAGGAATTTTTTTCGTAAGATAATCAACCAATAAATCTTTTGTAAACTGCTCAGTTTCAAAGTGCCCCATATCGGCAATTACCAATTGGTTTTCGGCTTGGTAAAAATCGTGATATTTAAGGTCGGCCGTAACATACATATCGGCCCTGGCCTTCTTGGCGGCCCCAATGGCAAACGCCCCACTCCCCCCTAAAACAGCGACTTTTTTGACCTTGGTGCCCAATAGTTTGGAATGTCTCACTACAGAAGCGTTCATACGCTCTTTGGCCAAAAGCAGGAACTGTCTTTCGTCCATTTCCGTCTCAAGTTCGCCTATCATTCCCATGCCCAAATCTTGATTGGTATTCTCCAAGGTCAGTACCTCATAGGCCACTTCCTCATAGGGATGGGCATCAAAAAGTGCTTTTAAAATGGTTTTTTCCTTTTCAAAAGAGAAGATTACATTGATCTGTGTCTCTTTTTCAGAATGAATCTCACCAACTTTTCCCACGGCTGGATTGGCTCCGTTCTCTGCCTTAAAGCTCCCGATGCCGTCCAAACTATAACTGCAATTGCTGTATTTTCCCAAATTCCCGGCACCAGCTTGGAATAAAGCAAGTTTTATATTTTCGGCATCTGCAACTGGGGCATATGTGGTCAATTTTTTGATGCTACCCGCTTTTGGAATCAGGATTTCAGGGCTTTTAAGTCCCAAGACTTCACAGATTTTGGCATTTACCCCCACTTTACTATTGTCCAATGCCGTATGCATGCTGTATATGGCAATATTGTTGGCAATGGCTTTTAGTACCACCCGTTCCACGTAGTTGCTGCCCGTCAATTTTTTTAACCCTTTAAAAATGATGGGGTGGAAGCTTACGATAAGGTTACACTTTTTTTCGATGGCCTCATCGACCACGTTTTCCAAAGTGTCCAGGGTTACCAGAATGCCCTGTACGTCCATGTTGGGGTCGCCCACCAATAAACCTACATTGTCAAAGTCTTCGGCGTGTGCCAAAGGTGCCAGTTCTTCGAGCACTTTTGCTATTTCGTTAACGGTCATTTTAAAAATGTTAATTGGGCTAAAGATAAAATATTATATTTTCGTTCAATGCTTCAATTGCTTCGGAAAATAGCGTTCCCCATTTCATTGATCTATGCCATGGTAATCCATGTTCGAAACTTCTTGTTCGATAGGGGCATTTTTTCATCCAAATCTTATGAAACACCGACCATTTGCGTTGGTAATTTGAGTGTTGGCGGCACTGGAAAAACCCCGATGACGGAATATTTACTGCGTATTTTGGATGGCCGAAAGATTGCTGTGTTGAGCAGGGGCTATAAACGTAAATCGAAAGGGTTCTATTTGGCCGATGCCAAAAGCACTGTTTTGGAACTGGGTGATGAGCCTTTTCAAATCCATGGAAAATTTCCTGAAGTTGCGGTGGCTGTGGATGGTGATAGACGCAACGGTATCGAAAAATTGGAAAGTTTGGTGCAACCGGAAGTGATTGTTTTGGATGATGCTTTTCAGCATAGAAGGGTAAAACCGACTTTTTCGATTTTACTTACTACCCATCAAAATTTGTATGTGGATGATTGGTACTTGCCAACGGGCAGTCTGCGCGATGCAAAAAAAGAGGCCAAAAGGGCAGATTTGATCATTGTTACAAAGTGTCCAAAAGATATTGATGACACAGAGCGCGATGTTATTTGGGAAAAGTTAAGTCCTTTGGAACATCAAAAAGTCCTATTTGCTAGTTTAGCTTACCATGATTATGTAAGTGATGGGGGTGAAGGTAAAATACTGTTGAGCGAATTGAAGGGCAAGCAAGTGGCTTTGGTAACGGGGATTGCTTCTCCTGAACCTTTGGTTCGATACTTGAAGACCCAAGAAGTTGCATTTGAACATTTTGAGTTTGGTGACCATCATCATTTTAGCGAGAGGGATATAGGGCAATTTAAAGATCATGAAGTGGTTCTGAGCACGGAAAAGGATTTTGTCCGTTTACAGGGTAGGGTGGATAGGCTCTACTTTTTGGGAATTGCCCATAGTTTTTCCCAAAATGATGGGTCGGCACTACAAAATGCTATTGGGAATTTGTTCTAGACCGAACCTTCCATTTTACTCCTGAAAATATTTTCACCGATTTTTTGGTAGAACACCTCTGGCTTAAAGGGTTTGGTGACCACATCGTTACATCCAGCTTCATAAAAACTATCCAAACTATCGTCCAAGGATATGGCCGTTAGCGCAATAATGGGGATGACCGTGTCAAACTTGCGTATTTGTCGAGTTGCTTCCTCTCCGCTGATACCGGGCATGTGGATGTCCATCAAAATGGCATCGTAGGTATTGTTTTTGGCCATATCGATGGCTTCGTTGCCATTGTTGGCAATGTCGCAGGTAATCTCTTTTTTTGTGAGCATTTTTTTGGTGATCACCTGATTTATCTTGTTGTCCTCTACAATTAGTACGTGCAGTCCTTTGAACTTAAATTCCTCAAGGTTGAGCTCGAAGGCGATTTCATCCCCTTCCTTGCTTTCATAATCCAAGTCCATTTCAAAGTAGAAGGAACTTCCGTGGTTCAATTCGCTTTCCAGATGGATGGTACTTCCAAATAGGCCCAACAGACTCCTAACGATTGTTAAACCAAGGCCCGTTCCACCATATTCCCTATTGATTTGAATAGACCCCTGTTCAAAGCTTTCGAATATATTTTGTTGTTGATCTTCTGAGATACCGATGCCGTTATCCCGGACTTCAAAATAGATTTTTACCTGGTCCTCTTCTTTCTTGAGCATTTTGGCTATGACCTCGACTTTGCCGTTTTTGGTGAATTTGAGGGCGTTACCGACCAGGTTCATGAAGATTTGTGACAATTTTATGGGGTCCCCCATTAATTTTTTGGGAATCGTGGGGTCGTAGTCCAGGATAAGTTCCGTTTTTTTCTCGTGGGCATTTTGTTGCAATGATTCTACGACATCTTCCAATACCTTATGAAGCTTGAACTCAATATTAAGGGGTTCCAGCTTTTCCGCATCAATTTTATTGATCTGTAGGATGTCATTGATGAAATTGAGCAGATATTCCCCGGAGAATTTTAAGGATTTTAAATGTTCTTTTTGATGTTCGGATGGGTTTTCCTCCAGTAATAGGTGCGTAAGCCCTGTCACCGCATATAGTGGGGTCCGTAGTTCGTGCGTTACCGTGGACAAGAAGTTTGTTTTTGCCTCCATGGCAGAGACCGCTGCATCACGTGCCAGCTCCAGCTCTTTGTTCTTGGTATAGAGCAGGTCGTTGGTCTTTAACTTGATTTGGTTGTTGCGGAATAGGGAAACCGCCAATAGGGAGATTATGGTCAAAAAGGCCGAGGTCAAGATGGCCGTGATCTCCGAACGGTTTTTGGATTCGCTCAACTCTTCGTTTTTTGCCTGCAGCTTGTTAAGCTCGTTCATTTGGTGGTCGAACCGTATTTTATCAGCTGTATCGGCATCCAGCTTGGCCTTTTCTACATTGAATACGGAGTCTTTCATTTTGGAAAGTCCCTTGGCGTACAATAATGACTCTTCGTAGTTACCGTTTGTTTCATAGATATTGGACAATTGTTCGTAAGCATTTTTCACTTCTTTGGAAAACCCATGTTTTTCCGCAAGTTCCAAAGCTGCCTTGGAGTGAATGATTCCTTCTTCGAGATCATCCAGTGTGATGCTTATGTTTGCCAATTGGAGGTTCGCCTTGGTTGCCAGATAGGCACGTTCCTTGTCATCTGAATTTACAATAAGGGCATGAAGGTTCTTTATGGCGTCATTGTATTTTTCAATATTGGTGTATATGTAGGCTTCCTGCAAGAGGATGTTGTTGGTAAGGTTCCTGTTGTTGCTGAGTTTTCTGGATTCCTCCAGCTGCTTTAGGGCTTGGAAGTTGTTCCCTTCGGAGTATCTAAGGGCGGCATCCAAATACAGATGAAAAGCTTGCCCAAAGGAATAGGAGGTGTCCCTTAGCAATATGCTGGCACGATCCCAGTAAAAGGTTGCTGTTTCATAGTCTCCTTCCTCTAAAAACAGTCTTGCGTACTGATGATAAGTGTCCAACAATAGTTTGGAATCCTCGTTCCTTTCTGCAATATTGGCTGCTTGGCTGAGTGTTTCAAGGGCTTTGTCCACGTTGTTTTCGTGGCGATACCTCATAAAATCATCAAAAATCACCTTTACATTGGATGCCGAATTGCCATCATTCTGAGCAAAAGTTGTTTGTATGCACAGTACTAGGCACAGTAGAAGTGGCCACTTTCGGCCTATCCATTTGTTTAATAAGGTCGAGGTCAAACGTAATTTTTCTTTATGAGCAAAGCTATTAAATCAATAATTCTGGAACAATATCCAGTTTCGTTATCGTACCAACCGATGATTTTTACCATTTTACCGATTACGGAGGTCATCAATGAATCAAACGTGCAAGAGTAACAACTATTGTTTATGTCGATAGAAACAATAGGGTCTTCGGTATAATTAAGAATTCCTTTAAGGTTGTTTTCCGCTTGCCTTTTAAAGGTAGCATTTATTTCTTCAATGGAAGTTTCCTGCCTAACATTGAAAGTAATATCGGTCAACGAACCGTTGGGCACGGGCACCCTTATGCCACATCCTCCAATGACATCCGATAATTCGGGAAAGATACCGGTAAGTGCTTTTGCGGCACCGGTCGTAGTAGGAATAATGGATTGACCGGCGGCCCTGGACCTACGAAGGTCCCTGTGGGGACTATCGTGGAGGCTTTGGTCGGACGTATAGGAATGTATGGTCGTAATGTATGCTTGTTCTATGCCGCACAGCTCATTGATAACTTTGATCATGGGTGCTGCATTGTTCGTGGTACAAGATGCGTTGGAAATGATTTGGTCGTTCTTGTTAAGGATTTCCTGATTTACTCCCAATACCACCATTTTGATGGAGTCGTCCAATGGTGGAACGGAAAGTATCACTTTTTTGGCCCCGTTTTTTATGTGGGGGTCCAAGTCAGCTTTTTCCTTAAATTTTCCAGTGGATTCGACCACGATATCCACTCCATGGGATTTCCAGTCTATTTCTTCAGGATGATGGTGATTGAGTATGGGGATATTTTTGCCATCAATCACAATATGGCCATTTTTATGGGAGACATCAACGGCCAAAGCCCCATGAATACTATCATATTTAAGCAAATGTGCCAAAGTTTCGGCATTGGCCAAATCGTTTATGGCCACCACATTAATGTTCGGATGATTGCGCAGTAGTCTGAAAAGTGTTCTGCCAATACGACCGAAGCCATTTATTCCAACAGTAATGTTTTTCATGATCAGGGGGCGGTACTGTTCTAGTGTATGTGCTTGTGTGCTTTGTAGGATGAACGGACCAAGGCTCCGCTTTCCACATGTCTGAAGCCCATTTCCAGTCCTAATTCCTCGTATTTTTTAAATTGCTCCGGAAGTATGAATTGTTTGACGGGCAAATGCTTTTTGGAGGGTTGGAGATACTGTCCGATAGTGATTACGTCCACATTTGCTTTTCTCAAATCTTCCATGGTGGCGATAACTTCGCTCTCTTGTTCGCCCAAACCTAGCATGATTCCGGATTTGGTCCTGTTTGCTCCATTTTTCTTCAAATAGTCCAGTACCTCAAGGCTTCTTTCGTATTTGGCTTGAATCCTTACCTCCCGCGTCAGCCTTTTTACGGTTTCCATGTTGTGGGAAATCACTTCAGGGGCTACTTTCAATATTCTGTCCAAATGGTTGGAGATGCCCTGAAAATCGGGAATCAATGTCTCCATGGTGGTTTCCGGGTTCATACGTCTTACGGCTTTCACGGTTTCAGCCCATATTATAGATCCCATGTCCTTTAGGTCATCACGGTCCACAGAGGTGAGCACGGCATGCTTAATGTTCATGATCTTTATGGAGCGGGCCACTTTTTCCGGCTCGGCCCAGTCCACTGTTTCCGGACGGCCGGTCTTTACACCGCAAAAGCCACAGGAACGGGTACAGATATTTCCCAAAATCATAAATGTAGCTGTGCCTTCTCCCCAACATTCGCCCATATTTGGGCAACTGCCCGAGGTGCAGATGGTGTGTAGGTCGTACTTGTCCACAAGCCCCCTGAGCTGGGTGTATTTTTTACCCGTTGGAAGCTTAACCCTTAGCCACTTTGGCTTTCCTTTGGGTGGTATTACGTTTTCTGCTACGCTTGTGCTCATAGAACAAATTTAGAGGTACAAAGATACGAAACTGGGAAGGAAACTTTATGTCTTTGGGCGGGTCACTTTTTTTTGATGATTTCCGCTAAAAGCTTTTTGGCACGGAGCAATTTTACCTTGACATTGTTCACTGGCTCATTGAGCTCCTTGGCGATGTCGGCATAGCTCATTTCTTGAAAATAACGTAGGTTGATGACCTCTTGATAATGCGGCTTCAATTTTTTGATGTCCTGAAGAAGATTGGCCAGGTTTTGTTCTGTTATCAAACGGTCCTCAACGGTAGGGGTCTCGTCCAAAACCCTTTTTACCTCATCACCTCGAGATTCCATTTCGTTTATTAAACTTCTCTTACGTTTTCGAAGGAGGTCTACATGAAGATTTTTGGAAATGGTAATGAGCCAGGTTTTGAACTCGTAGTTTTCGTCGTAGGTGTCGATTTTATCAAAAGCTCGGGAAAATGTTCTTATGGTAATGTCCTCTGCATCGTTCTCATTTTTAGTGCGAAGTATCTGAAAACCATAAACATCGTTCCAAAAAGTGTCAACAAGGGCACTGAAGGCAATTTGGTTTCCCTCTTTTGCCCTTTGTATAATCTCCTTGATGGAATCGTCGGTTTTTTCCAAAAAAATGAGGCTTACCTATAATTTTAAGGATTATTGGGTATTGGTGACCGTATCCTTTTTACAATCTTGTTCTTCAGGTAGTTTTCCACAAAACCCACAAGCTTCGCCGTCCTTGTTCAAAAAAGGGCTCTGGCTTGCACATGTTCCTGCGAACTCCCCGTTCTTTTTCCCCCAGATCTTAATGGCGATACCTGCAAATGCAAGTGCTAACAATCCAATGGTAACCAGTACTAACTTCATAATCCAACTTTTGTACAAAGGTACAAAATACCTTAAAAAAGGTCGGGATCTTTAAGGATTCTTTACGGTAATGCCCTAGTAGTTGATGTTGGCCACAATATTGTCCACGGACGGAGTGTTATTTCCGCCTTCTGGCTCAATGGTGATATAGCCCACTGCGTTATCGGCATACGGTAGGGCAAGAAGCTTATCTTTTTCATCAAAATTTTTGATGACCCCCAAGTTCACCAATTCCCCGTTTACTTCGGCCCACATTTGAAAACACTTGTTCTCGGGAAGTTCGGGCACATTGCTCACATTGATGTAAGACAATTTTTTTACAGGATTTATATACGCAATGGCCTTGAGCTCTTTAGCTTCTTTTTCGCCCCTGACCTGATATTTTTTGGTGGCAGGGTTATTAAGGACGATAAACTGATTTCTCATATCGGCCAGCTGGTCCTCCATGTTATCCTCCAAATACTTGATCTGGTTGGTGACCATGGTGTTCTCCTGCTGTAAGGTTTTGTTCTGGTTCCAGAAGAAGATAGAGGAGCCGGCAAAAAGCATAATAGTGACACTGGCAGCAACGGCATATCGCCAGAATCTTTTGCTTACCATGGTCTCTCTTTTGGCACTGGCCATTATAATGTCCTTCAAGCCTTCCGGAGTCTTTTTGGCGTACATATTGGCAAAGGTCTCCAAGTTTTTCTGAAGCATTTCGTAGGTTTCCCTTACTTGGGGATACATGGCAATATATCGTTCTGCTTTTTGGGATTCTTCCTTGGTGGTGTCTCCCAAAAGGTATTTCTCCAAAATGTCGGACTCTAAAAATATTTTTACTTTTTCTTTCATGACAACAAATTTAAGATTAAGAGCAAGGACATTGTCGTTCCGTAAATCTTTCCAAGTTCCCTAAGTCCTATTTTTAACCGGGATTTTATGGTTCCCAAAGGTATGTCCAATTCATCACTCGCCTCCTGCTGTGTCATTCCTTCAAAAAATAGGGCCTCTAAAACAATCCTGTACTTATCTTCGATTTTGTCCAAGTTTTCCTGGATGTCCAGATGTTCGGGGTTAATGGCCTTCACTCCAACATTATATACGTCTGAAACGTCGATTTGGATTTCCTTGTCCGATTTATTGGTTACGCTGCGCAATTTATCTATGGACGTATTTCTTACGATCCTGAACAACCATGTAAAAAGTTTAGCTTTGGAAGCATCGTAGGTATCTGCCTTTTTCCAAATCTTAATAAAACTTTCCTGAAGTACATCTTGGGCCAGATCCTCATCTTTTACCACCTTGTAAGCAACGCCAAAGAGCGTATCTCCATAATTTTCATATAGTAGGGAAATAGCTTTGTCGTCTTTTTCCTCAAGGAGTGAAACAATATGTCTCTCGATCAATGTACTCATTAATGATGCTTTTGGTAAAATTTTTTATGGGGCCAAAATCTAAAATAGGATTTATCTCGTATATAAAACAAAGCTAAGGCAGAAAAAGCTTTTTTGTCTTGCAAATTTGGAATAGAGATTAAGGGTATCAAAGCCCTGATGACATACATAAATTTGGTTAGTTTGGTTTGGTATAACCCTCGTTATTGACTTCAATGCGGGGGTTATTTTATTATATTCACTTCTGGCTGGATTTTTATTTTGAAGGTTTTTTGTACGTCCTCCTGAATTTTTTTGCTCAGATCCAAGATTTCCTTGCCCGTTGCACCTCCATAATTAACCAGTACAAGGGCCTGTTTTTCGTGCACGCCGGCCTCACCGAAGCGTTTGCCCTTAAAGCCACACTGCTCCACTAGCCAACCGGCGGGAATCTTAAATTGATCATCATCCACCTCGTAAAAGGGTGCATTGGGATTTTTCTTGATGAACTTGTCAAACGCTTTTCGGGAAATTACCGGGTTTTTAAAAAAGCTGCCACTGTTCCCTATTTCTGTTGGGTCGGGCAGTTTGCTTCTGCGTATGGCAATGACGGCGTCGGAAATATCCCTGATCGTCGGATGTACAATGCCCTTATCTTTTAATTCGTTCTCAATGGAACCATAACCTGTGTGAAGCACATGGTCTTTCTTCGTAAGCTTTAGTACCACCGAAGTGATGATGTATTTGCCCTTCGCTTTATTCTTGAAGATCGATTCCCTGTAACCGAATTCACAGGCTTCGTTGTCAAAACCCTCGAGCTCTCCGGTTTTTACCTCCATGGCGGCACAACTCACAAAAACATCTTTCAGTTCAACGCCATAGGCGCCAATATTTTGGATGGGCGCCGTGCCGACATTGCCCGGAATAAGCGAAAGGTTTTCGAGCCCGCCAAACCCTTGGTCCAAGCTCCACATAACAAGTTCGTGCCAGTTCTCGCCGGCCATTGCCTTCACTTCTACAAAATTCTCGTTTTCTTCAACAATGGAGATTCCCTTTAATTTTATGTGGACTACCAATGCATCTATATCTTTGGTAAGCAGCATGTTGCTTCCTCCGCTAATGATGAACTTTTTGGGGTAAGCCTTGAGCTCAAGTACTTTTTGAAGCTGCACGAGACCTGTTATTTCAACAAAAAAACGTGCCTTAACGTCAATGCCGAAGGTATTGTGGTTTTTTAAGGATATGTTTTCCTGTATGTTCACTGGGCGTTATACTCTCTTAAAGCCTTTCCTAAAATATGGACTGCCTTTACAAGTTGCTCTTTTTCCAGCACATAGGCAATTCTAATCTGATTTTTCCCCAATCCCGGCGTTGCATAAAAACCGGCAGCGGGAGCAACCATCACCGTATTTCCATCTACCTCAAAACTTTCCAACAACCATTGTGCAAAGTGGTCCGCATCCGTGATCGGAAGTTCTGCAACACAGTAAAAGGCACCTTGCGGGGTGGCAACTTTTACACCTTCCAATTTGTTGAGCTCGGTGATCAAAAGGTTTCTGCGGGAAACATATTCGTCGATTACATCATCAAAATAGGATTGCGGTGTTTCCAAAGCGGCCTCGCTGGCAATTTGGGCAAAGGTTGGGGGGGACAATCTCGCTTGCGCAAATTTTAACGCAGTACCAATAACTTCTTTGTTTTTTGAGATCATGCAACCGATACGTGCCCCGCACATGCTGTACCTTTTGGATACGGAATCGACCACGATGGCATGCTCTTTTAATCCCTCGACCTGAAGGATCGAGTAGTGTTCCCTACCATCATAAATAAATTCACGGTACACCTCATCGGCCACTAGGAAAAGATTGTGCTTTTTGACCAAATCCGCCAATTGGTG
Source organism: Flavobacteriaceae bacterium (assembly GCA_024743095.1). Taxonomy (GTDB): domain Bacteria; phylum Bacteroidota; class Bacteroidia; order Flavobacteriales; family Flavobacteriaceae; genus Flagellimonas. The sequence goes on from JANSXF010000027.1 coordinate 27,834, forward strand.
AATTTCTTCCTTACTATAAAGGTACCCCGTTGGATTTCCAGGGTTGCAGATAAGTATGGCCTTTGTTTTTGGAGTGATAAGGTCCTCAAACTTGGAAATGGGAGGAAGGGCAAAGTTGTTTTCTATGGATGAAGCAATCGGTTTTACCTTCACACCTGCCGCCGTGGCAAAACCATTGTAGTTGGCATAAAATGGTTCGGGTATGATGATTTCATCATTGTTGTCCATAATGGTGCCCAAGGCAAACGACAAGGCTTCGGAACCGCCCGTGGTCACGATAATATCTTCTGGATCGACAAAAATGTCCTGTTTTGCGTAGTAAGCCGCAATTTTTGTACGGTACTCCTCGGAGCCTTGGGTCATGCTATACTCGAGAACTTCAATGGTATGGTTGCGAACCGCATCCAATGCCACTTTGGGTGTTTTAATATCGGGTTGCCCGATATTGAGGTGGATGACATGGGTTCCTCGCTTTTTGGCGGCCTCTGCATAGGGTACCAATTTTCGAATGGGCGATGCGGGCATTTGAGTCCCTTTCTTTGAAATACTTGGCATGAACTAAAGTTTTGGCAAAAATGAGAAAACCTAGTATCGAAAACAACAAGATCGAACATAATTTAATTGCTAACGGAAATGTTAAAATATAATAATATCTGCAGCATATTTTGTATATTTCTTAAAGGAGAAGTAATTATTTTGTGCATGTTGAGGAAAAAAGGTTTGATTTTTATGCTTCTTTTAATTGTGCCGATGTTGATTTCGGCGCAGGGATTTGAATTGTCCGATGACATGAAGTTCCAACGAATCAACTTTGAGCTCATAAATAACCTGATCATCATTCCGGTGGAGATCAATGGGGTGGAACTTACCTTTATACTTGATTCTGGTGTTAGCAAGCCTATTCTTTTCAATCTTTCAGAATCAGATTCCATACCCATCAACAATGTTTCCGAAGTTACCATACGTGGTCTTGGTGATGGTGAACCGATGAAGGCCTTAAGCTCCAAGAAGAATATATTCAGGTTGGGAAAAGCGATAAATTTTTCCCAAGACCTATATGTGGTTATGGATCGGGGAATCGATTTTTCGACCACTCTCGGGATTCCAGTGCACGGGATAATGGGGTACGATCTCTTCCGTGATTTTATTGTGGAGGTGAACTACAATGCAAGAAAGCTGAAATTGCACGATCCCGAGCTTTATACATATAGGGAGAGAAGCAACAGACAGACCATTCCCTTGTTTGTGGAAAAAAGAAAAGCTTACGTTGAGGGAACGGTACTTATGAGGGATACGGCAAATGTTCCCGTGAAGTTGCTCGTGGATACCGGCAGTAGTGATGCACTTTGGTTGTTTCCGGAGCCGGATAAAGGCCTGGAAATACCGGAAAAAAACTATGAAGATCACCTGGGAAGAGGCCTTAGCGGCGATATTTTTGGAAAACGGAGTAAAATAAATGGTGTCCAGATAGGAGATTTTAAACTGGATGAGGCCAAAGTCGCCTTTCCCTATAGGGAGTCCTTTCAAGGATTGGATAATCTAGGTGACCGTAACGGTAGTTTGGGAGGGGAGGTGCTCAAGCGCTTCAATATGGTTTTTGACTATGCCCGAGGACTGGTCACCCTAAAAAAGAACGGTAATTTCAATGAGCCTTTCCAGTATAACTTGGCGGGTATAGATTTGCAGCATAACGGGCTAAGGTATATTGCCGAGAGCATTGCCGATGTAAACGGGGTTGTTAAGGAGGACAATGCCGATACGTTTGGCAACGTTCAGATTTTATTGGAGAACAAGACCCGATTGAGTTTGGTGCCCGAAATAGTGGTCTCCGGTATCCGTGCCGGTAGTCCAGCTGCAGAAGCTGGATTACGTGAAGGGGACGTTATCTTGGCCGTAAACGGGAAAAAGGTCCACAAATACAAACTTCAGGAAATCCTTAAAATGATCAACGAACGGGAAGGAAAGCGAATCAAGGTGCTTATTGAAAGATACGATACAGACCTGCTTTTTACTTTTGTCCTTAAAAAGATGTTTGACGACGATGATTAAAAAGAAAAGCCCCGAAATCGATCGATTTTGGGGCTTTAAAACATATAATTCTCTTCTTCTTACTTCGCTCCGGGATTTTTAACGTTACCCTTGATCTTGAGTACCTTGGTCGGAGTGTCGGCATTTGAGGTTACAGTAATGGCCTTTCTGATGGGGCCAACTCTGTTTGTGTCATATTTTACTTCGATTTTACCTACTTTTCCAGGCATGATCGGCTCTTCTGGTTTTTTAGGGATAGTACATCCACAGCTTGATTTAACATTGCTGATTACCAAAGGGGCATTACCGGTATTGGTAAATTCAAATACACGAACACCATCGCTACCTCTTTCAATTTCTCCGTAATCAATGGTCTCGTTTTTAAACTCGATTTTAGCGGTTTCCTGAGCATATACCCCTAAGGATAAGAGCCCTACAAACAGCATGAGTACAGTTTTTTTCATCATTTTTGGTTTTTGGGTGAACTTCAAATGTAGATGTTTTGATACCTGCATCCAAAATTCTTTTGTTATAGAATAACGTTACTTATTTTTGTTTCGTATTTCTGAATTGGTCCTAAGCTGAAGAATAGCGTAAAATTAACATTTAGCTTTCCTTGCAAAAAACCGATCACAGTCTTATTAACAAAAACTATACCGAAAAATGGAGATTCCATCAAAATATGACCCAAAAAGGGTCGAAGAGCATTGGTATGCCTACTGGTCGGAACACGATTATTTTAGTTCCAAACCCGATGACAGGGAGCCCTATACCATAGTGATACCCCCACCAAACGTGACAGGGGTGCTCCATATGGGGCATATGCTGAACAATACCATTCAGGATGTTCTTATCCGAAGGGCCAGGCTCTTGGGGAAAAATGCCTGTTGGGTACCGGGAATGGATCACGCTTCCATTGCCACCGAAGCCAAAGTAGTGGCCAAGCTTAAAGCGGATGGTATCGACAAGTCCAAACTGTCCCGTGATGAATTTCTTGAGCATGCTTGGGATTGGACCAACCAATATGGAGGGGTGATTCTTCAGCAGTTGAAAAAACTGGGCTGTTCCTGTGATTGGGACCGCACCAAGTTTACCATGGATGACGATATGTCAGCTTCGGTCATCAAGGTTTTTGTTGATTTATACAACAAAGGTTTGATTTACAGAGGGTATCGAATGGTGAACTGGGATCCAGAGGCCAAGACCACGCTTTCTGATGAGGAGGTAATCTATGAAGAAAGACAGGGTAACCTGTATTATTTGTCCTATGCCATTGAAGGTTCCGACGAAAAAGTGACCATTGCCACCACCCGTCCAGAGACCATTCTGGGCGATACCGCGATCTGTATCAATCCAAATGATGAAAGATACCGTCATTTGAGGGGCAAAAAAGCCATTGTCCCCATTTGCGATAGGGTCATTCCTATCATTGAAGACGAATATGTCGATGTTGAATTCGGTACAGGTTGCCTAAAAGTTACCCCCGCACACGACGAGAACGATAAAAACCTTGGGGATAAGCACGGCCTAGCTGTGGTGGATATCTTCAACGAGGATGCAACCCTTAATTCTTTTGGCCTTCATTACCAAGGAAAGGACCGTTTTGTGGTGCGCAAGGAAATTTCCAAAGAATTGGAAGAAAAAGGGTTTTTGGTCAAAACCGAACAACATACCAACAAAGTCGGTACGTCCGAAAGAACCAAGGCCGTAATCGAACCGAGATTGTCAGATCAGTGGTTCTTAAAGATGGAAAACCTGTCCAAACCTGCTTTGGAAGGGGTTTTGGAAACCAAGGATGTCAAACTATATCCTTCAAAGTTCGATAATACGTACCGCCATTGGATGGAGAATATCCGCGATTGGAACATTTCCCGCCAATTGTGGTGGGGACAACAGATTCCCGCATACTACTATGGCGATGGCAAAGAGGATTTTGTGGTGGCCGAAACTGCAGAAGAAGCATTGGAATTGGCAAAGACAAAAAAGCCAGAACTCCAACTATCCGATTTACGCCAAGACCCTGATGTACTGGATACCTGGTTTTCATCTTGGCTATGGCCCATGAGCGTGTTCGGTGGCATCTTGGAACCTGACAATGAAGAGGTTAATTATTATTATCCGACCAACGATCTGGTGACCGGCCCCGATATTTTGTTCTTTTGGGTGGCACGGATGATCATGGCCGGTTACCAATACAGGGGGAAACGACCGTTTGAAAACGTTTACCTCACAGGATTGGTACGTGACAAGCAACGTCGGAAAATGTCCAAATCCCTTGGTAACTCGCCCGATGCCCTAAAATTGATCGAGGATTTCGGTGCCGATGGGGTTCGCGTGGGACTATTGTTGAGTTCCGCGGCAGGCAATGATTTGTTGTTCGATGAAGCCCTTTGCCAACAAGGAGCCAACTTTGCCAATAAAATTTGGAACGCCTTCAGATTGGTAAAAGGATGGGAAGTAGCGGATATTCCACAGCCGGAAGCAGCACAAAGGGGAATTCAATGGTACAAGGCCAAGTTTAACCAGACCTTGGAGGACATTGAGGACCATTTCTCCAAATACCGTATTTCAGATGCCTTGATGGCCACCTATAAATTGGTATGGGACGATTTCTGTTCTTGGTTGTTGGAGATTGTCAAACCCGAGTATCAAAAACCCATCGACCAAAAAACCTATGATGCGGTATTGGGCCTTTTTGAAGAAAACTTGAAGTTGCTCCACCCGTTTATGCCCTTCTTAACGGAGGAAGTGTGGCAGCATATCGCCGAACGTACCCCGGAAGATGCGTTGATAGTTTCTCAATGGCCAGGGACGGTAAAGGTCGATTCGGCTTTGATATCGGATTTCGAGTTTGCTTCCGAGGTGATCTCCGGTGTTAGAACCATTAGAAAGGAAAAAAACATTCCGCAAAAAGATGCTTTGGAACTCTTTGCGCTCAATGTGGAGGGCGTAGGTGCGAACATGGACGCCATCATTATCAAATTAGGAAACCTGTCAAAAATGGAGATGGTCGATGCTGGTTTGGACAGGGCGCTTTCCTTTAGGGTAAAGAGCAACGAATATTTTATACCGATTAGCGGTGCCATTGATGTTGGAGCAGAAATTGCCAAGATCACGGAGGAACTCAATTACACCAAAGGATTTTTGAGATCCGTTGAGAAAAAATTGAGCAACGAGCGATTTGTGAGCAATGCACCGGAGCAAGTAGTGGAAATGGAGCGTAAAAAGGCTGCCGATGCCGAAGCCAAAATTGAGACGCTTGAAAAGAGCCTGACTAGTTTGCAATAACAGCATGTTACATGTTGTATTGATCTGAAAAGGGAGGTTAACTTCCCTTCTATTTTTCATACTTTGACACAGTAAATAAGACTACAACCCAAATACCCATGAAAAACCTCAATAGGAGAAGTTTTATCCAGAAGACCTCATTGACCGCGGCCGCAGTATCCATAGCCCCATCATATTTAAAAGCCAGTTCCGAAAGACCCTATTCTTCTGCCTACATGGGTGGCTTTGCGGCCCCAAAATTGGAGAAAGTACGCGCTGCTTTTATTGGAGTGGGGGCTAGGGGAGGGACGCATGTCAAGTTTTTTGCCGCTTTGGAGGGCACTGAAGTGGTTGCCATCTGTGATCTTTATGAGGATTTGGTCAAAGAAAAAACAAAATGGGTGAAAGAGGCCGCAGGAGAAAACCGGCATATAAACATAGCCCAATACTGGGGAGGCGAAGACAAGTGGGGGACCATGCTCAAGGAAGTAAGACCTGACATCGTGTTTATAGCCACCAATTGGGCCAACCATGCGCCAATGGCCATCGGAGCCATGGAACAAGGTGCCCATGCCTTTGTTGAGGTACCCATGGCCACCACCATTGAGGAGATGTGGGATATTGTGGATGCCAGCGAGCGTACACAAAAGCATTGCATGATGCTGGAAAACGTTAACTACAGTCGGGACGAATTGATGTTCCTCAATATGTGCAGGCAAGGTTTAGTTGGTGAGATTATTCATGGAGAAGCGGCCTATATCCATGAATTGCGTTGGCAGATGGAAGAGCAGGAGCGGGGAACCGGGTCGTGGCGGACCCATCATTATGCCAACCGAAATGGAAACTTGTATCCCACCCATGGTCTTGGACCTGTTGCACAATATATGGGCTTGGCCCGTCAGGATGATACCTTCGGGAGTTTGGTTTCTTTCTCAACGCCATCAAGGGGACGGGAACTTTATGCTGAAAAAAATTACCCCGCCGACCACAAATGGAACCAGTTGGATTTTAAAGGTGGGGATCTGAACACATCCATTGTCAAAACCCATTTTGGGAAAACCATCATGGTACAATGGGACGAGACCAGTCCAAGACCGTATTCCCGGTTGAACTTGGTGCAGGGGACCAAAGGGATTTTGGCAGGGTTCCCGACCCGCGTAGCTTTGGAAGGTGGCGTGGAAGGACTTACACAAGACCATCATTCCTGGGTGCAGGGAGAACAACTCGATATGTTATACGAAAAGTACGACCATCCACTCTACAAAAGATTGAACGAAGCCGCCAAGGGTAGTGGGCATGGGGGTATGGACGGTATCATGGTGTACCGCATCGTTGAATGTCTTCAAAAGGGGCTTCCCCTAGATCAAAATGTATATGAAGGTTGTTTGTGGAGTGCCGTTTCGCCATTGAGCGAGCGTTCAGTGGCCAGTGATGGGGCGCCGCAACCTTTCCCCGATTTTACCAGGGGCAACTGGAAGGATACCGAACCGTTGCAAATAATTAGTTAAGTAGATTGCAGTATCAATGATTGAAATAAAAGTACCCGCCCGAATCTGTTTTTACGGGGACCATCAAGATTATTTGGGATTGCCCGTAATTGCAGGGACCATAGACCGTTTTATAAATTTGAGGGCCACTCCCAATACCGAGGGAGCATACGTTTTAAAGTTGTTGGACCTACGGGAAGAAGCAAAAATTGCTTTGGATGATGATTTGAGACATGTTCGACCCGATGATTATTTTAGGTCGGTGATGGCCGTACTTAAAGGGCAGGGCTTTGGGTTGGACCAAGGCTATGACATCGAAATCTCAGGAAATATACCTGTGAACGCGGGACTGTCCAGCTCCTCTGCCCTTGTAGTGGCATGGATTCGTTTTTTGGTGGCCACGCAGGGAAAATCAGAAGAGATCAGTGATCATCAAATTGGAAGATGGGCCTACGAGGCCGAAGTGCTGTTTTTTGATCAACCCGGAGGGTTGATGGACCAATATACCATAGCACAGAAAGGATTGGTCTATATCGATACCCAAAGCGGCGAAAGTACTCGTTTAAGTGCTGGCCTGGGCAAGTTGTTGGTCGCTGAATCCGGGGTTCCCAAAAAAACCTTGGAAGTGTTAAAAAACGCACGGGTGTACCAGCAAAAAGCGGTGGATGTCGTTAAAAAGGTCCATCCTGAGTTTGTGTTGGAACAAGCTGGCTTGGAAGATTATGAAAAGTATATCAATATGGTGCCTAAGGAGCTTCAGGGGTATTGGTATGCCGCTATCCATAACTATCACATTACCTTAGAAGCTAAAAAGGAGCTGTTGAACCCCAACCCCGATATCCAACTTTTGGGCGATTTAATGAACCGGCACCAAATGATCCTTCAAAAAGAAATACAAAATACGCCTTTGGAAATGGTGCATATGATGGATGCCGCACGGGAAGCAGGTGCGGTGGGTACAAAAATAATAGGTTCGGGAGGCGGCGGTTGTATGGTGGCCATGGTTACGGAGGATATAGCCGAAAAGGTGAAGCAAGCATTTTTGAGCAAAGGAGCGAAAGCGGTGTATACCGTAGAATTGACAAGTTGATGGAAATGGAGAATACAAGTTTGATCATCATGGTAGGTGGTGCCTCATCACGGATGAAACGAAGTTTAAAGCAGCGGGATGACCAGATCATGGACAACATCCCCCATAAAAGTTTGATCCCCGTTGGAAAAAATGGGAGGCCCTTCCTGTACTATTTGGTCCAGCATGCTGTCGAAGCGGGATATACCAAGTTATATTTGATCACAAGCCCTGAAAATTCAGCTTTTCAAGATTTGAAAGACCAAGGTGGTTTTCCAAATGGCTTGGAAGTGTTCTTGGCCGTTCAAACGGTACCTGTCGGAAGAACAAAACCTTTGGGTACGGCCGATGCCCTTCAACAATGTTTGGACCAGTACCCGGACTTAAAAAAAGCTACATTTACCGTCTGTAATGGCGATAACCTATACTCCGTTGGTGCATTGCAGGATTTAAGGGGGGATAGGAAGGCTCCTCATGCCCTGATCAGTTACGGAAGTTCAGGTTTCGATTATACCGAGGAGCGTATTGCCAAGTTTGCGGTAATGGATATTTCTGCTGATGGATTTTTACAACAGATCGTTGAAAAACCAAATGTGGAAGATGTTCCCAAGTATAAGGATGCATCCGGAGAGCTTAGGGTAAGCATGAACATATTTAGTTTTTCCGGCAAGGAGATGTATCCGTACTTAAAAAACTGCCCGATCGATCCGGTTCGCGACGAAAAGGAATTGCCCAAGGCCGTTGCCGTTTTGGTGGAGGGCGAACCCAAAAGTGTACTTTGTATTCCACGCTCAGAACACATTCCAGACCTAACGGATGCAAATGATATTCAGTTATTTAAAAATTTAGATTAACTTAAAGGCATATAATCCCATTCTGGCATCGAGCAGAAATTTTAATTTTTCTTGATATGGAATCATATGCAACGGCATTGTTATATGCCACCCCTTTTTTTATCGGCCTGGTGTTGATCGAGATTCTGTATGGCCGATTTGTAAAAGACCAGAAACATAACCTTATGGATACCGTGAGCAGCCTTAGCTCTGGTCTTACCAATGTGGTGAAGGATTCTCTTGGACTGGTCCTGATTTTGGTCAGTTATCCCTTTTTATTGGGGCATTTGGCCCTTATCGAGATCAAGGCCACATGGCTTGTGTGGGTGGTCGCCTTTATTGCACTCGATTTTGCAGGGTATTGGAACCATAGGTTAAGCCATCACATCAACTTTTTTTGGAACCAGCACGTGATCCACCATAGCAGTGAAGAGTTCAATCTGGCCTGTGCACTTCGACAGCCCATTTCGAATTTACTGGGCTATTATGCGCTTTTATTGATTCCTGCCGCTTTGTTGGGCGTGCCCCACAAGGTGATCGCAGTTTTGGCGCCCATACATCTTTTTGCGCAGTTTTGGTACCACACCCAGCATATTGGGAAGATGGGCCTTTTGGAGTACGTTATCGTAACGCCATCGCAACATAGGGTGCACCATGCCATCAACAAGGAGTATATCGACAAAAACCTTGGACAGATTTTTTGTCTCTGGGACAGGATGTTCGGAACATTTCAGGAAGAATTGGATGAGGTTCCCCCTCGATATGGCGTACTGAAACCTGTGAACACTTGGAACCCTATCATTATAAATTTTCAACATCTATGGCGCTTGATGCAGGATGCTTGGCGGACCAAAAATTATTGGGACAAATTGCGGATTTGGTTTATGCCCACAGGTTGGCGTCCAGGGGATGTAAAAGAAAAGTATCCGGTTTCCATTATTGAAAATGTGTACAATTTCAGGAAATATCAGCCAGAAGCGTCAGCTGCACTAAAGGCATATTCCCTTTTTCAACTGATCGTAACCACCTTTTTGATGTTGTTTATGTTCTATAGCTATGCAGCGATCGGATTCGACGGCCTGCTGCTGTTCGGTGTCTTTATTTTTGTTGGGATTTATGGATACACTACTCTGATGGACCGTAAGAACTACGCCATTTGGATTGAAGTGGTCAGGGGAATGGGGGGATTGACCTTGATCTATTTTACTAACGATTGGTTCGGAATCAATTCCTATATCACCCAGGGCAGCTACATGGTGGCCCTCTATTTTCTAATAACTATATTCGGGGCGGTTTACTTTGCTTATTTTGAAAAGTCGTTCGCTGCTCCAGATGGCTTTTTAGAGCGCTTTTAGTTCTTTCTCCACTAATTCCACATATTTCTCCATAGCCTGTTCCCTGCTTATTGTTTTGGCCTGGAAAAGGGCATTTGCTTTAAAAGCGTTGATCAGTGGTGTCCTGCTTCCCGGATTGTCAAAGTTTTTGTTGGCGATCTTAAAATAGGCGTAGAGTTTTAAGAGTAGGTCTGCGGGCAGGGGATCGGTATAGTCGTTAACAAAGTTAACGGCGTCTTCGAATCTTTTATGTAGGCCCTCGTTAATCATCCAACGGTCTTACGGAAGCAATACAGGTGTGCGCCCCAACTACTTTTTGATTGAGCTTAACGGTAATGTCGCAATCCAGTGGCAATAAAAGGTCCACACGGGAACCAAATTTTATGAAGCCTGCATCCTCGCCTTGGGTTACCTGTTCGCCTTCCTCAGCGTAGTTTACGATTCGACGGGCCATCGCACCTGCAATTTGTCGGTAACCTATTTCGCCAAATTTTGGTGTGTGGAGTATAACCGTGGTACGTTCGTTCTCCGTACTGGATTTTGGGTGCCAGGCCACCAAATATTTCCCGGGGTGATATTTTGAGTAGGTTACCGTTCCACTGGCGGGATATCGGGTAACGTGCACATTGGTGGGGGACATGAATATGGATACCTGCTTTCTTTTTTCCTTGAAATATTCAGGTTCGTCAACCTCTTCAATTACCACGACCTTTCCATCCACGGGTGCCAGAATTTCATCAAAACTACGGGTCACACGTCTTTTGGGGTTTCTAAAAAACTGTAAAATGGCAATCAGCAATATCAATGCGGCAACCTGAAGCGAAAACCGGGCCCACTCCAAATTAACGTAGTAATGCGCCGCCAGAACGGCTGCAACCACGATAAAGAAAGTGATGATGATAATTTTTTGACCCTCTTTATGAAACATAGGAGAAAATATTTAAAATCAAATAAGCAAAAGGCGCAGCGAACACTAGGCTATCCAAACGATCCCAAATTCCACCATGTCCCGGTAATATGGCACCACTGTCCTTAACCCCGGCCATTCGTTTGAACTTGGACTCCAATAAATCTCCCAAACTCCCCGCTACAACTATTAAACAGGCCATTGCCATCCACTCGGTAATCGACAACCTTGTTTCGTACCATGATAAAAAGTAAGCGGCCACTAGTGCAAAAATAAGACCTCCTACAGAACCTTCAATGGTTTTTTTTGGAGAAACTGAAGGAAAAAGTTTGGTTCGGCCGAAAGTACGTCCTGTCAAATAGGCAAAAGTATCGTTTACCCAGATCAAAATAAAGATGCCCATGATCAGAAATTGGGCAAAATCATCATGTTTATATGGGATCATGGTCAAAAAAATACAGCCTCCGCCGATGTAAAACAATCCAATGATAAATTTTTGGAAGCTGCTGAAATTTTTAGGCCTTTTTGAGAACAGGAACATCAGCAATGCCATGTTCACCGTGATGGTACAGAGCATTAGAAGGTTTATGGCGGTCGAGTCATTGGTAAGGTATATAAAAACCCACCAAAGGGCCAAATAGGCCATGAATATATGGTAGCCCTTTAGCTTTACAATACGCTTATATTCATACAGGCATGCCAGGCCAAAGGCCATGAATAAAAAGTCGAAGGCATCCGAGCTCAAAAAAACGGCACCCAGTAGAAGTAACACGTAAATTACCCCGGTTATGGAGCGTCTTAAAATTTCTCTCATGTACTTAGAAATCTTCTAGGAGCAAAAGATATACATTTTTCGAGGCACTTCCGTAAGAAAGGAAATCATCTTTGTTTTCAGCTGTGGGCTGAAAGTGTTTTAAGGTGGTAATATTATTGGGAATGTTCTTTTGATAGCGCTCCTTGATGATCTTAAGGGCTTCGCTTATGGAATCTACCAACTGGCTTGTTGTGGCAAAAACTACCAAATTGGATGGCAGTTCGTCCAATTTCTTTTCCTTGATTTGATTTGAACACACCAATATCGAACCGTTGTGGGCCACCAGATGCTCACAGGTGGTAAAGAAAATATTGCTATCCTTGCGATTGTCCGTAAACTGAAGCTTTTCGGATGCAAACTTTGTTTCCAGCCTCGGGTCCAGGGAATAGAACAGATGGTTTTGCCAGTTGTTTTCGGAAATGATGTTTTTAAGGGCTTGGGAAACCTCGGCAAAATCTTCGCAGTAGATAAATTTCCCACCGTTTTTCTTAAAGTAGATGGTGAATTTCTCATCCACGGGAATCTTTAAATCGGGCATATGGTCACCACGGGTTTCCGCAGTTTCCTTGGAAACCTTTTTTCCTCCTCCGAAAAGTTTTTTAAAAACTCCCATTTATGGCATGTGTTCTTTTCTACTGAATCAATACAATTCCTTTGATTAGAATTTTTTGAATGATTTTATTCTGCGGGCTCCAATTTCTCCTCTTGTTTTTCAAAAGGTCTTTGGCCGAAAATCTTTTCCAAATCGTCCTTAAAGATAACCTCTTTGTCCAAAAGTCTTTCGGCCAGTTCGGTGAGCTTGTCCTTGTTGTCCTGCAACAATTTGATGGCCCGTTGATACTGCTCTTCGATCATTTTGGATATTTCCTGGTCAATTTTTTGCGCTGTTTCCTCACTGTACGGTTTGGTGAATCCGTACTCGTTCTGTCCCGACGAATCGTAATAGGTAATGTTCCCCAATTGGTCATTAAGTCCATAAATGGTGACCATGGCACGGGCCTGTTTGGTTACTTTTTCCAAATCACTGAGTGCACCGGTGGAAATTCTATCGAACATTACTTTTTCTGCGGCCCTACCTCCCATGGTGGCGCACATTTCATCCAACATCTGTTCTGGACGAACAATCAAGCGTTCCTCTGGCAAGTACCAAGCAGCACCCAAGGATTGTCCCCTTGGAACAATGGTAACTTTGACCAATGGTGCGGCATGCTCCAGCATCCAGCTCACCGTAGCGTGCCCAGCTTCGTGGAAAGCGATGGTTTTCTTTTCGTCCGGGGTGATGATCTTATTCTTCTTCTCAAGGCCGCCAACGATTCTATCAACGGCGTCCAAGAAATCCTGCTTGTTGACCGCTTTTTTCTCCTTACGGGCAGCAATAAGTGCAGCTTCGTTACAAACGTTGGCTATATCGGCACCGGAGAAACCTGGTGTTTGCTTGGCCAAAAAGTCCAAATCCAAGGTTTCCGCAGTTTTTATAGGGCGAAGGTGTACTTCGAAAATTTCTTTTCTTTCATTAAGGTCCGGCAGGTCAACATAGATCTGACGGTCAAAACGTCCGGCACGCATCAAAGCCTTGTCCAGTACATCGGCACGGTTGGTCGCGGCCAATACGATTACATTGGTATTGGTCCCGAAACCGTCCATTTCTGTCAATAACTGGTTCAAGGTATTTTCACGTTCGTCGTTGGAGCCTGTAAAGTTGTTCTTGCCCCTGGCACGTCCAATGGCATCGATTTCATCAATAAATATGATGGCAGGGGATTTGTCCTTGGCCTGTTTGAACAGATCACGAACCCTTGAAGCGCCCACACCTACGAACATTTCAACAAAGTCGGAACCTGACAGTGAGAAGAAAGGAACCTTAGCTTCTCCCGCAACGGCTTTCGCCAAAAGGGTTTTTCCGGTACCCGGAGGGCCTACCAAGAGGGCTCCCTTTGGTATTTTTCCTCCAAGCGATGTGTATTTGTCAGGATTCTTAAGGAACTCCACGATTTCTTGTACTTCTTCCTTGGCTCCTTCCAGACCTGCTACATCTTTAAAAGAAGTACGGGTGTCCGTTTTTTCGTCGAACAATTTGGCCTTGGATTTCCCAATGTTGAAAATCTGGCCTCCTGCGCCCCCACCGGCACCGCCGGACATTCTGCGCATCAGGTAGATCCATATACCAATGATCAGGGCAAAAGGGAGCAGGGTCAGGAATATTTCACCAAGCACATTGGACTCCGTGTCAAACTCCACGATGGTGTCCAAGTTGTTCTCCTTCTTTATTTCGGTGATCTCATTCTGGAAAATCTGCAAATCCCCGTAATCCAGCACATATTGGGGAACAAGTCCACTGGATGGAAGAAGCGGTTTTTCCGCCACTCCTTTATGTACGTCCTTGTTCAAGGCTTCCTCTGTTAGGTAAACCTTGGCCTGGCGTGTGTTGGTGATAATCACGATCTTGGAGATATCACCATTGCGCAAAAATTCCTGTAATTCGGAGGTTGTGGTTTTTTCGGTACTTGAAAAACTGCTTCCACCAAAAAATTGGAAGCCAATGATCAATGCGATGACCACACCATATATCCACCACGAGCTGAAACGTGGTTTTTTCGGAGCATTATTCGGGTTGTTTTCTTTTGCCATTTTTTCTTAAGAATTGTAACTGCTTTCCACCATGGTGACCTTGGCATCTCCCCAAAGTCCCTCAATATCGTAAAATTCCCTAATGTGTTTTTGAAATACATGTACCACAACGTTTACGTAGTCCATCAGCACCCACTCGGCGTTCTCGGAGCCTTCGACATGCCATGGCTTGTCTTGAATGGCCTTGCTCACCTTCTTTTGGACGGAGGATACTATTGCGTTAACATGTGTGTTGGAAGTACCGTTGCAGATGATGAAGTAGTCGCAAACTGTATTTTCGATTTCCCTAAGGTCCAGTAGATTTATGTCAACTCCTTTAACGTCTTCTATTCCTTCCAGGATCAAGGCAATCAATTCATCTGCGCTAGCTTTCTTTTTCTGCATTCAAAAAGTTTAGTTTTTACAAAGTTATGTTTTTTTTGTTTTCTTAGCCCTAGTTTTTAACAAATCGTAAAGGCTTGTCATATTGGGAAAACATTTTCAAATACTCAAACTTGATGCCACGGACTCCACAAATCAATATTTAAAGGATTTGTTGCGTTCCGAGAATCCTTCGGACTACATGGTCGTTGTTGCCGAAAGACAACTAAAGGGCAGGGGGCAAATGGGAACAATCTGGCAGTCGGAAGGGGGTAAAAACCTTACGTTTAGTGTGTTGAGGAGGTTTGATACGTTGAATGTCGAACATCAATTTGTCTTGAATGTTGCTGTTTCCATGGCTGTTTTTGATGCTTTGACAGAGCTCTCCATACCGGATGTAAAGATTAAATGGCCCAACGACATTATGTCAGGTTCAAAAAAAATCTGTGGTATTTTGATAGAAAACGTGCTCAAAGGAGACAAGGTGGGCCGGTCCATTATTGGAATTGGTCTGAATGTGAACCAAACCGATTTCACGAATTTGGAGAAGGTTTCATCGTTAAGGCGGATTATGGGGCGCAATTTTGATTTGGACGAACTTTTATATGGGGTGCTTCACAGACTTCAGCACCATATGGAGGACATTGGGTCGAAAACCGTAAAACAACTATTGCCCTCTTACCAGAAGTTACTCTTTAGGAAAGACAAACCCTCCACCTTCACCAATAATGAAGGGGAAATGTTCATGGGGTTTATCCGTAAAGTTTCACCAACGGGTAAATTGGTCATTGAACTGGAAGACCAAATTTTAAAAGAATTTGATTTAAAAGAGGTGACCTTGCTCTATTGACCGATTTTGTCCATGTTATTGGACAATGTTCCCATAAAGTTGGTGATCGGCGCCTTGATCATCATGGCCATCATGGCATTGAACTGTCCCTCGAAACTAAGTGCGACCTCACTTTCCTTATCTGCGAGCGATACAATGTCGGCGGTAAGGGTAAATGGTAGTTTGTCACTTGCCGCGCCCAGGACCACTTTATCATATGGGTGTTGTTCTTTTAGCCTAAGGATGATTTCGGGCATACCTTTCAATGCAAATTTGAAGGTGTTTTCGTCCAATACTTCAAACTTGTCTATATTCTCTGGCATTAAAGTTTCAAAGTTTTTGATGTCCGTCAAGAACTCAAATACTTCCTTGTCGCTTTTGGCTACTTTCTTTTTCGAGGCTTCAATGTGCATAGTAAATTATTGTTTCCATTCCTGTGGATTGGATCTCCACTCAAGAAGGGTCTTTAACTGTGATTCTTTAATGTAATCGGCTTCAGATGCCTGTTCAACCAAGTGTTCGTAATCCGATAGGGTATGGAGTTCTATGTCCTCTTTGGCAAAGTTTTCTGTGGATACCGGAAAGCCATAGGTAAAGATGGCGATCATTCCCTTTATATCGGCATTTTGCTCCTTGAGTGCTTGTACGGCATTAAGGCTACTATTTCCGGTGCTTATCAAATCTTCTATGACAACAACGCTCTGTCCGGCTTCAAAATACCCTTCGATTTGATTTTGTCTGCCATGTTCTTTGGGTTTTGGCCTGACGTAAACAAAGGGCAGTCCCAATGCCTCGGCCACCAAGATACCTATTCCAATGGCACCCGTGGCCACGCCGGCGATCACATCTGGCTTGCCATAAAGGTTTTCTACCTGTTTGGCAATTTCTTCCCGTACAAAATTGCGAACCTGTGGGTAGGACAACATAATCCTATTGTCGCAATAAATAGGAGACTTCCAACCCGAGGCCCATGTAAAAGGATTTTCAGGTTCCAACTTAATTGCATTAATTTGTAATAACAGCTCAGCTGTTTTTTTTGCGATTTGCTTATCTAAAACCATTGCGCAAATGTATGAAGTTTTTGTTAATGAGGCTCCACTGATTTTAACAAACGAGCGCCCCCAGGACTCCAATGGTAATTTGTTTTCTTTGGATGGTGATTCCATTGTTGAGGCCATTAAACTTTTGTCCAAAAAAAAAGTAAAAAAGGCATACCTGTACCATCCTGATGAGAAGAAGATCCTGAAACTTTTTATGCACAAAATCCCAGTGGTGGTCGCTGGCGGGGGATTTGTGGTCAATAGAAAGGGCAAGGTCCTTTTTATCTACAGGAATGGAAAATGGGACCTGCCCAAGGGCAAGGTCGATAAGGGCGAGTCCATTGAAAATGCCGCAATTCGTGAAGTTGAAGAGGAAACAGGTGTCACAAACCTAGTGATTGAACGGTTTCTCCATACTACCTATCATATCTTTAAGCGTAACGGTGAGTACCGATTAAAACAGACGCACTGGTTTATCATGTCTACCGATTATACCGGCAAATTGGTGGCCGAAAAGTCCGAAGGCATCAAAAAGGTGAAGTGGAAAGGCGCCCGGAAGACCAAAAAGGCATTAAAAAACTCTTATCACAATATAAAGATACTGTTCGAGGATTGGCCCTTTAATTAGGGAGCAGTCCTGCGGCTTCGCTTCCTTTGGCAACTCGGTATATCGGGTATCTCATGTAGGCTTGCTCGAAATGTTGGGAGCGTTCAAAAATCCAATTGAGCTGAGCATACCAGTTATTGGCAAAATTGAGCTCGGCTTCTTTTTTGGCCTCGAATTCCTGTAGCAGCAAAGAATCCTGCTGGAGCATTTCAATGGCCACATCCTCAAACACATATGGGGAGAAACCTTCTTTGCGTTGTAAGACGGTATCAAAAAAGTTCCAATTAAAGAAGGAATCGGCACCTTGCGGTTCCAATGTTTCCATAAGGTACCTAATTCCCGACTGGCGGGTAGGTATCAATAGGTCACCTTCCCTGAAATGAACTTTTTTAAGGTGTTTTGTGACTTTTGTGTTCGAATGAAGATAATGTCCTTCGTATGGGGCATTTCTTGTATCGTAATCCTCAATAGTGTACCCTTCCACCAATAGGGTGGTGTCCTTTTTGATCGCCGTATATTGAATTTTATTGGCATCCAATCGCTCTATCACCCGTTTCCAGCTTTTCTTGACAATATAGGCGGCAGGAACGGTAACTGTATCGGTCGGATAAAAATAATCCTGATAGGTGGTCTCTTTGGTAAATGGTTTGTCCCTGTTGTATTTTAACCTCGGAAGTCCGGTTACTTCGCTGGTAAGCTGTTCTGCCTCAAATCCCTTAAAGGTAAGGGTACTGGTTTTTGTAGTATCCACTTGCCAGTTGAAATAATACTCGGAAAGCTCCAGGTTCTTGTCCAAGGTCTCTTTTCGTAGGGCCTTAATTTTTTCATGTTCCGCCTCGACTACCTCGATCAAACCCTGCATAAGGACATAGGTTCCCTCAACACGCTGTTTATAGGGTTTTAGCATGTGGGTTTCCACCATTAGCCCGAAAGTGCTCCATAGGGTGGTGTATCCAGTGGAATACCTTGGATGGTCCATGAATTGGCTGAAGCCCGTTTCCGGCGGTATGTTGAAAACATTTACATAAGGGGTAATGTCCCATTCTTTTTTTGCCAAAGAATTTTCAAGGTTCGGCATAAGGGTTCCGTGAAGATATTCCCCCATTTCCCCTCCTAGTTTGTTGTGCTGGGTAAACAGGTGCGTTAAGGTGTATTGGTAGTCCGCCCCGTTGCTCACATGGTTGTCGATAAAGACATCTGGTTTTACCATGTGGAATATTTGCGCAAAGGTCCGGGCATTTTCGGTATCCATTTTAATAAAATCCCTGTTGAGATCGTAGTTACGGGCATTTCCTCTAAAACCATACTCCAAGGGCCCGTTCTGATTTGCCCTGGTTGTGGAATTTCTGTTCAAAGACCCTCCTATATTATAAATGGGTATGGTTACCAAAACAGTGTTCTTGGGCATTTCCAGTTTGCCTGTGGCCAGATCGCGATATAACATCATTGTGGCATCAATGCCATCGCTTTCCCCAGGATGTATGCCGTTGTTTATTAGAATGATGGATTTTTCCCTGCGGATATTTTCATAATTAAAATCCCCATCGGGATTAAAAGTTACCGTGTGCAGTGGCAATCCGCTATCCGTTTTTCCTATGGTATGTATGTTGATCTGTGGAAATTCACGGGCCAGGCCCATATAATAATCAATGGTTTGCCTGTAGGTGGCAGTTTCCCTACCACCAGAGGCTTCGTAATGTGTTTGGTACGAGGATTTTTCTCCTTGTGTTTCGGACTCACAGGATATGAAAAGGAAGACGGCCGCTAAAAAAAATATATGTTTCAAAATACTCCGGGAACTTTTATTTGCACATAACCTTGTGCTTGGCAGTACCAAAAATACAGAATATTATAATTTAAGAGGCCATATCCATCGAACCAAGGTCTGTTGCCTCGATCTTGAAAATGGGCTTGTTCTTAAAGTTGAGTATGTACGGGCACTTATCCTTAAAGTTGCTCCACTTTTGATGGTCCAGCGGATCTATGGAAGAAGTGATCATATTGATGATGATGTGTTCTTTCAGGTCCAAGGCGATCAGTTCGTCCAAAAAATCCCATCCATCCATAATGGGCATGTTGATGTCCAGAAATATGACATCGGGTATGGTTTTATTGGATTCATGCCTTTCCAACAGTGCATCAAAGGCTTCCTTCCCATTCTGAAATATTTGAACGTCGTCACAATTGGTAACCGATTTCAACATTTTTTTTATGCCGAATACTGTAATGGGATCATCGTCCACAATAAAAATACAACTAACTTTCTTCATTAAAATACACATTAAATGTAGTGCCCTTATCGACTTCACTTTGCACTGTTATACTACCGCCCATGGCCTCTATTTGGTTTTTTACAAGATAAAGGCCAAAGCCTTTGGAGTCTTCTCTATTATGGAATGTCTTGTACATGCCAAAAATTTTGTCGCCGTATTTTTCCAGGTCTATGCCGAGACCGTTGTCGGATATGCTGAGCAATACGCCTTCCTTGGATTTTACGGCATTGATTATGATCAATGGTTTTCGGTCGGGACTTCTGTATTTTACCGCATTGGAGATCAGGTTTAGGACAATACTCTCCAAATAGGCGGGCACGCAATCCACTTTTATATCTTCAGCGACTTGGTTGATCACGTGCGAATCGTTCTTGTCCAAAAAGGCGGAGAAATTCTGTAGGACCTTTACAATATTGTGTTTGAGAAACAATTGTTTTTTTGTTACCGAAGTTTTGGTGTTCACATCCACCACTTGGTTAAGGTTCCCCAAGGTCTCCAATAGATTGTCCGATGCTTGCGAGAGCATTTGTACAATTCGTTCCCTTTCTTTTGGGTCGCTTTCCGATTTTAAGAACTCCAACAGCATGGAGAAGTTTGCGGAGTGCGACCTTAGGTTATGGGAGACGATATGCGCAAAACCGATCAATTTTTGGTTCTGCATGGAAGTTATTTTAATAAGGTCCCGTAATTCGCATTCCTTCTTTTTGATGGAGGAAATATCCAAACTCATACCAATGAGTCCGCACACTTTGCCATCTAAATCAAAATAAGGTATTTTGGAGGTTAGAAAATGGGTTGTTTTGCCATTATGGGTAATAGCGGTCTCTTTGCCAATAATAGGGGTGAGATGCTTCATGACCTGTATATCCTCTTCCCTGGATATTTTTGCCGTATCCTCATTATATATGTCGAAATCATTTTTGCCGATGATTTCCTCCTTGCTCTTGTTGATATAATGTGACTCTCCTTTGTTGATCAGTACCTTTCTGGATTCAAGGTCTTTCACATAAACGTTCAGGGGCAAGCTATCAACAAGTGTGCTGAGCAATTGTTGATGTTCCTTGACCTTGTTTTCGGCCATCACTTCATCATGAATATCCCTTATTGTGCCAAAAATCTTGGTGGTACTTCCATTTTCTATATGCGGTTTTCCGGTAACCCTGACCCATCTTTCCTCACCGTTGAATGTTATAATGATCAAATTGGTGTCGTAGGATTGATGGTTCTCGATCGCTTTGTGAAAGAGCATGGAGACCTTGTTCTGGCTATAGCCCGGTTTAAAAAACTCAATGGCCTCCATTGTAGTGGGCTCAAAACAATCGGGAACTTGGTGGATACGTTTGGTCTCTTTGCACCAAGTGAGTTGTTTCGTTGCTATTTCGAACTCCCACCAACCTGTTTTGGATACTTCTACCTTTGTCTCCAAAATGTGTTGTAACCAGGCAGTTTGCTGTTCTTTCTCCACTTCGGAGGTAACATCGTCGGTTTGGATTATTGTACCGATGACATTCTCTTTTTCATCGAACCAAGGGGCAAAATAACTTTTATAGTGGCATGTGCCATTATTTTTTGTCACTTTGTGTCCAAGGGTGAAGGGCTTATTTTCCTTAAGCCTTTTTTTAAGGTCCGAAGCATTTGGGTACAACTGGAAAACCATGGTCTGGTGATCCGGATTTTGAGGGGGCAGCCCAAAGATATCCAGCCATGAAGATGAGGCGTCCAGCAGGACACCTTTTTTGCACAGGAGTGCTGTTGCCTTTGGCAACTGTTTTAGTAAATAAAATTGGTCAACTCTCTCAACTGCTTTCAAAACTCGGGGGGTGTTTAAAAAACGTTTTGCTTTTCAGAAATTTCCGACTAAGCTAAAATTAATTGTGCGATACGACATACATTATGTTGCGAAAGCAATAATTAATGTTGTATCCAAAAGGTTGGCCATGGTTTCTCTAAATATAGAAAGAAAGAATTTACCTACAAATAAAATTCGATGAACGGAGAACCAATGGTTATTTGACCATAACTGTTTCGGGGACCAATCCTGTGTAATCTCCGCCGTTTCGGATTACATCCCGAACAATTGAGGAACTGATGTAGGATTTGCCGGAGGATGTCAATAGGAACACCGTTTCGATTTCGGAAAGCTTTCGGTTGGTGTGTGCAATAGCCTTTTCAAACTCGAAATCAGCTGGGTTGCGCAAACCTCTGAGGATGAAATTGGCATCTATTTTTTTGCAAAAGTCCACGGTCATCCCTTTATAGGTGGTCACTTTGATCTTGGGTTCGTCCTGGAATGCTTCTTCAATAAACCTTACCCTTTCTTCCAAGGGGAACATGTACGTTTTATCCGCATTTATTCCAATGGCAATTACCAGCTCATCGAAAAGGGTCACGCCTCTTTTAATAATGTCATAGTGTCCTAGAGTAAGTGGGTCAAAGGAACCGGGGAACAGTGCGCGTCTCATGTTGTGGTTTAAAGTTTCTTAAAAATACGGTTTCTATCGCAAAGCTTCAACAATGGCACTATCAAATAACTCCTCGAGGGAAATTCCTGCTGTCTTTGCTTGTTGCGGCAAAAGACTTTCTTCCGTTAAGCCCGGGGTTGTGTTTATTTCAAGAAGGTGTGGTTCATCTCCTATAAAAATAAATTCACTTCGCGTATATCCTTTTAGGCCAAGGATTTTATAAATAAACTCCGCCGATTGCCTAACATTGGATGCTTGTTTTTCGGAAATCCTTGCTGGGGTAATTTCCTGGGACTTGCCCAGGTATTTGGCCTCAAAATCAAAAAAATCGTTCTCTGGGATAATTTCAGTGGCGGGAAGCACAGTGACCTCGTTATTGAAGGTGATTACTCCAATGGAAACTTCGGTGCCGTCCAAAAAGGATTCTATGATAATCTGAGAATCTTCCTTGAACGCACTTGCTATGGCATGTGCCAATGCAGCCTTATCATAAACTTTTGAGACCCCGTAGCTACTTCCCGCGCGATTGGCTTTTACAAAACAAGGCAGTCCAACTTTATCAACAATGGAATCCTCATCAATGCTTTGTCCCTTATTTAAAAAATACGAAGTGGCACAAGGGACATTGTAGGGCTTTAATGCACTCAATAAATCTCGCTTATTGAAAGTCAGCGCTGCCTCATAATGGTTGCAAGATGTCTGTGGTATTCCAAGAAGCTCAAAATAGGCCTGCATCAGCCCATCCTCTCCGGGGGTGCCATGAATCGCATTGAAAACACAATCAAATTCAATCTTTTTGCCATGTACCCCAACACTGAAATCAGACCTTTCGATAGGATGCTCCTGCTCCAGTTCATCCAGATAGTACCATTTATCCTTGGTGATGACAATTCGGTAAGGATTGTATTTTTCTCTGTCCAAATATTTGTGCACAACATTTCCGCTCTTAATGGAAATGTTGTGCTCACTGGAATAGCCGCCCATGATAATGGCAATGTTCTTTTTCATTGTCTTGTAAAATAACGCGAAGCCAAAATAAAGAAAAAAGGGTTGGCTTTCCTATATTTGTTCCGATAAGGTGAACTACATGAAAAATTTTCTCAACTTTTTAAAGAGCAAGACTTTTTTGATTCAATTGGGATTGGCGGTCGTTGCCATTCTGGTGTTGGTCTTTATTTCTTTACAATGGCTTAAGAGTACTACGAACCACGGCGAGTTTGTTGAGGTGCCCGACTTTTCCAAAATGTCGGTATCGGAGATGCGCAAGGCAGTTGAGGATGCCGGGCTTAGATATCAGGTGTTGGATTCGTCGGAATATAATCCCGACTACCCCCGTTTTTCCATATTGGACCAAAATCCGCCTGCGGGCAACAAGGTAAAGTCCAACCGTAAAATATATTTTACCGTAAATCCTTCGGGATACAAAAAGGTAAGTGTGCCGGATATTATCCAAGTGACCCAACGCAATGCGTCCTCTATGTTGAGGGCAGTGGGATTGGATGTGGAGCGTGTGACCTATATCGATGAATTGGGCAAGGACATGGTCTACAATATGAAGCACAAGGGGAAATATCTAAAACCTGGGGATAGATTGCCGAAGACTTCAAAAATTGAATTGATTTGTGGTAACGGTACCATTCCGGGCAGTGCAAGGGTACAGGCAGAATCCAACTAAAGATGGATATTTCGGATAATCAAGAAGGTTTTTCTCAGGACGAGCTTTCCCAGGACGATCTCTACGAGCACCATGGTTTTACGGCCTCCAAGGGCCAAGAGCCGTTGCGCGTGGATAAATTCTTGATGAACTTTATCGAGAACGCCACTCGGAACAAAATCCAGCAGGCCGCCAAAAAGGGCCATATCTGGGTGAATGGTTCCATTGTAAAGCAAAATTATAAGGTTAAGGCAGGCGATGAGGTAAAGGTAATGTTCGAACATCCGCCTTACGAGTTTTTACTGACCCCCGAGAACATTCCCTTGGATATCGTGTACGAGGATGACGTACTATTGGTGGTGAACAAACCTGCCGGTATGGTGGTGCATCCGGGGCACGGAAATTATTCTGGGACCTTGATCAACGCCTTGGTCTATCATTTTGAAAACCTTCCGAATAATAGTTCCAACAGGCCCGGGCTTGTCCACCGAATTGATAAGGACACCTCTGGTTTGCTGGTGATTGCCAAAACGGAGTCGGCCATGACCCATTTGGCCCAACAATTTTTTGAAAAAAGCAGTGAACGCGAATATGTGGCCTTGGTCTGGGGAAATGTGGAGGAAGATAAGGGAACAATTGAAGGGCATATAGCCCGAAACCCCAAAAATCGTTTACAGATGATGGTCTTTCCCGATGGGAGCGATGGCAAAGAAGCGGTGACCCATTACAAAGTGATCGAACGTTTGGGATACGTAACATTGGTCTCTTGTAAGTTGGAAACGGGCCGTACCCATCAAATTCGGGTACACATGAAATATATTGGACACACCCTCTTCAATGATGCGCGTTACGGCGGTGATAAAATTTTAAAGGGCACCACCTTCACCAAATACAAACAATTTGTTGAAAATGCCTTTAAGGAACTGCCCCGACAAGCCCTGCACGCCAAAACCCTTGGTTTTGAGCATCCCGTTAGCGGTGAGTTTATGCGATTTGATTCCGAACTGCCAGAGGATATGGTGAAGGGGATTGAAAAGTGGCGAGGCTATTCCAAACATCACGAATCATAGTTTTCTTCGATCCCGAAATTGAAAACACCATTGGAATAACCTTCCAAAAAACCAAAATCCTCGCTATTTTTACAAAAACCAGAAGAAGATGAAAATTGTGATATCTCCTGCAAAGTCGTTGGATTATGATACGGCGTTGCCCACATCAAAATATACCCGGCCCCAATTTTTGGAACAAGCGGAAAAACTCAATGCCGTGCTCAAAAAGAAAAAGCCCAAGGCTTTGATGGATTTAATGTCCATTTCCGATAAGCTGGCCGACCTTAACTGGGAGCGCAATCAAAAATTTGGTACGCCTTTTACCGTTGAAAACGCAAGACCGGCCGTATATGCTTTCAATGGCGATGTGTACCAAGGACTCGATGCTTACACCATTGCGGAGGATAAGCTGGACCGATTGCAGGATATTTTGCGGATTTTGTCAGGTCTGTATGGAGTTTTAAAACCTTTGGATTTGATGCAGCCCTACCGATTGGAAATGGGAACGCAATTAAAAGTGGGCCGTAAAAAGAACCTGTACGAATTCTGGAAGAAGGACATTGTAAATTTTCTGAACAGCGAGCTCAAGGATGATGAACTTTTTGTCAACTTGGCAAGCAACGAATATTTTAACGCTGTTGATACCAAACAGTTAAAGGTTCCGGTAATCGCTCCTGTGTTCAAGGATTGGAAAAACGATAAATTGAAGGTCATCAGTTTTTTTGCAAAAAAAGCACGAGGTTCCATGGTCCGTTATATATTGGAAACCGGAGCTGAAACGCTGGAGGATATCAAGAATTTTGACTACGATGGATATCTCTACAGCGAAGAACACACGGTCAAGAAAAACGAACCCGTCTTCATTCGATAAAAACTTTGGTAAGATCCGAAGTATTCTTTAAGTTATAATCGGTAAGGTATGTTGTTACGTTTAAAGTGCGCATGCCTTAAATTGTGATACGCTTAAATTTAACCCAGAGGTTACACTTTATTCCCGACCTTTGAGTGTTTGACTATTTTTTAACACTAACATAAAACAGATACATGCAGCAAACTAAACGGTTAGAAGAGTTTAAAAAATCAGTAACCAATAAGTTCAACATCTACAACAGCCTTTTTTTGAGCTTGCCATACAAGAATGTGGAAAACGTAGGGATCCTTATTCCACTTTTGTTGGATCAGTGCGAGAAAGGACTCAAGGCAGGTAAGGAACCACAGGAAATATTGGAGGTGTTCTTTTCCAATTTCGTGGATATTCAGGACGAGCGGGAACGTTTGGATTTTATGTTCAGAATCGTACAATACGTGGAGCGTCAGGTGGTGCTTTATGATAGTGTTGAGGATTCGGCATTTCCCAAACTACAGGAGTATAGTAGTTCCTTGACCATTCCGGATTATTTTGAGTTGGTGAACCGTACCAAAAACTGGGACAAGGTCTCCAAAAAACTTTCCACCTTTAGTGCGCGTATTGTACTCACGGCCCACCCAACGCAGTTTTACACCCCGGCAGTTTTGGATATTATTGCCGAGCTACGTTCCTTGATCGATGAGGATAGAATCCATGATATCGATGTGACCCTTCAACAATTGGGACTTACATCCCTTATCAATGCAAAGAAACCGACTCCTTTGGATGAGGCGAAAAACATCATCTATATCCTTCGTAACACCTATTACGATGCCGTCGGTGAGTTGTATCAATATGTGAAAAGCAATATCCGTGACGAAAAGTTTGAGAACTATAATTTGATGAAACTTGGTTTTTGGCCAGGAGGAGACCGTGATGGGAATCCTTACGTAACGGCCGATATCACCAAACAGGTAGCGGACGAACTACGGTTGACCTTGATGAAATGCTATTACAATGAATTGAAGAACCTGCGCAAAAAACTGACCTTCAAGAGTATGCAGGAGGATATCAATGCGTTGAGCACCAAGCTGTACCATGCCATGTTCGACCCAAATGCTCCAATTTCCTATGAGGGCATCATAGAACACTTGAAGGCGGTCAAAGAGCAATTGGTGGAATATTATCATGGGCTGTACTTAGAGGAATTGGATCGGTTCATTGATAAAGTACATATCTTCAAAACACATTTCGCCACATTGGATATCCGTCAAGATCACGGCAAGCATACCTTGGTGGTGGAATCCGTTTTGAAAAAGAACGGAGTAATCAAAGAAAGCTTGGATGAGCTTAAGGAAAAGGAATTGGTGAAGTTGTTATTGGAGAAGGATTTTAAATTGAATCCAAAGGATTTTGAAGATGACATTGTGAAGGATACGATTGTCAACATTCAAAATTTAAAGGCCATTCAAGAGAAGAACGGCGAAGATGGATGCAACCGGTATATCATCAGTAACTCGGAGGACATTTTCTCGGTATTGTTCGTCTTCGGATTGTTCAGGTGGTGCGGATGGAACGAGAAGGATATCACTTTCGATATCGTTCCGTTGTTCGAAACCATGAAAGGCATGGATGCTTCCGAAGAAGTGATGCAAACTTTGTTTGATATTCCAAAGTATAGACAACACTTGGAACGCAGAAGGGATATACACACCATTATGCTCGGTTTCTCCGATGGTACCAAGGATGGAGGTTACCTAAAGGCAAACTGGTCCATTTTAAAAACCAAGGAAACCCTGAGCAAAGTGTGCAAGAAAAACGGTATCGCAGCCATCTTTTTTGATGGTAGGGGAGGGCCACCGGCAAGGGGAGGTGGTAAAACCCATAGATTCTATGCGGCTCAGACCAAGGATGTGGCCAATCACGAAATCCAGTTGACCATTCAAGGACAGACCATTACCAGTACCTACGGTACCAAGGAGCAGTTTATGCACAATTCCGAACAGTTATTGACTGCCGGATTGAGCAACAACCTATTTGGAAAGGAACTGACCATATCATCATCACAGCGAAAGTTGATAGAGGAGCTTTCCGAGCTCAGTTTTGATAAATATGATGCGTTAAAACAGCACGGGAAATTCATTCCTTATCTAGAGAACCGAAGTACCTTAAAATATTATACCAAGGCCAACATAGGAAGTAGGCCCGGTAAACGTGGAAGCGCAAAACAGTTGACATTATCTGACCTTCGGGCAATTTCATTTGTGGGATCATGGAGCCAATTAAAACAAAACGTTCCAGGTTACTTTGGTCTTGGTTCGGCAATCCAAAAATTGAAAGATCAAGGAAGGTTGAACGAGGTCAAGAAACTGTACAAAGAAGTACCTTTCTTTAAGGCATTGATGTTGAACAGTATGATGTCCTTGGCCAAGACCAATTTTGACTTGACCAGTTACATGAAGGACGACCCTGAATTCGGTGACTTCTGGAAGATACTCTTTGAAGAATATCAATTGTCCAAAAAGATGCTTCTGCAGATTTCAGGACTTAAGATCTTAATGGAAGATGAAGCTGTATCGAGGGAATCGGTTAAAATCAGGGAAAAGATTGTATTGCCGCTATTGGTGATTCAGCAAAACGCCTTGTACCACATCACACAAAATTCCGAGTACAAGGAATTGTACGAGAAAATTGTGACCCGTTCCTTGTACGGAAACATTAATGCGAGCAGGAACTCGGCTTAGTGCACGATTTTAGCTTAGTAGAAAAAATATAACAAGGAAGCAATCGGTATAGTGCAAAACTCAGGGCATTATACTGATTGTTTATTTTTGCACCGATACGAACAATTATATTTTGAGTCCACGACTTTTCAAGCATACACATCCCTACAAGCCCTTTTTGCTTTCTGAAGCCACAAGGTTGATCGTAGGAACCTTGCCGCCACCACGATTTACAACTGGTGGGCTAAAACCCCAGGACGTAGATTTTTGCTATGGAAGTTGCAACGGACAGTTGTGGCCCATTTTGGATAGAATATTTGATCTGGATTTAAAATATGAAACCACTCAGGAAGCGGTGGAACAGCGCAAACAGTTTTTAACTGAACATAAAATCGGCGTTTGTGATATTGTTGAGAGCGCCGAACGCGAAAAAATCGATGCTTCGGATTTGGGCATGCAAAATGTGGTACTTCGGGATTTGGTCGGTTACTTGAAAAAATATCCCAATATAAAAACACTATTGTTTACGGGCGGGAACAGTAAAAATGGCCCGGAATACTTCTTTCGCAGACAGTTAAAGGAGTATGGCCTAAAACTAAAAGTAGTGTCCAATGAGGTTCCAAGGATTCATCATTTGGAGTTGTCGTTTACCACAAATCGTGACCAAAAAACAAGAACGGTCAAAACGGTCTCCCTTACCGCTCCCTCCGGTGCGGCCAATCGGGCAGTGGGAAGTTTACAGGCCTATAAAGACCTCAAAAGTAAAAATCCAGATTTCAATACAGTTGACTTTAGGGTGATGCAATACAGCGAATTTTTCTGAATTTTTCGTTGTCCTGCTTCGATATTTACGTCCATTTTTTCGTTCTGCCCGTAGATATATAGATCTATAAACTAGAAATTGAATTATGAACGGACCCTCCCGAATAGTGTTTCAAGAACATCAGGGCCAGTTTGCCCTTAGGGGAAAAGATGCAGGCAGGGCCCTTTTTGGATTCCTTGAGCCCAAAGGACCTCACCAGGTCATCCCAGGGAACCCCCCGGTAGATCTTCC
>JANSXF010000066.1 GCA_024743095.1 Flavobacteriaceae bacterium
GTGAGCTTCAATACTTGTTCGGGACTTGCATAAAGCATCGAAATTTGGTGCCTCGATTCTGATACGACATAAAAAAAGCCCCGTAAAGAGGCTTATATGAATCCGTTTTTTTGCTTTTCAATGGCTTGTGCAACGGTTACTTTTGTTGTAAATGGAATGGATTGATTTCAAGCAATTCCAATTTTGAATGCCAGACCTGTAAAATTGGTTGTAACATCAGTAATTCAGGTAGTATCCGGGGCCTATTGCCGTATTATTTTTGTGGCCCACGATAAATTAACACCCTAAGGGAATACGAATGGCGGGATTGGTGAAATGGTATGCGACAGCTTTGGTCTTTGTTTTTTGCGCTGAAGCCTGGGGGCAAACGACCTCAAAAAAAGTAACTGCAAAATACATCGATCAGGCCATTACCTTGGATGGGGTTATGAATGAACCGATTTGGCAGACCGCTGAGATTGCAGGCGATTTTCAACAATTTTTCCCGTCGGACCAAGTACAAGCGGAATATCCTACCGAGGTACGGGTGTTGTTCTCGGATACGCATCTATATGTGGGTGTCCATGCCGTAAAGAAACCGGGAGACTATGTAGTGTCCACCTTAAGAAGGGATTTCGGCGCGGCCACGAATGATAATATTTCGTTGCTATTTGACACCTTCAGTGATGGGACCACGGCCTACTTTTTTGGTGTGACCCCGTTTGGTGTGCAACGTGAAGGGCTTGTTTCTGAAGGTGGCGCGGCATTCAACAATACTTGGGACATCAAATGGCAGGCCGAGGCCTCACGTTATGATGACCATTTTGTTATTGAGGTGGCCATACCTTTTACATCCCTCAAATTTCCGGAAAACTCCAATACCTGGCGATTCCGTCCCTATCGCTGGAACAACCAGGTGAACCAGCAGGACACCTGGGTCAGGGTGCCACAACAACAATTGCTTTCCAGTCTTGCCGATATGGGGGAATTGGTATTCGAAAAACCATTGGGGGAATCGCGCATGCCCATAGCCTTGATCCCCTATATAAATGTCCTTACTGACAAAGATCATGGGACCGATGTTGCCAATGCCCAATTCAAGACTGGGAGCGATGCCAAGATAGCCATAGGGAATGGGATGAACCTGGACTTGACCCTTAACCCCGATTTTTCCAATGTGGAAGTCGACGATATTTTCACTAACCTGACCCGTTTTGAGGTCCGATTACCCGAAAAAAGACAATTTTTCATTGACAATAGCGACCTTTTCGAGAATTTTGGCAACTCCTTTAACGAGGCCAAGCCATTTTTCTCCAGGCGTATCGGGCTTGCCCGTGATACCTTGGGCAACCTTATTCAAAATGATATTATCGGGGGTGTACGGTTGAGTGGCAAACTCAATAAAGATTGGCGTCTCGGGATTCTCAATTTACAGACGGCCAAGGACGAAACCAACGAGATAGCCTCCAACAACAACATGATGTTGGCCTTGCAACGAAAAATTGGCAGTCGTTCCAACATTGGGGCGTTCTTGGTAAACCGTCAAGCCGTTGGGGACGACGAATATATCACGCCCGATGAAAACTATAACCGTGTGGTGGGCATCGATTATAACCTTGCTTCCGCGGACAATATATGGAACGGAAAGTTCTATGTGCACAAATCCTTTCAACCCAATGATAAGAAAGGCAACTTTTCA
The DNA here is from genome assembly GCA_024743095.1 of Flavobacteriaceae bacterium. Taxonomy (GTDB): domain Bacteria; phylum Bacteroidota; class Bacteroidia; order Flavobacteriales; family Flavobacteriaceae; genus Flagellimonas. The sequence continues at coordinate 1,679 of JANSXF010000066.1, forward strand.
TCACAGGCCACCTTTACCTACAACCCGCGCCGATGGGAGATTATTCAGGATTTGGTCTACATTGATCAAGATTTCACGGCCGACCTTGGCTTTGTTCCAAGAACCGATATCTTAAAATGGGGCAATGGCATTAAGCGCATATTTTACACGGGAAGCGGAATCATAAATACCCATGCACCGAGATTGTTGACGGTGAGCTACTGGAGACCTTCCTTGGATTACAAAAAAAACAGACCACAGGTATAGTGCCAGCTGGGAAGTTGCCTTTAAGAACCAAGCCACGGCTGAAGCAGTCTACACGAACAACTTTATATACCTTACACGTCCCTTTGACCCTACCCGTACCGAAGGAGCCACCCCATTGCCGGGAGACCAAGGGTATCATTTTAACCAATTGGAAATGACCTATTCCTCCAATACCAGCAAGCGGTTCACCTATACTACCACAGCTGTCCTGGGCCGTTTTTTTAATGGTGACATTCATTCCATCAGGGCTGAAATGGGATTGCGCGTACAGCCCAAGGCACAATTTAGCGTGGGCATCGATTACAACGGTATCCGTTTACCGGAACCTTATGCCGATGCCGACATTTTCTTTGCTACGTTCAAGGCGGATATCACCTTTAGCAAAAGTGTGTTCTGGTCCACATTGGCCCAATACAGTAACCAACAAGAGAACCTGGGGATCAACTCAAGGTTGCAATGGCGTTTTGCACCCTTGTCAGATCTTTATTTGGTGTACAATGACAACTACTTTACCGGAACTTTCGGTCCCAGGTTCCGTTCGCTAAATTTAAAATTGACCTATTGGTTAAACCTTTAAAGCACAATGGGCATATTGGGAATAGATTTGAAAGTATCTTCTATTGGATACGAAAGCAAAAGCCTGCTGTTGTTTATAAATACGGTACGCTAATCATTATTGGACCAACGTGGTCCCGTACTTTGAGGTGGAACCTTCACAGAGGTAATCCTTAATTGTAAAAAATTGAAGAAATGCAAGGCACCTTTTCTGCCTTTCCGTTACTCCTGCTAATTCAAATTTCTGTACTCATTGGGCGAGTAGCCTACTTTGTTTTTGAACAAGCGGCTAAAATGTTGGGGATATTTGAACCCGAGTTCGTACGCAATTTCACTGACGGATTTTTCCGTGTTGAAGGTTTTTGCCTTGGCAATTTCAATGATATGGTCCTGAATATGGTCCTTGGCCGATTTACCGGTTTCATTTTTGATCAGGTCACCAAAATAATTGGGCGATAAATGGAACTCATCGGCAAAAAAGGAGACCGAGGGAAGGCCTATTTTTTGGGGAGCATCGGAATTGAAATAATTTTTCAAGGTAGTTTCGAACCGTTCCAGGACCCCTTTGTTCTCGTTGTCCCTGGTAATGAACTGGCGATCATAAAAACGATCACAATAATTCAAAAAGAGCTCAATGTTGGAAGTGATAAGTTTTTTACTGTGCTTGTCCACGCCTTGTTTGAGTTCATAATTGATTTTGTCCAAACAATCCAAGACTACTTCTTTTTCATGATCGGATATATGGAGCGCCTCGTTCGAATTGTACCCGAAATAATTATAGGAGTCAATGCTCTGTGCCAGTTGGGTCCCGTGAATCAAGTCCGGATGAAAAGCCAGTGCATGGCCCATGGGCTGGTAGACGGTACCGTCCGTTTCCACTTCCAAGATTTGTCCCGGGGATACAAAGACCAAGGTTCCTTCCTGGTAGTCATAATATTGACGGCCATAGCGAAGGTCACATGCTTTGACCTGCTTTAGGAAAACACAGTAAAAGCCGAAATACAGCCGTACTTTTTTATTACCGTCCCAATCCCTTGGTTTGGCCTTGGAGAAATCAAGAACGCTTACCAAAGGGTGCAAGGTTTTGTGGTTGTTCAACATATTATAGTCGTTCACGGTATTAAATCGGTATGTGCCTTCCATGTTCCAATTGTTTGTTAGAGACAAATTTAGAAAAATTGGGACAGTGTGTGTCGCCCTTACCTATATATCAGTAATATTGGTAGTATATCCAGTATTCTGTATACAATTCGACCCTGCTTCTGTGACGATATTTGTAACATGAAGCGGATAAAATTGAACAATGGGGTCGAAATGCCACTACTGGGATTTGGAGTTTTTCAAATTCCGGATCTCAAAGAATGCGAGGAAATTGTCCTCCATGCCTTGGAGACCGGATACCGATTGATCGATACGGCAGCTTCCTACGGCAATGAATTTGCCGTGGGCCAGGCCATTAAAAAAAGTGGGGTACCCAGGGAAGAACTGTTTATTACAACGAAACTATGGATACAGTCCCAAGGGTATGAAGGTACCTTGGCGGCTTTTGAAAAGTCCATGGAACTCTTGCAGTTGGACTATTTGGATCTTTACCTGATCCATCAGCCCATGGGTGATGTGCATGGCTCCTGGCGAGCCATGGAGCATTTGTACAAAGAGGGGCGGATCCGAGCCATCGGGGTAAGTAATTTCCAACCTGATAGGGTGATGGACTTGATGGTGCACAATGAGATTGTGCCTACGGTGAACCAAATCGAGACCCATCCCTTTCACCAACAATACGGGAACCAAGAGTTTTTAAGGGAAAACCAAATCCAAATGGAAGCATGGGGCCCCTTTGCCGAAGGCAGAAACGACCTTTTCAAAAATGAAGTATTGGCAGACATTGGCGGAAAATATGACAAATCCATTGCTCAGGTTGTTTTGCGTTGGTTGATCCAGCGCGATATTGTGGCCATTCCCAAATCTGCCCATAAGGGGCGGATGGAGGAAAATTTCAACATTTTTGATTTTGAACTGGGGCAGGACGACATCGAAACTATGAAGACCATGGATCTAGGGTCCAGCAGTTTTTTTGACCACCGGAATCCCAATATGGTAAAATGGCTGGGGGAACGATCACTTTAAAAAATGAATATTGGAATTGAATATGATGAAAACATTTAGATTAAATTCTAGCATGGCTTTGGCACTGTTGTGTGTCATGCCCTATTTTCTCCTTGCCCAAAAAAGCCCTATATTGATAGAACAACAAGGCAGTTTTACCGCAGGCGGCACGGTAAAGACCAGTGCTGGAACCTTTGACCCCATTGCGGATGGTGCCTTCAATCCATCTGACCAAAGTACTGATGGGCAGACCCTGCACGGGGACCATGCGACCGTATTTTATCAAATACCGATGGATGCGAGAGAACTTCCCTTGGTATTTTGGCACGGGTACGGCCAGTCCATGCGAACTTGGCAGACCACGCCCGATGGAAGGGAGGGATTTCAAAGCCTGTTTTTGCGCAGGGATTATTCCGTATACCTATTGGATCAGCCGCGGCGTGGTCTGTCCGGTCGGGGAACAGAACCGACAACCATCGGTGCGGCCACGGATGACCAGTTGTGGTTCGGTATTTTTAGGTTGGGACTGGGAACCGAGTTTTATCCCGGTGTCCAATTCTCCAAAGACCCAAAGGCCTTGGACCAATATTTTAGACAGATGACGCCTGATACCGGGCCATTGGATATCCATGTCAATATCAAGGCGGTATCGGCCCTTTTTGATAAAATCGGACCGGCCATTCTTGTCACGCATTCCCATAGTGGGGGGCAAGGCTGGATGACGGCCTTGGATAACAAAAATATCAAGGCCATTGTGGCCTATGAGCCGGGAAGCAATTTTGTGTTTCCCCAAGGAGAGGTGCCAGAGACCATTCCGTATTTGGGCGGGGCCTTGAGTGCCCGGGGAGTGTCCATGGATGATTTTAAACGCCTAACGGAAATCCCGATTGTCATCTACTATGGAGACTATATCCCCAATGAGCCTGTGGAGAACCCAGGGCAGGAACAATGGAGGGCGGCCCTTGCCATGGCAAGGCAATGGACCAAAACCGTGAACGATCATGGAGGGGATGTTACCTTGGTGCATTTGCCCGAGGCGGGGTTCAAGGGGAATACCCATTTTCCCTTTTCAGATCTGAACAATGTGGAGATCGCCGATCTACTGTCCGATTGGCTGAAAGAAAAAGGATTGGATCAATAAGAAAGACTATAAACCATAAATTCTAAATAAATGATGATGAATATTAAGTATGCTGCTGTTATGGCTTCGTTTTGTATGTGTGGTGTCGTTGGAAGTATCCATGCACAAGAAGCTATATTTCCCATGGGAGAAAAAGCACCAAACGTTCACCATACCGGTGATGTTTGGTTGACGCACGTCATAGATGCCGATGAAACATTTGACTATAATGTGGCACAGGCAGTCTCGGCGGCAGGAGCCAAACTCAATTGGCATTTACACCCTAAGGGACAAAAATTACTGATTACCCATGGGGTTGGTTTTTATCAGGAAAAAGGTAAAGAGGTACAGGTCGTGCGAGCTGGGGATGTGATCAAGTGTACACCTGATGTGGAACATTGGCATGGAGCGGCACCCAATAGTCCGGTGACCTATTTGGCCATCAGCGGCAATGCACCTACGCAATGGAAGGATGAACTCACCGATGAGGCCTATAATAGCATTCCTGCTCCCGAAATCAACAATGCAACACTTGAACAGGAAATAAAAGACCTTTCCATGGCGAAATGGCAATGGATGGCGGACAAGGATGTGGACAAACTGGAATCTCTTTTTCATGACAAGGCCAAATTTGTGCACATGAGCGGTTCGTGGAAAAAGGACAGGGAACTCGAAATCATTGAATCGGGAAGTATCTGGTACAAACAGGCAGATGTCCACGATGTGGCCGTCGAGCTTTTTGGCGATGACACCGCCGTGCTATGGAACAGGATCACCCTTGTGGCCCATGTCCGTGGCAATGATGTGTCCAATGAGTTTACGGTGACCGAATTCTATAAAAAAGAGGGCGGTGACTGGAAGCTGTTGGACCTTACTTTTAGCAGTGTCCGCGATACCCATGAAATCGAACATTAAGAACACTGGACAACAATAAAAACAAACATCATGCACATAAAAACACTATTTTTTGGATGTATCCTCTCGATGCTGATGGTTCCCGCGTGTTATGCACAATCGGACCTGGAAGAGGAGATCAAGGCGCTCTCCACCCAAAAGTGGCAATGGATGGCCGATAAGGATGCGGACCGGTTGGAGGCACTTTTTCACGACAAGGCCAAGTTTGTCCACATGGGGGGTACCTGGGGCAAGGAGCGTGAAGTCGATATTATCAGACAGGGTTTTATTCACTATAAAAAGGCAGAGGTCCACGAGGTGATGGTGGAAGCCTTGAACGAAAATACCGTTATCCTTTGGAACCAGATTACCCTTTTGGCCGTTGTGGGCAGTAATGAGGTGACCAACCCCTTTATGGTCACCGAGGTCTATGTGAAGGAAAACGGGAATTGGAAATTGGCTGATCTGACCTTTAGCAAAACCATGGACAGGAATTAAGACAAACACCGCTGCTTCATCGAAAAGTTGCTGGCCAGCTTTTACGGGTAGCTAAACATTTAAAAGAAACATATGAAAACATTTATTTTAGGATTGGTATTGACCTTTAGCTTTTCGTTGGCCGCACAGCAAAATGGCAACGATCCATCACAAAAAAATCCACCAATGGTACAAACAGCCTCAGGAACCCTTCAAGGTTCCAGTGAAAATGGAGTGGACAGTTTTAAGGGCATTCCTTATGCCGCTCCACCGGTAGGGGAATATCGTTGGCGACCACCACAGCCGGTAACACCCTGGGACGGGGTGCGTGATGCTAGCCAATATGGGCCCAACTGTGCACAGTCCGGGTGGGGAGCAGCTCCAGGAACCATTGTCGAGGGCTCATCCGAGGATTGCCTGTACCTGAACCTTTGGAAACCCTCCAGTGCTTCTGAAAACGCCCAACTTCCGGTCATGGTGTGGATCCACGGCGGTGGTTTCGTTGGGGGCAGTGGTTCGGGGCCCGGAATTGCCGGAACTCAATTTGCCGGCCAGGATGTGATCTTGGTCACCATCAATTACCGATTGGGACGCCTGGGACATTTTGCCTTTCCCGCACTCAGTGCCGAACATCCGGAGGAACCCAAAGGGAGCTATGCCTATATGGATCAAATAGCGGCGCTCAATTGGGTGAAGGACAATATTTCCGCCTTCGGGGGCGACCCGGACAACGTGACCATTTTCGGCTTTTCGGCCGGGGGGGTGTCCGTACATTCTTTGATGACCATTCCAAGTGCCCAAGGCCTTTTTCATAAAGCCATCAGCCAATCCGGCGGCGGTAGGGACGGTGTACTTACCGGAAGACCGATACGCGAAGAAAATACAGATGCATTTTACCCGGTTTCCGCAGAGACCGTAGGAATCAATTTTGCCAAAAAACACGGTATTGAAGGTACCGGTGCCGAAGCACTGGCACAACTTCGTGCCCTTAGTGTGGAGGAAATTGTGGATGGAGGACAGGAAACCGATGGTGAAGGCGGGCCCCGAATCTATTCGGGACCTATTTTGGACGGGGAGCTTGTCGTGGAAACTGCTGAAACCGCCTACAAAAATAACAGACAGGCCAAGGTGCCCCTGATCATAGGGTCCAACAGTGCCGAAGTGGGCGGTGGGTTTGTCAACAACAGCAGCTCCAAGGAAGAACTATTTGCCTTGTTCGGTAGGTGGAGCGATGAGGCGAAGGCCGCCTACGACCCGGAAGGAACCAAAGCATTTGCCGAAGTGCTCACAAAATTCAACACGGACTGGGTTTGGGGGGAACCTGCACGGTTTACCGCAAACGCATTTGCCGCTGTCGGGGAACCGGTCTACATCTACCATTTCGATTTCGTTTCCGATGCTTTCAAGGAGCGGATGCCACACGGTGCAGGGCACGGTTCCGAAGGGGCCTATGTGTTCAATACCCTGGATGCACGATGGGGCAATCCAGAATCGACCCCGGAAGATATCCAGTTGGCCGAAAAAATGAATACCTATTGGGCCAACTTTGCCAAAACCGGTAATCCCAATGGGGAAGGATTGCCCACATGGCCCTTGTATACGGAAAGTGAAGGTAAAATTCTGGATATTCAACCCAATGGGGAACCTGTAGGGAAAAAAGATCCAAGAAAAGCCAGATTGGATATTATTGAAAAGGCCATGGAACTGAGGCACCAAATACAATCAAGGGATATATAGGCTTTGACGGTACGGTCTGTTTTCCCAATCGAATTATAAGTAAACCCAAAAGAAGAAAGAAGTATGATGAAAAGGATGTTTTACAAAAACAGGATAATGGGCTTGATCGTGCTTTTGTGCGTTTGTTCCACCCAGGCACAAAGTACAAAGGATAGCAATGGCGCATTACGTCCAGCACAGGAAAGTATGGTCAAGATCGCCTCTTTGACCGCACAGGGCAATTTGGAGCAATTGTCGGATGAGCTCAACCATGGGCTGGACAATGGCCTTACGGTCAATGAGATCAAGGAGGTGCTGGTACATTTGTATGCCTATTGTGGCTTTCCGCGGAGCATCCGTGGCCTTCAAACGTTTTTGGATGTCTTGGATGACAGAAAGGAGAAGGGCATTAAAGATACATGGGGCAGGGAAGCCTCTGCGATCACGGATACCCGGGACAAGTATGATCGTGGAATCGAAACACTGGAGGAATTGCTACAGGTCAAAATGGATGGCCCCAAACCTGCTTACCAACAGTTTTCCCCTGCAATGGATGTGTTCCTTAAAGAACACCTGTTTGCCGATATTTTTGAACGGGATGTGCTGACCTATGCCCAAAGGGAATTGACGACCATTTCCGTCATTGCCTCCTTGGGCAATCTGGACCCTATGCTGAGAAGCCATTTGTCCATTTCCTTAAAAGTTGGCCATACGCCCGAGCAATTGAAAGCCTTTGTCGGGATTATTGGAACAACCGCGGGGAAAGAAAAAGCCAAAGCGGCCCAAGCCGTTTTGCGCGCTGTTTTATCGGACAGCCAATGAACAGGGGAAAAATGTGGAACCTTATGAGAACAATGAAATTTTCAATACTATCCTTTACGATGATGCTGCTGGCAACAAATACGGTAAAAGCGCAAGAGACCTTGGGACAGAATCCATTTGGATTGGTATATGCAGGCGCCATTACAGCAAATGTAGACGGCAAAGTAAACATACATCCTGTTACCTACCAACTGAACGGAATCACTATTGCCGCAAATGTGTACACACCTGCCAATTATGACCCCACAAAGACCTATCCGGCAATTACTGTTGCACACCCCAATGGAGGTGTAAAAGAACAGACCGCTGGACTTTATGCGCAAAAATTGGCTGAAGCAGGTTACATTACCATTACGGCCGATGCATCCTACCAAGGAGCAAGTGGCGGTGAACCACGTCATACGGATAAACCACAATTCCGTACAGAAGATATTCACGGTATGGCTGATTTTATCCTACAATATCCAGGTGTCGACGCTGCGCGTTTGGGTACTTTGGGCATTTGTGGCGGTGGGGGATATACGCTGAAAGCGGTCCAATCGGATAAACGGTTTAAAGCGGTAGCCACTTTGAGTATGTTCAATACGGGAATCGTACGAAAAAATGGCTTTTTGAATTCCCAGGTGTCAACCATTCAAGAAAGGTTAAAGCAAGCCTCCGATGCAAGAGCGCAGGAAACTTCAGGTGGTGAAATTGTGTATTCCGGTGTTGACGGTATTACCGATGAAGCAATGGCGAAAGTGTCAACACATTTTTATCGGGAAGGGTATGAATATTATTTCAGGACACACGCCCATCCCAATTCAACTTTTCTTTATACCACAAGCAGTTTGATGGACTTAATGTCTTGGGATGCTACCGACAATATAGACCTTATCGACCAACCTTTATTAATGATTGCAGGAAGCAATGCACAAACATTATACCTGACTTTGGATGCTTTTCCCAAAGCGACCAACGCCAAAGACAAAACACTGTTTTTGATTGAAGGAGCGACCCATATACAAACCTATTGGAAACCGGAATATGTGAACCAGGCGGTATCCAAGCTCAAAGTTTTTTTTCAGGATAACCTTTTAAAAAAACATAAAGATGAACTATAGGGCGGTATGGGTGCTTTTTCTGATCGGAACCATGGTACTTTCGTGTAAAAAAGAAACAGCAAAAGACCTCAAAAAAGAGGTGAAACCGGAATCCAGCCTTGTCTTTGATAAGGGAGAAAAAATAACCAATGCCAATTTCGTAGGCAACGCGTGGTTGGAAATGTTGGTCCATGCGGACAGTATCAACAGAAATTCTGTTGGAAGTGTCACTTTTGAACCGGGGGCGCGCACCAATTGGCACACCCATCCGAATGGACAGATCATTCTGGTCATCGACGGGGAAGGATTTTACCAGGAGAAGGGAAGTCCCAAAAAGATATTGCGAAAAGGGGAGGTGGTCAAATGCCCGGCGAATACCCCTCATTGGCATGGGGCGAGCACCGAACAAACATTTATTCAAGTAGCCATCACAAGTAGGGTGGCTGGACCAACAGTATGGTTGGAACCCGTAACCGATGAGGTTTACATGGGATCAGTAGAGTAAAAAGTAATACAAAAAACAATAGGCATGAAAAAGACAGTCCAACAATCGGAAAAAGAAGCAGCTAAGGTGGTGAAGAATACCAGAAGGGATTTTATTTCTAAATCAGCACTTTTGGGTGCAGGTATGGCAGCCACCCCCATGGCTTTTGCGCAAGGGACCACATCAGGTAAAACCAAATCCGTGGATGCAACGGCAGCACCAAAAAAAAGAATGTTGGGGACCTTGGAGGTATCGCCCATTGGTCTGGGATGCATGAGCATGAAAAGCGGTAGTTACAACCCGCCCAGGGACCAAAAGGATATGATTCCCGTTATCCGTGGGGCTGTGGATATGGGAGTTACTTTTTTTGATACCGCAGAGGTATACGGTCCATTCACTGATGAAGAGTTGGTTGGTGAGGCCTTGGCCCCCGTGCGTGACCAAGTGGTCATAGCGAGTAAATTCGGATTTGACTTTTCCAACGGCAACAGGGCAGGGAGAAACAGCAGACCGGAACACATCAGAACTGCGGTCGAAGGTATGCTAAAGCGCCTTCGCACCGATCGTATCGATTTATTGTATTTGCACCGATTGGACCCCGAGGTTCCAATAGAGGATGTCGCAGGAACGGTCAAGGAGCTGATCCAGGAAGGCAAGGCACTGCATTTTGGTCTTTCAGAGGTTTCGCCCAAAACCATACGCAAGGCACATGCGGAACAAAAGGTTGCCGCACTTCAAAGTGAATATTCCTTGATTCAACGGGCCTTGGAGAACGAAGTGATCGATACCTGTGGTGAACTGGGTATCGGTTTTGTACCTTGGGGACCGGTATGCCGTGGCTTCTTGGGAGACAAATTCAACGAATACAGCAGGTTTTCTGATGATTCCAGATTTGCTGCAGTGCCTTATTTCACGCCTGAGGCCATAAAGGCCCATATGGAGGTGCTTGTGCTGGTGCGGGAATGGGCGCGAAAGAAGAATGCCACGCCAGCGCAGATCTCATTGGCCTGGCTATTGGCCCAAAAGCCCTACATCGTGCCCATCCCCGGCACTACAAAATTGCACCATGTGGAAGAAAATATGGGCGCTATGGACATTTCATTTACCAATGGGGAGTTAAAGGAGTTTCGGGCGTCCTTGGAAAAAATAAGTTTGGTAGGCGTACGCCAGCCGGAATCGGCCTTGATCGATCAATAAGCCCATACCATGAATTACGCTTTAGTAGTACTGTTATTGCTTTCCTCTTGTTTTCAAAAGGAGACCGGGAATCTAAACGATTCAGATCCCAAAAAGATATTGATCGTGTATTTGTCCCGGACCAACAATACAAAAACGGTAGCAGAAATCATCCATAAAAGGGTAGGGGGCGATCTAGTGGCGCTTGAACTGGAAAATCCCTATCCCGAAAATTACAGGGCCATCGTTGATCAAGTGGCCTCCGAAAATAGATCGGGATTTCTACCGCCCTTGAAAACCAAAGTGGATACCGACCGCTATGATACGATCTTCATAGGCTTTCCCACTTGGGGGATGCAATTACCGCCACCGATGAAGAGTTTTCTGCATGATCATGACCTCCGCGGTAAGACCCTGATTCCGTTCAATACCAATGGAGGCTATGGGTTGGGGAGCACGGTACAGACGGTGAGGAAACTTTGCCCGGACAGCGAGATCCTCAAAGTGTTCTCCGTAAGGGGAGGCAGTGAAAGGGACGGCATCTATCTCGCCATTCAGGGGGAAAGAAAGGATGAAGTGGAAGAAGCGGTGGCATCTTGGTTAGCGGAAATTCAAATAGGGACTAGGGAGTAATGCGAATATTTCACCTGATTTGGGGCTAATATTTGAAATCCGTATGTCTTTTACAGTCAAAAATGTATAATTTCAAGCAAAACATTAAAAAAAATGGCAACTTTCAATTTAAATGTCAATGGTAAATCCCTAACAGTGGACGCAGATCCCAATACTCCCTTGCTCTGGGTATTGCGGGACCATTTGAACCTGGTCGGGACCAAATATGGCTGTGGTATCGCCCAATGTGGTGCCTGCACCGTGCATCTTGGGGATGTTGCGACACGTTCCTGTATGTTGACCGTTTCTTCAGTGGGGAACCAAGAGATCACCACTATCGAAGGCCTGTCCGAAAATGGGGACCATCCCGTGCAAAAGGCATGGTTGGAAGTGGATGTGCCCCAGTGCGGTTATTGCCAAGCGGGACAGATCATGACAGCCTCGGCCCTGTTAAAAAAGAATCCCAATCCAACGGATGAGGAAATCGAAATGTCCATGAACGGAAATATCTGCCGTTGCGGAACCTATACACGCATAAAAAAAGCCGTGAAATTGGCTTCGAAAAGCAACGCTTAATCCATCATTAAAAACAGAAACACCATGACACTGATAAAAACACAAATAGGAAGAAGGGCATTTATTAAAAATACAAGTTTGGCCAGTGGAGGGCTTATCTTGGGGTTCAGTATGTTGAACGCGTGCAAACCCAAGCAAGCAGAGACCATGGCAGCACTCGAAATGCCCGAGGAGTGGTTTGAGATGAACGGGTACCTAAAAATTGGAGATAACGGGGTGGTCACCATCTTGTCCCCCAATCCCGAAATTGGACAGAATGTCAAGACCTCCATGCCGATGATCGTAGCGGATGAACTGGATATTGATTGGAGCCAAGTGATCGTGGAACAAGCTCCGCTCAATACAAAGCTTTACAGCTGGCAGGTTGCCGGGGGAAGCCGATCTATCAGTAGTTCTTGGCAAGGCCTAAGAATGGCAGGGGCAACAGCTCGTCATTTATTGAAAGAAGCGGCCGCCCAAGCATGGCAAGTGCCCGTATCAGAAATAAGTGCGGTTGCTGGGATGCTTACGCACGAGGCCAGTGGCAATTCTGCAGGATATGGAGAGATGGCTTCTGCGGCATCGAAATTAGAGGTCCCCGAAGAAATTGAACTGAAGGAGCAATCCGAGTTCACTATCATAGGAACATCCCGAAAAAATGTCGATGGGAAAAAGATTGTGACCGGTCAACCTTTGTTCGGCCTTGATGTGCAAAGGGAGGGCATGTTGATAGCGACTGTGGCCCATCCCCCTGCCTTTGGTATGACATTGAAATCCTTTGATGCCAGTTCGGCCAAACAGATGCCAGGGATAAAGGATGTGTTCTCCATCAAGGTCTATGAAGACGACTTTAAAAGAAGTACTTTCCATCATACGGCTTTCAATGAAGTGGTAGTGGTATTGGGAGAAACTACCTGGCAAGTGATGCAGGCTAAAAAGGCCGTACAGATCGAATGGGAAAAAGCCCCGGATAGAACTTATGGGATGACCATGTTCGGAAACGATATGACGGTCAACCATCCCGCAGGTATGGAAAATTCCGCCTCACATAAGGAAAAAATGGAAGCCATGAGTGCACGCCCGGGACGGGTGGTCCGTCGGGATGGCAATCCGGAGGCCGCCTTTGCCAATGCAGCAAAGGTTATTGAACGGTCCTATAGTTGCCCTTTCCTTGCGCACAATACCATGGAGCCCATGAACTTCTTTGCCCATGTTACCGAAGGTCACGCAGAATTATTGGGTCCCACCCAGACCCCCGAATGGATGGAAACCGCCATAGCAGCGCGATTGGACCTCCCCCTGGATAAAGTGGATATTATGATGACTAGGCAGGGGGGAGGTTTTGGTCGTCGATTGTACGGTCACTTTATGGTGGAGGCCGCACTGATTTCAAAACAGGCCAAGGCCCCGGTAAAATTGGTATACAGCCGTGAGGAAGATATGACCCAGGGCATTTATAGACCGGCCTATTATGCCACCTATAGGGCAGCCTTGGATGAAAATAACAATATGGTGGCCTTCCACGTAAAAACGGGAGGTATCCCGGAAAGCCCGTTGTTTGCCAATAGATTTCCTGCCGGGGCTTTGGACAATTACCTTGCGGAGGATTGGACAATTGAATCAAATATTACAACAGGTGCCTTTCGTGCCCCAAGATCTAATTTCATTGCAGGAGCCGAGCAGTCCTTCTTGGACGAGGTGGCGGAAGCTTCAGGAAAAGATCCGATCCAATTCCGATTGGACCTCTTACAACGAGCCCAACAGCATCCTGTGGGTGAACGAAATGATTATGAGGCGGATCGTTATGCCGGAGTACTGGAAATGGTACGTGAAAAATCAGGCTGGGACCAAGGGGCCACTGGACGCCACCGAGGTGTATCCGCCTATTTCTGTCATAACAGCTATGTGGCCCAAGTATTGGATGTTATAATGGAAGGCAATGAGCCCAAGGTCGATAGGGTCTGTGTGGCCATTGATTGTGGCATCGTGGTGAATCCTGATGCAGCTACGAACATGGCAGAAGGGGGTACTGTGGATGGCATTGGACAGGCGATGTACAGTGCCATGACCTTTAAGGATGGCGTTCCCGAGGAAAAAAACTTCGATAGATATCGCTTGATCCGACATGCTGAAGCACCTAAATCCATAGATGTTCACTTTGTGGACAACGGCAAGGACCCAACAGGTTTGGGCGAACCTCCGTTTCCTCCGGTAATGGGGGCCTTGGCCAATGCCCTTTACAAAGCCACGGGAAGACGCGTGTACCACCAACCCTTTATTACGGATAGACCTCCATTGGTAGGATAATGCAGTCGGTATTGGTGATTTTTAAAATCATACAGATTATTTACAACATATCATTTATTAAATCTTAAAAAATAATTGAGCTCATGGCTAATTTTAATTTAAACATCAATGGAGAAACATTATCGGTGGATGTAGACCCTAATACGCCCCTGCTTTGGGTATTGCGGGACCATTTGAACATGGTTGGGACCAAATACGGATGTGGTATCGCACAATGCGGAGCATGTACCGTACATCTTGGCGACGTGGCGACACGTTCCTGTATGCTGACGGTTTCTTCCGTGGGCAATCAAGAGGTCACCACTATCGAGGGACTGTCTGTAAATGGGGACCATCCCGTGCAAAAAGCCTGGTTGGAAGTTGATGTGCCCCAATGCGGCTATTGCCAGGCAGGACAGATCATGACGGCATCCGCATTGCTCAAGAAGAATCCCAACCCAACCGATGAGGAGATCGAGATGGCCATGAACGGCAACATTTGCCGCTGCGGTACCTATACAAGGATCAAAAAAGCGATCAAAACTGCCGCTAACCCGGAAAACGTTTAATCATTAAGAAATTCAGAAGATGGCAAAGATAAAGACACAAATGGGCCGCCGCGCCTTCATCAAAAATACAAGTCTGGCCAGTGGCGGATTGGTACTTGGGTTCAGCATGTTGAATTCCTGCAAACCCAAGGATGCCGAAAAAATGGTCGCTCGGGAAATGCCAGACGAGTGGTTCGAGATCAATGCCTACCTAAGAATCGGCGATAACGGACTGGTGACCATTATGTCGCCCAACCCCGAATTTGGACAAGGGGTGATTACCTCCATGCCCATGATCGTGGCCGATGAACTGGATGTGGATTGGCAAGATGTATTGGTGGAACAGGCCAATTTTGATCAAGAGGACTATGGATGGCAATTTACCGGTGGCAGCCAAGGCATCCGCCGCAGATGGGAAGGCCTTCGTATCGCCGGGGCCACTGCAAAGCAAATGTTGATAACGGCAGCTGCCGAGACTTGGCAAGTGCCCGCATCCGAAATCACGGTTTCAGGGGGAGTGCTTAGCCATACCGCTTCCGATAAATCGGCGGGTTATGGTGAGATGGCCGCTGCAGCCGCAAAGCTGGAGGTGCCCGAAGAAGTCACTTTAAAAGAAGTGAAGGATTTTACCATTATCGGTACCTCCAAAAAAAGTGTGGAGAACCACAAAATTGTAACCGGAAAACCATTGTTCGGTCTGGATTACCAGTTTGATGGTGCCCTTGTGGCCATGGTGGTACATCCCCCCGCTTTTGGGCTGCAATTGAAATCTTTTGATGGTTCCCGGATAAAATCCATGCCGGGCATTGTGGATGTTTTCAACATAAAGACACTCGAAGATGGCTTTACCCGGGGTTATTTTGATACCAATGCGTTTACGGACCTGGTTGCCATTGTGGGCAAAACCACTTGGGAGGTCATGAATGCCAAAAAGCAATTGAAGGTGGAATGGGAACCCATTGCAGATTCAAAGTTTAAAATGGACCGGTTCGGCACCGAAATGGAAGTGGATGTCCCGAGTGGTCTGGAAAGTACGGAGGACCATTATGCCCAAATGAATGAAATGGCGGAAAGGTCTTCGACCACAACCCGTAAGGACGGTAATCCGGAAGAGGTGTTCAAAACAGCTGCAAAGATTATCGAAAGATCTTATAGCTGTCCGTTCTTGGCACACAACTGTATGGAGCCCATGAACTTTTTTGCCCATGTCACCGATGAAGGTGCGAAATTGGCCGGTCCTTTGCAGGCTCCGGTTTTGACCGCTCCGACCGTGGCGGCCAGGTTGGGCATGCCCGCAGAGAAAATTGATATTGAACTGACCCGGATGGGTGGTGGTTTTGGAAGAAGGGCCTATGGGCACTATGCCGTGGAAGCCGCATTGATATCCAGAGAGGTCAAGGCGCCCGTAAAGTTGGTCTATACCCGCGAAGATGATATGACCTGTGGTATCTACCGCCCCTCATACCGTGCCGACTACAAAGCTGCCTTGGACGGGAACAACAATCTAGTTGCGTTCCATGTAAAGGCGGGCGGTATACCGGAAACACCTCTTTTTGCCAACCGTTTCCCTGCAGGTGCCGTCGATAATTATCTGGCACAGCAATGGGAGATCAATTCCAATATCACCATTGGTGCATTCAGGGCCCCTCGCTCGAACTTTATGGCGGGCGTGGAACAGGCATTTTTGGACGAGGTGGCCGAAGCCGCGGGAAAAGACCCTATCGAGTTTCGATTGGAGCTATTGCAACGGGCTAAGGACAATCCCGTAGGGGAGGAAAACGAATATGACCCGGAACGATTGGCGGGAGTGCTGAAACTGGTCCGTGAGAAATCGAATTGGCCCCAGGCACCCTCAGGGACGCACCGTGGGGTATCCGCTTATTTCTGTCACAACAGTTATGCGGCCCACGTGGTCGATGTGACCATGGACGGCAATACGCCCAAAGTGGAAAAGGTGGTCTGTGCGATCGATTGTGGTATCGTGATCAATCCCGATGCGGCGGCCAATATGGCCGAAGGTGCCATTGTGGATGGTGTCGGCAATGCGATGTACGGGAACCTTTCCTTTACGGACGGCAAGCCCGACCAGAACAATTTTGACCGATATAAGATCATAAGGCATTCCGAGGCACCGAAAAACATTGAAATTCATTTTGTCCAAAATGAAATTGACCCAACTGGTCTGGGAGAACCACCATTTCCCCCGGTGTTTGGAGCTTTGGCCAATGCCATTTACAAGGCGACGGGAAGAAGGCATTACCATCAGCCTTTTGCAACGGACAAACCGCCTTTGGTGGGGTAGTGGCAAAGTTGCTTTTGATTGAAAACCAACAGATGAACCGTTCTTTTACTTTTGATAAATGGAGAAACAACATAGTACAAAAATCAATAGGCGTTCCTTTATAACAAGCTCGGCCATGGCCGGAGGAGGGCTGGTTTTGAGTTTCAATTGGTTGGCCTCTTGCAAGTTGACCCCGGAAGAAGTAAACGAACTGCCCGAGGAATGGTTCAAGATCAATGGTTTTTTGAAAATAGGGGACAATGGTCTTGTCACCATTATGTCGCCCAACCCGGAAGGCGGGCAGAATGTAAAGACCTCCATGCCCATGATCGTGGCCGAGGAACTTGATGTGGACTGGAAGGATGTTATCGTGGAACAGGCCCCATTGGATACCGAAGCCTTTTCCTTTCAGTTTCTTGGTGGAAGTCAGGCCATTCGGAGGGGCTGGAACGGGCTTAGGACCGCAGGGGCATCCGCTAGATACATGCTCAAGGAAGCCGCAGCGGCACAATGGCAGGTGCCGGTGTCGGAAGTCAGTACGGAAAGCGGGGTGTTGCATCATAGGTCAAGTGGTAAATCGTTGGGATATGGGGATATGGCCTCTTTAGAGGCCCAAACCCCAGTTCCTGAAGACATCAAGCTCAAGGAAATCGCTGACTTTAAAATTATAGGTAACTCCCAAAAAAATGTGGATGGCTTGGACATTGTTACAGGAAAACCGTTGTTCGGAATCGACGTCCAACAGGAGGATATGCTTATCGCCATGATTGTACATCCTCCCGCCTTTGGTCTTCGCTTGAAATCAATGGACGGGTCTGCAGCTAAGCGCATGCCGGGGATAAAGGATGTGTTTACCGTAAAAGTGCTTCATGATGATTATGTCAGACAACATTTTGATACCTGTACATTTTTAGAGATTGTTGCTATTGTGGGGGATTCCACATGGGAGGTCATGAATGCCAAGAAGGCCGTGGAGGTCGAATGGGAGCCTTTTGAAACCTATACCGAAGAGCGGGTGCCTTA
>JANSXF010000031.1 GCA_024743095.1 Flavobacteriaceae bacterium
ATGCAGAACCTCCTCAGATGGGTATCCCCCAGACTGATCAAGGAAACCTTCGTGACCCCGGAGGATTACAGGTATCCTTTTTTGGGATAACACCGAAAACCACTAACTTCAAGGCCGTCATACAGATATGATGGCCTTTTTTGTTCATTTTAGTGATGGTCACAAAAAAGGCCGTAAAAGCAATACCTTTACGACCTTTGAATTCACCATTACGAATTCATTATCTCAATTTGGCCATTTCCTTTCGTCGTTGTAGCTCTTTTTTGAGCAATTCCATTTCTCTAGAAGATTGTGAACCTACCGATGAGTTTTCTTCTGCTCTTCGTATCAAATAGGGCATAACGTCTTTAATTGGTCCAAACGGCACATATTTCACCACATTATAACCTGCTTTGGCCATATTGAAACTTATGTTATCGCTCATCCCGAACAACTGGCCGAACCAAACACGGTGATCTGTAGAACCTATTTCTTGATCGTTCAATTTTTCAACCAATTGTCTACAACTAACTTCGTTATGGGTTCCCAGGAATAAATCAAAAACATCCAAGTTTTCAAGAACAAAATCAACCCCATTATCAAAATTTTTATCAGTTGTGGATTTGTCCGGGCATACCGGACTATCATATCCGCATGCCAAAGCCCTGTCCCTTTCCTTTTCCATGTAGGCACCACGAACCAACTTTACCCCTACTCTGATTCCGTTCTTCTTCCCAAAGTCCTTTAAATGTTTTAGGTAATCGTATTTTTTACTCAAATAAAGTTGAACTGTGGCAAAAACAACAGTTCGCTTTTTGTTGTACTTGAGCATCATATCCTCTGTAAGACCATCAACGGCAATGTGGCTCCAAGATTCTTCTGCATCCACCATAATCTTTAAATTATCGGTCTCCGCCACCGCCCTGCATATGACCTCAAATCTTTGTTGTACTCTGATCCACTCTTCGGCTTCGGACAAATTCATGGGTACATCTTCCGAAACCTTCCGAAAAATTTCCAGCCTACCGAGTCCCGTGGGCTTGAATACCAAAAATGGAATCTGCTTTTGAAATTCCGAGAACTTGCATATTTTGAGCAGAGTATCTAAGGTAGCATCAAAATTTTTATCGTTCCCAGCTCCTTCAACGGAATAGTCCAATATGGACATTACCTCACCATTTTGATAAAGTTCATCTATTTGAACTTTGCACTCTTGAAGGCTCTCACCTCCGCAAAATTGTGAAAAAATGGTGTTCTTAAGTATGCCTTTTATTGGGAGTCTAGCTTGAAAAGCGAAATTGAGCGTAGGTTTCGCCAGCTTGGTAAGCTGCCCATATTCCAACATTCCAAATAAGAATTTGGCCTTTTTAAGCTCCATATTGGACTTTGTGGCAAAGGCCGTTTCTGTATTGTTGAAATTTAAAATGTCCGACATGATGTAAATTGTTAACAATTGCCACGATAGGAGTTGCCCCTAAAATTGGGTATGAGTTTCTTGCCCGCTGAAACATCAGGTTTACCGTAACAACCTATTTGTTCATACTAAAATGATTTTTGTTCGTAGTGAAGTATCGTGGTGATTGCGAACAACCACCACGATTGTAAAAGGGTATATTTCTAACCTATTAAAATCAAACTAATTTTACCCTTTTATTCCTGGTTGTAGTATCTTGTAGTTCTTGGCTTCTTTTTCTTTATCCACCATCGCTTTCACGTCTTTCAACAACTGCTTCGCATCATAGATGATTCCGTCTTTGATGGTATACTTGACACCACCTACTCTTTCAATGGTATTGTCCTCCATTAATTTGATGGCCCCTGTTCCGTACAACGATTTAAGGTTCGCCAATGGGTTTTCTTCCGTAATTACGAAATCTGCCAATTTACCTGCGGCTATGGTACCAATTTCATCATCCATACCCAAAGATTCTGCTCCGTTGAGTGTTGCAGCTTTGATTACTTCCAAGGGGTGGAAACCGGCCTCGCGCAACAATTCCATTTCTCTTGGATACGCAAATCCGTACAGTTCGTAAATAAAGCCTGCATCGGTTCCAACCGTTACACGACCGCCACGGTTTTTATATTCGTTGATGAAAGTCATCCAAAGTTCGTAATTGGCCTTCCAATCAATCTCTCTTTCGGTTCCCCAGTAGTGCCAGTAAGATCCGTGGGATTGACGGCTTGGGGAGTAAAATTCCCAAAGCGTCGGCAAGGTATACTCCTCGTGCCACTCGGCTCTTCTGGCCCTTGCCAAATCGCGGTTGGCCTCATAGATTACCATTGTTGGCGATAGTGTAAAGTCCAATTCAAGCAACTCTTCCATCACGGCATTCCATTTATCGGAATATGGTTTTGCTGCTTGGGTCCACAATTGGCCCGCTTCGCCAAAACGATCTTGCTCGTTCTGATAGTTATAGTCCAAAGAATAATCCTGAACTGTTCTATCATCGAACAATGCCTCAGGAAGCCCGTACCAGTGTTCCATTGCTGTCAACCCTGCTCGTGCGCTATGGAGAACGTTCCATTGCCCCACATAGGTCTGGGAGTGGTGCATTTTGGAACGAAGTCCCAATTTTTTGTTCTCCACCAATGCAGCTTCCATAACTTTTGGCGGGGCTCCAAAGAATTTGATACCATCTGCTCCCTTTTTGGCATTTTCACGGACCCATTCGATGGCCTGCTCGGGAGTGGCTATGTTTTCCCTGCCCATTTCACCGTTAAGTTTACTACCGAAAGCGGTGTATGCTTTGATTCGTGGCGCGGTAATCTCATTGTTTTCACTCTTTTTCCTGTGTTCCAAGGTCCACCCTATTCCATTTCCAGATGCTGGATCGGCAATTGTAGTGATCCCATGTCCCATCCAAAGTTTAAAAACATACTCGGCAGAAGTTCCCTGTGCCATTCCGCCAATATGTGCATGGGTATCCACAAAACCTGGCATAATGTACATTCCTTCGGCATTTAGTTCCTTTCCACCCGGCTTTAGGACTGGACGCCTTTTAGGGTCTATTGGAACACCTGGGTAACCAACCACCCTGACATCTACAATTTTATTGTTTTCCACAACGATATCCACGGGGCCCTGCGGTGGGGCCAGTGTACCGTTTATCATTGTAGCCCCCCTGATGATCAGTTGGCTCCAAGGTCCCTCTCCTTCGGCACGTTCCGGTGCTTTTTCAATCTGTCCGTACATTGCTCCTTGCACCAAGGCAAAAGCAAGAATCAATAAGTGAAATTTTAGTTTCTTCATTTTATAAGTTAATTGTAGTCTATTTTATTTTTGTCCCGCATCAGTTGTTTTACTTTCTACTGTATTTTGCGGGCATTCCTTCTGCTGGGAGCGACTTTGCTATAAATTCCCTTAGGTCATCGTTTGCGGTTTGCAAATCTTCATTCCTAAGATACATCATATGTCCGCTCCTATAACCTTTCCACTCCATTCTATCTTTAAGCTTCCCACTGGGGTCCATCTGCCACATATTGTATTTTGCATTGAAGTAATCGGTTCCCCCATCATAGTAACCGGACTGCACCAATACATTTAAATATGGGTTTTGTGCCATAGCCTGTCTCAAATCGTATCCTGTTGTATTGTTGCTTCTATCCCAAGGGCGTACCGGGCCGAACATATTGTACTTTACATCGGTATGATAATTGAGATAGTTTTTGAAGTAATGGTTGATGGCCGGTGTGAAGGAATGTAACCAACTGGTAAGTTCGGCCGCATAATCGGGCCTTGTTCCCGCAGTCTGTTCATCGATTCCCAAGTAGCGTGAATCCAATCTACCGATATTGTAGCCTTCATCTCTCAATAATTCTTTCCAAAAGAAGGTCTTCGGTATACGTAGGTTATGCTCCAATACCACTTTCTCCGATAATCCAGAGTATCTTGATATGGTTGCTGCAACTTGTTTTCTTTCTGATTCCGGCAGATATCCTCCCTTTGAGATTGCAGGGGTCAATACATCTATGGTATAGGCCTCCACCTCTGGAAGAATCTCCACTAGATCCTTGGATTGTAAATCAGCAGGTAATTGCTCGTGGAACCAAGCTGCAGCCGTATAATAGGGCAAGAAATTGGCTGCTCCTGCAACAGTACCTCTTTCTATCCCCAAAGTTGTTGGCGAGACCAGTATAACTCCGTTCAAATACATCCAATGGGAGTTTTGGAGCTCCAATGACAACCCTGAAACCCTTGGTGTTCCATAACTTTCCCCAATCAAAAATTTGGGTGAGGCCCAACGGTTGTTTCTTGTGACAAAATTATCGATCCAAGTGGCCAAGTATTTTATATCCTGTTTAACCCCAAAAAAGGTCTCCGATTTGGTCTTATCGTCCATTTCGTTTATGGCTCTGGAGTAACCAGTATTCACCGGGTTTACATAAACGATGTCGGCGACGTCCAAAATGGAATTAGGGTTATCCTTTATTCCGTAGGGTTGTACCGGATATCCTTCTTCATCAATGTTCAGGATTTTTGGACCTGTATATGCAATGTGCATCCAAACCGAGGCCGATCCGGGACCACCGTTAAATGAAATTACCAACGGTCTTTTGGCAACATTGTCCACATCGGTTCTTTGGTAATAGGTGAAGAGCAGTCCGGCTATTATTTTTCCTTTATCGTCCCATACGGGCTGTTTTCCCGTTGTTGCTTTGTATTTTACCTCTTTCCCTTTGATATTTACCTTTCCTTGAACGGTTACTGTTGAATCCATTGAGGTATTCAACTGTTGCGCGGAAACTGTTGTACCTATAAAAAGAAGAAGATAGATTATTTTGTTGAGTCTTATGTTCATGGCTTTTATGTTTTAATGTAATAAGGGTAACCCAAAAATGATGGGCAGAATAATTTATTCAGTAATTCAAATCAATGATCCATCAATAAAAAAGGGGGCAGAATTTTGATTTTAATGAGCAATCAAATTTAGATAGAGCATATCCTGCCCCCTTTGAGCTAATCAAACGAATAAAAAATCAATGAGAGCCAGGGCTGGGTCACAGCCCCGGCAATCTTTTGGTTAAAGTTTGGTGATTTACCTGTATTTAATCCACATCCCAGAACAAACTTGTGGTAAACAGGTCTCCTCCTATGGCCGCAGCTGCGCTTTCATAGTTGGCCCTGTTCAGTGTTTGTTCGGAAATGGGGTATGTCAATCTTACGGGAACAGTTGGAACAAAGGATTGTGGAGGTGCCTCCAAAGTTGGATAATCCAGTCTTCTGTACTCTGTCCATGCTTCCAACCCTTGGTTGAACAATGCCACCCACTTTTGCTTACCTATTTTTTCTTCCCATGTACCGGGAGCTGTAGTGTATGCTACTTCTGGGTTTTCCAAGTAAGCGGCTGCGCTGTCACCAAGTCCGTAATAATCAAAATTGGCCTGTATGGCCGCATTGTAGTGCGCTTCTGGATCAGTTACGCCAGCGATTCCCCTTTCGGCTGCTTCTGCCAACAAAAATTCCATTGTTGCATAATCCAAAAGGATGACCGGTGTTGTCGGCTGATAGAACAATGTTCCAAATCTGGAGAAATCAAAATAAGCTACCACAAGTCCGGATTCCGAACCTCGATATACACCATCGGTGCCATCGACTTCCTGAAAGAACACTGATCTTCGGGGATCTTCCAATTCGTTCATATAGTCTATAAAGACATCTGTTCCAACAAAGTCCCTACGGTTTCCTACTGCTAAATCCGTCCAAAGTTCAGCAGTATTTGGCTGAGACTCCAAATGCTCTATTTGTGCAATATCTGCATTTGAGGTAAAGATATTTGGCAAGGCCGTAGTTATGGCCTCCATGGCCAAAGTAGAATTGGCGTCAATGATCCTCATCCCCATCTGGAACAACAATGAACTGCCAAAACTGCTCCAACTGGAAACATCTCCATTGTAAAGAAGGTCTTGCCCCCAGGAAGGCTGAGATGCATCCAAAGCACCAATGGCAGCGGTCAATCTTGCAATCAAATCTGTATAGATTGTCTCTTGGTCATCATATTCTGGTGAAATGTTATCCACATCCAATGCTTGTGAATAGGGAATGTCTCCAAAAGACTCCACAAGTTTGGACCATGTATATACCTGAACAATCTCAATGATCGCCAATTGGTTTTCGTTTGCAGGAGTCAAACTCTCCCCACTCTCGATTACCTCAGCACTTTGGCGAAGGTTGTTCAAGATATCCATATAGACCTCGTTCCAGGTAAAGTTGGAATAGTAGGTGGTTCCCTCGTTATAAGTTACGGAGGAAATTTGCTGCACCAGCAATCTGGTTGTATTAAATGGGTTACCATTGGCCCCATAGGTGATACCGCTCATGGTATCGGACAGGTTTTTCACGGCATTATTGAAAAAGTTCTCCGCCGGGGCCTCTGTTGCGTTCTTCACGTCCACGTTCATGTCTTCCAAATCACCGGAACATGAGAAAAACAGTGCCATTAAAATTATGATATAATAGTTTTTCATTTTCTGATTTTTTTGGGTTTAGAATTGAACTTGCAGGTTAAAACCGATATTTCTTACCGTAGGCAACACCCCGTTTTGGGAACCTTGCAAGTTACCGGAACTCAATCCAGCTTCTGGGTCCGCATATGGCAGGTTCTTGTGGATAATCCATAAGTTGGAACCTGTTAACCCCAATCTTAGCGACTGTATGCCAATTGTATCCATAAAGGCCATTTTTGGGAAGTTATAGTTCAAGGCAACTTCCCTGAGCTTCACATAGGATGCATCGTACACAAAATGTGCCTGTGGTGCCATAACACTACCGGTAGCATTTCTGTAGTTATCCATTGCAGTTCTAACCGTGTTGGGAGATCCATCAGGAGCTACACCATCCAATATAATACCTCCGCCATCGGCCAAGGAGTTTCTTATTGGGTTGCCCAAATCATTTAGTCCTACGGACCAAGCGTACAGACCTGAACGGTTACCTGTTGAGATATCGTTTGAATATACATCTCCTCCGCTTTGCATATCGATCAAAAAGCTCAAATCAAAGTTTTTGTACCTCAACTGGTTGGTGATACCTGCTGTCCAATCCGGGGTAATGTTACCAATTACGTTGTTGGAAGTGGTTGTACGTTCGTATGCGCCTGTTTCTTGGTTTACCAAACGCTGTCCGTCCACATAAATGTAATCCGTTCCTTGTATGGTTCCATAAGGCTGACCCACAGTCGCGTTTATGGAAACACCGCTCACAGTTCCCAATTGTAGGTTGCTACCACCTTCGAACAGAGAAACTACCTCACTCCGGTTTTTTGCCCAGTTTATATTGGCCTTCCATTGGAAATCCTCGGTTTGAACAATGTCTCCATTGATAGCTATCTCGATACCTTTGTTTTCAACTTCTCCTGCATTCACAAATCTGGAAGAGTATCCTGTTGCGGTTGAAATGGCCACGGGGATAATCTGATCCTTGGAATTTGTTTGATATAAGGATAGATCAAAACCTAATCTGCTGTTCAAGAACCTCATTTCAAGACCTGCCTCGTAACTAATTGTTGTTTCGGGCAATAGGTCCTCGTTGTTTTTGGTATCGTTGGTACCGTACAATGGAACTGCTCCAAATGGCGTTGGTTTGTTCAATACATCGATCAAACTGTTTGCAGGGGCAGAACTGCCTACCTCAGCATAGTTTAAACGAAGCTTACCAAAACTCAACCAGCTCTTGTCCACCAAGTTGGAAAACACAAAACTGGAAGAAATGGATGGATAAAAATAGGTGCTGTTCTCTTCTGGCAATGTAGAGGAATGGTCAAACCTTCCTGTTAAATCCACATAAATCAAGTTATCGTAACCGAAAGAGGCCAAACCGTAATATCCATCAACCCCTACTTTCTCCACATTCTCTATGGGTGCTGGTGGCAAGTTCAATGAATTTGAAAGGGAGAACAAATCCGCAAGTACCAATCCACCGTTTGTTTCGGCGTAGATGGAACTTAGGTCGGTTCTTCTGATATTGGCCCCCAAAACACCGCTAATGTTCAACTTGTCGGTAACATATTTGTTGAAGTTGATCATCAAATCATAGTTTTCCTCACTATAGTCGATGTTTCTTCTGGAATATCTTCCCACGGCACCAGCTGTACCTACATTGTTTCTTTCTTCTTGAATAAAAGAATAGGTGTCCAAGGAAACCCTACCTTCCACATTCAACCAGTCGGTGAACTTATATTTTGCGGATACGTTTCCAAAAATTCTACTACGGGAATCGTTCTGGTAGTTTTCATACACTACCCAGTAAGGGTTGTCGATAGTACCTCCCATAAATGGGTCAACATTGGTTCCCGTGTTGAAATAAGCATCCTTTAATTCATCGATACCAACGTTCATGGCCCAGTATCTTCTCATGGATGAGATTACGTTCTGGGCATTGGCGCCTGTTTCAAGACCTGTTCTGTTTCTACCCAATGCATCTGTAAGGATGTAGTTGGCACTTCCCGTAACGGAGAACTTATCGGTAATGTCAAAAGTTGTATTGATGGAAATATTGTCCCTGGTCATATTGCTGTTCGGCATCAACCCATCTTGATTGAAACGGGTGTAGGCAATTCTATAGGTCGCCTTGTCACTCGCACCGGCAACCGCAACACTATTGGTCATCGTTACAGGGGTTTCAAAGAAATCGATCAACTTGCTGTCCGGTGCCACCCATGGACTGGGCTGCAAGTAATAGGGAGACCCTTCGTAGAAAGAATCCCACTGATATACCATTAAGTTAGGATCAAATTGCGCACCGTAAGAACCATAGGCGGTAGCGGGCGTAACCAAATCCAATTCTCCGTCCCCATTGGCATCTTGGTCGTTGAAAAAACTCATGCCGTCGTTACCATACACAGGACCATATCCCGTACCGTACTGATACTGGAAATCTGGCCATGTGGATTTATCGATGAACCCCATGGTAACGTTAGAGTTGATCGTTACTGTTGGTTTCTGCTTTGAACCGGCTCCGGATTTAGTGGTAATGATAACCGCACCGTTTGTGGCCCTGGAACCATAAAGTGCTGTTGCTGCCGCACCTTTAAGTACGTTAATGGATTTGATATCGTTCGGGTTGATATCCGAGGCCATGTTACCATAATCGAAACCGCCGGCACCGCTTTGCTGATCGGCCGTATTGAAGTTGGAGTTGCTCACAGGGACACCATCAACAACAAACAGCGCTTGGTTGTTACCCGTTAGAGAGGTACTACCACGAATCACAACATTACTGGATCCGCCCATGTTGGTGTTGTTCTTGATCTGAACCCCGGCAATTTTACCGGACAATGCGTTGACCACGTTATCCGTCGGAGTTCTGTTCACATCCTCGCCATCCACTTCTTGGGTCGCATATCCCAAAGATTTTTTCTCACGGGAAATACCAAGGGCCGTTACCACGACCTCATCCAATTGTGCTGAATCTTCTTGAAGTTCTATGGTAATTGGTCCACTACCTGTAACCTCTGTCTCCGAAGTCTTAAAACCAATGTAGGATACCACTAAAATATCCCCTGTTTGGGCCTCTATGGTAAAATTTCCATCAAAATCGGTTTGGGCACCGTTCGAAGTACCTTTAACCATTACGTTGGCACCCAACAAAGGTACACCGCTAAAATCCACAACCGTACCTCTCACCGTGCTTTGCATAAATGGCTTTACCGTTTCTGCCGAGGTGGACCCGTCCGTTGTTTTTTTACCGGCCGATTTCATCAGTATAATTTGTCTGCCACGGATTTGATACACCACTTTGGTATTCCTGAACAAAAGAGTTAGGACATCCTCCACTTTTTGGTCACTCGTCTTTAAACTTACTTTCTTTTTTAAAGGAATTTGACTGTACTCATACATAAAACGGTATTCGGAACGAGATTCGATCTCGCCCAGTGCGTTCTCTATGGTAACCTCCTCCAAATCAAGCGAAAGCTTTTCTCCTTGCGAATCAGAATTGGCTGCCTGAATTTGGACTATAGAAGCAATTATTAGAAAAATGGTCAATTTGGTTGATAAACCATTCTTCAAGAATCTCTTTAAAAAAAGAATTCTAGATGGTTTTTTTTTCATAATTTTGAGTTGATTTAATTAGTTTGAATCGATATTTATTACACAGTTCAAGAGAGGGAATGGGCCAACATTCCCTTTTTTTGTGTGCTTTTTTTAGTAAAAAAAGTCATTTCATTGGCATATATATTTTAGTATTAATAGTCTATCGTTTGGTTGTTATCTGTTACTTTATTTTGACACCCTTCTTTTTCCCTTTTTTACCCTCTGCAACCTCATACTCAAAAGGGGTTATGATCCTTAGGGCATCCAGAACATCTTCTATTTTTTCAACATTTCTGTTGAACCTTGCACTAAACGTCTGTTCAACAATACTGTCATTGGTGTTTTCTATTTTCACATTGTAGGTCCTTTCCAAACTTGCCAGTAATTCGGTAAATGGCGTATTTCTATACACAACCTCTCCATTGACCCAACCGGTATGCAATAAAACATCCACTTCTTCTACCTCGATTATTCCCTTGTCCCTGTTCCATGCACCTTTTTCTCCAGGTTTCAACAAAACCCCATCCTTGCTATTTTCCAAATCTGAAAGACTGACCGAACCTTCCACCAATACGGTGGCCACTTCATTCTGATCGTCATAGGAAGACAGATTGAACTGTGTTCCCAATACTTCTATCTCGACTTCTTTGGAATTGACCACAAACGGACGCTCTTCATCCTTGGTCACATCAAAATACGCCTCACCATAAACCAACACTTCCCGTCTACCTTTTTCAGGAAACTTTACAGGAAATTTGATTCTTGTTCCGGAGTTTAAATAAATCTTGGTACGATCCGACAATACAAGCGTGAACATTTTACCATTGGGTATATTGAGCTCATTGTATACAAAGTCCTTAATCTCTTCATTAGAACCATAAATTAACGTGTCTCCATTGTGTACGGCCACTGTTTCTCCTGATGGAAGTGTAACGGAATGGCTACCATGCGATTCTATCAAAGTTTTATCCGAACCCGTATCCAATGTCACATACATATCATCCATACCCGATAATATGGTTTCATTATTATTATCGCTTAGCCACACAAAGCCTATTCCCAAAGAAACGACACCGATAAAAATAGCGGCATACTTGAGAATCCTTTTTGGATATAGTATTTTGACCTTACCTTTTGATATTCTAGCCTCCAAGGATTTCCAATCCCCTTCCACATCCAAACCTTCCAAAAGCTCTAAAGATTCGTCCACCAAATCCTCTTCAAGAATACGTTCGATCAGTTCTTGGGTGAAATCTTCGAAATCCTTGTCGGATTTATCCTTCCAACCGGTCGACTCCTTCAACTTTTTTAAAAGTGTACGCAATGTTTCTTTCTTATGCATTCAATCATTGTTCTCATATATTAGATAGCATTTTTTGGAAATAGGGTGACAATCCTCAAATATTTTTTTAAAAATCAATAATTTTTTCAACCAATTTGGGTAATGATCCAGTTTAACTTTATATTTCGGTAACTTTAAATTTATATGAATACCCCCGAAACCTCAATTTATGAGATTTAAGGTTGAAGAGCTTTTTAAAAATAATTACCCACTTTTGTGCTTGGTTTCCTTTTCCATAGTAAAGGACAGGGATATTGCGAAAGACATTGTGCAGGACTTTTTTGTTTCGTTTTGGAACAAACGGGAATCCATTACCATAAACACGTCTTTTGAAGCATACGCCAAAAAATCCGTCAAAAATTTAAGTCTTCAGTATTTAGAAAAGAAAAAAAGGGAACAACGGCTGCTGGACACTTTTGAAACGGACACCAGTGCTCCAGAACCCAAATCGGACCGACAAAACAATAAGTTGAACGACCTTATCAACAAATTGCCCAAAAAAAGGAAAGAAATTTTTGTGTCGGTAGTAGTGGACGGAAAAAGTTACACTGAAATTGCCGAAGCCAACGGCATTTCTGTAAACACGGTAAAAACCCAAATGAAAAGGGCATACGCATTTTTAAGGTCCAACAAGAAGGAAGATTTCATTTCCTCATTTCTACTGATTCTGCTTTCCCAAATAGCTGAACAACTCCCTTCACTTTGTTGATTATGCTTTTTTCTGCGTCTTGGTGGTTCTTTGATTTTTTGATCCATTTATAAAACAGGCCATCTTAATCCCAAGACCACTTTCATTATTTAACAGAAACGATAAAAAACAACCTTTTGTCACCCTAAATCCATATTTTTTTAACATAGTATTGAACAGTGTTATTAAATCCGGATTGTTTATGCCCATTTTTCATAACCATGGGCTTGACCAACCACCAATCATTTAAACCTTAAATCATGAAAAAATTATTTTTTGCAACACTTCTTTTGCTCCCCATGTTGATGTGTGCCCAAACCATTGGCGCACCGGACAGAAAAGCGGGCGAAGGAGAAGGTCCCTTTGATCGGCTTATTATTAGAGGTGCCATTTTAATTGATGGGACCGGCGGACCGGCTTCAGGTCCCGTGGACATTATTGTCGAGGACAATAAAATTGTAGATATCGCAAGAGTCGGTGTACCCAAAGTCCCAATCGATGAATCCAAACGCCCGAAACTGGGAAATGGCAAAACCAAAGAAATCGATGCTACCGGAAAATATGTGATGCCAGGTCTGATAGATCTGCACGTGCACACTGGAGGTGCCCCAAAAGCTCCTGAAGCAGAGTACGTATACAAATTATGGATGGCCCATGGAATTACTACAATAAGAGGCGTGCCTTTTGGAAACTTGGAGTGGTCGCTAAAAGAAAAAGAAAGAAGTGCCAAAAACGAGATTGTTGCACCAAGAATGGTCTCCTTCCATAGGATTGGAACTGGAAAAGAATGGGAAAATCGAGAAATCCTAACACCGGAAGATGGTAGGGAATGGGTACGATATGCCAACAAGAAAGGTGTGGACGGACTAAAACTTAGTTCACATCGCCCCGAAATTATGGAGGCCGTTCTTGATGAAGCCAATTCGCTGGGAATGGGAAGCACCGCCCACCTTGCACAAAGTGGCGTGGCACAAATGAACACTATCGACGCTGCGAGGTTGGGACTTACCAGTATGACCCACTTTTATGGCCTATTTGAATCCATGTACGAAAACAACGATGTGCAGCCTTGGCCGGTGGACATCAATTATGGAGATGAGCAGCACCGTTTTGGCCAAGTTGCACGCCAATGGAACTTGGTGAAACCGGGAGGTGAAAAATGGAATGCACTTCTTGATGAATTTTTAAAACTGGATTTCTATATCAACCCGACCATGACCATTTATTCTGCAGGCAGGGATGTGATGAGAGCACGCAACGCGGACTGGCACGAGAAATACACTTTGCCATCTTTAATGGATTTCTTTTCTCCTAGCCGTACAAGCCATGGCGCATATTGGTTCGACTGGACCACAGAAGACGAAGTGGCATGGAAAAAATATTATCAAGTTTGGATGCAGTTCCTAAATGAATACAAGAACATGGGCGGAAAGATTACCCTAGGTTCAGATTCGGGTTTTATTTACCAATTATACGGTTTTGGGACAATATTGGAGCTTGAAATGTTCCAAGAAGCAGGATTCCACCCATTGGAAGTCATCCGTGCCGCTACGATGCACAGTGCCCAAGAAATCTTCAAACCTTTGAAAAAACCGATTGAATATGGCGTTATCCGCAAAGGTTTGTTGGCGGATATGATCATTGTGGACGAGAACCCTCTTCAAAACCTCAAAGTACTTTACGGAACCGGTGCTGTTCGTTTGAACGATGACACCGCAAAAGTGGAAAGAGTTGGCGGAATAGAATACACCATCAAAGATGGTATTGTCTACGATGCCAAAAAATTGCTGAGCGACGTGGAGGCCATGGTGAACAAGCAAAAACAAGAAAGAGGTGAGTAATACCTTAAGGTTTTATTTTAAACAATACTATTTCTAAGCGATTGTGAAGGAAGTTTGAGCCTTTCATAAAGCTGTAAAAGGCCCTAATTTTTTAGGGCTTTTTTTTTTGCTTGCGACCAGTGTTAAGGACACAAGAAAATTCACGGTTCGTCCGTTAAAACCTTTAATAAAACAAAAGCCATAAATTTCTTCACCTAAAGGCAAATAGTTTTCAAGTTGTCCTGATCAGTTTTCTTCTTTTAATATCAGCCAACATAAAATTTCATTTTGCAATTTAATTATTGAGGAAAGAACCGCATGCAGTGTTATTTTCATAACAAAAAATTTATTTTCCTTTCTCATTATCATCTCATTCTAAATTGCACCACCATGACATGGCCTTATCTTTGGGGCCATATATGAAAAAGAATATCAAGCGGGGATATCGTATTGGGAGGTATATCGTGTACAAGGAAACCTCTGTGGAGCCTAAAGAGTTGATTTGGTCCTTTTTAGGCTCATTTATAGGAATTGCCTGCATCGGTATTATCCAAAATCAATATTTGGACCAATCGGACAACATATTGCTCATAGGATCATTTGGTGCCACAGGTGTTTTAATATATGGAGCCATCCATAGTCCTTTGGCGCAACCACGCAACTTGATAGGAGGACATCTGATCAGTGCCATAATAGGTGTTACCGTGAATCAATTTTTGGAAGAGATTCTTTGGCTGGCCGCTGCCCTATCCGTTTCATTGTCCATTTTGGCCATGCAATTCAGCAAGACCCTCCATCCGCCCGGGGGAGCCACCGCCTTGATTGCGGTAATAGGTTCGGAAAAAATTATTGGATTGGGCTATTGGTATATTTTCTTTCCTGTGCTCAGCGGGGTCACAATTATGCTGTTGGTGGCATTGACATTCAATAACCTGACACCAGATCGGCAATATCCGGCAAACGGGCGCTTTTTACGCATGGTAAAATTAATTCCACGGCCAGTGATGACCAAACCAAAAAAGGATAAAAAAATGCATTGAAACCTGTAACTATGGTCCAAGCTTATGCAATAAGTATCACACCTGCTTTCTAATGTAAGAGGTATATTCCTCAAAATCATCCATTATCAGCCATCATAGCTCTACAGGCAATGCCCGGAGCCCATCTTCTATGTTTTGAAGTTTGTTATATCCGCTGATACGTTCCTGTTATCAAGATTTTCCGTTGGAGCGTTCCAAAATTTTGGCGAACAACAACAGTTTGATTTGTGTATAGCTTTTTATATGGCCCATATAACCATCTCGATTTTTCTCATGGGTATTAAGGTAATAGGCATCACACTCCATGGTGTCGCATTCTATGGCATTCCCCATGGCCCTTTCGTAACGGTACAATGATCCCAATCGAAGTTGATTTTCCCTCTGGATTCCCAAAAGCCTTTGGTACATGGACGGATTTCCCAACAAACGCTTTTCCAATTGGATCAAGTATTGCAGTTCTTCATTGATCCCCTCCATGGTCTCGGTCCAATTGGTTATTTCCAGTTTATCCTTTTTACTGATAATACGGTTTATGGATTCGTGCAAGTAGGGCCTATTTCCTGATTTCATAATATCATGTTTATGTTGATGGGCTCATTTTCCTGCTCGATATTCTCAATGGTCAGTTTCTGGTTGCCCGATGGAAATTCCCAAACAATGGAATCCCCCTTGGCATAACCCATCACCGCAGCCCCCATAGGGGTCAATATGGATATACAATTGTTCTTGACATCGCTTTTGCTGGGAAGTACCAACTTGATTTTTTTATGCCATCCATTTTCGGAAACAATCGTGACATTTGAATTAAACCGTATGACATCCTTGGGCATATCATCCTGGTCCAAAATCTTCGCGGTCTCCAATTCTTCCGCCAACTTCCTCACCGATTTTTTCCATGTATTGTCCTGATGGTATCCTGAAAGGTTCATCAACCTTTTGAGAAGGACATATTCTTTTTTTTCAATTAACAAACTACCGTATTTCATAGCATCAATTTTAAGATATTATGGTTTTCGCTGCTCTGTTTACAGCTGTACCATTTCATTTTATAAGTCCCTTATGGAAAAATTCCTCTTTGAACATAAGCTTCTTCAAGACGTTCAATGGCGATGACAAAGGCAGCTGTGCGCATGTCCATATTTCTTGTTTTTGTTTTGTGCGCGACCTTGTTGAACGACTCCCGCATTTTTCTTTCCAGTTTCTCCAATACCTCGTCCAAATGCCATATTTCACCATTGCGGTTTTGTAACCATTCGAAGTAACTTCCGATAACGCCCCCTGAATTGCACAAAATATCCGGTATGATATCAATACCTCGCTTCAAAAGAATCTCTTCCGCCTTTACATCGGTCGGTCCATTGGCCCCTTCGGCAATCAAGCTTGCCTTGATCTTCTGGGCGTTCTCCACCGTAATCTGGTTGCCCAATGCAGCGGGAATACAGATATCACAGTCCAAACCAAAGAATTCGGTATTGTCTATGGGATTTGCCCCTGCAAAGCCCGAGATACTTCCTTTATTGGCCTTTGCATAATCCAAAAGGCCTTCAGGGGAAATACCGTCTTCGTTATGGATACTTCCATAGGCATCCTGTACGGCGGTTAATATCGCCCCTTCTTTTTCCAGAAAATGGGCCGCCCAATATCCCACATTACCAAATCCCTGTACAATGAATTTTTTGTCCTTTAAATCAATCTTTTTGTGCTCCGCCCAAAATTTGATGGTCAGGTAAACACCATAGCCCGTTGCCCGGTCCCTTCCTTCGGAACCACCGGCACCTATAGGTTTTCCCGTGACCACATGCAGGTTCTTCGAACGCTCGTTGGGAGATTTGGTGGACATATAGGTATCCAATATCCAGGCCATTGTCTGGGGATTGGTATTTACATCCGGAGCTGGAATATCAAGTTCCGGTCCAATATTGTCACCCAAGGCATAGGTAAACCTTCTTGTGATCCGTTGCAGTTCATCTTGGGAATATTTGGTGGGATCCAATTGTATTCCTCCCTTGGCCCCGCCATAGGGCAAGCCGGCCAAGGAGGTCTTCCAAGTCATCCACATGGCCAAGGCCCTGGCAGCATCGATATCTACTGTGGGGTGATAACGCAATCCGCCCTTATAGGGGCCCAATGCATTATTGTGCTGTACGCGATAGCCTGTAAAGATCTCCACCTCTCCATTGTCCATTCGCACTGGAAAATGTACCACGAATTCACTGTTGGTGACCTCTAGGATTTTTCTGATGTTGGTATTCAGTTCAATAATATCCGCTGCATTATTGAACTGGCGCATTACGTTGTCCAACATACCTTGTTTTGGCTGTTTTCTTTTTGATGTTAATGTTGTTGTCATAGTAAAATATTTATAAGATACTGTGCATCTTCTATCTGTTTTTTAATACATTTCATCCGAAACCATTATGATAGGCTCTTTACTATCATCCAAATAGTGTCGGTATTCGTTACATAAATTGATATTTAATCTATTATTGCTCAAAACGCAATATGATCTGTGAATACATGTTGAGCATAAACTCCGTACAAATTCATTCATAGGATTATTTTTTATGTTTTCTTATTTTATTTATTGATCAATGAATGGGATACAGTGTTTTTATCGGCTGAAAAACCAACATGAACATGGACACCCCTATAATGATTATAAAACCGATTTCCAGATTGGACAACATCTTATTGACGCTCAGTGATTTTTCCGATACTTGGGTGAGGTGTCCGCTTTCTTCAATTTGGATTTCCTCAAGAGCGTCCAAGGTTTTTTTTGTACTGTGGATATGCTCTAAAATTTTTGATTTGTCCCCCTCTTGGCTCTCGCTCTGTTCACTTAAGGAGTTATAGGAACCCAAGCCCGAAAATTGTTGCTGCAAGCGTTTAAAAAAGGCTGCTTCATCCCGGGTCAGTTCGGTCTCGGCAAAATTATTGAGGATGACCGTGATTTGTCCGTCCCTTTCATTTCGATTTCCAATGTTTTCCTTTTTCAACACCTCTACTTCCCTATCGTGCAGAAAATTTCTCAACTGATAGATATAGTCCTGTACCATTACACGATCATCATGAATCGATGCAATCGTTTTTTGTATGGTTGAAAAATGCCTACGATCCACCAGATTGGATCCCAATACCAAAAAAAAGGCCACGGCCAGTACAAACCCTACCAGTATACGTTGCTTCAATGTAAGTTTTGTGCCCATATATTCTTTTTATTTGATCCACCTTATGCTTTTAAGCATCAAAAAGTTATACCTTTTCATAACGAGGGTGCCATATTTCAAAGGTTATCTGACCATCATTATCGATTTCATTTTTCAGTAGTCCGGGAAGTTTCATGGGTGCCCGATCCACGTAAAACTATTTGGTACACTAAATGGCAAATGGTATGCCCTAGAGGACAAAAAGAAACAAAACCAACTCAACTAACTGATTATCAAAAGTTAATGAAGTTAAATAAAAAATATTGAAAAATAGATATTGGGAGGTTTTTACCCAGTTGGTCAGTTTCTGACCAAATCAATCCAGTTTGTCGCGAAGGGTTTTTCGACTGATCTGTAAAATTTCCGCAGCTTTGGACTTGTTCCCATTGGTATATAGAAGCACACGTTTGATATACTTTTTTTCCATATCCTTTAAGGGTATGAATTCCTCTTCGGGAAAGTCTATCTCATATTTTAAAAAATCCGGTAAGTCTTTAATTCCAATCGAACCATCTGCCATGATGACCGCCCGTTGTACCACATTTTCAAGTTCCCTTATATTTCCTGGCCAGGGATAACGCTCCAATATTTTCAAAGCTTCAGAATCGATCCGCAACAAACGGTCCCTATACTCCATACCATATTTTTGGAGGAACCGATCTACCAGAAGGGGAATATCGGATTTTCTTTTGCGTAACGGGGGAACCTTTATCTCCACAACGGTCAAACGATAATAAAGGTCTTCCCGAAAGTTTTTTTTCTTGATTTCTTCCAAAAGGTCCATATTGGTGGCCGCAACAATACGGAGGTCTACTTTTTCCAAAGTTCTGGAACCTACTTTGGTAATTTCCTTTTCTTGCAATGCCCTCAATAATTTGGTCTGCACATCCAAACAGGCGGTCCCTATTTCGTCCAAGAAGAGGGTACCCCCAGAGGCCGCCTGAAAAAAACCGTTACGGTCTTGGTCCGCCCCTGTAAAGGCCCCCTTGGTATACCCAAACAATTCCGCCTCTTGCAGGTTGTCCGGGATGGCTCCACAGTTCACTGCAATAAAGGGCCCTTTACCATACTTCCCCGAATAATGGATGGAACGTGCCACCAATTCCTTTCCAGTCCCGCTCTCTCCCTGTATCAATACCGTTGCCCTGTTATCCTTTACCCTGTCTATAATGGATAGTACTTGATTAAAGGTCGTGGAATCGCCCACCATCTCATTGAATTGTTGGTTTTTCGCTCTGGATGGAACAGATACTATGGATGCTTGGTGCTTTCGTCCTTGTTCCAATGCTTTTTCCACGGCTATTTTAAGTTCTGCTTTTGTAAAGGGTTTCGTCAAATAGTCCATGGCACCTGATTTGAGTACTTCCAAGGCGCCGTCAACGGATGGGTATCCGGTAACCACCAATTTTGGCATTTTGGGATAACGTTCGTTGGCATACTTCAATAACTGAATGCCATCGACTTCCGGCATTTGAATATCCGTGATCAAGAGATCCATAGGAGTATCCTTTAATATAAATAAAGCTTCCCTAACCGATATCGCCTTAAAAACATGGTAGTTGAACTCTTTGAGCCTTCTTGTCAACAGTTCCAATATCTTGATATCATCATCTACGATAAGAATGTTCTCCTGGTTCAATGGCATAGGCTTCAATTTGGAAACTCCATGGTAAAAATAGTACCTTTTGGCACATTGGGCCTATGCGCAATAGTGCCCTTATAACTTTTGATTATGCCGTGTACGACGCTCAGACCAAGACCGGTCCCCTCCCCGATTGGCTTGGTGGTATAAAAAGGTTCAAATACCTTGTTTTCCTGACCTGGTGCAATTCCTTCGCCTTGATCTATGATATTGATGACAATCTTTTGGTTATCGCCAAAGACATCTACCTTGATCTCTCCGTGTACCGGTGAATAATAGGCCGCGTTCATAATAAGGTTGAACATTACCTGGGTCAATTGAACTGTATTGGCCCGAATCCGTAAATCGTTGCTGTCGTAGGATTTGGTGACCGATAATTGTTTCGCTTTAAGTGAAGGCCCCATCAAACGTAACACACTGTCCACTACCTTGTTCAACTCGACCAGTTCCATCTGTTGGGGCATTTCACAGGTGAAGAACATCAATTTTTTCACTATTTCCCGACTGAAAATAGCATTGTCCAATATGGTTTGTAAATCCCTTCTGGTTTCTTTATCAGTAGCTTCATCAAGCAATAATTCGGCAAATCCCAGAATATTGGCCAAAGGTGTATTCAGTTCATGGGCTATTCCGGCAGTAATCTCTCCCATAATGTGCAAACGATCACTGCGTTCCATTTGCCTTTTCGTTTCCGCTTCGCTGTCGTGGATCTGTTTACGTTCCATAAGGTTCCCTACAGCAAGGCACACATTTTTAAGCAAGGTTTTTTCTTCTGGAAGAAAGTCTTCAAAGGTATAGGCTGAAGCCGGATAACCTACAGATATAGTCCCTTCTACCTTATTGAACACAATGATATCACAAGACAAACAGGTCATGTGTTCGTTGAATCCACTGGTTTGCACATGATATGTACCGGTGGACACTACAGCCTCGGCATCTTCGGGAAACTGCCAACCTCTTTTCAAACAATAGACAATGGCTTCCAGGGAAGTGGAGAGTTCGTCATATCCGGAATTCACGATGATTGAAGTGACCTCATAGAGACAGGTCAACTCCTTTACTCGCTCCTTTAATTTTTGATCTGTATTTATCATGGTGTTTGAAACTTTTGACCATAATAGGCCAACAAATATTTTATGACCGTGGCATATATTCCAATCAATTCTTCTATACCTGCTTTGTCCGGTCAAGGTTGAACAGAAACTCCACAACAAATTTAAGAAATAGAAGATTCTTTTATCCTCTTTCGGTCCATTATAACATATACACTTATTATCAGCGGCTACATTTGAGGGTTTATACAATGTCATAAGAATCCGTTTGCAATCTTCAGCGCTCAAATAGACTTCGGATACATGGATCACCTCATATATCGCGGACCGTGTTATGATCCTCATCGGAATTCATTGCTAAATAAAGTACCTCCTTTCAATGCATAATTGGATGAATTGAACGGGATGATGAAAACATCAAAAAGAGATTAAAAGATATTTTTATCTTTTTTATGATTAATATCATATTTTGGATATACAACCCTACATACATTTGATGCACATTTTTAACCCTTTATCACATGAAGACAACAATAAAAGGAATTACCATACTCTTTGCACTCATTTTAGTGGGCTGTGGAGGAAAAACAGAAGAGAAAAAAGAGGAAGGCTTCAGCGTACAACGAAAAAAGGCAGCTACCGAACAGCCTATTCAAACCAATACGGCCAATGAAGTCAAGGCCTCTGAGCGTGTAGATATGACCACAAAAGGAGTTGGTCCCATCAAATCTGTTGACCTGTCCCCGGAAATAGACCAAACAATGGCCACTACAGGAAAAGAGGTCTACGACCAAATGTGTCTGGCCTGTCACAGGATCGGTAAAAAATTCATCGGGCCTCCCCCAAATGGCATTTTGGAAAGAAGGACCCCGGAATGGGTAATGAACATGATCTTGAACCCTCAGGAAATGGTACAACAAGATCCTTTAGCCAAAGATCTTCTCAAAGAGTTCAACGGTTCCCCAATGTCCAACCAAGGGTTGACCGAAGACCAGGCCCGCGCTATTCTTGAATATTTCAGGACATTAAAATAACGCATATGAAATCAACCTTTAAACTCAGTACCCTGGGGCTGATCTTGCTACTTTCGCTCAATGGCGGTTGCAAGGATAGGGCCCAAAACGAAACAACCGCTGCCGAATCGAACACATCCGAAGCAGTTATTGAGAGCAACAAAGGGCAGGCCTTTATCGAAGATGATGAATCAATGCCCAGTATACTCCAGATTGCGATCGGGTCACCCGATCATAGCACTTTGGTGGCTGCAGTGCAAGCAGCGGAATTGGAGAATGCCTTGGTAAACGCAGGTCCATTAATGGTTTTTGCACCAACCAATGACGCCTTCGGTGCATTACCTGAAGGTACTGTGGAAAATCTACTGAAAGTAGAGAACAAGGATGCCCTGGCAAACATTCTTAAATATCATGTAACCCCTGGCAATTATTCCAAAGAGTTTTTAAAAAACTTCAAAAAGTTGGGGCAGGCCAATAACCAAAATGTTCCGGTAGAAATCAAGGGAGATGATGTATTTATAGGTGGGGCCAAAATAATTGCCAGTGTATCGGCAGGCAACGGCATTGTCCATGTAGTGGACAAGGTCATCCTTCCCCCTACTCAATAAAGAATTCAAAATCCAGTAAAACGAATAAATCCTAATACAATGAAAATCCATAATTATTTAATGATGTCCATGGGAGTTGCCTTGATGCTGGTTTCCTGTGGGCAACAGAACCAAAGTTCCAATGGGGCCCTGTCGTCCAGTGCCGCTGAAAAAGTGTATGTCGCCCCTGGCGAGCAAGATGAATATTACGCCTTCCTTTCGGGGGGGTACAGCGGTAACCTAACCGTTTACGGATTGCCTTCAGGAAGAATGTTCAAAGAGATTCCCGTTTTCTCCCAGTTCCCTACCTCTGGTTACGGATATTCCGAAGAGACCAAGCCCATGTTGACCACCTCCCATGGCTTTGTTCCTTGGGACGATGCCCACCACCCCGATATTTCACAGACCAATGGGGAGTTGGATGGACGATGGATATTCATCAACGGAAACAACACACCAAGAATAGCCCGTATCAGTTTAAGCACTTTTGAAACAGAAGAGATCATCGAGGTACCCAACAGTGCCGGTAACCACAGTTCCTCTTTTATCACCGAGAACACGGAATATGTAGTGGCAGGGACCCGTTTCTCGGTTCCAATACCACAACGGGACATCCCTATCAACCAATACAAGAGCAATTTTAAGGGATCGCTGTCATTTATCAGTGTAGACCCGGAACATGGTCATATGGACCTAAAGTTTCAATTATTGATGCCGGGGTTCAACTATGACCTCTCCCACCCTGGGCGTGGAAAATCCCATGGATGGTTCTTCTTTACCACTTATAATACTGAGGAGGCCCACACACTGCAAGAGGTGAACGCTTCCCAAAACGATAAGGACTTTATTGCCGCGGTAAACTGGAAGAAAATTGAAGAATACGTAAACAATGGGGGTGGTACAATGATACCTGCCAACTATGCACATAATCTTTACGATGAAAGCACCCATATGGCAACCACTACCATGAAAAAAGAAGTCTTGACCGTTGATCCCTTAAAGGTTCCCGGTGCCGTATACTTCCTTCCTACTCCAAAATCACCTCACGGTTGTGATGTGGACCCCTCTGGCCAATACATTATTGGCAATGGTAAATTGTCCGCTGACCTCACCGTACATTCCTTTGATAAAATGATAGCGGCCATCGAGGGCGAAAAATTCGACGGGGAGGCCTATGGCATCCCTATCCTAAAATTTGAGGATGTATTGGCCGGACAGGTAAAAAGTGGAGGCCTTGGCCCATTGCACACAGAGTTTGATGGTAACGGCAATGCTTACACTACTTTCTTTATCTCATCCGAGGTAGTAAAATGGAAATTGGGCACTTGGGAGGTCATCGACAGAAAACCGACCTACTACTCCGTGGGACACTTGATGATTCCCGGGGGGAATTCAAGAAAACCTTTCGGCAAGTATGTGGTGGCCATGAACAAAATCACAAAAGACAGGTATTTGCCCACTGGTCCCGAAATGGAGCACTCGGCACAGATCTATGATATCTCTGGGGAGAAAATGGAGCTGATCTATGATTTTCCGACCCATGGCGAGCCTCATTATGCTGCAGGGATTCCGGCCGATATTTTGGCCCCGAAATCGCAGAAGATCTATCGATTGGACGAAAACAAACACCCATACGCAGTAACATCGCCAACAGGTTCCAAAGTGGTACGTGAAGGAAACGAGGTCCATGTGTACATGTCCACTATCCGAAGCCATTTTACCCCGGACAATATCGAGGGAATCAAAGTAGGTGACAAGGTATATTTCCATATCACCAACCATGAACAGGATTTTGATGTGCCCCACGGCTTCGCCATACTAGGTCAGAATACATCAGAACTATTGATCATGCCCGGGCAGACCAAGACCTCGGTCTGGGAACCTAAGCAGGTAGGTGTATGGCCTTTCTATTGTACCGATTTCTGTTCAGCATTGCACCAAGAGATGCAAGGGTATGTTAGGGTTTCGCCCGCCAATTCGGGTGTTGAACTGAAATGGTCCCTTGGTGAATAATTCGGATTGAATCACCATGGAATAAAGCGGGCCGTGTCCATGACCTGCCCGCTTTTTTACAAATTGAACTACATCGACCCACCAAAAAACCGCTGTCAGTTTGTAATCTTAAATCTAAAAAAATGAAAAAGGCTAGTTTGTTAATGATTATTGGCCCCCTCTTCTTATTGGGACTCTACGTTTTCCCGCTCTGGAACATTATGCTGGGAGCTCCACAATATCCAGATCCTCTTGGATTGAACATTCATATCAGTGGATTAAAAGGAGTCAATGAATTTGATATCCAGAACATCGATGGCCTAAACCACTATATCGGAATGCAAACATTGCCCAAACCAGAGGAAATGTGGGAATTCGGATCCTTTCCGATCGTTATTGGTACCATGGTCGTCTTGGGAGTGGTAATCGGTATCCTGGGATACCTCAAAAAAGTAAACTACAAATGGTTTATTGGCTGGTTCATACTGATGTCCATCATGGGTGTTTTGGGCATGTACGATTTTAATGAATGGCTGGTCGACTACGGTACCAACTTGGATCCCAACGCCATTATGAAATTGACCAATCCCGATGGAAGTCCAATGACCTACAAGCCTCCTTTATTGGGCCATGTGAAGATGCTCAATTTTGATGTTACTTCCATACCCTCCACAGGTGCCTGGCTCATGTTCGCCGGTATGATGCTTACCTTGGCCGCTGCATTTATGGGGTGGAAAAATTCAAAAAAACAAAATTAACGACCCATGAAAAAAACTTTGCCCCCCTTGCTTTTGGCCATGCTCCTGTCCTTGGGCTGCAGTGTACGCCCAAAACCCATTGATTACGGCCACGTCGGCTGTCACTATTGTAGCATGACCATTGTGGACAGACAACATGCCGCACAGCTTGTCTCCCAAAAAGGCAAGGTCTTCGATTTTGATGCCATTGAGTGTATGGTGAACCACCTAAAGGAAGTGGACGAATCTTCCATGGCTTTGTTCCTGGTCAATGATTATGAACGGCCCGGGGAACTGGTTGATGCCACTACGGCCACCTATTTGATCAGTGAGAACATTCCCAGCCCCATGGGAGAATACCTAAGTGCCTTTACCAGTAAAAAAACCGCAGAAAAAATTAAAAATACGCACAATGGCGAACTTTTTACCTGGATCGAAATTAATGAACGATTTAAACCATAAACATGAGTATAGTCTTAGATTTGGAACCCGTAAAATGCGATAAACTATTGTCAGAAAACTATATAGGTCGCCTAGGCTATATCGCCGACAATGAACCTTATGTGGTACCATCGACCTATTTTTATGATAAGGACCAAAAGAGCATTCTTTGTTTTGCATCCAACGGTCATAGGATCAATGCCCTAAGAAACTACAATAAAGTCTCTTTTCAGGTCGATAGTATCGAGTCGTTTCGTAATTGGCA
The DNA here is from genome assembly GCA_024743095.1 of Flavobacteriaceae bacterium. Classification (GTDB taxonomy): domain Bacteria; phylum Bacteroidota; class Bacteroidia; order Flavobacteriales; family Flavobacteriaceae; genus Flagellimonas. Next base: position 25,834 of record JANSXF010000031.1, read on the forward strand.
ATCTGTGCAGGTACATGGGGATTTCCACGAACTAACGGGAGATTATGCAAAGTACTTTTTAAAACATTTTGCAGAAGGCGTACAGCAAACCATTGACAGTAAAAATGCCGAACGTCCCCATTTTTTAAGTCATTTTTCCGGAAAATTGCAAGAATCGGAAATGCCCGTAGTGTTTCGGATTTCAGTAACCCGAATAACAGGAAAGTCAGTAAAGGATTTATATGAATGAAATGGAAACTATGGCCCTCGGTATGGCACATCATAGTGGCTACCCTTATTGCAGTGCTGTTTGTTCTGATTGGTTTTAGTGTTCCAAGCAAAGGTGTATTATGAAATTGGACTTACTACATATGAAATTTATTTTGGGAATCATTTGCTTAATGGGAATTCAAATGGGTATGGCACACACGTGGACAGTTTGTACTACCTGCGAGAACAGTTCCATTAAGGAAGCCATCCAACAGGCTGCTCCCCTTGATACCATCTTGGTCCAAAAGGGCACTTACCTGGAGTTCGAGATCCTGGTGGACAAACCCCTGCTCATCAAAGGCATAGATTATCCCATTGTAGATGGGGAGAAAAAAGGGGAAATCTTTAGGATCCAGTCAGATGGTGTGACCCTTGATGGCCTGTTCATCATCAATGTGGGAGTCAGCTATACCAAGGACAACGCTGCCATACGAGTGGTTCAGAGCAAAAACTTCATCATCCAGAATATGGTGTTGGAGCAATTGTTCTTTGGCATTTATTTGGAAAAGTCATCCCATGGCAAAGTATATCACAACAGAATTATTGGTGATGCTGTGGATGAATACAATTCGGGCAATGGCATCCAACTTTGGTATTCTTCCGATGTAGAAGTGAGAAAGAACCATGTGCAAGGTACCCGTGATGGTATCTATTTGGAGTTTTCCGACCAAATCATCATTACCGATAATGTGAGCATGGACAATCTCCGTTATGGACTTCACTTTATGTTTTCAAATAATGATGTCTATTCCAACAACACCTTTGAAAACAATGGGGCCGGGGTTGCGGTAATGTTCTCCAAGTTCATCACCATGAAAAACAACATCTTCCGAAAAAACTGGGGCACCGCGGCCTATGGCATGCTGTTGAAAGAAATCAATGATGCGGAAATCGTAGGCAACACCTTTGAGGAAAATACTATAGGCATCAATATCGAGGGGTCGAACAGGATCGATTACACAGACAATGACTTCATTGGCAATGGATGGGCCATTCGAGTTCTTGGAGCTTGCTACACCAATAGTTTCAAGGGCAACAATTTCTTGTACAATTCCTTTGACATCTCCTATAACAGTAAATTGAACGACAATGTATTTGAAGGCAACTTTTGGAGCAGTTATACCGGTTATGACCTGGATAGGAATGGCATTGGCGATGTGCCTTATCGTCCCGTAAAACTGTTTTCCTATGTGGTGAACCGTACCCCGGAGACGATTGTCCTTTTACGGAGCCTGTTCATGGATATCATCGATTTCTCCGAAAGGGTCTCCCCGGTATTCACTCCGGACAATCTGCAAGATGCCCAACCTCTAATGAAGATACGACCATGACCATAGAAATAAACAATTTATACAAAAAATTTGGCAAGAACCAAGTGTTAAAAGGTGTGGACCTGACCATTGGCAAAGGCCATATTTACGCAGTGTTGGGACCTAATGGTTCTGGCAAGACCACCTTGATCAAAAGTATCTTGGGGATGGTCATTCCTGACAAAGGGGATATCTCCATTCTGGAAAAGTCCATAAAAAAAGATTGGAGGTATCGCAAGCAGATCAATTATCTTCCGCAGATTGCCAACTTTCCGCCAAATATCAAGGTCAAAGAACTGCTTCATATGATCAAAGATCTTAGGAACAGTCCCAGCGAGGAAGAAACACTAATCGCTTTATTCGGTCTGGAACCCTTTCTAAGCAAAAAATTGTCCACCTTATCGGGAGGTACCAAACAAAAGGTGAACATTGTCCTGACCTTTATGTTCGACAGTCCCTTGATTATCCTAGATGAACCTACCACTGGCCTCGACCCAAAGGCCTTGATATGCTTAAAAGGATTGATACAAAATGAAAAGGCCAAAGGAAAGACGATTCTGATCACTTCCCATATCATGCAATTTGTAGAGGAAATGGCCGATGAGGTCTTGTATCTTCTTGAGGGGGAGATTTATTTTAAAGGAACCATCAGGCAATTGATGGAACAGACCGGGCAACATGATTTTGAACATGCCATCGCGGCCCTAACAACCACAGAAAGCCATGATGAAAATTCTTAAATACAGTTTTTATGACCTTATCCGTAGCCGTTGGAGTTACGTTTATTTTTTGTTCTACCTCACTTTGGGTTTCGTGCTGTTGTTCTTGAACAATGATGTTTCCAAGGCCGTGATCACCCTGATGAACGTGATTATTGTCTTAATCCCCTTGATAGGGACGATTTTCGGGGTGATGTACTACTACAATTCCCGGGAGTTTACGGAACTCCTCTTGGCACAGCCCATTAAACGTAGTTCCATTTTTATGGGACAATATTTTGGCGTTGCCGGTTCATTGACCTTGAGCCTGGTTCTGGGTCTGGGGATTCCATTTGGCCTATATGGCCTTTTGCGGAGCAATGCCATCTTTGATTTCTCCCTTTTATTGGTAACAGGTGCCTTTTTGACCTTCATTTTTGTGGGGCTATCCTTCGTCATTGCCATAGCCAATGAAAATAAGATCAAGGGTTTTGGATACGCCGTACTGTTATGGCTCTTTTTGGCCGTGGTCTATGATGGGCTGTTCCTGATGTCCCTCATTGTGTTTGAGGAATACCCCTTGGACACCTTTTCCTTAGTGGCGACCATGCTCAACCCCATAGATCTTTCAAGGATTTTGATTCTGTTGAAATTGGACATCTCCGCCCTTTTGGGGTATACCGGGGCCATTTTCAAAAAGTTCTTTGGCACCGATCTCGGTTTTCTGGTCTCCATGGCCATTCTATTTTTATGGACAGTTTTACCCATTTTGGGACTTCGCCATAAGGCCAGAAGAAAGGATTTTTAAGATTTATCCTTGGTTTTTTATAAATTATAAGGCGTGAAGGACAGCATATATCAACGGCATATTCGAGTGGCAATTTCTTATTTCGCCATGGCCGCGTTGTTGGGTGTTTTACTGCGCTCCTACCCTATATTCTCCTTTGGTTTCAACTATAGATACATGGTTCATGCCCATTCACACATTGCATTGCTTGGATGGGTATATGTAGCCTTGACCACAATGATCCATTACTGTTTTGTGGAAAAGGGTACCTCGGATAAAAAATATACACGTATCTTTTGGTTTACCCAGGTTTCATTGGTCGGCATGTTGCTCACCTTTCCGTTCCAAGGGTATGCATTGTTTTCCATTTTCTTTTCCACCTTGTTCCTGATCATGTCCTATGTGTTCTTCCATTATTTTTCCAAAAATATCGACCCAAAGTTCAGGCATGGTAACAGTCTACGATGCATAAAGGCAGCACTTTGGTATATGGTCATTTCCAGTTTGGGGCCTTGGGCACTGGGGATTATCATGGGTACTTTGGGGGGTCAGTCTATATGGTATCGCATGGCCATCTATTTTTACCTCCATTTTCAATACAATGGATGGATGGTCCTGGGTTTGATCGGGTTGATTGTTTTTGCGTTGGAAAAAAGGGGCACTGTTGTTCCTAAAAAAAGGTTTGGTCGTTTCTTTTGGATATTGAACTTGGGCATTGTGCTCAGCTTTTTTCTCTCCACATTGTGGGTAGAACCATCACCCTTGTTATATGTCCTTGCAGGAATTGGAGCGATTGCGCAGGGCTGTGGCCTTGTCCTTTTATGGGCCATGACCAAAAATGGCATTAAAGTACTGTCCCTTTCAAAACTACAGGCTTTGCTACTGAAGACCACAGTGTTGCTCTTATTCATCAAAATAGCATTACAACTGCTGACCGCCCTACCCTATTTTGCACGGATTGCGACCATGTATCTTGACCTTACCATTGGTTATCTACATATGACTTTTCTGGGGATAATCAGTATCGGGCTTTTCTTTTTGGTGGATTATTTTGGTCTGTTCGTGATATCAAAGAAAGCATACCATTGGTATTTTTGGGGTTTCCTTGTAACTGAAATCCTTATTTTTTATAAAGGGTTTGCTGCATGGATACAATGGCCCATCTTTTCGGGCTATATGGAAATCCTTGCCTTGGCGAGTTTATCCATACTATTCGGTCTACTTTTATTGATGGTTTTAAACCGAAATCGAACATAAGTTTTTGAGTATGCCGCCCTACTTTTACATAAAGTGTATATTTGAGACCGATTGGCATTCCCGATACGGAAAAATAATAAGGGACATTTTTGTCCTATTTAGAATAAATGTTATCTTTGTAACGAATAAATTTAGCAATGATGTTTTCAAAAGCCTGTGAGTATGGTATTCGCGCTGCAGTCTATGTTGCGCTGCAATCCTTGGATGGAAGGCGTGTCAGTGTCAATGAAATTGCTGAAGAAATTGATTCCCCGATTGCTTTTACGGCCAAAATCCTACAACAGCTCTCGAGGAGCAAGGTCATCCATTCTGTTAAGGGCCCTACAGGTGGCTTTGAGTTGGACCGAACTGAGATGGATACCGTAAAAATAAGTACTATAGTCCATGCCATCGATGGGGATGATATCTATGTCGGCTGTGGCCTTGGACTCAAGGAGTGCAACGCCCAAAAACCCTGTCCTCTCCATGACAAGTTTGTCGATATCAGAAACGATTTAAAAAATATGTTGGAGAATACCAGTTTGTACGAACTGGCAACGGGACTGGAAGTTGGACTGACCTATTTGAAGCGTTAAAAAAATTTAAATCAATAAAGGATAATTTTGTCCTATTTATTAAAATAACATTTAATTCTAATATCATGAACGATACCATCGAAAAAACAGTAGGCCAAATGGTGGCCGAGGATTACCGTACCGCCCAGGTCTTTAAAAACCACAAGATCGATTTTTGCTGCAAAGGCAATCGGACCTTACAGGAAGTTGCTGACAAAAATGGTCTGGACAAGGAAGTGTTATTGCAAGAACTGGACGAAGTCCAACGAAACAGTCAAACGGACCAGCCCGATTTCAATACATGGCCTTTAGACCTTTTGATCGACTATATCGAAAAAAAGCACCATCGGTACGTGGAGGAACGTATCCCGATCTTAAAGCAATATCTTAACAAGCTATGTCACGTACATGGCAACAAACACCCTGAACTGTTTGGTATTTTTGAACATTTCACCGGTTCTGCCGGCGAACTGTCCATGCACATGAAGAAGGAAGAACTGGTCCTGTTCCCCTGGATCCGTAAAATGGTGGCGGGAACGGCAGATGGAAAGACCTTGGGACCACCACAATTTGGTACGGTCCATAACCCTATTCAAATGATGATGGAGGAGCATGATAATGAAGGGGAACGGTTCCGAAAAATCGCCGCCCTGAGCAGTGATTACACCCCCCCTTCCGATGCCTGTAATACCTATAGGGTTGCCTTTTCCCTTCTTCAGGAATTTGAGGAAGATCTTCATCGACATATCCATTTGGAGAACAATATCCTGTTCCCAAAAGCAGAAACATTGGAAAAAAAATTGCTCAGCAACTAATGTCCTTATGGCTGGAACACCCATCAAACGTCATAAGGCTCTACAGGGAGTAAGCCGTGAACACCATCACGGCCTGCTCCTATGTTGGAAGATTCGAACGGGACTTTCAAAAAAGGTAGCACCGAAACGCATAAAGACCTATGTGGATTGGTTCTTTAAGACCCATTTGATCCCACATTTTGAATTGGAGGAAACCTACATCTTTCCCATCCTGGGCATGGGCAACCCAAAAATTAAAAAAGCGTTAAGGGAGCATCGCAGGTTGGTCAGGCTATTCACATCCAATGTTGACCTGATCAGAAGGTTGGTACAGATTGAAGAGGAACTGGAACAACATATACGCTATGAGGAACGCCAGCTCTTCAATGAAATACAAAAAATTGCCAGTGACGCCCAGTTGGACCTAATAGAAAAATATCACAATCATGAAAAATTCAAAGACAATATCCATGACCCATTCTGGAACTAAAAGCAAAGGCAATGTCCTTACCAACCTTCACAAACGTCTGTTCTTGGAATACAAGAAAGGTGAGATGGGCTACGCCACCATAGCCATCATAGGGCAAAGCTGTTTGGGGTCTGCAGCAGCAATGGTGCTGTTGATGGGAGCACTGGATACCGCTGTACAAATGACCTTGCTTTTCTTTGTTACCATTTTTTGCATGGCGTTCAATGGGGCCGTATTGGCACAATTAAAACCCTTGACCACATTCAATATTTTGATTATGAGTGTTGTTTTTAGCACTTTAATCATTTTGGCGCATATTATTTAGTTCAATCCCCATCCAATAAAAACAACCAATAGCATTTCCAGAAAATGGAGCAGAAAGAAGAAATTACGAGTATAAAAGAAATTGGTAGATCTTTTTTATGGGAAAGTTCGTAAAGATGATTTATTAAGTGATATTTTTGAAGGAACCATCAAAGATAATTGGACCATCCATTTGGAAAAAATGTATTGCTTTTGGCAAACCATACTATTGGCGCAACACATCTACCGTGGAAGTCCATTTGCGCCTCATGCCACATTACCTGTACAGAAGAAACATTTTGAGCGATGGAAGCAGCTCTTTATAGAAACCGTTGATGAAAATTTTATGGGTGGGAGAGCGGAAGAAGCCAAATTTAGGACAAAAAAAATGGCTGAAATGTTCCAATTGAAAATCGAGTACTTCCAAAAAAACACGTAACCCCTATGCCATGCAAGCAAAGCTTTCCGAGATATTCATTCAGAAAGCCAATAAAATACGCTATACCAAAACAACACTGTTATTGCTGGATATAAAAACTGAGTTTTGTATGAGTTTGGCGAAATACTTGAGTTTGACATACGAAGAAAAGGGAAGTGGGACGGGCAATCTATGCTATGCCCAAACCGCTGATATTCGGTCCGGATACCGAGAGTTTTTTACAGAATGGGATATAAGAGCTTATCTTGACAAGGTTCTGGAACCTGGAAACTACAATTTGGAATCCGGCATTGTCGAATTCCCAAAATCCATGGATTTTTAAAAACCCCATCCCCTTCCCAATACACGGATACTATAAACACAAATTGTTTCCCTCTTTCTTCATGCGTTCCTTTTGCAACCTCTGCGCACCATAACCATATTCCATTATGCTCTTACAATTTTGGGCAGCATGTAAACAAAGGGATTGGGTGAACTGCAAAAAATATTGGGTTTTAAATGATCAAAAATTGTTTTTCATCATATCCTTGGATTGACCACTATTTTATCATCATACATGGCATCCAATCCCATTTGCACGCAAGCTGCGGCCATGGCCCCCGTTTTGGCATTGGAAACGGGCACCGCATTGTTCACGATATTGTCCCTAAAATCGATCAAGGCCTGTTTGCTGGGATCTTCATGGTCAAACTTTAGAGGTATTCCCTTGCCTTGGTCCCAGTTTAACGTGGCCCCTGAAACACCATCGACCTCTCCGATCTCTTTTTGGTAGCTTCCTTCGGGATAGTACCAAGCCTTGACATAATCCAAGATATAGGTTCCCTTGTCCCCCATTACCTTGACCTTGTAATCACCCATGGCGTTACTGGTAAGGCAGGTAAATGATGCCCTTACCCCTTCGGGGTAACTGTAGATAAGATGGATGTTGTCATAAGTTTCCCTGCCATCTTTCCAGTAATCGATGCCCCCAATGCCCATGACCTTTTCGGGCATGGCACCCATGACCCAATTGACAAAGTCCAATTGGTGGGAACAAAGTTCGGCCAAAAGACCGCCTGAAAATTCCCGGTACATGCGCCAGTTGATCATACGCTCCCATTTTGGGTCCGGGACAGGGCGACGCCAATTGCCATTTCGGTTCCATTGGCATTCAAAAGCCGTTATCTTCCCTATTTTCCCCGTTTTGATTTCGTCCACAACATGCGAATACAAGCGAGAACTATGGTATTGATGCCCTGCTTGAAATATGCCGTTTGAGGCGTCGGCCGCCGCTACCAATTCTTCTATCCCTTCATATCCCTTTGCCATGGTCTTTTCTCCGTACACATGTTTTCCTGCCTTTAGGGCATCGATAACTATTTTTGAGTGTGTACTGAACGGGGTAGCCACCAAAACGGCATCCACATCCTTGTCTTCCAACATTTTTTTGTAATCGGAGTACCCTTTGGCCTTTCCTGCTACTTTTGAAAGTCCCGAGCTAAGCCTAAATGGAATGATATCACAACAGGCGACCACCCTCATATTGGGAATCTGGTTGATGAAAGGGATAAGTCCACCGCCCCGGTCCCCCGTTCCTATGACCCCGATATTAATGGTTTGGTTTGCACTGGGGGTTCCGTACCCAAGCACCGTTGGGGCATATAGGGCGGCGGAACCGGCCAAACTACTTTTTATGACAAAATCTCTTCGTTTCATATCCATTTAAAGTTTTGGTTCCCACCCGGGTTCATATGTTCGCTTCCAAAGCTCCATGGCTTCCCTATCGAATATTCTTCCCGTGTTTCCATCCACATTGAAGCCTTTATCGATTCGATAGGCTATATTGGCGTAGTGCGTCAACATTTGGGAAATGGCCCCCACTTCGATATGTGATGTCAACGCTTCTTTTCCCCTGATGGCATTAAAGAAATTCACCGCATGTCTTGTTGATAGATCTCCACCTCCACCAAGAGCGGTACCTCCTTCGTTACCGCCGGATTTATTTTCCTTGATCAATTCCCCCTTAAGGTCATACAGTTCATATCCGTCACGGTCCACCATTACCGAACCCTCGGAACCGTAAATTAGGGTACCTCGACCCCGACCGTATTTGGAGTAACCGTTCCTACTGCTACCGTCCCATTGAATGGTCTTATCATCGGCAAACGCATAAGTTGCCTCCATGGTATCGTACATTTCCCATCCATCTTCCACGAACTGGTACTTCCCAGCGATAACATCCACGTATTCCGGATATTTCACATCCAACGCCCATCGGGCTATATCCAGTTCATGTGTTGCATTGTTGCCCATTTCAGCGGTTCCATAATCCCAACCGTACCAATGCCAGTTATAGTCCCAGGTATCGTGAGCATATGCTTTTCTTGGGGCCGGCCCTTGGAACAGTTCCCAGTCCAAGCCGTCAGGTGGTGCGGTCTTTACAGGTACCGGGACTTCTCCCCTACCATTGGTGTAGAAAGCTATTGCCTTGTAGGCCTTGCCAATAATGCCATTATGGATATCGTTGATGATTTCGATGCTCTGTGGGGAGGATCGTTGCTGATTGCCCATTTGGACCACCTTATCGTATTTCTTTTGAAACGTCACCACAATTTCATTCTCATGGGGGTTATGGCTGCATGGCTTTTCCAAATAAACGTGTTTCCCGGCCTCCATGGCCATACAGGCCCCTGGTGTGTGCCAATGGTCGGGCGTGGCCATAAAGATCGCATCTACATCCTTGTCCTCCAGAATCTTTCTAATATCCTTTTCCTGTTTGGGGTTATATGTTATTTGTTCAGCTACATGTTGTACCGCCTTGTCCAATTGACTGTCCCGAACATCGCATAGGTAGTCCAGGCGCACATTGTTCTGCTTGGCCGCTATGGAAGGAATATACGCACCATAGCGCCTGCCCAATCCCTGAAGGGCAACATGGATCCTGTCATTTGCCCCTAAAATATTGCTGTAACTCTTGGCCGTCATGGCATTGATACTACCGGGTAGTCCCATGCCAATGGCAGCGACCGTTGTTTTCTTTATAAAGTCTCTTCGCGCTCCCATAAATCTATAATTTAATCCAATGGTTTTATCTTGATGTTCTTAAAACTTACACGGTCCCCATGATCCTGTAACAATATGTGACCTTTGTCGGCCTCGCCAAAGTTGGGCCATTTCTCATACTTGCTTTCGGAGACCAGTTTTCGATATGCTTCGCCTTTTCGCTCGTACTCCAAAACCCTTGTTCCATTGAGCCAATGCTCCACATGGTTGTCTTTTGACACAATGTGGGCCGTGTTCCATTCCCCGATCGGGTTGATGGGCTTGTTAACATCCGCTTGGATCAAATCGTACAAAGAAGCTACGGTACGACTACCTTCATGGTTCCCCAATTTTGCATCCGGATGTCTTTGATCGTCCAAAATTTGATATTCCAAACCTATTGAGGAGCCTGGCCCCTTGTTCAGGTCGGTATCCACATAGTATTTGATACCGCTATTGGCGCCTTCCGTTAATTTGAAATCCACTTTGAGCTCAAAATCCCCGTACAGCTCAGTGGTCACAATATCGCCACCAGCGGCAGATTCTTCGCCTCCCGAGGAAAGAACGGTCAACACACCGTCCTTGATTTCCCAACCTTTATCGGGAAAATCATCCAATCGTGCACCGCGCCATCCCACGGTGGTCTCGCCGTCCCATAACAACTGCCATCCATTTTTTTCCTCATCACTGGTCAGTTGATTTTTGGTCACAACCGGTGCCAAGGACATTTCTTTACTGTATTTTGAAAGGCTATCGGTCAAAATTTTGACATTTTTCCATGCAATCTCCGTTCCCGCCTTTTGGTCTTTGCCGATACTGTGTACCTGGAGCGCGATAAAGCCGCTTGCGGTCTTGTCGTCTACTAAATGTGCCGCAGGAACTCCATTGATCCATGTTTTGATGGTATCCGCGATCGCCTCGACCCTATAATGGTTCCAATCGTTTTGTTTGAAGGCTTTCTGTGCTTCTGGGCTATCCTCTAAACTGACAAGCCACCCTCTTCGACCTTCATCATAGATTCCGGCGCTCCATGCCCGATCCGATGGGTCGATCTCAATCTGATAACCGTGCACCCTACCATTTTGATAATGGGGAAAGCTATTGCTCCTTATTTGGATTCCGGAATTCATGGTGGAATCCACTTTGTAATCCAGCTCCAAGATAAAATCGTCGTACATCTTATCCGTGGTCAAAAAGGAATTGGGGGTATCATGGACAGTGGATCCCACGATGGCATCCCCTTTTATCTCATAATTGGCTTTTCCGCCCTTTTGGTTCCATCCGTTGAGCGTTCCATCGGACAATTCGATCCACGGAGCATCATCTTTGGGGGCATCGGCACATGCCCAACACAGTAGCAATGCCAAGGCCCCTAGTTTCAGTTTGTTCATTTTATGTATCATGAGTTAAAAAATTATATTCTACGATTCGATTTATAGGCCAAATAGACCTGGTAGCCACAAGGCCAATTCTGGGATATAGGTAATCAGAAAAAGTGCCAATATCATGGCGGCGAACAATGGCAACAATGGCCTTATCACTTTTTCAATGGATGTCTTTGCCACCCCGACCCCCACAAAGAGTACCGAACCCACCGGAGGTGTACATAGTCCAATACAAAGGTTCAAGATCATAATGATACCAAAATGTACCGGGTCTATCCCCAATTTTGTCACGATGGGCAAAAATATCGGGGTAAATATGAGAACGGCCGGGGTAATGTCCATAAAGATACCCACTATCAACAATATCAGATTTATGATGAGCAATAGCGCGATCTTGTTATCGGTAATGGACAAAAGCCCAGAACTGATGTCCTGGGGAATGTGCTCAAAGGAAAGCGCCCAGGACATGCTCATAGAGGCCGCTATCAAAAGCATGACGATAGCTGTTGTGGCCGAGGCGTTCAAAAAGATATTGGGCAGTTTTTTGATCGTTATCTGTTTATAGACAAAGCCCAGTATCAAACTATAGAGCACGGCAATGGCCGAAGCTTCGGTAGCGGTAAAAATCCCCGCCACGATGCCCCCGATGACCAAGACCAATAGGAACAGGCTCGGGACGGCATCAACAAACGTTTTAAAAACCTGCCTTAAGGAGCTTCGTTCCCCCTTCCCATAGCCTTTCTTTTTGGCCCAAAACATGGCGACCACCATCAAGAGCAGGCCGGTGATCAGTCCAGGTATGTACCCCGCCAAGAAAAGTGCGGCAATGGAGGCCCCGCCACTTGCCAAGGAATACACGATCAAGATGTTACTTGGGGGGATTACCAATCCGGTGGTGGCCGAGGTAATGTTGACCGATACGGAGAACCCCTTGTCATAACCTTCTTTTTCCATTTCCGGTCCAAGAATGCTCCCCATCGCCGAAGCCGAGGCCATGGCCGAGCCTGCAATGGCACCCATGAACATGGCCGATATAATATTGATCAGGGCAAGCCCTCCGGGCAGTGCTCCCACCAAGGTTTTGGCAAAGGCTATCAAACGGTGGGCGATCCCTCCATGGTTCATCAATTCCCCTGATAATATGAAAAATGGAATCGCCAACAGGGCGAAACTATCCAAGCCCGTGGCCATTCGTTGGGATATCGTGGCAAATGCGGGCAGCATGGGAACACTGACCAGAAGGGTCAACATGGATGAGATGGCTATGCTCCAGGCAACCGGGGTGCCCATGGCCAAGAGGCCCACAAAACTGATGATCAAAACGAGCAAGGGTATATATTCCATAAGGCTCAATCCTTTATTATTTCCACGACTTTATTATAGACCACGATCAGTCCGCTCAAGGGAATCACGGTATACACATAGGCCAAGGGCAGCCCCAATGCAGGGGAAAGCTGTTTGAGTTCGTATGTGGTATACACCAACCATCCGCCACCTGTCACCATTGCCGCCAGACAGAACAGCATAATAAAACCGGACACCACTCTTTTCAACAGTCTTTGATTTTTGGCATTGGCCCGTTTGGCCAGTACATCTATCGCCACATGACCATTTTTTGCCGATACATAGGCAGCTCCCAACAATCCCAACCAGATCATAAGGAAGCGGGCAAGTTCATCAGTGAATGCGCTTGGTTCGCCCATAACATATCTACTGAACACTTGCCAAAGGACGTTCAGCACCATAAGGCCCATCAGCAGTACCAACAAATGCGCCAAAATATTTTCCAATATTCTTTTGAACCCGATCAATTTGCCAATGTTTTTATTTGTTGTATCATGTTGTTCAATTCTTGATCACCTTCATAAGCCCGGTACATTTCCTTTGTCATTTCGACAAAAGGTTGCTTGTCCGGATACGAAACCTCTACACCTGCCTCCTGGACCTTTTTCAATGCCTCTGCCTCTGATTCGGCCCACAATTTCCGCTGATGCCGCAACGATTTTTTCACTGCTTTATTGATCCAATCTTTTTCCTGATCTGAAAGAACATCCCAAAACCGGGTACCGACGATCAAGACATCGGGAGAGAAGGTATGTTCGTCCAACGAGTAATAAGGGCACACTTCATAATGTTTGGAAAGGTAGAAACTGGGGGGATTGTTCTCAGCTCCGTCCACCACACCCTGTTGCAGTGATGTATAAAGCTCTCCCCATGAAATAGGTGTTGGAGATCCACCAAGGCTTTTGACCATGTCCATTGCGGTAATACTTTCCATCACCCTTATTTTGAGCCCCTTTAGGTCATCTGGGGCAGTTACGGGGGCATGTTCGGTATAAAAACTTCGAAACCCGGCATCGTAATAGCCCAGGCCCTTTAATCGAAACTCTTCGGCATTGTCCAACAATGTTTGCCCGATAGGCCCGTCCAGTACCTCAAAAGCATGTTCACGACTCTCAAAAAGGTACGGCAGTCCCAATATTCTGGTCTTCGGGGCAAAATTCTCCAAGGTGGCGACCGACACTTTGGTCATATCAAGACTGCCAAGCTGGATCAATTCCAAAATTTCACGTTCGGTGCCCAATTGTTGGTTGGGATAGATCTCGATGCGAAGTCTGCCCTTGGAAACACTGTCAAGACCTTCTCCCATTTTTACCATGGCCCTGTGCACCGAATGGTTGATATCCAGACCGTGTGCCAATCTTATGGTCCTGATGCTACCGTTCTCTTCACAGCCTAGGGCGAAAAACAAAGTGCACAGCAAAACAATGGCAGTGAGGTGTTTCATTATTTTTCCTTTAGTTGTCCTTAAAATTAAAATAGGCCTTGGCATTTCGATAGCAAATATCCCGAACCAAATTACCTATGTATTCGAGGTCATTTGGCATGAGGCCTTTTTTTATGTCATTTCCCAACATATTGCACAACAGTCTCCTGAAGTATTCGTGTCTTGGAAAGGACAGAAAGCTCCGTGAATCCGTGAGCATTCCCACAAAACAACTGAGCAACCCCATGTTCGATATCGCGTTCATTTGTCTTTCCATACCTTCCAATTGATCATTGTACCACCATCCCGAGCCCATTTGCATCTTTCCCCGTACACTGCCATCATTGAAGTTGCCCACCATTGTTGCAAAAATTTCATTTAGGGCAGGATTAAGGTTGTAGAGTATTGTCTTGCCCAACTGACCGGTATTTTCCAGCGTATTTAAAAATTTGGCAAGGTTTATGGCTTGTGGGAAATCGCCAATCGAATCAAAACCTGTATCAGGCCCTAGTTGGGTGAATTTTCTTCTATTTGTATTTCGCAGGGCACCCAAATGGAATTGCTGCACCCACCCGAGTTTATGGTATTCCCGGCAAAGGTGGACCAAGGTCTCGAACCTAAAGTAATGTATTTCCTCTATTTCAAGAGAATGGCCGTTCATCAGCTTTCCGAAGATGGTCTCAATATTATAACTGTTCAATTCAAAATAATACAACTGTTCCAAACCATGATCGGAAAGGCGGCACCCCTGTTCATGAAAAAACAACATTCGTTTCTTTAGGGCCTCGATCAAATCCTGATAGGTAACTATCCGGGTTCCGGACACCTCGCCCAATCTTTCCAAATATGTCCTGTAGGCACTATTGTCCTCTATGGCATATACTTTATCCGGCCTGAAGGTCGGCAGCATTTTTGGTAAAGTATCTTTTTGCGCAGCACTACGGTGATGTTCCAAATTTTCTATGGGGTCGTCAGTGGTGCAGACAACCTCAACATTGAATTGTTGCAACAGCCCCGATGCACTATGGCTTTTCTCTTGTAGCTGTTCTTTGGTATCCTCATAAATCCGTCCTGCATTTTTGCCTGTAAGCAGATCGCGGATTCCAAAGTAACGTTCTAACTCCAAATGGGTCCAATGATAGAGGGGGTTTCTGAGTGTATGTGGAACCGTCTCGGCCCATTTTTGGAACTTTTCCCCATCCGATGCATTTCCTGTAACATAAGCTTCATCAATACCCCAGGCCCGCATTGCCCGCCATTTATAATGGTCATCTTTCAACCAAGCTTCGGTGAGGTTTTTGAACTGGTGGTCATTGGCAATATGCTCGGGAGACAAGTGGTTATGGTAATCGATTATGGGCATTTTCTCTGCATAACCATGGTACAGCTCCTCTGCTTGTGGCGTCTCCAGTAAAAAGTCATCTTTTATAAACGTCATTGTAGCAGGGATTTTTCTATACCGTACATGAGCCCCCTTAATTCGGCAAGGCCCCGAAGGCGACCTATTGCTGAATACCCCGGGTTTGTTTTCTTATGGATGTCGTCCAACATTTGGTGTCCATGGTCGGGCCGCATGGGCATACGCTTGTTCTTTGCATTTTTCTCGTTGCGCACAAGTTGCTCTTTTAGCAATTCGTACATGACTCCATACATATCCACATCCCCGTCCAAATGGTCGGCTTCATGAAAATTCCCAAGTCGATCCCTTTTCGTGCTTCTCAGGTGTATAAAATTGATTTTTTTTGATAGACGATCGGCCATGCCCACCAAATCATTGTCTGCTCTTACTCCGTATGACCCCGTACAAAAACACAGGCCGTTGTGCGGGCTATCGTAGGCCGCAAGTAGTTTTTTGGCATCCATTTCCGTGCTCACCACTCTTGGAAGTCCCAAAATGGGATACGGTGGATCATCGGGATGGATAGCCAAAAAGACACCGGACTTTTCTGCGGTCGGGCCAATTTCCCTGATAAAACTATACAGGTTTTCCCTAAGTTCATTCTCACCGATCTCCCGATACATATCCAAAGCCCCTTGAAACTGTTCCAAAGTATAACCTTCCTCTGCCCCCGGAAGACCGGCTATGATGTTTTGGACCAAAAGCTTCTTGGCATCGCCATCCATGATATCGAATGCTGTTTTGGCCATTTCAATGGTTTTCTTGGCATAGTGGTCAAAGGCACTTTCACGATTCAGGATAAAGAGTTCGAAAGCTGCAAATTCAATGGCATCAAAACGGAGTGCATAGGAGCCATCGGGCATTTTATAGGAAAGATCGGTTCGGGTCCAGTCCAAAATCGGCATAAAGTTGTAACATACCGTATCAATTCCGCATTGACCAAGATTTTCAATGCTCTGTTTGTAATTCGCTATATACTTCTTGTATTTTCCCGTTCTTTTTTTAATGTCCTCGTGCACAGGTATACTCTCCACCACCGACCAAGTAAGGCCAAAGGTCTCCACTTCTTGTTTTCTTTTGTTTATTTCGGATATGGGCCAAACATCGCCATTTGGAATATGGTGCAATGCCGTTACAATTCCGGTCGCTCCCGCTTGCGCAATATCGGCAAGGGAAACAGGGTCTTTTGGTCCGTACCATCGCCATGTTTGCTCTAAACCCATTGATATTGAATTTTTATCATTTCCTATTTTTATTAAACACCGCTAAAAGCACTGAATCCACCATCTATGGGAACCACTATGCCCGTAACAAATTTTGACTGTCCGCTTGTCAACCATAATGTTGTGCCCACCAAATCTTCCGGTTCACCGAAACGGCCCATGGGGGTTTGATCGATTATTGTAGTTCCCCTTGAGGTCAAACCTCCTTCGGGCCCAATCAGTAAACTTCTGTTTTGATCGGTCAGAAAAAACCCAGGTGCCAATGCATTGACCCTAATGCCCACTTTGGAAAAATGGACCGCAAGCCATTGGGTAAAATTGGAGACCGCAGCTTTTGCCCCGCTATAGGCCGGTATTTTAGTAAGCGGCGTAAAGGCGTTCATCGAGGAAATGTTCAAAACACTACATCCTTCGCGACCTACCATCTCTTTTGAAAAAACCTGTGTGGGCAAAAGGGTCCCGATAAAGTTCAAGTTGAACACAAATTGAATTCCTTCCGCATCCAAGTCAAAGAATGTCTTGAAGTCCTTTGCTGTTTTTAGTAAGTCTTCCTTGAACAAATAGGAATCACTGGTCGTTCCCAACGGATGGTTTCCTCCTGCCCCATTGATCAGAATATCACAGGGGCCAAACTTTTCAGTAACCTCTTTTTTGGCCTCTTCCAGACTTTCCCTGTCAAGCACATCCACTTTGATGGCCATTGCACTGCCCCCTGCATTATTGATTTCCTCTGAAACGGTCTGAGCCGATTTGATGTTCAAATCCATAACGCAGACCTTTGCGCCTTGGTCGGCAAAAGCGCGGGCCAGGGTACTGCATAAAATGCCACCACCGCCTGTTATTGCGACCACTTTGCCATTCAATTCTTTATATTTGGGATTGTCCATTGCTATTATTTTTTCTTTGAACAAAGTTTTGTGTCAAGCAAAAATTTATTCTGTGTATTTTTGACATAGTTTCAAATATATAAATTTTTGTAGTCCGTTTGGAGAAAAATTCAAAATTTTGCACAAAAAAATGAATACTCACGAAAAACTCCAGGATATCCAGGTAAAACCGGATTCTTTCGAATGTTCCGTCACAGCTGACATAACGGTTTTTGGATATGTTGACGGAAAACTAAAGATCCTTCTTATAAAAAGGTCACTTGGACATTATAAAAACCAATGGCATGTTCCCGGAGGGGTAATGGAAGCTGATGAAACCATTGAGGACTGTGCTGCAAAGGTCCTTTTTTCCCTGACAGGGTTCAGGGACATTCACTTTGAACAGGTAAAGACCTATACGGCCTTGGAGAGACACCCTTTAAAGAGGGTCATCACCATATGTTTTTATGCGTTGGTCAAACCTGAGAACCATCCCTTGGCACTAAGGGACAATATTACGAGCATTGATTGGTTCGATGTGGACGATATCCCCGAAAATCTTGGTTATGACCATCAAAAGCTCATTAACGAAGCATACTCATTTGTACAGAACAATTTAAGGCATAGGCTTATCGTTGGAGAACTTCTTCCAAAGGAATTCACACTACATGAACTGCAAAACCTATATGAGGATATCTTGGATGTTGAACTGGATAGAAGGAATTTTAGAAAACGTATTTTCCAAATGGATGTTTTGGAGAACACCGAGAAAAAAAAGCAAGGTGTCAAGGGAGGACCGTATCTGTACCGGTTGAAATAACAAGAGACCTCTTTGGAATTTTCCTGTCGGCTTGCCAAAGGTCCAATAGAACAATATCCCGTTAAAACAATGCCATCAGCCTATTCTACAATGTGGTGCGCTCCATGATGTTGAAAGTAAATTCCTATAATATAATTTGGCCGTGCTTCTTATATTTGTATACCATCGACCTTGATTACGGGAAAACCAACGATAACCATACCAAATTATAAATGACCAAGCAATCCAAAACAGCCCTCAATGAGACATTGGCCCCATTTTTCAACCAGTCCATTGATTGTTTGTGCATCGCTAACTACGATGGATATTTTGTAGATATCAACCCAGGGCTCGTAGCACTTTTGGGGTACTCAGTGGAGGAATTAAAATCCAAAAAAATCTCCGAGTTCATTTATGCCGAGGACAGGGAATTGACTGCGGCAAAAAGACAAAAACTATTGGATAATGTTCCCTTGGTCAATTTTGAGAACAGGTACGTGAGTAAGTCGGGAAGATTGATCTGGCTTCACT
The DNA here is from genome assembly GCA_024743095.1 of Flavobacteriaceae bacterium. GTDB lineage: Bacteria > Bacteroidota > Bacteroidia > Flavobacteriales > Flavobacteriaceae > Flagellimonas. The sequence continues at coordinate 44,685 of JANSXF010000031.1, forward strand.
GGACCTCCCTACCCTTGCCCGGAGAAGGTTTGATCTATGCCATTGCAAAAGACATTACCCATAAAAAGAAACTACAAAAAGAGCAGCTTTCCCATTTGAGCGAACTCTCCATAGCCAACAGGGAGCTTCAACAATTGAACTACACCACCTCGCACGATTTAAGGTCGCCGATCAACAATCTCATCTCATTGGTGAATTTAATAGATTTGGAGAAAATAAGTGATACGGAGACCAAGGAGATATTGGCCATGATCAAAGTTTCTTCCAATGGCCTGATAGATACGATGAACTCCAATATAGATGCCTTTAAGAAAAAGGACAGGGCACAAAAGCAATTGTCCCAGACCAACCTTATGGAGGTATTGAACAAGGTACGGCACTCCATTGGCAGTTTGATAAAACAATCGGACACGCGATTCAATATAGATTTCTCAGCACTTAACGTTGTATGGTTCACCCCCAAAGCCTTGGAAAGTGTCTTCCTCAACTTCATTACCAATTCCATCAAATACTCCAAGTCCGGTGTTTCTCCCATAATAACCATCTGTAGTAAAAAGGAGAATGGAAAAAGCATCTTGATGTATAAGGATAATGGTATTGGCTTCGATATGAAAAAGATTGGCCACCAACTTTTCAAATTGAACGAAGGCTTTCACGGCGAAAGCAACAGCAAAGGAGTCGGCCTATATCTAGTGTACCAAAAAGTGACCGGTCACGGTGGGAGTATCAAAGTGGACAGCGAGGTAAACAAGGGAACTACCTTTTCCATCACCTTCAAGGAACATCTCAATTAAACTATCTGATTCCAGTTCCTGCCAGAGCAAAGATCCCATCTCTCGATAAGCCTTCAAATTGGGTCACTAGTGTCTACTATAAATTTTAAAATGTTCTTTGAAATTATTGATAATTAGAAAGATATCACTGTTTTTTGACGGTGACGATTTGAATTGCACTTTTTTTAAGTTCGTGATTTTTCCACGAACCTATGAATCAAGGCA
>JANSXF010000079.1 GCA_024743095.1 Flavobacteriaceae bacterium
CCAAGGTTTGCTTCTTGTCCCAAAACAAAATTCCACACTCAACACACTTTCTTCTACCTTGGTACGCCAAATATTTATAGAGGGTCTTTTTAGAACCAACATCAATGAGTTTCATGATCTCTTCAATGCTCAGTTTGTTGTTGTCTCTATAGTATCTTTCCGCCAACATAGCTTTGTTCAATGCTTGTTTGCTAAGACCAGGTTTCCGACCAATTTTCAATCCACGCCTTCTTGAGCTTTCCATTCCTGCCCGTGTACGTTCAATAATTATATCTCTTTCCAATTGGGCAACCGATGCAAATAAGTTGAAGATAAACCTGCCGTGAGGTGAAGTGGTATCAATGAAACTTTCCTGTATGATTTTGAAGTGGATTCCCTTTTTCTCAAAGTCCTCAATTAGTTTGGTCAGGTGTGAAAGGCTTCTGGCGATTCGGTCCAGTTTCCAGACTACGAGAGTGTCACCTTCACGCAAAATGGACAAAAGTTCATCAAGACCCTTTCTTTCCGCTTTTGCTCCAGATGAAATATCGGCATAGATGTTCTTGGGTTTGATTCCTTCCTTTAAAAAGGCATCCACCTGTAAATCGTGTTTCTGTGATTTTGTGCTCACCCTTGCATAACCGAACTTCATCTTAGGTGTAAAAAAGGGTATATAAGGTAAACTATTTAAGTGTACCGAAAAAGTAAACTACTTAGAATCAGTGAACTTGTTTAAGAGTGAAAGTTCAATAAAACGGTAGATTTATATGCTATGCCGGTAATATTTTGAATATTATTCTTGTGTATATGAAGGAATAGTATGTTAGGATTAAAAATACTGCTATAACGGTAACATATATGTGAATAAATACTTTTAATAGCTTTTTTATAAATAAAACATATATATTTACTGTTAAAACGGTAATATATGGTTGATTTAGGGGAGATGGTTAAAAACCATCGCAAGAAAGCCGGGCTGACACAACTTGAACTGGCCAATTTGGCCGGCATAGGCAAGACAACTGTCTTTGATATCGAAAAAAATAAGGAAACGGTCCGCTGGAGCAACCTTCTTGCCGTACTCCAGGTATTGAACATAAAAATCGAATTTAAAAGTCCATTGACTGAAAACATATGAGAAAGGCAGTTGTACATGTCCATGGAATGAAGGCTGGTGTTTTAACTGAAGTTTCTACATCGAAATATAGGTTTAATTATGATGATGATTACGATGGTCAGCCTATTTCATTGACCATGCCTGTCAGTCAAAAGGAATTCAGTTTTAATGGGTTCCCTCCTTTTTTTGAAGGTTTGTTGCCCGAGGGTATTATGTTAGAAGGTCTACTCAGGATTTCAAAAATCGATCAAAGGGATTATTTCTCCCAATTAATTACCACAGGTGCTGATTTGGTGGGTGCAGTAACCGTAGAACCAATGACGGATGAATAGGTGTCCTATTACATATGAACCGTGTGGCACGGCAAAATATAGCAAAAGAGGACTCAAAATGATTGCTCCCAAATTGACTGTTTTAAAAGATTTGCCATACACCGCTTCGGAATTGAGGAGAGAGGCGGCAAACCGAGCAAAGAAGTCATCTATACAGGGAGTGCAGCCTAAATTAAGTGCTAACATTTCCGTGGTCGACCAAGAATTTAAAATTGTGGACCAATTCGGGACCTATATCATAAAGCCCCAAAATGATATTTTTCCCGAATTGCCGGAGAATGAGGACCTGACCATGAGAATGGCAAAGATCCTAGGGGTACGTGTGCCCTTTCATGGAATGGTCTATGGCAAAGACGGTAGCCTATCCTATTTTATAAAGCGTTTTGATAGATATGGTAAAGGAAAAAAATATGCCACGGAAGATTTCGCTCAATTGACAGGAAACACCAGGGATACCAAGTATCGTTTCAGTATGGAGAAATTGGTGCCAGTTATCGAAGAATATTGTACATTTCCTATGGTTGAGAAAGTAGAGTTCTTCAAAAGGATTGTTTATTGTTTTGTGACTGGAAACGAGGATATGCATTTAAAAAACTTTTCCCTTATTACAAAGAATGGCAAAACAACTTTGGCGCCTGCTTACGATTTACTGAACTCCTCCATCGCAATCAAGAACCCTGAGGAAGAAATTGCATTGACCTTGAAAGGAAAAAAAAGTAATTTGAAAGCGTCTGACTTCGTTGATTACTATGCCAAGGAGCGTTTGCAACTGAATGAAAGAACCATTGAAAACATAATACAGGATATAGTAAAGGCAAAACAGCAATGGAAGGAGCTTATATCGATTTCATTCCTTTCCGATAATATGAAGGAAAAGTATACACAAATACTTGAACATCGGTTGAATATATTTTAATGATTCATTTCGAATGTTCAGCTAAGAAGTATTTTTCATACATACGATATGGCTTCATTGTTTTTATCAACTCAGTGATTTTATCGTTTGGTCGATCGTTATTTGGATGAGCCGGATGATTAAGACCACCAAAAATGGAAAGTTTGAGTTGCTCAATATTTGATTTTATTTTACTGAAATTCAGTATTTTGCATTAATTTTGAAGGTGCTCAATTTTGTCCAGCGAGGGTGGTATACTATGTCCGGCGTTTCCAACTTGGTTTATAAACTGTCATTTTTTTTGCTTCTAAATGTTGTTTGAAATGACAACAGGTCTCCTGAAGAACGAAATAAAGTTGGGGTGGGAAAGGAAAAAAACAGTTATAAAATTGCCCGAGCTATGGTTTGAGAAAAGGTGCGGACACAGGAAAGCACTATATATCGGTGGTAATTCTTGTTCATTCGGGTTTTTTCTGTGTCTTTCCCCGATATGCCCTTGGGGATAGGGAAGCATATCGTTTAAAGAATCTACTGAAACCACAGAGCGTCTTGAATCCTAGCATCTGGGCAATCTCATTGATGGGAGCAGTGTCCTGGAGTAACGCTTTGGCCTCCTCCATGAGAATCTCCCTAATAAGGCCCTTGGCCGTTTTGCCGGTATGTTTTTTCACCGTTCTGGAAAGATGGTCCGGTGTTACCTTGAGAGACCTTGCATAAAACCCTACTTGGTGCTTCCTTTTGAAATGGGCGGCCAATAGACCCATAAAATGGAGTACGAGTATATGTCCCGCTGTATGTGTGATGGGAGGGACCTTACTGTCCTTTCGAAAAAGACCGCTCAATTCCCATAACAGCATATAAAGGCCATGGCGGAGGATATAATCATGGGCCAAAGAAGTTGCTTGAGGGTTAACTTTGGCCCTTAACAATTGTAAGAGCAAGAATAACCAGGAAACCTCTTTGCGAACAAGGTCAATGGTATGGAGGTCATGGTCCCAAAGTCGTATAAAAGATCGGGGCAGTTGTCCTACACCATGTTCAATATAGTGCATAGTAAAGCCAAGTGCCCCGATGTGTATGGAAGTAGAGGGGTTGACTATTGACCATTGCTTTTCCCTGGAAACCAAAAGGAGCTTTCCAGAGTATAGATCGATACTGCTTCCATCAACCCGAAACCGCCCTCTTCCTTTTTTTACCAACAAGAGGATGGAATGGAATGGGCCAAAGAACGAGTGGGCCATCCATACCTGATGTTTGTCCTTTAGCAAAAGGATGACCAATCCATTATTTGAAGCTTTGTCAAAGCGCTTTTGTGGTTTCAACTTTTGTTCATGCCCTTATGGTTTCATAAGTCTTGACATCAGGGCAGTGACCGTAATGAACAGATTGAATAATACGTTGATGAACAAGAGCCAAGCCATGTTTTCGGGATGTACGCTCTTGGTGATCCCTTCCCTGTTGAAATGATCCACGAGCTCGTCATAACCGAACAGGTCAATGATGTAAAAGATGGCCAATAGGTTAAGTGTGACCAAGATTACGGCCCAAAGGGTTCCCCATTTCTTTTCCCGATCCATGATGATATCTATCATGGCTCTTGGATAGGTGGTTTTGTGTCTGAGTTGGGGGCAAGGGATTCGCTATCTTGCTTGCCCTCCTGGTCCAGTATGGTATCTCTCGACGCATTGGGAGTGGAAAGGTCCCAGTCCTCATCCTCAATCTCTGATGTGGATGGTAGAGCGTCCCCTGGATAACTGGCATATCGAATCATGGCGGTATAGCTAAGAATGGTTTTTTTGTCTACGGATTTATACTTGGGATGGTCCAATATCTTGGATTCATAGTCCACGATGGTGCTGTAGAATCCTGAATAGCCATTATCCTGAACAGTATAGCTTGATTTGAGAAATCCAAGCAAGATGATCCTTGCCTCCTGACCAAGACTCGATTCAATAATCTGGTGGTTTAAAGCTTGGTAGGGATTTGAGGGGTGTTCCCTTTGCTTGAAGGTCTTACCATTAGTAGTGCCAAGAGTATTTCCATATAGGGACTCCAGGTATTTGTGGCCCATATAATCGTAAGGATTGTTGCTGTTGGCAGGGGGCAAGGAGGTGTTGCCTCCTGTGGGAAGGGCCAATGTCCCAATTGGATGGTAATACGGAATTGCTTCATCAGGGCTACATGCCAAGTATAGGAAAGCCGCTGCTGTAAGGGTAACGATACATTTTTTCATTTTGATGAGTTTTTAATTAACCGATAGTTGAATCGGTCCATGTTCACCCGGGCAATATGAACCTTTTGACCGCTGTAAGATCCAGAGGCCATGTTTTTGAATTCGATGTAAAACTAAGGGCAATGGTAGTGCCTCTGCAAAGCCTTGTTCGGCGTTTTCAGGAAAAGTTGAGGTAGATTTCCTGAAATTGTCCTAGCTTCTTTTTTGATAACTTGTAAGTGAAAACCCACAATTTGTAGTATCTTGGGAGGAATCGATTTTTCTTAACGGGCCTGGTGCTGCCCTGGCCGGTAAAAAAGTTGAATATGCGGTTTGCTTCCCCCTTTTTTAAGCAGCAATACAAAAACCGATGATCGGAAGACTGTTTTTTTCTATGTTCTTTATGGGAATGTGCGTACTATGGGCACAAGATTCGTTGGAGGTTTCAAAGGATTCACTTCAAATATTGAATTACCAGGTCATTTTTGACCGGGTCAAGCGTGCCGCGCCGGATACCGCTCAACAGAGTCTCTACCTTAAAGCCTATCTGGATAAGGCCCGGATGGAGAATAATTATGGGGAAATGGTACAGGGCCATAAAAACTATCTTCATCGATCGGAGGGAGTGACCAGGTTAGCTTATGCGGACAGTATGGTGCTTACGGCCAAAACCGCTGGGGATATCAGTTTGATAGGATCGGCCTATCTTACCAAGGGAATTGTGTTCTATAGTGAAAAAAAGTATAAAGAGGCGCTTAAAAACTACCTCCTTGCGGACCCGTATGTGGCACGGTCAGAAGACCTTTATTTAGACCATAAACTCAAGTATAATATCGCCTTGGTCAAATATTACACGGAACATTTTGATGAGGCCTTGGACTTGCTCCAGGGATGTCAGGCCTATTTTAAGGAGAAGAGCATTCCAGGGTATTTGAACACACTTTTATTGCTGGGGCGCTGCCATCAGCGGATGAAGAACTATGGCTTGAGCAGTAAGATAAATAGATTGGGGCTCAGGGAAGGCAAAAGGTTGGGTTCTAATTCCTTGGCCATATATTTTGTACAGTCCGAAGGAATCAACCATGCCATGGAAGGGAACTATCCAATGGCCATTGCTGAATTGGACAGTAGCCTAAGGGTTATCCGAAATACCAAGAACGATTTTGCCAATGTGGTCTTGAGTGCATATTACTTGGGCAAGAGCTATTGGGGGATGGACCAACGGGAAAAAGCTGTGGACTATTTTAAAAAAGTGGATGCCGGTTTTAGAGAGCGCAACTATATGAAAGCGGAGTTATTGAGTACCTATAGGTACCTCACAGAGCATTTTACTGAATTGAATAACCAGGAGCTCCGATTGTCATATTTGAAAAAGCATATTGAGGCCATAGATTATATGCGTTCCCAGAGCCAATATTTGGACGATACCATCAAAAATGGGTATGACCTAAAAGGTATCCAACGTGAAAAACAACGCATTGAGCAACTTTTGGCAATAAGGGAGCAAAGGCAAAACTTGGGAATAGCAGTAGCCATCTTCTTATTTGTCCTGTTGGTATGGCTGACCTACAAATACCAACATGCCCGAAGAATATATCAGAAAAGGTTTGAGGCCATAATCAATGATCAAGGCCCGCCCCTAAAACAAGTTGGAAAGGCACATGTTGTTCCGTCACAGCCTTTGGATATCTCCAAGGGGAAGATTGATACGGTATTGGCCCGTCTGGAACATTTTGAAAGGAACCGGAACTTTCTGGACCCAAAAATGTCGGCCAGTAAATTAGCGGTCATTTCGGAGGTAAATGGGAAATACCTTTCCCAGATCATTGCCCATTATAAGGGGAAACGTGTCATGGAGTATATCAATGATCTTCGGGTGGACCATATCATTGATCAAATGAAGCAGGATCGGAAATTGGCCTATTACAGTAATGGATCCCTGGCCGAAGTGGCCGGGTTCAACAGTGAGCGTACCTTTGTCAATGCATTTAAGTCACGGGCGGGAATCACCCCAATGTTCTTTATACAGCGGTTAAAGGAGAAAGAGGGGACGGAATAAGGAAGATTAGGCTATACGTGGGGTTCTTGGACGTGTCACTATGCGGACCGGGCTTTCCGTTGCAAGGCCCTACCCGCTGGATACAGGGATTTTCACTGTAATACCTCACGCGGGACGGAGGTATTATACTCTCGGTACAGGTTGATGATGGTCTTTAATGTCTGAATCCTTCATTTGTTAGTGCCCACTCGTTACAGTTCAAATGTGGTTATCGTTGGCTTTGGTTGCTTCTTTAAATAATCCCATCATGGTATCCAATTTGTTTTCGAAGTCTTTGTAAAATGTTTTTTCTTGGTCAAAATAGATTTCGTTCAGGGTGTTGTAGTACCAATCCCGATATCCTTCATAGACGATATATGCACCCCATTCGTTGGATTGCTGCGCCCTTGGAAATTCTTTGCTCAACAGTTCAAAAAGTTTGGAATTTAGAGGATGGTCTGGGGCTGTGTTCTTAAACCCCAAAATTAATTTTGCATAATCAGGCCACTCAAAACTCAAGGCAAATTTTAGATTGCAATTTTTCAAATCTTCTGTTTGAAATGCCACCAACTGACCTTTTGCCTCCCTAAAACCCATGGTCTCTATGTTAATGTATCCCCTGTCATTGAGGATGTCCACCATTTCCTTGAGAATCTGTTCAACGATTGTTTGCTTCAAATCCTTGTTGACGTCATATAAAGATTTGTATGCGGTCAAACTTCCCTTGTCCTTTAGAATGCGTGAAATGATGTCTTTGTTCATCTGTTTGTTCAAGTTTTGGTGGGTCAATTTTTTTATGAGATTGATGTATTGGGTAATTGCTTCGCTGATTATAGGAACATTTAAAGCATCTTTTTTGCATCTCTCCAGCCAAGTGATCATGTCCGTTTCGTAGGAAAAACTACGATACAAGTTTTGGGCGCTTTCTTGCCTGCTTTCTTCCCCGAACAAGGTCAAATAGATCAATGTTCCTTGAGGGAATGCATTGTGGTATCTTAACAATTGATTTGGTTGTTCTGGTGCATAAACTTTGTTCTCTACCATTATCACGTCTCCTTCTTTGTCCTTGATCAGGATATCTATTCTTCCTCCATTTTCCATTTGGACTCTTCCAATATAATATTCCACCATGACCTTACTTGTGGCAGTTTTTAAATTGGACTCGGGAGCAAATATATCTTTGAAGTTTTTGAGGAACTTATCTTTTTGTCCATGGCTTCCCCTTGGGTCGAGCAATTCAGCAATGAACCTGGAATGTGTGGCCACTTCATCGGATTCCATTTGAAGTATTGAAAATATGTTGAAATTTTCTCCCGTAGCTTCCGCAACTCGTTTATAGGATGCTGAAATGGTCTGGATTTCGTGCAGTAGTTGAACAACTTGGTCGGTTTGACCCATTATTTGTTATTTCATTAGTTGGTTAGTGAATTTCATTATAGAAATGCAATTTAATGTTTAATAGAGCTTTGAGGAAGTACAAGGACTAAATGTTGGAATTTTCCTGAAAACCCATGGCCCATTTGTTTTTGAAAATGATGGGAAAAAGGATGATAAACTACCTTTTTCCTCCTGGGTCGCTCAAAATTCAAAAGGCAAAGATTGGCTTAAATACAATTAGAATCCAGAGAAGAGTTAAACAGGTTCTTAGCGACTCATAGGTCGGTTAAACGTCTGTGATTATTGATTTTATCTAGAGCGAAACAACGATTTTTATGGTTGAACAATTAAAATTTGTAACTTTGCATAAGCAAGTGATTGCCAATGACTAGTAAAATGAACGCGAAACCGACAGCTTTGGACATTTCTTCTTTTTTTATAAAAAAAGGAGTTAGTCCTTTAAAACTACAGAAGTTACTGTATTATTCACAGGTTTGGTATTTTGTAAAGAATAAAAAATTATTATTCGATGATAGAATACAAGCATGGATATATGGTCCGGTCGTTTATAGCGTATGGTCAAATTTCAAGTACATGAAAAGAAGCGCTATTATTCCATACAATAGGGCAAATTTCACAAACTTGGACAGTCATTTAATGATTCATTTGAATGATGTCTGGAATTCATATGGTCATCTAAGCGGTTCGGATCTGGTAGATTTAACCCATGGTGATTTGCCTTGGAAAAATAGTAGAAAGGGATTGCTTAATGATCAACCTAGCGATAAACAAGTGATTATTGATGACGCTACTACCAAGGATTTTGTCTTGGATCCCCATAATAACATTCCTACTGTTGACCCTCGCCATTCTTTAGGTCACTATTCGAATATATAATTGATGGCCAAAAAGGGATTGATTTTCCTGATGAATGAAATGCCACAAGGCGATGATAGTTTTATCGTTCGTAAAGTATTTCGGTTCATTCCTCCCTTTTCAGTCCCGGTAAAAACCATTATTGAATTAACTCTTCATAAAAATAATATTTGTGTATTATCTTTTTATGAGCATGATAAGGGAACGGATAAAACTAAATACCGTATCAGATCAAATTTTGGAGCAGGTCATACCTTGGCCATATTTAAAGCGTGTTTAGAAGCTTATTATACCTTAGATCAGGATTATGCCTTAGTTTTTGCTGCGGCCAATGATGTAGGGAAATTGTAGAGGATAATTCAAGGTATTCGGCATACAAATTATTTCTATCCGCTTATTTCAAAAATTATGAGAATTATATTCAACAGGGTTCCATAGCCTTGAATACCATGATGCTGTATCATCAAAGTTATCAGTATAAGGACGAAGCTGATGAATTCTATCTTGATTTTGAAAAAAAGATAGAAGCGGATTTGCTTGACGAAGATGAACCTAACAAATAAGTGAGAGTCAGAGGCCTGTTTTGATTTTGCCATGGTGTGCTAGTGCGATTTTAAAATACGCCAAGACATGTGACGATACAATTTTTTGATTGTCTTTTTATTTAAGGTTGAGATGATAGGGATGAATTGTAGCCATTACAGTCAGTAGTTTTTATCAAACGTTTTGCGTCGTAAAAAGAAGGAATCTTGGTTAAAGAAAAGGGTCTGCACGCCTGGCCGAAGAAGTTATTTTTCATCTTTTCTTTTTTCTATAACCTCTTTCAATGTATTTATTCCGTTAATAGCTGATGGAAAACCTGAATAGACAGTCATTAAAAGCATAATTTCTTTAATTTCGGTCTCGGTAAGACCGATGTTCATACCCGCATTGATGTGGAATTTCAGTTGTGGTTGTGCAGTTCCCAAAGCTGTCAGTGCTGAAATTGTTGCAATTTGACGGTATTTTTCGCTTAAATTATCTCTTGAAAAAATATCCGCATATCCGTATTCCAAAGTGAATTTTACCAATTCGGGCGAAAAATCATTATAAGCATTTTTTAATCTGTCCACTTGCGAACTGTCCAATTTTGATAGTTCTTGTTCGCCCGATTTTAGTCGGTCGATTTGAGTTGTGTCAGTTGCAGTTTCACCAATTTCGTCCTTAATTCCGTGTTCTTGTCGTTCTTTCAAAACTTCTTTTAAGGCGTTCATTCCGTTAATTGCACTCGGAAAACCTGAATAAACGGACATTTGCAAAATCACTTCTTTGACTTCGTTTATTGTGCTTCCTGTATTCAAAGCTCCGTTGATGTGGACTTTTAATTGTGGTTGTGCGTTTCCCATTGCTGTCAAAGCTGCGACAACAGCAATTTCTTTGGATTTTAAATCCAAGCCATTTCTTGTGTAAATATCCCCAAAGGCGTATTCTATGATGAAAGTTCCCAAATCGGGAGAAATATCTTTAAGGCTTTCAATTACTTTTTCTCCTGCTTCTCCGTCAATTTCTTTGAGTTTTTTCCAGCCTGTTTTAAATCGTTCCGTTTTTGTACTGTCCATTTTTGTTTGATTTTTTGTTTGCCCATATCCATTTACTGTAATGAATAAGGTGAATATTAAAATTGATAAATATTTCATCTTGTTTTTAGGCAAAACTAACGGTTGAGAGGAGTTCTTTTACAAGACTTTTTTGGGGTTTTCAGGCACTTTTAAATTCAGTGGGCGAGAGGTTTGTTTTCTGTTTGAATATTCTTGAAAAATAGGAACTGTCCTCAAATCCCAAGTGAAAAGCGATTTCTTTTACCGATAAATCCGTAAAGTAGAGCAATCGTTTGGCTTCCGTTATTTTCTTTTCCAGGATGATTGTTTTAGGACTTTGACCGTAATTTTTCTTGCAGATTTCGTTGAGTTTGTCAACGGTCAAGTTCAATCTTGACGCATATTCGTTTACGGAAAGATTTTCGGAAATAGTGTCCGATACCAATTTTGAAAATTTTAAATTGGTTTTTGACTTAACTTCCTTTTTTTGAGGGTTTTCAATTGATAACCTTTTTAGTTGAAGCAACAAATATGAAATTCCTTGAACGATTGTTTTTTCACTTAATTTGTCATTCTTCTTGGATTCTTCGATGAGGTTCTCAAATAAAGGCGTTAGAAGTTTTGTGTTTTTATCGGATAAATCAATAAATGGATTGAAGGAAAAATCCGTTACTTCTTTTAAAAGATGCTTATCAAAAACGGCAATGTATCCATTCGAGTTTTTTGAATAAGACCAATTATGTACCTGTTTTGGTCGCATCAGGAAAAGCCTATTGTGCTTGATTTCATATTCCTCAAAGTCGATTACATTGACTCCTGTACTTTTTATAAACCAGACAAGTGAATAAAAATCGTGCCTATGTGGCCATTCTACATTTGGGTCTTCTGTTGCCTCAAAAGTTCCAAAGTAGAAAAACTTTTCTTTTGGATTGGAAAGTATTATGTCCGATATGGAATATTCTTTTAGCAAATTGTGGCAAGCCTGTGTTTATCAGTTACGGGTTTTAATTATTATTTTTCGACTATGCAATTTTAGCCATAGATTTTATTCTTTTTGATATTGCTATTAAAGTTTTCGATAATCAAATCAGTCACTAACCTCGGATTTTGATAATATATGCTATGACTGTATTTTGGCAGTAGAATAATCATACTGTTGTCATTTTCCTTAATCAAGTCGGAATAATGTTGAATCCTTAAATTGTCATATTCCCTCCACCAAGGCTTGAAATTGATTCCTAGGTTATGGTTGTTGTTCAAGTCTTTATCAGGTTGTTCAATATGTTTGTTATAAGAAATAATTACTGTTGTAGCAATATTGGTCAATGGTAGTAAATCGCTATATTCGTTAAAATAACCTGATTCATTGGCTTTCAAAGCCCTTTTTGCATCATTTCTCGCATCTTGGCTAAAACTTTCATTTTCGGACATCATTTTCTGAATTAACAAAAACACTTCTTGATAACCAGTTGCACTTTCAGATTTGATTCTCGCTTCCTCATTTTCCTCGGTAGATAACATAAAATCCGTTGGGTCGGAAAAAACGAGTCCACAAACTTCACCTGGAAATGTAAGAATTTTCCAGAAAAGGAAATTGTGAGAATCTGTAAGAAAATTAAAATGAAGTTTTAATGGGAAAAAATTACAACTTATTTTTCTTAATCTTCAAATTAGGATTGATTTCCTCCAATCTTTTATAAAAATCTGAAAGGGTAATTTTGAAATATTTGCACAATTCAAATATTGTACTTGAAGAAGGATCGTTGGTAGTAGTCTCTATTCTTCCAAGATGAATTCCAGTATCATCTTTGACATTTTGCTGAGTCAATCCCTCCTTGTCTCGAAGTTCTTTAAAGGCCAATGAAATGGCAGTAAGCAGCTCTTTGTCTTTTATCTTCTTCATGTTCGATTCAAAAAGAATCAGAAAAAAATCCAATACCAATTACATGTATGTGATTATTTTCTTATATTCGACCCATTCAACTAAGAATAGTTGGTATTTTTGCGATTCTTCGTTTAGACAATATTTGAAGCAATCGCTTTGAATCTCGGATAGAAAACTGGTAATTTTTATGGAAACGAGAGGATAAGCTATCTTGCTCACGGCCCGGGGCGTGGGCTCGCTTATCGTTTCCAAGGTATACCAGTACCTCTATCCGGTAAGTTGAGTTCCGCGCCTTTTATTGGTTTTTGGTACATAACAACTTTTTTCTTAGCGTTTGGTTTCTTTGGTCCTTTCGGGGTTTCGCCTAACCAATGGGTTATGGGAAACTTTTGGCAATTTTTTTCTATAGGATTCACACCTTGTTTCTGTTCCATTTATGGGGCCTGTCACTCGGTGTTCGATATCCTATTTAGTAAAAAGCCGAAGAATCCCGTATAACCTTTGTTTGTTTTGGTGGTGGGAGCACGTTACACTATTCCGGTTCACGATATCCTATAGTCCCATCATCCACGTACACTTTGAGGGCAACCGGCCCAATCACGAAACCATGATCTTTTTTGGTTTAGGAATCCTATTTCTGGGTATGCTTTTACCCGGGAAGGATGGCCTTTGTCCGAACCTTGATGCCCTTGTTGGAAGTTACGGCTTTTCCGTGACTTATGAGGCAGTGTGGAAAATACCTAACGCTTTTATTAAAAGAACTCAATTTATGCAACTAGTAACAACGCGCATGCGCAGGGTAATCCTGCTTGTGCTCCTATATGTTTTTGTAATGCCCCTTTTTTCATTTAAGATGCAAGCGGGCACTGTCTTGGAACCACCACAGGCCACCGTTTCCGGTATCGTGACCGATAGCACAGGAGAGCCCTTGGCCGGGGTGAACCTTGTGGTGGAATCCAAGCATATCGGGACCATGTCCGATTTGGACGGGTCTTTTTCTGTCAATGCGGGTCCTTCCGATGTCCTGATCTTTTCCATGGTGGGCTTCAAGACCCTTTCCGTGCCCATTGCGGGTCGTGATAAGGTCCTTGTTACCATGGAGGAGGATGTGACGGTTTTGGGGGAAGTGGTACTCAATGCGGGTTATTATACCGTCTCAGAACGGGAACGCACGGGAAGTATCGAAAAGGTTACTTCCGAGGATATTGAAAAACAACCTATATCTAATCCTTTGGCCGCACTACAAGGGAGGGTGGCAGGTGTGGATATTCAACAAAACTCAGGTATCGCAGGTGCCAATTTCTCTATACAGATACGGGGGAGGAACAGTATACGAAGTGATGGGAACGAACCGCTGTACATTGTGGACGGGGTGCCTTTTTCTTCGGGTAGTTTGGGAGAGCAACAGACCTCTGCCTCCATCTTGCCGGGGGGTGCAGTCAGTCCCTTGAACAACCTGAACCCTACCGATATCGAAAGCATCGAGATCTTAAAGGATGCGGATGCCACCGCCATTTATGGTTCCCGCGGGGCCAATGGGGTGGTGCTGATCACCACCAAAAAAGGGATGGCGGGCCGTACCGAAGTGCAGCTCAATATCCTTTCAGGGCTGGGACAGGTCAGCAATACCTTGGATTTGATGGGGACGCAGGAGTATGTGGCCATGCGCAGGGAGGCCTTTGCCAATGAGGGCATCGACCCTATTCCTGACAATGCCTATGACATCAATGGTACATGGGACTTGAACAGGGAGACCGATTGGCAGAAGGTGTTGTTCGGGAAAACAGCCTATCTGACCAATATCCAGGGTTCCTTGTCGGGCGGAAGTGCACAGACCCAATTTTTGGTGAGTGGCAATTACCATCGCCAGACCAATGTGTTCTTGGGGGATTATCACAATGACAAGGTATCCGCCATGGCCAATCTGAACCATCAATCGGACGATGATCGTTTGCGGTTTCAGTTGTCGGCCAACTTTTCTTCCGCTAGGAACGATCTGCCTGCTTCGGGATTGGTGCTTGCAGCCACTACATTGCCGCCAAACGCCCCCGAACTCTATGATGAACAAGGGAATCTGAATTGGGAAGATAGGACTTGGAGCAATCCCTTGAGGCTGGTACAGGGGGTATACCGTTCGAAAGCTTCCAATTTGGTGGGCAATGCCCGTATCGGATACAAAGTCTTGGACCATTTGGAAGTATCGGCCAATATGGGCTATACCGAGATTCATCTTAAGGAAATCAATACCAGTCCATCCACCATTTATGCTCCGCCTTTTGATGTCATAACAAGTTATTCATCGGCCAGACACAATGTGGGACAGCGGACTTCTTGGATAGTGGAGCCACAATTGTCATGGTCCCCGAAATTGGGGGATACCCGATTCAATATGTTGGTCGGGATGACCTTCCAGGGACAGGAAGATGCCAGGGTATCGGAGAGTGCCAATGGATTTACCAATAATAGTCTGATAGAGAACAGAGCTGCCGCATCCAACCTCTCCATCATTGCCGATATATATGAGGAGTACCGATATCAGGCGGTATACGGAAGGGTCAACCTTAATCATAAGGGCAAGTATATCCTTAACTTGACCGGTAGGCGGGATGGTTCCTCACGATTTGGTCCTGACAAACGTTTTTCCAATTTTGGGGCCATCGGTGCCGCATGGGTATTTTCCAAAGAGGGTTTTATGACCAATGGCCTGCCATGGGTCAGTTTTGGGAAACTTCGGGCCAGTTATGGAACATCGGGGAACGATCAAATTGGAAATTACCAATATTTGGATACCTATTCCTTCGGGGGCAACCAATATGACAATGTGGTCGGCCTTTATCCGACCCGTTTGTTCAATCC
>JANSXF010000044.1 GCA_024743095.1 Flavobacteriaceae bacterium
CGTATTTATCTCGATGCATTGCAATTCTTTGTGGAATTGCAAAAGTTAAAATTGAAATCCGTTTAACCGAAATACCTCTGTAACTAACTATATTTCAAATATTTCAAAGAACTTTTTTAAACTTTAATGGGACAGCAATGATTTATAATCATAGATAACAGTACAGAATGCTTTATAACTAAACTTTAAATACATTTGAAACAGGTTACAAACTAAAGAATTATATATGGTAGTCAAAAATTTTCAACATGTAAATTATCTTTGGAACGAGTCAAAGGCTTCGGAAATGGGAGATGATCAAGTGGCTCTGTTTTTATATAGATCAACACTAGTGGGCACTATAAGTTAATATAAGTTCTTTGAAATTCTTTGTATATCGCACCTGAGAGGATTTTTCGTGGCGTGACGATTTGAACCGGAAGTTGGATTTTTGCAATAAAATCCATGAACCAAGGCAAATATGTGTTCGCCCAACTTACCGAGTTCCTGCCGCGCCGGGCCTTCGACCGTATTGTCAAGGAACATGGCGGCAACAAATACGTGAGAAGCTTTACTTGTTGGAACCAGATGTTGTGCATGGTCTTCGGGCAACTGACCTCTAGGGACAGTATGCGCGATTTGATGTTGAGCCTTGAGGCGCACCGCCCAAAATATTACCATTTAGGGTTTGGCACCACCGTAACAAGGCGCAATCTGGGCAAGGCCAACGAAAAAAGAAGCTACAAGATCTTCGAGGAGTTCGCCTATGTCCTTATCGGCGAGGCCAGGAAAAGCTGTTACCGGGGAGATTTCGAGATTGACATCGAGGGCAACGTGTACGCCCTTGACTCGACCACGATCGATCTTTGCCTGAGCGTGTTCTGGTGGGCGGAGTTCCGAAAGGCCAAGGGAGGGATAAAGCTCCACGTACTTTACGACGTGATGACCTCGGTCCCCAGCTTCGTACACATCTCGAATGCGAGCCTGCACGATGTCAACGTTCTGGACATAGTACCTTATGAGACTGGAAGTTTTTACGTCATGGACAAGGCATATATCGACTTTGCCAGATTGTACGCCATCCATCTGCAAAAAGCCTTTTTCGTTACCAGGGCCAAGGACAACCTACGTTTTAAGAGGATGTATTCCCGGGCCGTCGATAAGGCCAAAGGGGTCAAATACGACCAGTTGGGCGGACTCGAAGGGCATTACTCAAAAAAGGGCTATCCTGAAAAACTCCGCCGCATCAAATATTACGACGGCGAGACCGGAAAGGAATTCGTCTTTTTGACCAACAACACCAATCTCGATGCGACCGAAATAGCACTTCTGTACAAGAAACAATGGGAAGTCGAGCTGTTCTTCAAATGGATGAAACAGCACCTGAGGATAAAATCCTTCTGGGGGACGAGCATGAACGCAGTCAAGATACAGATCTATTGCGCAATCATCGCATACTGTCTTGTGGCAATAGTCGGGAACAAATTGAAATCCCAGCGAAGAATCTACGAAATATTACAGATATTGAGTATATCGCTACTCGATAAAACCCCTGTAAGAGAGATACTTACGCATTACGATTACAAAGATGTCAAAGAACTAAAAAATAAACAACTGAAAATCAATGGGTTTTAAGTACCCACTAATGATAGATCAAATATATTAGGCGCTGATTTAAGAATTACCAACTATGGTGGTGGTAATACTAGCTGCAAGACAATGGAAAAAGACCCTTTGACCAATGAAGAGGTAGAGGTAATGTGGGTAAAAGGCTCTGGTGGTGATATAGGCACGCTTACAAGAGCTGGCATAGCAGGTTTGTATACAGGCAGGCTTAGAGATTTAAAAAATGTATACGGAGGGTTGAGTGATGAAGACCGCATGGTTGGATTGTTTAACCATTGTATTTATGATTTGGACAGTAAAGCTCCATCAATTGATACTCCATTGCACGGTCTTTTGCCATTTGCGCATATTGACCACCTGCACCCAGATGCATTGATTGCTGTAGCAGCTGCTAAGGATAGTGAAAAAGTGACCAAAGAAATTTGGGGAGATACTATGGGCTGGGTGCCTTGGCAGCGCCCTGGTTTTGATTTAGGGCTTCAATTAGAAAAATGTTTAAACGATAACCCGGGTATTCGAGGTATTGTTTTAGGCAGTCATGGATTATTTACTTGGGGCGATACCTCATATGATTGTTATATAAATAGTTTAGAGGTTATTGAAAAGGCTTCAGAATATATAGCACAAAAAATAAAAGAAAAAGGGACTGTTTTTGGAGGTCAAAAAATAAAAAGCCTCCCTAAAGAAGAAAGATTGGAAAAAGCAGCTGTTCTAGCACCAATTTTACGAGGCTTATGTTCTTCAGAAAATAGAATGATAGGTCATTTTACGGATGATGAGGTTGTTCTAGAATATATAAATAGTAACGATTTAGAGCGTTTAGCTCCTATGGGAACTTCGTGCCCCGATCACTTTTTAAGAACTAAAATTCAACCTTTGGTTCTTAGTTTAGACCCATCCGAAGATGTTTCTAACACGGAAGCTGTTCTAGAAAAATTAAACCCTGCCTTTGACCAATATAGAGCAGAGTACAAGGCGTATTATGATACTTGTAAAAAACCGAATAGCCCAGCAATGAGGGATCCTAATCCAGTGATTATTATTTATCCTGGGGTGGGTATGTTCAGTTTTGCAAAAAACAAACAAACCACAAGAGTGGCGAGTGAGTTTTACATTAATGCCATTAATGTAATGCGAGGTGCAGAGGCTATTACCGAATACACATCGTTACCAAGACAAGAGGCTTTTGATATTGAATATTGGTTATTGGAAGAAGCCAAACTGCAACGTATGCCTAAAGAGCAACCGTTATCTAGAAAAGTAGCTTTAGTTACAGGTGCTGGTGGCGGAATAGGTAAAGCAATTGCTGATAAACTAGCCGCCGAAGGAGCTAATGTTGTACTAACAGATATTAATGAGAATAGCTTAAAAGAGGCTAATGCTACATACAAACGCGATGTTTCAACGTACGCCATTTGCGATGTTACAAATTATGAATCTATACAAAAGGCGTACAAAAAAGCATGTGTAGCGTTTGGTGGTGTAGATATCATTGTTCATAGTGCAGGTTTAGCTATTTCAAAACCCATTGAAGAAACTACTGATAAGGATTGGGATATTTTGCAAAATGTTTTAGTAAAAGGTCAGTTTGAGTTAGCAAAAGCTGGTGTTGAAGTTATGCGTAAACAAAATTTAGGAGGAAACTTCATAAGTATTGCTAGTAAAAATGGATTGGTTTCTGGACCCAACAATGTTGGTTACGGTACAGCTAAAGCAGCGCAACAACATATGTCACGTTTATTAGCAGCAGAATTAGGCAAAGATAAAATACGCGTAAACACAGTAAACCCAGATGGGGTTATTGTAGGAAGCAAAATATGGGAAGGCGACTGGGCTGAAGGCAGAGCCAAAGCCTACGGTATTACTGTTGAAGAGCTACCTGCTCATTATGCAAAAAGAAATTTATTAAACGAAATTATTTATCCGGAAGACATTGCCAATGGAGTATTTGCCCTAGTTGCTTTACTTGATAAATCCACTGGAAATATAATCAATGTAGATGGCGGGATGGCCAATGCATTTGTAAGATAGTTTTAAGTTAGTAGTTGAGTTAGTTTTAATTCTGAAAGCTTCCAAGGTAGGGTAACTTTGGAAGTTTTCTACTTAAAAAATAGATATATGAAATTGCATAAAGAAAAATTGAACAACATCAATGATGAGCATAAAATACAGCATAGTAGAAACTTTGATTTTTTAGCAGAGAGGCTGACAAAGAAAGGAATTGAGGTAGAAACTATTGTTTCATCTTTATCCGAATTTCAAGTTGCTGTCCCCAGTTGGGCATTGGGCGCAGGCGGAACCCGTTTTGCCAGATTTTCTTATCAAGGAGAGCCTTCAAGCTTAGAACAGAAAATAGATGATGTAGGAATACTACATGCCCTTACCCAAACCGCAGGGGCCATTTCATTGCACATACCATGGGATATTCCAAAAGATTATACGGCCATACTGGAACGGGCAAATGCTTTAGGCCTAAAATTCGATGCCGTAAATTCCAATACATTTCAAGATCAAATAAATCAGGAAAAAAGCTATAAATATGGCTCTTTGGGCCATATTAATAAAGATGTAAGGGCACAAGCTGTAGCGCATAATATGGAAGTGGTTAAAATTGGAGAGCGTTTGGGTTCTAAAAGTTTAACTGTTTGGTTGGCAGATGGTTCTTCTTTTCCAGGGCAGAACAATTTTCAAGATGCTTTGGCTAATACTGAAGACAGCCTTAAAAAAATATATAACGACTTACCGTTAGATTGGAAACTTCTAATAGAATATAAACCGTACGAGCCTAATTTTTATAGTACTATTATCCAAGATTGGGGTACCTCATTTATGTTGGCAAATAGCTGTGGTGAGCGCGCAACTACATTAGTAGATTTAGGTCATCATTTGCCTAACACCAATATTGAGCAAATTGTTTCCACCTTAATGTGGAAAGGTAAATTGGGCGGATTTCATTTTAACGATAGTAAATATGGTGACGATGACCTTACCGTAGGTAGCATTAAGCCCTATGCACTTTTTCTTATTTTTAATGAGCTGGTGTATGGTATGCAAAATAACCCTCAGAACCCCGAACTTTCATGGATGATTGATGCTAGTCACAATTTAAAAGACCCCTTAGAAGATTTAATACAATCTTTAGAAGCCATACAAGAAGCCTATGCTAAAGCATTATTAATCGACCAAAAAGCCTTAAAAGAAGCACAAGCCATAAATGATGTAACTGCTTGCCAAGAAATTTTGCAAACAGCTTATAGAACAGATGTAAGGCCACTTTTGGCTGAAGCTAGGTTAAAAACAGGAGGCGCATTAGACCCCATAAAATCATATAGAAAACTTAAGGTTAGAGATCATTTAGTTAAAGAACGTGGAGCAGCTTCTAAAGCATCTGGTTTATAAAATATAGCATGACTAAGATTAAAGTAACGGCAGTTTTTGACATAGGAAAAACCAATAAAAAGTTTTTTCTTTTTGATAATAGGTTTCAAGAAGTCTATAAAGAATATGCCCAATTTGATGAGATTGAAGATGAAGACGGTTTTCCTACCGAAAATTTACCTGCGCTTAAGTCTTGGTTAAAAGGATTATTTGACAGGATTTTAACTGCGGAAGAGTACGATATAAAAGCCATTAATTTTTCCACCTATGGTGCCAGTTTTGTGCACTTGGACAAAGATGGTAATGTATTGGGACATTTATATAATTATCTAAAACCAATGCCTCAAGACCTTTTGGATGATTTTCATACTAATTACCCAGAAATATCTGTTGAAACAGCATCTCCTAAATCTGGAATGCTAAATTCTGGTATGCAAATATTGTGGTTAAAAAAAACCAAACCAGAGTTGTTTAATAAGATAAAGTATGCATTACATTTTCCACAATATGTGGCCTATTTGTTTACAGGTATTCCATTAAGTGAATATACTAGTATAGGGTGTCATACAGCATTATGGAATTACAATAAGAATGATTATCACGATTGGGTGTATAAAGAAAAACTCAATGACCTTTTTCCTCCTATAGTATCTACACAAACGAGTGTAAATATGGTGTATAATGGTAAAAGAATTAAAATTGGAGTAGGTATTCATGATAGCTCTTCGGCGTTGTTACCATACTTATACAGTGAAAACAATCGCTTTTTACTATTGTCTACAGGAACATGGAGCATATCATTAAATACTTTTAATGACGAACAATTAACCCAAGAAGATATTGATAATAACTGTCTAAATTACATGCAAATAGATGGTAGGCGTGTAAAGGCTACTCGTTTTTTTATGGGTAATGAATACAAAATACAAGTCGGTAAATTAAGTGCCCATTATGGTAAAGAATATGGTTACCATAGAAGCGTAAAGTTTGATAAGGCATTGTACTTAAAGTTAATGAAAGAACCTTCAATTTATTTTAAGTTTGAAGGGGTACGGCTAAAAAGAAAACAACTTCAAAAAACAAACTTAGAGCCGTTCGCTACATTTGAAGAGGCTTTTCACCAACTAATGATAGAACTCATTGAACTCCAAGTGAGCACGATGAAAATGGCCATTGGCAATACCAAAATCAAAAAAATATATATAGACGGGGGCTTTACAGATAATGATATTTTTATAAAGCTGGTTGGTCACCATTTTAAAGAGTATAGTGTTAGAACCACAAACTCTCCACTGGGGTCTGCATTGGGTGCGGCAATGGTAATTTCCAATAAAAAACTTACTGAGACTTTTTTAAAAGAAAATTACAAAATGAAAAAGCTAACACCATTAGAGTTGGTATAGCGAGCTATTAATTATTAAGAAAATTTCATGAAACTAACATACAATCCAAATTATCCATCCATAGAGGATTTAAGGGCCAAAGCTAAAAGGAAGATTCCCAAATTTGCTTTTGAGTATTTAGATGGTGGTTGTAATGAAGATGTCAACCTAGACAAAAATACAGCTGAAGTAAGAGAGGTAGAACTTAAGCCGTACTACCTCACAAAACACAATAAATCTACCATGAAGACCGAGTTGTTCGGTCATGAATATGATGCCCCTTTTGGTATAGCTCCAGTGGGGTTACAAGGCCTTATGTGGCCCAATGCCCCAGAAATTTTGGCCAAAGCTGCTTTTGAACATAACATACCTTTTATTTTAAGTACGGTAACCACCAGTAGCATTGAACGTATTGGAGATATTACAGAGGGCAAAGCTTGGTTTCAACTTTATCACCCAGCAGAAGATTCTTTACGAGATGACGTTATAAAAAGAGCCGCTGCTGCTGAATATCCTGTGCTTGTATTGCTTAGTGATGTTCCTACTTTTGGATACAGACCCAGAGATATCCGTAACGGATTGGCGATGCCTCCTAAAATGTCAGTAAAAAACATACTTCAAATTTTGGGGCGACCAGAATGGGCCATGAAAACTTTAATTCATGGTCAGCCAAATTTTGCCATCCTTAAACCATATATGCCGTCTGGTTTGGACCTAAAACAGCTGGGCAAGTTTATGGATGCTACTTTTAGTGGCAGGCTAAATGAAGAAAAAATTAAGCCCATTCGCGATATGTGGAAGGGAAAAATAGTGCTTAAAGGAGTAGCAAGCGAAGAAGATACCGAAAAGGCAATTAAATTGGGGTTGGATGGTATTATAGTCTCCAACCATGGAGGCAGACAGTTGGATGCAGGACAATCGACAATAAAACCCTTAGTGCCCATTGCAGAAAAATATGGGCGCCAAATAAAAGTGATGATGGACAGTGGCCTGCGGTCAGGTCCGGATATTGCCCGCTCATTGGCCAGTGGTGCTCAATTTACCTTTTTAGGGCGCTCGTTTATGTATGGGGTTTCTGCTTTAGGGAATCAAGGTGGTAACCATACCATATCCATTTTAAAAACACAGTTGCAACAAGTAATGGAGCAAATATGTTGTGAGAAAGTAGGAGACTTTCCAAATCATTTAATAAAAAATTATGGGGTTGATCACTATTAATGAGCATATAAAAAGTGATTGTTGATTTAAATTAAATAATTCAATCTATATTCTATGTGTAAAGAAATTTGGTAGTGCATACTGGAAAATATTTCAAAGGACTACCTATCAAGTTTTCTTTTTATTCTTTTAATAATTAACATGGTAAAAACTAAAACAACAACTCTAGGTGAGTTTATTATTGAGAACCAAGCAGCTTTTAAATATTCTTCTGGAGAACTCTCAAAATTATTCAATGCAATTCGCTTGGCAGCAAAAGTTGTAAACCATGAGGTTAATAAGGCTGGGTTAGTTGATATTTTAGGAAATGCTGGTGAGACTAATATTCAAGGAGAAAACCAGCAAAAATTGGATATCCTCGCCAATAATATTTTTATTCAAACCTTAAGGAATAGAGAAATTGTTTGTGGTATTGCCTCTGAAGAAGAGGATGATTTTATTCCTATTAATAGCAATAATGGAGAAAATCAAAACAAATATATTGTTCTCATTGATCCGCTGGATGGTTCTTCAAATATTGATGTAAATGTTTCAGTTGGAACCATCTTTTCAATTTATAGGAGGGTGACACCAGTTGGTAAGCCAGTTACTCTAGATGATTTCTTACAGGCAGGCAGGGAACAGGTTGCGGCTGGATATATTGTGTATGGCACTTCTACTATGTTGGTCTATACAACAGGGCAAGGGGTGAATGGTTTTACTTTAAATCCAGCTTTAGGCGTTTTTTATCTTTCACACCCAAATATGGAATTCCCCGAGGATGGAAAAATATACTCGGTAAATGAAGGGAATTACGCTCATTTTTCATATGGAATAAAAGAGTATATAAAATATTGCCAAAAAGAAGAAGGTAATCGACCTTATACTTCTAGATATATTGGATCTTTGGTATCCGATTTTCATAGAAATATGATTAAAGGTGGGATTTATTTGTATCCAAAAAGCAGTATTGCTTCCAATGGGAAACTCAGATTGCTCTATGAGTGTAACCCTATGGCATTTATTGCAGAACAAGCTAATGGGAAAGCAAGTAATGGTCATAGACGCATCTTGGACATTAAACCGACTGAATTACATGAAAGAGTACCGTTTATATGTGGAAGCATTAAAATGGTTGAGAAGGCTGAGGAGTTTATTCATAATTCATAAAAGTCTAAGCTTTAAAAATCGTTTTTATCTCCCTATAGATTTTTTCAAAATTTAAGCGTAAATCCTCTTCGGAATAAAGTTTTATTCTTTTAGATATTTCTTTTTTTATCTGCTGAAGTTTAAACAAGACTTTCTTGTCCTTACCATCAGCAAAAGCAATAAACTCTCCTTGCTTTAGCTGAAAGAAAACTTCTGCCCTACGCTTGGAAACTTCTCTTTCACCTTTGGTAATGCGACTTTCAAAACTCAACCCACTATTTTTACTAATACTCCTAGTTGGGGTTTTAATGATTTCAAAAAAACGCTCATAATATTTTGCAGTGTCCGGGTCGTTGACTTTACCAAAAAATTGGTAGGACAAATTGCTCAATATGGCTTTACTTGCTTTTTCTCCATAGAGCATATCATTCTGAATCTTGTCCTGCATTACATAAATAGTGGCAATATCATAACTTCGAAGCGTTGCAGGAATACGGTGCATATTGGGTAGTTTTATAGTTGGTGCTTCCTCCATTATTAAAAAGGATGATTGTTGCCCTCTTACACTCATTTGTTTGATTACCGTATGCATAATTGTAGCAATAATCGGAGAATATGCGGATTCATATTTTGGGTTGTTCACAATAGAGATGATCGCAGGGTTGTTTTTGTTATTAATGTTCAGGGGCACTTCATCTTTGGATAAAACCATAAACAGTTTTTCAGAGCTTATCTTTTTAAATGCATTCGCCAGAGTGCTTTTTACCCCTGCCGTTTGTTTGTCCGAATCCATACCATTGATAAAGGCACTTGCCATACTCTTCGAGGTAAGATTTGAACTTAGAAAAGCAACCAATCTCTTCGTGGTCATAGATTGAAAAATGGCAATTAGATGGGGAAGTGTACAAAAATCAGGATAGGTAGTTTTAAGTTTCCAAATCAATCCCCCCAACAAACCTTCCACGGCATCATTAAAAAATTTAGAAGTACTGTTGGTACTGAATTCATCGAAGCCCAAAAGATTTTCAATGAGCACTTTGGAAATCTCATGGACACTCTCTTCGTTGGGTAAATACCTTGGTGCAATAGGGTTTACCCGATAATGAATTTCATCAAAGGCGATTGTATAGAATTTTACTCCTTTCTCTTTAAACAAAGGATAGGCTATTTCCGTCAATTCAAAATCTTTATAATCATGCAGTATTCCACAAAATTGATGTGTGCTGAAATGTTGAAGGAAATTGTAAATCACACTTTCAGTTTTTCCGCTTCCTGCTGAACCAATTACAGACGCCCCTCTCTTGATATTATCTATTTTAAACTTTCCATGTTTCAATTTAAAATGGACTTGATATTTTTCAGCTGTGGCCATACTTTGTTCATGAAAAAAAAATACGTACACAACCGTACCTATGAACAATAAGGGTACAATAATAAAAAGAACGATATGCGCTGTTGATATGGTCATATTCCGATAGATCCCGATTGAATGGCCTTATCGATTCCTTTTTTGAGCTTGTTGAGGGCCTTCAAGGCCAATTGTACCTGGTTCGTAGGAATGTTCATCAAGGGCACTCCCGACTTGGCAAGCAATTTATAGGCTGTTGCCTTTTCATTGGCAGGCAACCCCGATAACATCGAAAAATACAGTTTAGGGTCTTTTAGAAATGCTTTACGTGCGGTATAAGTTTCTACATAATTCCGCTTGTACTGGAACAACTTATCAAAAGTCTTTTCGGATGCCTTGAAGAATTTATCCCTATCAAAACCACGTTGTACTTTTTTCCCTTTAAACATTACTTCCGAAGCCCTGTACTTGCTTCCAGGGGACAGACTATATTTGTTGGACATATCCTTTCTGCTTACAATGATATGGATATGGCTTTGGGAACCTTCCTTGGGCATTCCACGAACAATTCGTTTACCATTCAATTGGTGAGGAGCGTCCTTTTCCAGTTGAGTAATTTTCTTTTGCAATTGTTTTATGTTTCCCTCTAATTCTCCACGCTCAATTTTCCTGATTTCATTTTTGAGTTCCAGTATTTTAGTGGCATAGGGTTGGTTTTCTTGAATTTGTTTGTCCGTTCCCTTAAAGGTACGTTGGTGCTCTATTTTGGCGTAATATTTTATATCATCCACACTGACAGCCCGTCCGTCTATTTCACGATTAAAGGACTTGGCATACTCTTTCATTAATTCCCGAGTATATTGTTTCAACTCTTCGGAATGATCTTGCAATCGTTTTAACTCATTGGCACTTGGATTGATCGTAATGGAGTAAAACTTGGGTTCTATTTTTTTGAGCTTGGCAGTATTGCCATCAATTTCTTGTATGACTTCAGTACTGGATATTTCCTCTTCATATTGGTTGAAAAAGTGCTCCATATCACTGATTGTTTTCCCTTCGTTTTCTTTTTCTAGATAGGCTACAAAATCGGCAACACTTTGTGAGTGTTTACCCTCCATGTTCTGCTTGGTTATTGTTACGTACATTTTTTGTTTTTTGCTTTAGATTTTCAAATTCTTCTTTGCTCAAATCCAGTTTTAAATAACCTCCTCCAAAACTGCCTTTTACATAAATGGTCTTATCGATGACCCTCTCCAAATCATTTTTTTTTGCATGGTACTCTTGTTGCATTTCTTCATACCTACTCCTATAATAGTCCAGCTCCTCATTTTCTGTAATCAGTTCCTGTTGTCCAAATTCAAAAAACTCTTCGAGAGGCTCGGTATCCTCTGAGCTTTCCTGAAAGAGCAGTTCCAGCATCGCATTGGTGGGCTTGGTCTGGTTCTTTTCAATGTCCCTTATAATGGCAATGACGGCATTGAAACGCTGTTTCATTTGATGTTTTAAACTGGAAATGGTCGCTCCCAAACGATCCTTGGGGGAAACTCCATTGACCTCAAAAAAATCAATCATGGCCAACAATGTCAAGGACTGGGATTTTCCAAACGATTTACTGAACCTCCTGAACTTTTTGGCCACGGACATTTTTATCCGCATACCTGCAAAACCTTCTTTTTCGTATCCCTTGTCCATTTTTTCATAAAAAATTCCTTGATTTTATTGGGCTGGCATTGTTTTTTCATAAAAAACGTCCAGCCCTTCATTTCCTGATTACTTTTCAATCCCTTATAAACAAAGGGATTGCGTAAATAAACCAAACACTTAACACCGCTCTGCGTGTTACCCTCTTGCTTCTCCAAATTCGTCCCGCAGGGACAAAATTTATCGAACAACCTGACCAAGGTCAGTTGCCTTTTCTATTTCTTTTTAATTGAATTCGGTCATCACGGAAAGTCAAATCAAACCCAAACATGGGGAGATGATGACCATTGAAAAGCATGCCTTTTCAACCCTGTAAAGATATGGTATTTAAGAAATTGGACATAAAAAAAGCCCTTCATAATAAAAGGGCTTGTTTGTCGTGATTTGATGTTCAGATATTGAAAACATACTTATAATTGTATAGATTTCGTATCGCTTCTTATTCCAACAGGGTTTGATAATTTACATAGTGTTTCCTGGCATAGTTCTTAAGTTGCTCACCAAGCCTGTTTTCCACTTCCTCTTTGGACATGGAAAGCAAACGTTCTTGTGTGGCTTCATCAAGATTGTTATAATTTAAATAGACCATAACCGTACTTTTAAGTTACAACAATCCGTTATCGGCAAAACTGTAGAAATCTCCATCGGGTATCATGATTAAATGGTCCAACACCCGTATGTCAAATAATTCGGCTGCCTCTTTTATTTTTTGTGTCAGCCTTTTATCTGAATCACTGGCTACCAATGTTCCACTAGGATGGTTATGGCATAAAATAATTGCCACACTCAATGATTTTAAAACGACCCCAAAAAGGATTCTAATATCTACTAGAGTTCCTGTAATCCCTCCCATTGAGATGTGATAAATCCCTTTGACCTTATTATTGTTATTGAGCAGTACGACCTTAAATGATTCCTGTAGTGCTATGGTGTTCTTATCCCAATCTTCAAAGAGTAATTCTGCGGCATCTTTTGAGGAATTTATCTTCTGCCAAAATTCAGATTTAATTCCTCCTGTATAACTTACTTTTATTTCGTTAACTTTGTTCTTCATTGTTTTGCTGTTAAGGTTAAATAATGAAAAAGAGGGTGTAGCTTTGAACGGAAACACCCTCTTTATTTTTTACTTACTTCCCAATAATAGGATTTCATTGGCTTCCACTTCTGTTACATATCTTTCATTGCCATCATCAGCCGTATAGCTCCTAGTTTTAAGTTTCCCTACTACGCCAACTTCTTTTCCTTTGGTAGTGAACTTTTCAATGATTTCTGCGGTCTTGCCCCAAGCCACAACGGTATGCCAATTGGTGTCTGTTTGTTTTTCTCCTTTGGCATCTTTATAATGCTCATTGGTCGCTAATGAAAAACGGGCTACTTTCTTACCGCTCTCAAGATTTGTAATGGTTGGGTCTTGCCCAATGTTTCCGATTAACTGTACATGATTTTTAATAGTACTCATAATGCAATATTTAAAAATTAATAATTGTTATTTTGCCTGAACCATTCAGGACTTTTAAAAGTGATTTACTTATTATATCCAGAGTGTTTTCCTTTTTTGATTTTTAGCGCCACTTCCTTTTTGGATATTTTGAAATGATTTCATAGTTCTATATTTTGATTTACTTCCCATAGAGCCTTCGTTGTTACCTTTTTTTGATGCTTGTAGTGATTCAATATTCAGGTTTGATAAGACGTATAAAAAAGAGCGAAGTATGAGCCTGATTTATGCCGTTGTTCAAATCTGAATGTTGTTGTTTTGCTGTCAAAAAAAGAGTGACGGCGATGGCTCGGTAAGTGAATTAAAAAGACTATGTGAAATTTTAAATGGAAGGAAGAGGTAGTAAATGCAAATATTATTTTGTTGATTTTGTAGGTATTTATTATACCTTTATCAAAGAATGAAACTCTTAATGCAACAATCTAGTTCAATTAAAAAGGTAGCTATTAGGCTACCTCTTAATCTTTGACATTCTAGAACCCTTGTAAAAACAGACACTTACAAGACAGGTTTGAATCCTGCCGCGGTCACAGACAAACAAAAAACGCCAAACTTTGCTGCGGCGTTTTTTGTTTTCCATACTTTCTAACCAAAGAATCAATACGTTAGCACATTATAACCCTTGGCCTGTAATTGAAGTATCCTAACAGTCCATGTGGCAACAGGTTCCATCCCAGGGATTAATTGGTCTTCCGAAACACTCAGTTTTTTCATGGCAACACTGCATACACTCACTTGAACTTTGCCTTTATACTTCTGATATAACGCTTCCAACTCGGAACCCTTGACCAAGTTCTTAACAAACTTGCCCTTTGCAACAATCTCATAATCGGTAATTCCTACACCGCTTGCCAAGAGTTTATCGTACAAACCCAACACTCCCCTAAAATGACGCTCTTCGCTCACACCGAAAGCATACTGTTGTGCTTTTTGAAGGTCGGATACGATCTCGGAATCAAACTTCTCCTGAGCCAATACGTCCGGTACCGTAAAAACAGCCATGACTGCCAAAAGAATAATATGAAGAAAGTGTTTCATGTGGTACTATTTTAGTTGCTCTTTAAAAATACAATTATTGGCTATCATCTTCAATCACAATCGTGCTGTAAACAGAAATTGGTTTCCCATAGGTAGTAAATCCATCCAAGACAACTTCAAACTCACCCGGTAGGTCCGAAGTATAGAACTCAAATTGTGAATCTTCGCCGGCAATCTCAATATGTGGTTCCCATAATAGGATTCTACGGTAATCCGGAATACGCTTTCCTTTTAAGCCTTCCACATTGTATCGCTGTTTAAAATAGTTCTTTTGAGGAGAGGCTTTTTTTATAGAAACATTTATTCCATGTTCGGGCGCATAATCCTCAAAATAGTTTCCGTCTTTGGTTTTCACGGACATCATTCCTTGATAATCCTTTCCTGCCATTCTAAATTGATCGCGTACCAGACTGATGGATTCAATTTGCTTTGCATCAAAATTCTTCACCTTTTCATGGTCCGGAATATAGACTCCATCAATCAACAGAATGGCAGGAAAATCATTGGCCCGTTCATTGTACGTTTCAAAATCTTGGGCTATCCGAATATAATCACTGCCATCAGGATTATTTCTGTACCCCGCATAATTGAGTACTTCAACAAGTGTTTCCTGAAAAGTGGGAAAACGCGTAAAATCATCCAAATTTATAGTCTGTGGCATCCCACCGTCGAAAGGATCGATAGGAGTCCCCAATAATACCGAATCGGGCTTTACGAAAAAATACTGATTCTCTAACTGGTTATGTATGCTTCTTTGTTTTATTACATTAGAATATCCCGGTTTTAGATAGAATTTACCAAATGTCAATCCTGAAGCATCAATATTTGGGGCCTTCCCTAGAATCACCTCCACATTTTGGGCATTTTCGGCTACCTGCATAATGGCCCTATCCTGCTTATAGTCCTTTCTTAGATAGGTATAGTAATTACCATTGCTATCCGTTGTGGCGAATTTGAGCAAAAACTCTTCCCCAGGAACTGAAACCACCATTTTAGTGCCAGCCAAAGGATTCCCTCCCACATCGGTTACTTTACCAAACAAAAGTTCGCCACGTTGTTCGGGCAGAAAAAGACTATCGCCTACATTTTTATCCAATTCGCCCTTGGCCCCAAAATATGAATTGGCATACGAGATAGCGTTTTCAGAGGGTTTTACTGCCATCTCGCTTTTCTTTTGCACTTTTAAAGTATAATTTCCATAACCCAATTGTGCCTTGTAATTTTTTAGGGTTAAAGTGACTTTTTCCCGTGTTCCAATGTCAGTTTGCGACAGTTTAATCTGTACCACGGAAGAATCGATAGGTTGGTTTACTGCTTCGGATAATATTTTTTCTTGTTCCCAATTATCCGACAAGAGTTCCGATTGATCTACCTGATAAGGGTTGATGACCACCAAATCATCCTTGAACACCTGTTCCATACCATTGTTTTTCATCCACTGGGTATAACCGAGTAATTTGTAATTACCTGAAGGCACATCGGTATTGATAAAAAAATCTCCTTGTGATTTCCCTTTGTTTATCCTTATTTTCTGTTCAACCACATATTCACCTGCTTGATTGACCAAGGCCACATATCCAACAAAGCTTACATTACTGGCACGGTTGTTCTGTGCATTAAAGCAATAAAATGCATAATGCAGATATTCGCCAGTGAACACAATAGGCCCGGTATGGTGCAAATACACCTTTTCTTGCGGCAATCTTTTTAGGCTTTCCAATTCCTCTGCACTACTTATCACATATTGAGCATGGACCGGCAAGGCCAAAGCTGCAAGAACCAAAAATGTTACCCATTGTTTTTTCATAAATCATGTTTTTTAATCTATCCAAAAATCAGGTTCAACATTACTTCCCAACAGGGTACAGTCACCACATATCCTGGGCACAAAGATGTACGGACCAGGACAGGATGCATTGGGCACCAAACTTTCATCATATGGTCCATAGTAAGTGACAACCTCCTTATCCAACCTACTCAATAAATCTTCCGGACAGGCAGGAGGAGGTGGTTCATTGTATATTTTTGCCGTCATGGGGTTACAATTAAAGGGAAACCCGGGATGTTCTTCATCCGAAAAGAAATCATCAAAATTGAAGAACAGTCGTTGGTCGGATACTCCCACCGCTTCCACGTAGCCCAAAACATTTTCATTTGCACCGTCCTTTCTACGTACATTCGCATAAAGAGCTCCTGGCTGGACCTGGGAAAAAATATTGTCAGATTGCGAAAAACTTTTCAAGGTCTCATAAAATGAATAGGCATCGGCAGATTGGACTTGTTGTTGTACCAAAATGCTATAGCGTTCGGAAATGATAAAATTATCCTTCCCTATAAATCGAACCATGTGTTTGGAAATCTCCCTTTCTGGGTTTCGTGCTGTACTAAATTGCTCTATGAGCGTGGACGGAACGGTGTTATAGCAAATTTGATTCTGCACTTGCCGTTCCACTATGTTCAAATCAAAAAGGGGAGGAAAAACGGAATTATCATACCCAGTGAGCTCAAAATCGACCGGCAACCAATAGGGCGCCACTACTTTGTAGGTTTCTTCGTAAGTATATCTATAAAATTGTGTGTTTCCCTGTTGTGGTCGGCTATCCACATAGATTGCGATTCCCTCTTCCCCGGTATCGCTTATGGCCCTTTCCGCATATACATTGGTCAATTGGGACTTTCCTTCCACAATCAATGGATCCGATTCGTATGCCGTACCATTACTGGTGGTAATATCCAAGGTGTAACCAACTCCCGAATCCAAAGCAAAAGGCTCATTGGAAAGGTAAATACCCTCGTCTGCTTCGGTAAATTGGTATTCCACGCCATTATCGCCCATTACGCGAACGGTGGCGCCGGTTTCCATATCCACCAAATCAATGGGCCGGCTTCCCAAAGGAATATAGGGGTTATAAATGGTGTCCGTCTCAAGGTCCAAACGAAGACTGCTGCGGCTCAAATACACCTTTTGCGTGATCACCTGATCGGTTAAAACGGCTTCCACGACCAAGGCGGCAGTTTGTTCCTCTTCTCCAAGTGTTTCAATTTCGAGTTCATCCAAACATGCCGATATACAGCACAGTAAAACCAAAGCCCATATGTACTTTAACAAGTTCATTCTATCCAAAAATCAGGTTTAACATTACTTCCCAAGAGGGTACAATCACCGCATATTCGTGGGACAAACACATATGGGCCTACACATTCCCCAAGCGGAGCCAAATCCTCATCATATTGAGAGACATAACTAACAACCCCAAGGTCTATTCGTTCTATTAAGGATAAGGCGCATCGACTAGGGTTCGGGTTGGGATTACAATAAGATTGATGTGATTCTTGCGCCGTTAAGATATTACAATTAAAAGGAAAAACAGGAAGCTCATCATCAGGAAAAAAATCATCAAAATCAAAAAAAAGTCGTTGGTCCGATACCCCTACCGCCTCAACATATCCCAACACATTTTCTTGGTTTCCATCCTTCCTATTCACATTGGCAATGATGGCACCTGGCTGAATTTGGGAAAAAATATTATCTGATTTGGAAAAATTTTTCAACGTCTCATAAAATGAATACGCATCGGAAGATTGCACCTGTTGCTGCACCAAAATGCTATAGCGTTCGGAAATAATAAAATTATCCTTCCCGATAAATCGAACCATGTGTTTGGAAATCTCCCTTTCCGGGCTACCCGACGTACTGAATTGTTCTATTGATGTTGAAGAAACTGTATTATAACATACTTGATTTTGTACTTCTCTGGGCACAATTTCCAAATCATAGGTAGGAAAAGGAAGGGCGCAAGGATCATAATTTGTTAGTTCAAAGTCAACTCCAACCCAATAGGGAGATACTACTTTGTAGGTTTCTTCGTAAGTATATCTATAAAATTGTGTGTTTCCCTCTTGTGGTCGGCTATCCACATAGATTGCGATTCCCTCTTCCCCGGTATCGCTTATGGCCCTTTCCGCATATACATTGGTCAATTGGGACTTCCCTTCCACAACCAAAGGGTCCGATTCATATTCCAGTCCATTTCTGGTCGTAATATCCAAGGTATAACCAACTCCCGAATCCAAAGCAAAAGGTTCGTCTGAAAAATAAATGCCCTCGTCACCTTCGGTAAATTGGTACTCCACGCCATTATCGCCCATTACGCGAACGGTGGCGCCGGCTTCCATATCCACTGAATCAATGGGCCGGCTTCCCAAAGGAATGTAAGGATTATAAATGGTGTCCGTCTCAAGGTCCAAACGAAGACTGCTGCGGCTCAAATACACCTTTTGCGTGATTACCTGATCCGTTAAAACGGCTTCCACGACCAAGGCGGCAGTTTGTTCCTCCTCTCCAAGTGTTTCAATTTCGAGTTCATCCAAACATGCTCCGAGGGTTGTTGGGAGCACTAGGCCTACAAGGATAATATAAAAACCTCTTTTACATTCCATCAAAACTTGAAATTATAGGTTATGGAAGGAATCGGCACTCCGAAAATGGAGCTCTGCAACGCTTTTACCTCTCCATCATCTGTTACAAAAAACACAGAGTATGGGTTGTTTCTGCCCAGCACATTGTACACTTGAATGGTGATAAAACTATGGGCCAATTTGTTCTTTTTGTGGTTGCCCTCAATATTGATTCCCAGATCCAAACGGTAATAATCGGGTATCCTAAATTTGTTACGATCGCTAAAAGTGACATAATCCGAATTGTTGAACCTAAAAGTTCCCACGGGATACGTAATGGGCCTACCGGTTTGGTATGCAAAGTTCATCGACACGCTATACCGTCTTGTAAACTTGTAATTGGCAATAACGCTCAGATCGTGGGGCTTATCAAAATTGGATGGAAAAAACTCCCCATTATTGATGCGTTCCTCACTGGTGTCCCCATCAAATCTATATTTAGATCGGGAGTAGGTGTAACTGACCCATCCGTTTAGGTCACCCCTGTTTTTCTTTAAAAGAAATTCAACACCGTAGGCCTTTCCTTCCCCTTGAAGTACTTCGGTCTCCACATTTTCATTGAGCAACAGGTCTGCTCCCGTTTTAAAATCGAGTACATCATCCATTCGTTTGTAGTAGCCCTCCAGGCTCAACTCGTACATGTTTTCATTAAAATTTTTGAAGAGCCCCAAAGTGGCCTGATACCCCTTTTGAGGTTTAATGTTCAAGTCCGATAGTTTCCAAGTATCAATAGGCGAAACGGTTGTGTTGTTGGACAGGGTATGGATAAATTGATAGGAATTGTTGAAACTTGCCTTTATTGAAAAGTCCGGAGCAAACAAGTATCTCGCCGAAACCCTAGCCTCCGGCCCTCCATAGGTTTTGATGAATTCACCACTGCCGTAAGCAATGGTATCCTGAACGGTGGTCTCGCTCCGGGGAGCACCCTCTTGGTAGGTGTTTTGTGTTGCCTCTCCCATGGCCGCATAAAAAGCGTACCGCGCGCCCACATTGAACAGCAATCTCTCGGACACTTTAAACTCATCACCAATAAAGAGCGCCCCTTCCAAGGCCTGCTCTTGATCGACGGAAACGGGCTCTACGTTGGAATCGGAATCCTTGGGCTCAACATTTCCTGGTTGCACTGCGTAATATTTTGCAGAAAGCCCGTAATCGATTGTATGCGCATCGCTCAAACGGGTATTCAACCTATATCGGAGTTCCGATTCATTGATACTATAATCCAATTCAAAGTTGCTGTTGCCCTCCCCCTCATAATCAATACCAAAATTGTAATTACTATTGCTCGCTGTCAACACTCCCGTTGTTTTTTCGCCAAGCTTGTGCGCCCAGCGAACCGAACCCAATCTGTTACTGTAATTATAAAGTGAATCTGAAGTGATGCTGAAATTGTCCTTGCTGTAATAAGCCGTCCCCCTGATCTCACTGTTTTCATTGAATTTATGATGGTACTTTATGATACCGTCAAAAAATGATGCCTCACTGTTGTTCAGGGATTCCTCGTCCAAGGATTGTAATATCCAGTCGGCATAAGCCCCCCTACCTCCGATCATCAATGAAGAAACTCCTTTTTTCAATGGCATTTCCAAAGCCAAATTACCTGTAACCGGTCCAATGGATCCCTCTCCCGATATTTTTTCGGTATCCCCGTTTTTGGTCTCAATGTCCAATACAGAAGAAAGTCGCCCCCCGAACTCTACCGGCGGTGCACCTTTATAGATATTTACCTTTTCTGTGGTAAAAGGGTTCAAGGCTTGAAATATGCCAAAAAAATGGGTAGGGTTATAAATAACGGCGTCGTCCAGCAACACCAAGTTCTGATCGGTTTTGCCCCCCCTGACATTCAGTCCGGTGGCACCTTCGCCTGCCGATGAAATTCCGGGAAGTGCCTTGGCCACCTCCA
This sequence comes from Flavobacteriaceae bacterium, assembly GCA_024743095.1. Classification (GTDB taxonomy): domain Bacteria; phylum Bacteroidota; class Bacteroidia; order Flavobacteriales; family Flavobacteriaceae; genus Flagellimonas. The sequence continues at coordinate 20,658 of JANSXF010000044.1, forward strand.
AAATGTTCCGTTCCCCCAATACAAGTGGAATATCCTTTGACCCTTCCGAGCTTATCTCCTCACTACCGGATACGGCATCCTCTACATTGCTTACGGCATCTGCCTCTACCACAACTTCCTGTAATTGTTCCAAACTTTCTTGCAATTGAAGGTTCAAGGTTCCATCGTTGTACATGATCACTTCTTGTTCCGAATCCCTTATTCCCATGGCGCTGGCAGCTATCACATTATACCCGGCCGGTAAAATAAGTTCATACTCCCCTTGTTCGTTGGTCACGGCAACACGTCCGCTTTCCTGCACCCTAATGGCCAAATCTGGTATGGGAGCACCTGTTTGGGCATTTACCACCCGGCCCGACAATTTATAGGCCGACTTAAGATTCTGTTCATCTGCTCGTCCAACACGGACCACTGGGAGGTTTTCTCTGGTTTGGGATACTTCATCATTATAGAATGTTGGTGGTGGAAGATTCCCTCGGGCCATCACCTCTTGCTCTCCCCCTGTTGAATCATTTTGCCGATAGAAACTAGGTGGAAGCTCATCATAAACTACTGTGTTTTGCAATAGAAACACCCGGTTTTCTTCTTCCAGAACGTAAAAGTTCAATGATGTATCGGATAAAACAATGTGGAGAATTTCGGTAATCGAAGCATCCACAAAGTTTCCTGTCACCTCTATATTTTCAATCCAATCATCGAGGTAGAAAAAAGAATAACCGGATTTGTCCTCCAATTCCCCAAAGAACTCAGAGGAAGTTTTTGAATCACCCGAAATGGTAATGGATGCATTTTGAGAGAACGTAAATTGTACCATCAAAAAGATAGCAAATAAACTTCCCTTCTTAATAAAAGAATGAAATCTAAAAGAAAGTGTCAATGGTTTGTTGAATTAGCCTGCATCAATTTAACAAAAAATTAATAATCCGCTCAACCCATCATATCAAAAATCCATTATTCCTTTAAAAATTAACAAGTTGTCAAAATATTTTGAGTTTGATTCAAATATTGATCAAATCAAATGTGTTAAATAATTAAAAACCAAATCTTACCTGACCATAAGATTTGACATCAAATGGAAGCGCCCAAAAAACATCGGCCAATACGAAGCTTATTCCTGCAAAGAATCCAGTACACGTTGCGCCTCTTTCAAATCGAGTTGAAGTCTCTTGTTCTCCAGGATATATTGTTCGCGCAATTGCTCCATTCTACGTTCAAACTCATCTGCAGGAACATATTCGGGCTTTAGAAGTGTCTCATTAAAGATGCTTATCAAAGTGAACAAAAAACTTACCGCAACTGCAGAGATCAATCCCATAAGCATCAGTTTTTCACGCTTTAAATCGGGAGTAGCTTTCTTGATCTGTTTTTTCTCCTCTTTTGTAAGTTTTGGCATTCCCGACAATTGTCCAAGAAAACTATCCCATTTCTCCTCTTCCTTAACATAAAGATTCATGAATCCACCTTCATCCAAGAAATCTTCTGTGCTCGATGTGGATGCAAGCATAAATATATCCAATCCGTTCCCCCCCATAACATCCAAAAGATTGGAATCGTATGCAAGAATCTCCTGCACCAATTTCTGCACATATTCCAGACTATAGCTGGGTCTTAAAAATTCGTCGTAAAGGGTCTGGATTTGAAAATAGTCGCTCCGCTCAAGAGCATATTCCAAAAAACGATCTTTTAATTCAGCCTTAAAGAATTCACTCATTTTTAAAAATGGGCGGTTTATGGGTTGGTTTTTGGTTGTTTAGGCTAAATGTAAAAGAAGTGGGGCGGTAAGAAACTCTAGATCAAAGTAAATAATTCATAATTTTTGCTTTTGGAATGTTGGTTGGTTTTAGACGGAAAACTTTAAACGGAATGGGTAAGCTAAATAATTTCCGCACTTAGCCCTGCCTGCAATAATTTACTGCATTTGGGCTCAAGGAAAGCGTATTCACCGGTTTTTACGGTGCACTTTCCTTTATAATGTACAATCAGTGAACATTGTTCAGCCTGTTCGGGCGTATGTTCACACACATTGATAAGGGTGGTAATTACGTGGTCAAAAGTGTTGACATCGTCGTTAAAAAGAACTATTTCGTGCTCATTTGTGATTTCCTCTTCCACCAGGACACCCTCCAACTCTTTTTCTCTAGTACTCATTTTGTTAACGAAGTTTACTTCTTCCTAATTTACATATTTTGCCGCAACCCAGTTGTTCTTCTCAAGATTTTTTTCAAATTCTAAACCGTAGGCATCACATTTTGAAGAAATTGCATCCAAATCTTCCAAATAGAAGCCACTTAAAAAAAGTGTCCCTTCCTTTTTAAGGCAATCCACATAAACGGGAATGTCCTCCAACAGGATATTTCGGTTAATATTGGCCAGGATAACATCAAACTTTTTGTCTTTCAACAAACTACTGTCGCCTTGAAAGGCTTTGATATCGGAGCAGTCGTTTCGCTCTACATTTTCTTGGGTATTTAAAAAGCACCATTCATCAATATCAATGGCTTCGGTCTCACCAGCACCACGTTTTTTGGCCAAAATAGCCAACACACCTGTTCCACATCCCATATCCAAGACCGATTTTCCTTGAAAATCATTGTCAAGAATATGTTGCAACATCATATGTGTGGTTTCGTGGTGACCAGTTCCAAAACTCATTTTGGGTTCGATCACGATATCGTAATCCACCTCAATGGCTTTATGGAAAGGCGCTCGGACCATGCATTTTTCACCAACAACAATGGGATGGAAGTTTTTCTCCCATTCCTCGTTCCAGTTCTGTTGTTCAATTTCCTTGTTGGTCCATTTTATTTCAAAATCAGCGTTCTGAAGAACGAAGAGGTCATCCAACAGACTTTCTTTCCAATCGGATTTAAGAATATAGGCCAAAAGTCCAGCTTCGTTTTCCACAAAACTTTCAAACCCCACCTCCCCCAACTCTGCAATCAGAATATCGGTTGCAGGTTGGAGCGGGCTTATTTTAAAATCATATTCGAGATAAATCAAGGGTATTGGTTTAGATTGCCTTGATAATATCCGAGAAATCTTCAGCTTTCAATGAAGCTCCCCCGATCAAACCTCCATCCACATCGGGTTTGGAAAATATCTCGGCAGCGTTGGCTGGCTTTACGCTTCCCCCGTACAAAATGGAAACATCTTCAGCAATGGAAGCATTGAATCCCTCCGCAATTGTTTTTCTTATAAAGGCATGCATTTCCTGAGCTTGTTCCGGGCTCGCAGTTTCGCCCGTTCCAATGGCCCAAACCGGCTCGTAGGCCAAAACAATCTTGCTCCAGGCACTGGCATCCAAATCAAACAGAGCATTCTTTAATTGACTTTCCACTACGGCAAAATGGTTGTCGGATTTTCTATCTTCCAACTCTTCGCCAAAGCAGAAAATTACTTTCAGACCCTTTTCGATAGCAGTTTTTACTTTTTTGGCCAAAAGTTCATCGTCCTCACCAAAGTAAGCGCGTCTTTCGGAGTGTCCAAGAATAACTACGTCCACATCCAAGCTCAGCAACATATCCGCAGAAATTTCACCGGTGTAAGCGCCACTTTCTGCAAAATGCATATTCTGGGCCGCAACTTGTATTTTAGAATCCTGCAATGCCTGTTTTGCGGCTTGAAGGTTCACAAACGTTGGGGCCACAATTACATCTGCAGTGGTATCGGGTAGTTTGGCGGAAAGTTCGGCCAACAATTCTTCTGTTTCCTGAAGGTTGTTGTTCATTTTCCAGTTTCCTGCCACAATCTTTGTTCTCATGTTATTTATTGTTATGTTATACTGTTTGGTGTTTGTCCTTTCCTGTTCTAGATTCCATTATCAGAACTCCAGTTCCTCAAAATCGTTGTAATGGACCTTTTGTTGAATGGTTCCCTTGCCGAGCACTAAAATAGCTGGATTGGAACGTACAATTGTCTTCAAAGTTGTTTCATCTGTAAAATAGAATTCGAAATCCAATCCATAGGCTGCAATAATCTTCTCGGCCATATCACTGCTCGAAGCGGACATACCAATAATTTTATATCCCTTTTGTTTTGCTTTGGCGGTCACCTCGGCAACACCTTCAAATGCCTCAAGATTGCTCTTAGCCATATCATATGCGATAACCATCACCAATTTATCTTCTTCCAATAACTCGGCTGAATAATCCTGTCCTTCTTGCTCTATGGTAAAGTCATGTATGGGCGGTTCGTACCCTGCTTGAATCTGGGTGGTTTCCACATCTATCAATTCCCCGTCCACTGTGGGGTACTCTCCTTCGGTCAAATAAACTTGCTCTTCTCCCCCTACCTTGAAGCGCCAAGCGTACTCATACACCGGTTTTGGTGCATTTTCGGGCACTGACATACCTTCTTGAATGTTGGCGCCAATTTTATAGGGCCTAAAATCCACCGAAGGCAAATGGGCCAATACATGATTGGCAAACAAGGCACACGCCAACAGCGATACTCCGCCAATTATCCAATTGGCTTTGGAACTGAACAATGGTGCAATATACTTTCTACCGAAAAACAGTATCAGAATAAATACCAGCAGAATCACATCTTTGGTAAAGGATTCCCATGGTGTGAGTTTAATGGCATCACCGAAACAGCCACAGTCGGTTACTTTATTGAAATATGCAGAATAAAAAGTCAAGAAAGTGAAGAATACGATCATGAGCAAAAGGCTCCAAACAGTGTATTTAGGTTTGAATCCAATCAATAGTAAAATGCCCAAAATGACCTCAACAATGACCACAAAGATGGAAATGGCCAAGGCCAAAGGGGTCAAAAATGGTAGGTCCAACACACCTGGGCTAAAATATTCTTCCAGTTTAAAGGAGAAACCCATGGGGTCGTTAAGTTTTATCAGCCCGCTGATAATAAACAGTACCCCTACTATAATTCTTGATATCCAGACCAAATATTTCATTCTTCTTCTTTTAAATGAATCAATGCAAAAACTGCATAATTAACCATATCCTGATAGTTGGCATCCACGCCTTCACTCACCAAAGTAGTTCCTTGGTTGTTCTCAATCTGTTTTACGCGCAACAATTTTTGCAAGATCAAATCCGTAAGCGAACTTACCCGCATATCGCGCCAAGCCTCTCCGTAATCGTGATTTTTGTCCTCCATCAATTTCTTGGTTATAGCGACTTGCTCATCGTAAAGCGCAATAGCTTCCTCTGGGGTCAAGTCAGGCTGTTCTACCACTCCTTTTTTGATTTGAATGAGCGCCATAATCGAATAATTGATGATTCCGATAAACTCGGAACGCTCTCCCTCGTCCACTTTGCGCACATCGTTCCGCTGAAGGCCACGAATACGTTGTGCCTTAATAAAAATCTGGTCTGTCAAGGAGGGCAACCTAAGGATTCGCCAAGCGGTACCATAATCCTTGGCTTTTTTAGAAAACAATTCACGACAGGCTTGTATCACCTCATCGTATTGTTGGGAAGTCTGCTGCATGTATTGTTGCTAATTTGCGTAAATTTCGTCCAACTTATCTGTGCCCATTGGCACTTTGTCAAAGATAATGAAACCCAACAAAGCATATATTTTTTATGACCATAAACTGCAAAGGTGAGCTCGTTGACCTAAAAACGCCCAAAGTCATGGGCATTCTCAACCTTACGCCCGACTCCTTTTTTGATGGCGGCAAGTATAAGGAAGAAGCATCCATACTACATCAAGTCGAATATATGCTCACCCATGGCGCCACCTTTATTGACATTGGCGCTTATAGTTCTAGACCAGATGCAGAGCACGTTCCGGAAGGTGAGGAACTAAAACGGATAATTCCCGTTATCGATCTTATCTTGAAAAAGTTTCCAGATACCTTGATTTCCGTGGACACCTTCCGGAGCACAATAGCATCGGAAAGTATTGAACACGGTGCAGCTATTATTAACGACATTGCCGCAGGGAATTTGGACCAAGCCATGTTCGACACAGTCGCCAAACATCAAGTCCCATACATTATGATGCATATGAAAGGTACGCCACAGTCGATGCAAAAAGAAGCCACTTACGAAAATATAATCAATGACCTCCGATTCTATTTCTCCGAAAAAATAAAAGAGACCACATCAAAAAAAATAAATGACCTCATCATAGATCCAGGTTTTGGGTTTGCCAAGACAACGGGTCAAAACTATACACTGCTCAATCATTTGGATATGTTCCAAACCTTTGAACTTCCCATCTTAATCGGTGTGAGCAGAAAATCAATGGTTTACAAAGTACTGAAATCATCACCGCAAGAAGCATTGAACGGTACAACTGCCCTGCATACCATAGCACTTTTAAAAGGTGCCAATATTATTCGGGCCCACGATGTAAAAGAAGCCGTAGAATGTGTTAAACTTGTGGAGACCTTAAAAGAGAGCGAGCTCTGATTTGAGGTTCTTTGATTTTTGCTAATTTTACAAAAACGCTGCGGTTGGATTTTTTAAATTTTCTCGAATTCAAGATTACGGATATCATCGACATAGTCCTCGTGGCCGCACTCCTCTATTACATTTACAAACTGGTCAAGGGCACGGTCGCGATCAATATTTTTATCGGAATTGTGATTGTTTGGGCACTTTGGAAGCTTACCGAGTTGCTTCAAATGAAAATGATCAGCAGTATGGTCGGAGGTTTTATGAACATTGGTCTGATTGCACTGATCATTGTGTTCCAACAAGAGATTCGAAAGTTTCTGTTGATGGTTGGTTCAACCAACTTTGCGTCAAAGCGACACTTCCTCAAACGTTTTAAATTTCTACGACAAGAAACCATTTCCACCACTACGGACGTAGAGTCTATTATTGGGGCATGCGAAAAAATGGCCACATCCAAAACAGGGGCACTCATCGTTATAGAAAGAAACAACTCCTTGGATTTTGTAAAATCCACTGGTGATGCCATGGATATTAAGGTAACCCTGCCCATTTTGGAGAGCATCTTTTTTAAGAACAGCCCCTTGCACGATGGCGCAATCGTAATTCAGGATAATTTCATAACCGCCACCCGCGTGATCCTCCCTGTTTCCAACGATCGAAACATTCCGCTTCGTTTTGGATTGCGACACAGGGCCGCAGTGGGAATCACTGAAAAAACAGATGCACTTTGTTTGGTGGTGAGCGAAGAAACAGGATCCATATCCTACATAAAAAATGGTGACTTTGTTCCTTTTAAAAACAAGGGGGAATTGGTGAAACGCATTAAAAAGGACTTGGAGCAATGACCTGTAAAAATTGTGACGCAAGACTGCGAACAGATTTTCTTTATTGTCCAGCTTGCGGCGCAAAAGTAATTCGCAATAGGATTACCTTAAAAAACCTATGGACAGATATACTTGACCGATATTTTAATCTGGACAATACCTTTGTGAACACCTTTGTCCACTTGTTCACCAAACCTGAAATTGTTATTGAGGGCTACCTTCAAGGACTCCGTAAAAAATACTTAAACCCCATAAGCTATTTAGGTATAGCCTTGACCCTTTCCGGAATATTAGTGTTTATGATGGCCAAGTCCATCGATTTTATGCAATTCGATGCTTTTGAAACAAAAACGCAAACGGTTTTGCAGGAAAAATTAATGGGTTTTATTTTGGATTATCAGGCCTTGATTTTCATAGTTTATATTCCGCTAATGGCCATATCAGGCTGGTTGTGCTTCAATAAAAAAGGGTACAATTTTGCCGAGCGGACAACAATTTTCATGTACACTTTGGCCCATTTTAGTCTTTTTAGCTTTATCCCGTCGGTACTCGTATTACTTTTTATACCAGAACATTACATTTATTTTTCATTTTTCGGAACACTCACCATGATTCTGTATGCAACCTATACGATCATTAGGATTTCCGACTCCAAAGGTATGGCTCTAATAGCTCGGTTACTTTCATTCTTTATGGTTTTGGGAGCACTTTATCTCTTAACCTCTATTTTAATCCCATTTATTATGATTTTAACGGGAGAAATAAGAATCGAAGAATTTATACCCCCACCACCAAACTAACCTCAAGCCACTTCCTCTGCCAAAAACTGGGCATTGTAGAGATCATTGTAGTAGCCACCTTTTTCCAGCAGTTCCTTATGGGTTCCGACCTCAATGATTTTACCGGAATCCATTACAATGATCTTATCGGCTTTTTTTATGGTCGCCAAACGGTGCGCAATGATAATTGAAGTCCTTCCCTCGGTAATCTTATCGGTGGCTTGTTGTATGAGCATTTCGGAATAGGTATCCACTGACGATGTAGCCTCGTCCAAAATCAAAATACTTGGATTGCTCACATAGGCGCGCAAAAAGGCAATCAATTGACGTTGGCCACTGGAAAGCATGGTTCCTCGCTCTTTCACGTTATATTGATAGCCGCCCGGTAAACTGGAAATAAATTCGTGCACCCCAATCTGTTTGGCCGCTGCTTCTATCTCTTCCGTAGAGATATTTTCATCACGGAGTGAAATATTGTGCTCTATGGTATCTGCGAACAAGAAAACGTCTTGCAACACAATGGCGATATGGGAACGGAGCGACTTCAAAGTATAATCGTCCAAACATACATTGTCCACCAAGATTTTACCGGAATTGATTTCGTAGAATCGGTTGAGCAGATTGATGATGGTGGATTTTCCGGCCCCCGTAGCTCCAACAATGGCAACGGTCTCGCCTGCCTTGACATCAAAAGAAATACCGTGCAGCACCTCTTCATCGGGCACGTAGCCAAAACGTACATCCTTGAATTCGATGTCGCCCTTAACGTACTCTTTCTCTAAGGTTCCGTTATCATCAATATGGCTGTCCGTATCCAAAATCTTGAACACACGATTGGCCGCCACCATCCCCATTTGAAGGGTATTGAACTTATCGGCAATCTGACGAAGCGGACGGAACAATAAATCCATCAAGAAAAAGAAAGCTACGATGGCACCTTTGTTGTCCATCCCCACGTTTTCTATGTTTTGAATCACCCCGAAATACACCACTAGACCAATACCAATGGAGTTGGATATTTCAGCTATGGGGAAAAATATGGAGTTGTACCAAACTGTTTTTAACCAAGCGTTCTGATGTTTTTCGTTGATGGCACGGAACTTTTCCTTTTCAATTTCCTCGCGGTTGAAGAGTTGAACGATTTTCATCCCGGCAATACGTTCCTGCACAAACGAATTGAGGTTGGACACTTGTGCCCTCACCTCTACAAAAGCAACCTTCATGGCCTGTTGGAAGAGACGCGTGGCAATCAAAATGATTGGAAGAATCGCAAAAACTATCAAGGCCAACTTCCAGTTGATAACAACCATTATGATGGCTGCCGACAACATTTTGAGAGCATCGGCCACAATCATAAAAAATCCTTGACTAAAGATCTCACCGATTCGCTGCATATCCGCAACGGCCCTAGTGACCAACACACCAATGGAAGATTTGTCGAAATAGGTCATTTTAAAGCTGGTCATCTTTTCAAAAAGATCAACTCTAATATCCCGGATCACAGATTCGCCCAAAAGATTAGCATAGTAGTTGAACAACAACTGCGTAATCACCTGTCCCATTAGAAAAGCAAGCATCAACAACACATTATTGAGCAGCTGTTCTGCATCTTTGTTCTCCAACGATTCATTGATGATGCCCTTGACCAACAACGGTATCCCGATGGCAAAGGCCGCGGACAGCACCGCCACAATGGCCACCAACCAAAAAATACCACGATAGGGCCTGGTCCGTGAAAAAACACGCCCGAACAAGCGAAAATCAAACGCTTTTCCTACATCATCCTTTTTGCTCATCAAAAATTTCTTTTGGATATAATACCTTGGTCAAATATAGTCCTTTTGCGGGGACGGAGACTCCTGCCTCTCCCCTATCTTTACTTGCGATAATTTTATGGATATCCCCTGAAGACATTTTGCCCAAACCAACATCCAATAAGGTGCCCACTACTGCACGTACCATATTTCTCAAAAAACGGTCTGCGGAAATGGTGAACACCCACTTTTCTTTGTCCGTTGTCCAAAATGCTTCCTTCACATCACAGTTAAAGGTCTTTACATCTGTATTGGATTTGGAAAAACATTGAAAATCGGTGTAGTCCAACAGTATTTTGGCCGCTAGGTTCATTGCGTCCAAATCCAAAGGATATTTTACAAAGTGTGCATGATTGAACAAAAATGGATTCTTTTCCCTTACGATCCAATACTCATAGGTCCTTTCCAAGGCATCGAACCGGGCATGCGCCTTATGATTAACCGAACGGATGGCCTGCACTGCGATATCATCCGGTAAAAAAGCGTTCAACCTGTAAACCAGATCATCCATATCCGGAATGTCATCAAAATCGAAATGACAGTACATTTCCCTTGCATGCACCCCGGCATCGGTCCTTCCGGCCCCAACAACCTCTACCTTGTCTCGCAACAATATGGAAAGAGCCTTTTCCAAAACCTCCTGTACGGTGATGGCATTGGGTTGGTTCTGCCATCCATGATATGCCTTGCCGAAATAAGAAAATTGGACGAAATATCTCAAAGGAATCGATTACTTTTAAGCCCGTAAAGATAATTGAATCCTTTCCAACATAAATCTGACCGTTGGTTTTTAGCATATTTTTAGCGAAATGAAAAAAATCCTGTTGCTTTCCGACACGCATGGCCATATGGACCCAACCATTTTAAAATATGTGGCACAAGCCGATGAAATTTGGCATGCCGGTGACATTGGAAATCTATCCGTTACCGACCAATTAGAATCCTTGAAACCTGTTCGAGGGGTTCACGGAAATATTGATGACCATCTAATCCAAAAAGAATTTCCGGAAAACAATAGATTTATGTGCGAAGGGGTCGATGTCTGGATTACGCACATTGGTGGTTATCCCAACCGATACAATATTCGGGTGCGGGACGAGATCAGAAACAATCCGCCCAAATTATTTATTTGTGGCCACTCCCACATATTAAAGGTAATGCACGACAAAAAACTTGGGCTGTTGCACATGAACCCCGGGGCTTGCGGAAAACATGGTTTTCATCAGGTACGCACCATGCTCCGGTTTGTAATCGATGGGGAAAAAATATCGGATTTAGAGGTTGTCGAGCTTGGCAAACGATAGCCAAAACATAAAAACCCCGGCCAAAGCCAGGGTTTTTTCGCACTAATACTACTAAGATGTTAGGTTCAACGTAAGCGATCAACAGATTTTACAAGATCTTCATCCTTTTTGATAGCCCTGTTGGCCAGGACCAGAAAAACGATAGAAAATACAGGAATCAGCATCCCAATACCCTTCTCTGAAACCACAGTCTCTCCGGATAAGCTTAGCGATCGATAAACGAAAAATCCCAGTAAAAAAAGGTTCAATATCATATTCAACCTGTTCACCACAAATTGATTTTGTCTTTTCTTGTACATTACAATCGATACGACTGCCAAAACGGTCACCGCATAAAAAACAAGGCTCACCAACACTTCATCCTGGGCAAACACTTCTTTTCCGTCTATTTCCACCCACAAATTCATAAAGAACGGAAGTATGCCCGAAATTAGGCCTACTATGAGCAAAAATAACGTTTGTATCCGTTGAATCATTGTGAAAATCGATTTCGAATGGCAAAAATAGGTGTCTTTTTGGGAATTAAGGCCTTATTCTTAAAAAATTATTTGTAATATTGTCCCGTTATTATCAAGCACCTACCTAGGAATTCTTTCTCCAGTAGCATTCATAAATAACTTTACTTCAAATTTTAGAATCACACAAGTTTAACTTATTCCATTACTTAATGTTCGAGATTTCCGATCTAAAAGCTAAAAAGCTTCCTGAATTGCAAGAAATTGCAAAGGGTCTTAATGTTCCCAAATTCAAGTCATTGAAAAAATTGGACCTGGTCTACCAAATATTGGACTTACAGGCTTCCAATCCCAAAGCAGTTAAGGAAACTGTAGCAGCGACTACCGAAGAAAAACCTGAATCTAAACCACAAAGGGCCAGAACACCTCGTCCAAAAAAGACTGAGGAGAAAAGCAGTGCTAACGAAAGTGGTGATAAAGCCCCTCAAAAAAGAGAACCCAGAAATAAAAAAGACGATTCAAAAGGACCAAGTCCCCAACCCAAAAAGGACAATAAGCCACAGAGCAATAGCAACAATAATAGTCCTCAAAAGAATCAGAACAACAATAGAAGAAACAACCAGAACAACAAGCCCCACCACGACAAAAAGAACAGCAACTTTGACAAGGACCTGAAAAACAGGTACAAAGAGCCAGAGTTCGAGTTCGATAGCATTATCGAGAGTGAAGGTGTCCTGGACATTATGCAAGATGGTTACGGATTCCTTAGATCATCCGACTACAACTATCTTTCTTCTCCCGACGATATTTATGTTTCCCAATCCCAGATACGTTTGTTCGGACTTAAATCCGGTGATACGATCCTAGGAAACATTCGACCTCCAAAAGAAGGTGAAAAATATTTCCCGCTGATCAAAGTGAACAAAATCAATGGACTGGACCCACAAGTGGTTCGTGACAGGGTAGCTTTTGAGCACCTTACCCCATTGTTTCCAAAGGAAAAGTTCAAATTGGCGGAAAAGCAAAGTACAATTTCAACGAGGATCATGGATTTATTCTCCCCTATCGGAAAAGGACAAAGGGGAATGATCGTGTCCCAACCTAAAACGGGCAAGACCATGTTGTTGAAAGATATTGCCAATGCCATTGCGGCCAACCACCCTGAGGTGTACCAAATCATCCTATTGATCGATGAACGTCCTGAAGAGGTCACGGACATGCAGCGCAACGTACGAGGAGAAGTGGTTGCTTCCACTTTTGACAAGGAAGCCACAGAACACGTGAGGGTTGCCAATATTGTATTGGAAAAAGCAAAAAGATTGGTGGAATGCGGTCATGATGTTGTGATTTTATTGGATTCCATTACGCGTTTGGCCCGTGCCTACAACACCGTACAACCCGCTTCTGGAAAAGTATTGAGTGGTGGTGTGGATGCCAACGCGTTACACAAACCAAAACGTTTCTTTGGTGCGGCACGTAACATTGAAAATGGCGGTTCGCTATCCATTATCGCCACAGCATTGACGGAGACAGGTTCCAAAATGGACGAGGTTATCTTTGAGGAATTCAAGGGTACCGGCAACATGGAGCTTCAGTTGGATAGACGAATTTCCAACAGAAGAATTTTCCCCGCCATCGACCTTATTTCTTCCTCTACGCGAAGAGACGATTTGTTGTTGGACGAAAACACCATCCAACGTATGTGGATCATGCGCAAATATTTGGCGGACATGAACCCTGTTGAAGCCATGGAATTTATGGAGCAACGCATAAAGCAAACGAAGAACAACGAAGAGTTTTTGCTTACCATGAACGAGTAAAAACGCACTTCAATTCTTATAATACAACTACAAGCCCTTCAAGTTTTTGAAGGGCTTTTTATTGAGTCAATTTACGGAAAAGGCATATCTTTATTCCGGTTTCCTCAAAACTGAACTAAATACTTAACTATGAAAAACAACAAAAACATTGTAATTGCTTCTGTTGGAGCAATTTTGCTGTTATTGGGCGCCTGTCAACAAGGCCCTAAGAAAGAAGAACCAACCGAGCCCGGGCAAGAACAAGTTGCTCCACCCGAGGGGATCATTTCCCTGGAAGAATCCAAATCATTGTACGACAATTACACCAAAAACAGGCTGGATATCATAGAGAAATTCGAGGCCGAAAGGAATTCCGACGAAAAATTTATCCCGGCACGCTTCACCTCGTTCACCTATGCTGAAATGAAGCAGTATATGCAATATGTTGAACAAGAAGCCAAGGAAGCCGGTGTTAAAGTAGCTTCATTACGGCTATATTTTGCCAACTATCCTGATAAAAAAGATTTTCCAGATGGTAAAAAAGTGGTACACCCAAGACAAAATTCCATTTTTATTGTACCAACCACCATGATGGATGGCAAGGAGCAGGGATTCTATATCGATGCCGAAGGAAGGGCAAAGCCCATTAAAGGAGTTGTGAGCAATGGGGATACGGATGAAAAAGGGGAAACAAGCACTGCACAGGCCAGTTTTGCGCCCAGTCTATTTCAGCGTGGAAATACAAGTTTGAACTTGAATCATGGTGGCTCGGGACCACCTCCTTACACAGACTTTTAGCATAGATGCCTCAAGAGCTCTTTAAATACCTGATAGAACATTTTTATGTTCCATTATATCTGATAACATGGATAGTAGCTGTATTCAAGTACCGTAGTTACTTTGATACACCTTTAAAATACTTCCCCATGTTAATCATATACACTTTTTTTACAGAGCTCTTGGGCGTCATAATCAAATACAACAATAACTTTCAGTTTTTTTCTGATGGCAGATATTCGTGGCACAATGTAATTATATACAATGTTTACCAGGTTGTCTTCTTCCTCTTCTTTTTCGAGGTTTTCAGAAAAATAATAAAGAAACCGGCCCTAAAAAAACAAATACGCTACTTGAGCATTTTTTGTGTGGCAGCCTATATTATCAATGCCATAGCTTACAATCCATTGCACAACCAGACCACCTATGCCCACATTATTGGCTCCATTATAATGATCTATATTGTGGTACTTTATTTTTGGGAAAAATACACAGAAGAAAGTCCGTTCTCTTTAAAGAATAGTTTACTTTTTTGGATTTCGACCGGACTTATGATTTTTTACTTAATTTTCCCAATTATATCAATAATCTACCTGTTGAAATTGAACATAGGAGTCCAAATTTATTTTAGGCCGTTACTGCTATCCGGGATATTGTCGATGTATGTCCTAATAATCACAGGCTTGATAATAGGAAAGCGAAAAGCGTTCCGATAGGGTATAAACTTCAAAAATATAAGCCTCCTAAAACGGAGGCTTTTTTGTTATTTTTACTGCCCAACCAAACTAAAACCAGGACACTGTCTATCTATTGGACGGTTACCATAGATGATGGACGCAATTTTAACCTTCATTACAGAGCACTACATCCTCCCTTTCTATCTTATAGTGTGGTTGATATCCATGGCTTGCTATCGGACTTATTTTGACACTCCTTTAAAATATTATCCCATATACCTCATGTACACACTATTAACAGAGTTATTGGGGTATTTTATAAAGTTCCATGAAGAGTTTCAAGTAGTAAGCGATAACAGGTACAATTGGTACAATGTGATCATATACAACATTTACTCTGTTATAACCTTTATGTTCTTCTACCATATATTTTGGCAGGTTTTACAGAATGCGAAACATAAAAAATGGGTTAAAATTGGAGGCGGCATCAGTTTATTGAGCTATGCCATAAGCTTATTTTTCCAAGATCCATTTTACTCCAACCTGTATTATGCAGATTTGGTGGCCTCCATGGTATTGCTATTCAATATATGGATGTATTATAAAGAAAAGAAAGTGGAATTCACCCCCTACCCAAGTAGGCATAATTTAATGTTCTGGACCTGCTTGGGACTTGCCGTTTTCCATTCATTTTTCCCTTTTTTGATAATAATAGGGTATGAAGCACCTAAAATATGGGTCAATTATAACATACGCAGCATCCTTTGGATATTTATCCTATTTATGTACGGCACTTTTATGATTGGAGTGGTGGTTCACAAAAGAAAGGCCTTCAGGTAGACCTTGGCCAAATAAAAACGCCCCCTATAAGGAGGCGTTCTACATATTGTGATTGGACAACGATTACATTGCTGCAACCTGGGTCATCAATTTACTTTTAAGGTTCGAAGCCTTATTATTGTGAATGATGTTCTTCTTCGCCAATTTATCTATCATACCTACTACAGTGGGCAACAAAGCTTCGGCAGCTTTCTTATCCTCTTCGTTACGCAATTTTTTGATGGCATTACGCACAGTTTTGTGCTGATACCTGTTACGCAAACGTACTGCTTCGTTTCTTCTGATTCTCTTTAATGCTGACTTATGGTTTGCCATTGC
>JANSXF010000039.1 GCA_024743095.1 Flavobacteriaceae bacterium
AGAAGGTTGAAACAGAATTATCCGTCCCTTTCCAAGAAATATTACAAAGGGACTCTTTGGTCCCCAAGTTATTTTGCCGGGAGTGTCGGGGGCGCACCCCTTGAAACGGTAAAAAAGTACATAGAGGACCAAAAGACCCCCGGTTAAAAAGCGATTACATCCCTCACCTTAAGGAAAGGGTTTTACGCGACAAGGGATAAACAACCGATCGGATTCCATAGATATGACCATTGTGGTCTCCAAAGGTTTTGACGGGGATAAAAAAACCTCTACAATGCGCCACGGCATCGGGGTTGTTGAGCCAAAGTCCTTTAAAAAAATTGAATTTCTGCAAGAAGAGGTTCTGACTCTCAACAATGAATTCTTTGTCACCTTTTTTGCCGAAAACAAGCTGTTAGAAAAAAGGTTCCTATTTCCCAAATACTCTATTACCGAAGACAGCCTTGCCACAATCCCCATCATAGATAAGGAAGGTATTCTTTCCAAGGATTGATCGATATCTTTATAAGATAAAATTTCTCTTTTAACAAAAATTTAATCCCTATTGGTTCGGTTTGTTTCGAACCAATTGTATTTTTGCGCCTTCAAAATCCATCCCATGGAAAAAACGAAGGAAGAAATAATTGAAACTTTAGGGCTACACTTGGAGCAAGAGCACAATCTGCCCCCTTTGGCAGGTCGTATTTATGCTGTTTTAATATTAACGGATAAAGACGGGCTTACTTTTGAGGGCTGCTTGGAAAGACTGGGAGCAAGCAAAAGCTCCATATCCACCTCGTTGAACCTATTGCTGAACATGGCCCTTGTAACTTACTTTACCAAGTCCGGTGATCGCAGAAGGTACTTTACCACCGCCAAGAAGAATACCTTCTTTCTTTCCAAACTTCAAGAAAACCTTAAACGGGTAGAGAAGGAAAAAAACATCATCACCTTGGTTTTGGACTATCATAAAGAAAATAACCCAAAAAAATATGAGGAAGGCCAAACAAGGAACCAAGTGTATTTGGATTACGTCAATGAAAATGAAAACATCCTGAAACATTCAATCGAAAAATTAGAATCCATTTTAAAATGAGGAACCCATCCGACAACCATTATCACAACAATAACCCTAACAACGTTAGTTCATCTATGAAAACAATAAAATCAATCTTAGTATCAACAGGTGCACTTTTGGTCGTTTCCTGTGGAGGCAAAAATCAGCAACAACAAGCTGCCGCACCACAGGCCCCCTCGCTAAAGGTGAACACCCTAGAAAAGCAGGACATCACCTTGTACAACTCATATTCAACCAATATCCAAGGGGTGCAAAATGTTGAAATCTGGCCAAAGGTTTCTGGGTTTGTACAAAAAATATATGTGGAAGAGGGTCAGCAGGTAAAAAAAGGGCAGATGCTCTTTAAGTTGGAAACCCAGACGCTTTCCCAAGATGCCCAAGCCGCCAAGGCTGCAGTAAATGTTGCCAAGGTAGAGGTGGACAAGTTGGTCCCTTTGGTGGAAAAAAATATTGTGAGCCAGGTACAATTGGAAACCGCCAAGGCACAGTTGGAGCAGGCAAAAAGCAATTACAGCAGTATTGCCGCCAATATCGGCTATTCCAACATAATTAGTCCCGTGAACGGGTACATTGGTGAAATTCCCTATAAAGTAGGCGCCTTGGTAAGCAGTACAATGGGGACGCCGCTTACCGTTGTATCCGATATAAGCAGCATCCGGGCATACTTTTCCATGACGGAAAAAGAATTGTTGCAGATGAAAAGCGAGATGGTCGATCAAGGAGCTTCCGGCTCGTCTGAAAATACCCCTGAGGTAGAATTGGTGATGATCAATGGTCAAACCTATCCACAAAAAGGAAAAATCGCCATGGTGAACAACATTATCAATCCAACCACAGGAAGCGTAACGCTAAGGGCGGATTTTGACAACCCCAACCGACTGTTGAGCTCTGGCAGTACGGGTAAAATAAAAGTTCCGTCCAATTACGAAAACGTATTTGTGATCCCTCAATTTGCCACTGTAGACCTACAAGGGACCAAAATGGTATTTGTGCTCAATGATGATAACTCGGTCAGCACAGTGCCATTGCAAATAAAGGCTCAAACCAATACCGCGTTTATCGTAGAGGAAGGTTTGGAAGCAGGGGCCACCATCGTGACCGAAGGCGTATCAAAACTTAAGAGTGGCCAAGCCATCAATCCTGTAAAACAATAATTGCTATCAATCATTTATAGAACAACGAATATATGTTCCAAAAATTTATAGATCGTCCTGTACTTTCCACAGTAATATCCGTTATTATTTTGATATTGGGTGTTCTGGGACTCAGTACACTGCCCGTAGAACAATATCCCGAGATTGCCCCCCCGACCGTACAGGTAACCGCCAATTACACCGGTGCCAATGCCGAAACGGTGCTTAAAAGTGTGGTAATCCCCCTCGAGGAACAGATCAATGGTGTGGAGGGCATGACCTACATGACCTCTTCCGCCAGTAACGATGGTGCCGCCAACATCAGCGTATTTTTTGAGTTGGGCGTTGACCCCGATATTGCAGCGGTAAACGTTCAAAACCGAGTTGCAAGAGCTAACAGCCTTTTGCCCCAAGAGGTTATAAATACCGGGGTCACCACCCAAAAGGCACAGAACAGTGCATTGCTGTTCTTCTCCATTTATTCCGAAAACGAGGATTACGATGCCACTTTTGTGGAGAATTACGCCAAAATCAACTTGGTCCCCCAGTTACAAAGGATCAAGGGCGTTGGTAACGTCAACGTATTTGGGGCCAAGGATTATTCCATGCGGATCTGGATATCTCCCGATAAAATGGCCGCATATAATTTGGTTCCTGCTGATATTCAAGCTGCTTTAAGGGAGCAGAACACAGAAGCGGCCACAGGTAAAATTGGTGAGAACGCCGATGGTATTTTTGAATATGTGATAAAATATAAGGGTCGTCTCTCCGAAGTAAAGGAATATGAAAACATTATTCTGAAAACTACCGAAGGTGGCGGGTTCCTTAGGCTAAAGGATGTTGCCGATATTGAACTGGGAGCCTTAAGCTACGTAAGAAAGAACTCCGGTATGGGTAATCCCGGTGTTGCCGTAGGGGTCTACCAAACAGCTGGTTCCAATGCAAAAGAGATCATCGATCAGATCGAAACTATTTTGGAAGAATCAAAGGCAGATTTCCCAAAAGGATTTGATTATGTTATCCCTTTCAACTCCAAGGACTTTTTGGATGCATCCATAGACCATGTGGTCCAGACATTGATCGAGGCATTTATTTTGGTTTTCATTGTGGTGTTCCTGTTCCTTCAGGACTTTAGGTCCACCCTTATACCGGCCATTGCCGTGCCCGTTGCCATTGTAGGTACTTTTTTCTTCCTGCAACTCTTCGGGTATTCCATCAACATGCTTACCCTTTTCGCCATGATCTTGGCCATTGGTATTGTTGTGGATGATGCGATTGTGGTGGTAGAGGCAGTGCACGCCAAATTGGAAGATGGGTCCAGTTCCGCAAAAACCGCCACCAAAAATGCCATGGGGGAAATATCGGGGGCCATTATCTCCATTACCTTGGTAATGTCCGCGGTATTTATCCCGGTTTCATTCATTCAAGGTTCTTCCGGGGTCTTTTATCAACAGTTTGGTATTACCTTGGCCGTTGCTATTTTGATATCTGCCGTGAACGCCCTAACGTTGAGTCCTGCCCTTGCAGCGCTCTTCTTAAAACCGCATGATCATGAAAAAGGTAAAAAATCCAATTTCCTGAACCGGTTCTTCAAGGCTTTCAATGTTGGATTTACGGCCATGACCAACAGGTACACCAATACCATTGGTAATTTGGTAAAAAGAAAATGGATCACCCTCGCACTATTGGCAGGTTTCAGTGTGCTGGCAGTATTCTTGTTCAAATCGACACCCTCAGGGTTTGTGCCGGACGAGGACCGTGGAATAATCTTTGCCAACGTGAGCATGCCCCCTGGGACCACTATCGAAAAAACAGAAGAGACCATCATGAAGTTGGATTCCATTTATGAGTCCATGGATGTGATAGATGCACGAATGAGCGTGGCAGGTTTCAGTTTGTTGAGCCGTGTAAGTGCCGGGTCTTATGCATTCTCCATTATGAAGTTGAAGGACTGGAGCGAAAGGGACGCCGATTCACTTTCAGTAAATGCCACTTTACAACGATTGTATGGGATTACGGCAGGTTTCAATGATGCGGAGATCATCTACTTTACCCCTCCCAGTATTCAAGGGTTTGGTACCAGTTCGGGTTTTGAAGTGCAACTTCAAAGTAAAACAGGGGAAGACTGGAATTCCATCAACGATGTGAAAAATCAATTTTTGGGAGCGTTGAACGCCAGACCGGAAATTCAATACGCCATTTCTCAGTTCGATCCAGGTTTCCCTCAATACGATTTGGAAATCGACCTCGAAAAAGTAAAAATGGCAGGGCTGACAGCTACTGATATTTTCAATTCGCTTCAAGGGTATTTTGGAGGTATCTATGCCACGGATTTCAACAAATTCGGTAAGCAGTACCGTGTTATGATACAGGCCAAACCAGAAGATCGTGCGAACGAAGACTCTTTGAACCATATTTTCGTTAGGAACGCCAATGGTGAATCCGTTGCGGTAAGTCAGTTTGTAAACCTTAAAAAGATATATGGCCCAGAGGTGGTCCAGCGTTTTAACCTTTTGAGCTCAGTGAACATTACCGGGGTACCCAATCCAGGGTTTAGTACCGGTGATGCCATTAATGCCATAGAAGAGGTAGCGGCCCAAGTATTGCCGACTTCCTATACTTATGACTATTCCGGTCTTACAAGGGAAGAGAGCAATGCAGGTTCCCAGACCATCCTCATATTTATCTTGAGCTTGGTGTTCGTATATTTCTTGCTGAGCGCACAGTATGAAAGTTATATTTTACCGCTTTCCATATTGTTGTCACTACCCTTTGGTATTGCAGGAGCCATCCTTTTCATCAACTTGGCGGGCTTGCAGAACAATATCTATTTCCAGATTGCATTGATCATGCTGATCGGTCTTTTGGCCAAGAACGCCATTTTGATAGTGGAGTTTGCACTCCAACGTAGACGGGCAGGTCTATCACTGTTCGATGCCGCTGCAGACGGCGCGCGTGCCAGGCTACGTCCAATATTGATGACCTCCTTTGCATTCATCTTCGGTCTACTGCCCCTGGCACTTTCATCAGGTATCGGGGCCATCGGTAACCAATCTATCGGCGTTAGCGCTGTTGGGGGGATGCTGGTAGGTACCATTTTGGGAGTATTCGTGGTACCTGTGCTATTTGTGGTGTTCCAAGCCCTGCAAGAACGCATATCGGGAAAACCGGAATCCATTGAAGTAAACAATGCTTAATTACAAAGCTTAAAAAAATGAAAATAAAATCCATATATAAATTCACCCTAGTACTTTCAGTACCGCTCTTGCTCCAATCCTGTTTTGTGGCAAAAAACTATTCCAGGCCCGAGGTGGAAACCGAGAATTTGTACAGAACGGACAATCTGCCACAGGACAGTGTCTCCATGGCGGATGTTTCTTGGACGGACCTCTTCAAAGACGAACAGCTAAAGTCCTACATTCAAGAAGGTCTGGACAACAACATTGATGTCAGGATTGCCCTGCAAAACGTAGTGGCGGCCGAGGCATACCTAAAACAGGGAAAGGCCGGGTACTATCCGACCCTTTCGGGAACGGCCAGTTTTACAAGAACAAAAAACTCCCGTAACAGCCAGTTCGGTAGCTTTTTCACCAGTGCCCTGGAGCAATATGAACTATCGGGCAGCCTATCTTGGGAAGCCGATATCTGGGGCAAGATCAGAAGCAATAAAAGAGCTTTTGGGGCGGCCTATTTACAGAACGTTACCGCCCATCAGGCCGTAAAAACGCAATTGGTGGCAAATATTGCCACCAGCTACTATCAATTGTTGGCATTGGACAAACAATTGGAGGTTGCCAAACAAACCCTGGAGTCCAGAAAAAATAGTTTGGAGACCACCGAGGCCCTAAAAGATGCCGGGCAGGTAACCGAAGTTGCCGTAAAACAGACCCAGGCACAGGTCCATACCACTGAAATTATAGTAATCGACCTTGAGAACAACATAAAGCTCTTGGAAAACGCCTTTAGTATTCTTTTGGGCGAAGGACCACAAAACATTCAACGTACCACATTGGATGACCAAACCATTGAAACGGAATTGCGCACAGGGGTCCCCTATCAACTTCTAGCCAATCGCCCCGATGTGATGCAAGCAGAATATGGCCTTATCAATGCTTTTGAATTGACCAACGTGGCCAAAAGTAGCCTTTATCCTTCTTTGAGCCTATCGGCATCGGGAGGTTTTCAAAGTTTGGAACTGGACAATTGGCTGGATGCCAGCTCCTTGTTTTCGAACTTGGTCGGTTCGTTGACTCAGCCCATTTTTAACGGTAGACGTCTCCGCACTCAAATGGAAGTGGCCAAGGTCCAACAAGAACAAGCATTTTTAAGTTATAAACAAGCTTTGCTCACAGCTGGAAGAGAAGTGAGCGATGCCCTTTATAGCTATGATGCAGAAACCCAAAAGTTGGAGGCACGCTCCAAGGAACTTGAAGCTTATGCCGCAGCGGAAGATTATTCCGAAGAACTGCTCAACAACGGATTGGCCAACTATTTGGAGGTTCTCACCGCACGTCAAAATGCGCTGAACTCCGAACTCAATTACGTAAACACACAATATGCGCAACTTAGTTCCATCGTAGAGTTATACAGGGCTCTTGGAGGGGGTTGGAAATAAAAACTTTGTCTTGGGAGATAAAAAGGACATATTGGTCTATGCCATCGAGAACTTCACCAAGTTTGGAAGCAAGCGTTTCTCCATGGATGAACTGGCCAAAAACCTTGGCATTTCAAAAAAGACCCTGTACAAACATTTTAACAGTAAAGAAAAACTGGTCAAGGAGAGCCTTCAATATTACTTGGGCAATATTAGGGCCAATGTCGACAATTACATACTCGAAAACCCCAACGAAGAACAGCCCCTTACCACGGTAATTTTTATATACAAGCAAGGGTTGATCACTTTTCAAGAAATCAACCCTGCTTTTCTATATGGGCTCCATAAATATTATCCGGAGGCATATGAAATATATTCCCGCTTAAAAAAGGACATTGTTTGGGACATTGTATGTCCTTTATTACAAAAAGCCCAAGAGTTGGGCCAAGTAAGGAATAACGTAAATATTGAACTGGTCTGTACACTTTTTTTGTCCCGGATGGAAGAAACCGTGTATTCCAAGGCCAATCTATTCGATGAATACAGCATTCATGAACTGTTGGAGCACATCATTATCAATAACCTAAGGGGCATACTCACCTTGGAATATCTTCAAAAAAGCCCACTTCAGTAGCCCTAGAGCTGTCAATTCTTTAAATAAACGCGCCCAATTTTAATATATCCACTCTCAAACAGCTGATTTTTACGTTTTTAGCATTGGTTTTAGTTGAACAATCGGCTAACTTTAAGTTCTTCTAAAAACTAAAAACCAATGGCAACTACAACCAACATCAACAGACGTGACTGGATAAGAAAAAGTATGCTCACTGCCGGTGGGGCAATGGCACTGCCCTATATTGGATTGGCTGAGACACCAAAAGCACCTTTAACACTAGATGCAGAGGGCAACGCAATCTACAGTCCTTTCTTTAAAGAATATTTACCGAAACCGAAAGCCGCCTTTCCTGAATTGGCCGCCAAGTTGAATGCCAACGAAAATCCATACGGGCCTTCCCCAATGGCCTTGGAGGCCTTTAGGAATGCAGCGTCGGGCGGTAACAGATACGCTTGGAAAGAATTGTATCAACTTGTAGAGAAGATTGCCGATTTTGAAGCAGTAGAGAGCAAAAACGTTATGATGGGCCCCGGCTCGTCCGACCTCTTGGAAAAAACGGCCATGGTCTTCTTT
Organism: Flavobacteriaceae bacterium; assembly: GCA_024743095.1. Classification (GTDB taxonomy): domain Bacteria; phylum Bacteroidota; class Bacteroidia; order Flavobacteriales; family Flavobacteriaceae; genus Flagellimonas. Next base: position 7,974 of record JANSXF010000039.1, read on the forward strand.
ATGAACGGGGGCAATGTGGTCTCCGCCGACCCGGCCTATATGTCTCTTATCCGTGTTGCGGAATCCGTTGGGGCTACATGGAAACCAGTCCCATTGAAAGACGATTGGTCGCACGACCTTGATGCCATGGAGGCAGCCATTGATGATGAAACAAAATTGGTTTACATCTGTAACCCGAACAACCCGACGGGCTCCATGACAGACCATGATAAATTGGTCGATTTTTGTTCAAGGGTATCCGAAAAGGTCCCGGTATTTGTTGATGAAGCTTATTTATGGTTCTTGGAAGACGGAGCCAAAAAGAGTATGGTATCGTTGGTAAACGAAGGGAAAGATGTAATTATCGCCAGAACTTTCTCAAAAATACATGGTATGGCCGGTCTGCGCGTGGGCTATGCCGTTGCATTGGAAGAAACCCTGGGAAGGATACAAAAAATCACCCGTGGTGGTATGGGCATTTCACTTCCATCGGTTTATGCCGCAATGGCCGCAATGGACGATGGAGCATTTATAGAAAAGTCCCGTGGCCTTAACGCCGAATGTAGGGAATATGTGTACAAGAGCTTAGATCAATTGGGAATCACCTCTTATGTTCCCTCTTCTACCAGTTTTATCATTTTCCCTATTGAGATGGAAGGGCAGGCATTCTTGGAACAAATGACAGAGTTGAAGGTGGGTGTCCGTGCTTTCCAGTTTATGGACCAGAACTGGTGCCGCGTAAGTATGGGAACCATGGACGAAATGAAAACATTTACCGCCGCACTCAATAAAGTGTTGGTATAGTGGATATAGGTATTCAAAAAACCATTGTATTTCTTTTTTTCATCTTCATTGGGGTACTGCTCAAAGTAAAGTTTAAGTCCAAAGAAGAGATTTCAGGAATAAAAAAGATAATTCTGAACCTTGCCCTTCCAGCGACCATTTTTATTGCGCTGCTGGGGGTAAAGGTCGAGTTGCACCTATTAATATTGCCCCTTTTGGCCCTTGGCCTCAACCTACTGTTGTTTTTTTCCATGCCCGTTATTTTGCCCCTTATGGGTATTGGGAAAGGAACCTCGGAGTACAGGACCGCCAAACTATTGGTGCCCTCCTTGGCACCTGGACTTTCATCTTTCCCGTTTATTTTAGAGTTTTTGGGGGATGAATATTTGGCAAAGGCAGCGATGTCCGACCTTGGAAATAAAGTTTTTGTGCTCTTTTTTCTATACTTAGTGGCGATGAATTGGCACTACAGCCTTCGGTACAATCAGAAAAAGAATGGAGGGACCAAGCTAAAACCATTGATCAAGGCGATGATCTCGGAGCCCGTTAACGTTTTTATTGCAGCTGCCCTTATTTTGTTGGCATTTGGACTGCATATGGACTCCCTACCGTTCTTTCTCAGTGAAACATTGGAGAAACTGAGTTTGATCATGACGCCATTGGTGCTACTTTTTATAGGTCTTGCCGTGAAAATCAAAAGAAAACAGTTCTTCCAGATTTTTTCCCTGCTCTGTACACGCGCCGGAATGGTATTATTGATTACCGGGGTCTTTGTCACTATAGCTGGAATTGAAGCCCGTAACGAGATCTTGTTGACCATGGCCTTTGGCTTGAGTGCATGCAGTTTCTGGCCCTATGCCCACATCGCCGCGGTGGATGGCCTGGAAATGGATAAAAAGTCCAAGAGAAGAACCTTCAGCAGTGATTTTGGTGTCGCCATTCTAGCGTTGTCCTTCCCGCTATCAACAATGTTGATATTGGCAACCTTGAACAGTGGGTCATTATTTGTAAAGCCCTTTAATATTTTTATGATTGCCCTTGCCCTGTTAGGTATTGGTTTTATAATTCCTTTGTGCAGTGGTATCCGTAAAAAAAAGTGGTCCGGGCAAAAATTGATCGACCATGAAATAAATGCTGCCGCCACTGAAAAGGCCGCCTGATCACTTTTTAGGAAAAGTTGGTTCTAAATCCCTATTTTTAAAGAAATCCGGAAATTATGAAACAACTTCTCGCCTGCGTTTTTTCCATACTTTTTATTGGAATCCTATCGGCACAACAATCCAATTTAAAAGTCGACCAAGACCGTCTTGAAAAGAGAATTTTCGACCTTGCCGAGTTCGGCCTTCAGGCCAACGGCGAAACGGAGCGTGTTGCTTTTAGCGATGCGGATATTGAAGCCAGAAATTGGGTAATTAAAACCCTCGAAGGTTTTGGTATGGAGGTGAAAATCGATGCTGCCGGCAATATTATCGGGACCAGAAAAGGGAATGAAGCATCCTTTAAACCCATTGCCTTTGGTTCCCATATCGATAGGGTGCCGAACGGGGGAAATTATGATGGCTGTGTAGGCTCAATGGCTGCTTTGGAAGTCATCCAAACCTTGAACGAGCATAACATTTCCACCAAACATCCCCTTGAGGTCATCATTTTCCCAAACGAAGAAGGCGGTGTTATGGGAAGTAGGGCCATGGCCGGAAACTTGGGCAAATCCGCACTTGGCGTAGTGAACTCGACAGGCTATTCCATGGGAGAGGGCATTATGAGAATTGGTGGTGACACCACAAAACTGAACGGGGCCAAGCGAGAGAAGGGTAGCTTGGCGGCCTTCTTGGAGCTTCACATTGAACAAGGGGGCAAACTCGAAAAAGAAGGCTTGGACATTGGTGTGGTAGAGGGCATTGTAGGGCTTAACTGGTGGGATGTTGTATTTACCGGCTTTGCCAACCATGCAGGTACCACACCCATGAATGCTAGAGAGGATGCCCTGCTTGCAGCGGCCAAATATATTGTTGCCGTAAACGAAATAACCAACAGCTTCGAGGGCGCCCAAGTTGGCACGGTGGGTAGAGTCGAAGCAGAACCCGGGGCCCCGAACGTAATCCCTGGAAAGGTGACTGCAAGTCTGGAAATCCGTGATTTGTCCTTGGAGGTCATTCAAAAGGTATATCGGGCCATCGAGAAAAAAACCGGGGAAATAGCCGAAACCTCCAATGTTACCGTTGCGTTTTTACCGTTGGACACCACCGCAGAACCAGCCCTAACGGATACCGGTATTCAAAAAGAAATAGCGTTATCCGCGAAGTCCTTGGGACTCAGCTATCAATATATGCCAAGCGGGGCCGGCCATGATGCACAGGACATATCCAGATTTGCACCCGTGGGAATGATTTTCGTTCCCAGCAAGGGAGGCATCAGTCACTCACCTAAAGAGTTTACCTCCGCAGAAGATATGGCCAATGGGGCCAATGTACTCTTGCACACTATTTTGGCTTTGGATAAAAAATTGGATTGATCTTACTTTACAGTGGTCGAGATTATTTTTCCAGTGGCATTGGCAATCAAACCAATGCTCAACCAGTAGGTGCTCAAAATCAATGGTCCGGAGAGGTAAAAAGGGGTCTTAAATTTGGCAATCGCCAATAGCGTATCAGAAAGCATAAAAAATAGTACGGCCATTGCCATCAGGGCATGTGCGCCCTCCCTATCCCTCAAATACAGGCCCACTCCTTGCCATGCCATAAAGGTAATGATCAACACATACATGGAAACAGGCAGCAAAAAATCCCCCAAATCCGGTCTTAACCAATAGAACAGAACTCCGGCCATACCGAAAAGAACCAGAAAAGCAATCCAGCCTTTGTAAAATCCCATGTATTGGATAAATGATATGGAGAAAAGAATATGTGCCAATAGAAAAGCTCCTAGGCCGAATATAAAATATGTATCGAACAGCAACAGAACATCGCCCAACAAACAGAACACCAAACCAACGATAACCCATCTTCCAAATGTAACATGGCCATTGTTTGGGGCAAAAAATGGTAAGGCAATCACCAAGACCGTGGTCAATGGCTTGAAGAGCATAAAAAGTCCCCTCTCATTGTAAGGCCCAAAATAAATGGCCGCACATGCAGAGACCGATATTAAAATATTGATTGCCCAAACCTTTATTTTTGTTTCGCCTACCATTCCTTATACGGTCTTATACTCAATTGGGAATTGTAATATTGTACCTGCCCGGTAACTTCCTGGCCCAACCAATCCGGTCTTTCAAAACGTTCATCTTCATGTTTGAGCTCCACCTCCGCCAAAATCAGCCCTTTGTTCTCTCCCAAAAACTCATCCACCTCAAAGGTATGCTTGCCCAACGGCACTTCAAAACGGACTTTTTCGAGTATCCCCGCTTCACATAGGTCGATAAGGTTAGCTGCCTCCGCAGCCGAGATCTCCGTCTCCCATTCGAACCGCGTGGTACCCGATTCGTTACTGGCGCCCTTTACGGTCAAAAAGCCCTTTTCCCCCCTGATCCTGACCCTTACGGTCCTTTCCGGGTCCGTATTCAGGAATCCCTGTACAATTCGGGCCTGTGATGTGGCCTGCTCTTTGAAGGTCTCCGACTTGACCAAAAATTTTCGTTCTATTTCCAAATGTTCCATCAAACTAAATATACCCTAAATTTGAAAATGGACTTTGATTTTCCCTTAAGAAAAATAATTCATGTGGATATGGATGCCTTTTATGCCTCCGTGGAACAACATGATAACCCGGAACTAAAAGGGAAGCCCATTGCCGTTGGTGGTGGTTCCAAGCGTGGGGTGGTCTCCGCAGCAAGCTACGAAGCACGGAAATTTGGTGTACGAAGTGCCATGGCAGGCAGTATTGCTGCAAGAAATTGTCCCGAGCTCATTTTCGTAAAACCCCGTTTTGACCGTTATAAAGAGGTTTCGAACCAGATCAGAGGTATATTTTTTGAATATACCGATTTGGTAGAGCCACTTTCCCTGGACGAGGCCTATCTTGATGTCACAGAGAATAAAAAAGGGAATCCCTCCGCTACTTTGATCGCCAGGGAAATCCGTCAAAAAATCTTTGATAAAACAGGGTTGACGGCCTCGGCCGGGATTTCCATCAACAAGTTTATCGCCAAAGTGGCCAGCGATTACAACAAACCCAACGGCCAGAAAACCGTAAACCCCGAAGAGGTAATCGGGTTTTTGGAAAATCTGGACATTCGGAAGTTTTATGGGGTGGGCAAGGTCACGGCAGAAAAAATGTACCGCTTGGGAATATTCACGGGCAAGGACCTTAAAGAAAAACCTGTGGATTTCCTAGATCGGCATTTTGGAAAAAGTGGAGGGCATTATTTTAATGTGGTAAGGGGAATTCATCTTAGTTCGGTAAAACCGCACCGTATTCCGAAATCCGTTGGTGCGGAACGGACGTTTTTTGAAAACCTGAGCAGTGAGATTTTTATGCTGGAAAAGTTGGAGAACATTGCCGGCGAACTGGAAAGAAGACTTCAAAAATCCAAAATTGCCGGAAAAACGGTCACTTTGAAAATCAAGTACAGCGATTTTACCCTGCAGACCCGTAGCAAGACCCTACCCTATTTTATTGCCAGTAAGGATTTGATATTGGAAACCGCCAAAGAACTTTTGTACCAATCCTCTTTGGAAAATTCGGTTCGGTTGCTGGGTATTTCATTGGCCAACCTCAACACGGAAAAAGAAAAGGAACGGCCCAAAAAGGAATCTGTACTGGTTCAGCTCAAATTTGATTTTTAAAAGAAAGGCCTCCCTTTCGGGAGGCTATCCTATCTAATTTTTGATATCCGTTTCCGTAGATTTTACGGCTGGTTTTTTAGGATTCCCATCCGCATCGATCTCTACAATATTGTCAAATCCAAGCGCATCCAGTTTGTCGATGATCTCGGCGCGGTCCCCAACCATAAACCAATTTACTTTTCCGGGCTGTACCACATCATTGCTCACCTTTCTAATATCATCCACAGAAAGGTTCCTTACGTTCTGATCGTACTTTTGATAGTAATCATCCGGCAAATTGTAACGGATCAAACTCCTTACCGAACTGTTTACCGAACCATTGGTTTCCCATTGTCCGGGAAGCTTCAGCACCTGATTGGTCTTTACTTTTTCCAGTTCTTCGCTGGTTGCTGGGCGTGTAGAGGTAAATTCGGATATTTCCTTTCTGATCTCTGTCACCGATTCCGCTGTCTTATCGGTCTGTACCGGTGCATAAACAATAAATGGCCGTTCTTCTTTGGAGCCCAGAACGAATCCCCCCGCTCCGTAGGACCAATGTTTGTCTTCCCTTAGATTCATATTGATTCTGGAAGTAAAATCCCCTCCAAGGATATTCACCATTTGCTCCAGGGCAATTTCGTTGACCCCTCCGTACTTTTCGGTCAAATGCCCGGCCAAAATCACGGATTGTTGGGATTCTGGTCGGTTCATTAAATACAACGTGTTACTGGAACCGGTCCTGGGTTGGTTGAATGCAATGTTCGGGACCTCTCCTTTCTTCCATTTGCCCAATGTTTTTTCCAATTTGGTTTTTAGTTCGGCCATCTCCACATCTCCCGTAACGATCAACGTGGAATTGTTCGGCTTGAACCAAGTGTTATAGAAGTCCACTACATCGTCCCTTGTCAAGTTCGAAACGGAGTCTTCATATCCCGTGCCCGTATATGGGCTGCTGTAGGGATGCCCTTCTCCATAAAGATATTTGTTCATCACCCGCAAGGCCATGGTAATGGGCTGTGACTTTTCTTGTTTTATATTGTTGATTTGCTCCTTTTGTAATCGTTCAAACTCCTTTTGAGGGAATACCGGGTTGAGCAAAACGTCCATGAACAAATCCAGACTGGCGTCCAAGCTTGGTTTTAAAGTGCTCATATATACGTTGGATTCATCTTGGCTGGAAAAAGTACTCAAAGAAGCTCCCAAGAGCTGTAATTGCTCGTTGATTTCCAAAGAGGTCTTGTCCTTTGTTCCCTCATCCATTAGGTTCATGGCCAAATTTGCCGTACCAGGGCTGGACAAATAATCCGTTTTATACCCTGCATCGGCGACCAGATTAATGATTACCGTGGGCACTCCCTTACGCTGGGCCAATACCACGTTCAGTCCGTTGGATAACTGCATACGCTGCAACTCTGGAAACTTGGAGCTTTTTGGCGCTCCAAGTTCCGGCAATTTGCTTCTGTCCACCGATGATTCTACGATATCATATTCGGGAAAGGGTCGGCAGATCAATACATGTTTCCCTTTTGTCAGCCATTTTCCCGCGGTCTTCCTAAGGTCTTCGGCCGTTGCATCTTCAACATACTTTAATTGTGTTTTGTAGTATGAGGCTTCCCCATGGTAGGTTTGGTTGGAGGCAAGGATATCCGATACCCCTCCAAATCCACCGATTCGTTCCAGGCCTTTTATAAAATTGGCGAAGTAATTGGCCTTTACCCTTTTGAGTTCCTCCTCGGTAGGTCCTTCTTTGATGAACCTTTCGATTTCGGCCTCGAGTTCCTTTTCCAATTTTGCGGCATCCTCTCCTTGCTTCACATTTAACCAAGTGATGAACTGGCTTGCAATTTCGCTTGACGATTGAAAAGAGACCGCGGCACTGGCCGATTGGTCTTGATAGATGAATTTTTGGTACAACCTTGAGTTTTTTCCACTCGTCAAAATAGCGGAAATCAAATCAAAGTGAAGGTCTTCCCTTGATCCAAACGGGGGGGTGCCCCAAGCGAACAACACTCTGGTCTCCGGAACACGGTCTTGGTATTCTTGACGGGAATCATAAATCTTGTTGGGAATGTTGACCTCTTGCCGTTCCACCGTCGGCCCCGAGGGAATATCCCCAAAATATTTAATCACTTTTTGATGCACTTCTTCGGCATCAATGTCCCCCGCCACGGCGACCACCGCATTGGCGGCACCGTAATAGGATTTGAACCATTCCTGTACATCTTCCAAAGAGGCAGCGTTCAAATCCTCCATTTCTCCTATTACGGTCCAGGAATATGGATGACCTTTCGGGTACATGGCCTTGGTCAAATAATCCCATTGCTTACCGTAGGGTTGGTTTTCCCCTTGCCTTTTTTCATTTTGAACAACCCCACGTTGCTCATCCAATTTTTCTTGGTCAATGGCACCTAACAAATGCCCCATCCGATCGGATTCCAAAAACAAAACTTGATCCAAGGCAGAAACGGGCACATTTTGGAAGTAGTTGGTTCGGTCCGTGTTGGTGGTTCCGTTCAAATCGGTGCCCCCAATACTCTCCAGTGCCTGGAAATAATCGGTGTTGTAGTTCTCACTTCCGTTGAACATCAAATGTTCGAACAAATGGGCAAATCCACTTTTACCGGGTTTCTCGTTTTTAGAACCTACGTGGTACCAAACATTCACCGCGGCTATGGGTGCCTTATGGTCTTCGTGTACCAGAAGGGTAAGTCCATTTTTTAAGGTATAGGTTTTGTACTCAATGTCGATGTCATCAGCTTTGAACTGAAATCCTTGCCCAAAGCCCATGGAGCAAGACAAAAGGGCCACAATAGAGGCCAGAAGTAATTTTTTCATTTCTGTTGTTTTTAGTTATTTGATCGATAAATTGTGATACACAAGATAGGAAAATGTTTACAATGAACACTATACTAGCCTGTTAGCTTTAATTCCTGAGGTCGAACAATACCAAGTTTAGTAGTTTAGGCCCTAATAATAGTTTGTGGTCTGGGCCCTGGTTACATATTTTCTTTATTAATTTGTATAACCATCGACCACCATTAACTACATTTTTACTCATTTATGCAACGAAATGAACTGCACGGGCACATTATATCTTCAGCGGGAGACCTTTTCTATTCGCAGGGATATAATTCAACGGGGGTCAACGAGATCATATCCAAATGTGACATAGCAAAAGCTACCCTCTACAGCCATTTTAAGTCCAAAGAAGATATTTGTATCGCCTATCTGAATCAGCGCCACAGTGCGTTTATGGAGAACCTTAAAGGTTATGTGAAGGATAGGGAACGTGGAAAAACCCAGCTTTTGTCCATTTTTGACCTGTTGCGGGATATGTACCTCGAGGAAAATTTTCAGGGTTGTTGGGGGCTTAAGACCCTGGGCGAGCTTTCTCCCGATCAAACTGCCGTTCTGAAGGTAATCCAACAGCAAAAAAAGGAACTGCTCTTGTATTTGGGGGAGATTGTTGGCGATAATATTTCCAATTTGTCCAAAGCAGAAACGGAAAAAATTTCCGGCGGGCTCTACCTTTTGTATGAAAGTGCGGTTACCGAGAGCCATCTGTTCAAAAACGACTGGCCTATTTTTATGGCAAAAAGTATCGCACCATCTCTTTTTATGGATGCAGAACTGGTTTAAAAAGTATTTCCCAACCATATAATGTCAGTTCGAGCGCAGCCGAAAACTCTTGATGTTCGCCATTTGACAAAGCATCTCGACTACGCTCGATATGACCTTTAGTGAATTGATCATCATCCCTCTACAGCTTCCAATGGTTGTGCCTCTGGGAAATCCACGGGGACTTTTGTTGTTCTATGGATATAGTTTGTGATCGTTTTATCCCCTACTAAAATTATAGTATCGATCATGTTTTCCTTGGTCCACCCAGCTGCAAAAAAATCATCCAGAACCTGTTCATCGGTTGCTCCTCTATTTTCTGTAATGTTCTTGGCCAAACGTGCCAGAGCATCCAGTTTTCCATCGAAAGAAGCTTTTCCAGCTCTTAACTCTAGGATCTGCCCATCTGTAAAACCGTTCATTTTACCAATGGCCGTATGTGCGGACAAACAGTAAATACAGTTGTTCACCTGACTTACGGCCAAATTGACCACTTCTTTTTCCTTGGCCTTCAATGAAGTTTTGGCATTGGAAAGGCTTAAATAATTACCCAACGCATTTTCTGAGTGGGCATAGGTGGCGAAAAGATTGGGTACAAAACCTACCATTTTTTCCAGGTTGTCGAAAATGGCCTGATTGGCTGTGCTTACTTCTTCTCTTTTAGGTACATTGATTGTGCTCATAATTGAATTTTTAATATGAATTGTTTTTAATTTATTAATACGTCGGTACAAAGGGTTGTTCCGCATCACAATAGAAATCGTGATGGTACTTTTGCTCACAGTGTTCTGCAACCGTAACTGTTTGTGCTCCGGTTTTCTGTGATGTTCTAAAAATCTCAATGAGATTAAAAATCGATCTTTCTTTGGATGTCATCTTTTATCCTTTTTTTATTACAAGGCAAAGATGCTCCGAAAAGGAGGGTGGGTGTTAGGAAGGATTTCCCGATGGCTTGACCAATTTTCCCTTAGGCCTTTAAAAAGAGGTGCTCACGATATTCCGATGGGGTCAGCTGTGTCATTTTTTTAAAAAAACGGCTAAAATGGGCCGGGTCGTTGAATCCAAGCTCAAATGCAATTTCCTGATTTTGTTTGTCGGTAAAATTGATGAGCCGTTTTGCTTCCAACACTATCCGTTCCAAGATGATCTGTTGTGGTGATCTTTGATTGTAGATGGCAAAAAGATTGGATAATGTTTTGGGGGATTTGTGCAACAATTCGGCATAATCGCTCACCTTCCTATTGGTCTTGAAGTTTAGGTCCACTAACACATTGAATTTTCGGATGGTTTCGACTTGCTCGTTCCCCAATGTTTTGACCATGAGCTGCTCTCTTGCCAATCGGGTGCACATAATAATCATACGTTTCAAGAGCATTTGAAGCATACCGCCCTGAATATTGTCGGGTGTGGAAAACTCCTCGATGAAAATATCGTGCAGCAAATTGAACTTGTTCAACTGTTCTTTTGGAATAGTAATGATAGGGATGTCCTGTGTCCCAAAAAACAGAATCCCGTTGCAGGAAACCTCGCTGTCATGGTCGAATATACAGTAAAATTCCCTGTTAAAAAGTATGGCCGTAAGAGGCAACTGCACTTTGGAATAGGAAACATGTTGTAAATACGTAACGGTAATAATCTGATTGGGCAACAGTTCCAAATCCATTCCATCTATTTGAACCGTTAGGGGGCGATCGTTCCGATTCCATAAAAATTTAATGGTTTTTGAGGTTGTGGAGAATCGTTCCTCATCACTTTTGATATCATCCGAAAATCCTAAAATGGCTCCTAACTTGGGATCTTTGTATTCGTATCTCATTGGGAAGATTGTTCCGTTACAGAATCGTTAGTCCACCTATCTCGCCCATACTTACAGCCCAAAAGAATTAAAATCAAACAAAAAAGCGCACATCCAAAGATGCACGCTTTTTATAAATCTGCTTTTTATTTTAGAAATTACAGCTTTCTATCTCGGTTACACGCAAAGTGTTCACCATACCTTTATCCTTGATGGGCATTGCCGCCAAGCTTACGAGCATATCGCCCACTTCCAAGAAACCTTTTTTACATGCTATCTGGTTTACATCCTCGATGGTCTGGTCGGTGGAGACAAACTTGTCGTAATAAAATGCCTTGACCCCCCATAAAAGATTCAATTGGGTCAATATTCTTTTGTTCGATGTAAAGACAAGGATATGTGCGGCCGGTCTCCATGCTGAAATCTGGAATGCCGTGTACCCACTATTGGTCAATGTGGAAATAGCCTTTGCCGAGATTTCGTTTGCCATTAACGCCGCATGGTAACAAACCGACTTGGTGATATATCTTTTGGTACGAATGTGCGGTGGGTTTTGAGGCACCTTGATCAAACTGGAGCTTTCCACGCTCGTTACAATACTTGCCATTTTTTCAATAACCTGTACCGGATAGTTCCCCACAGATGTTTCTCCCGAGAGCATTACGGCATCGGCCCCGTCCATTACGGAGTTGGCAACGTCGTTCACCTCGGCGCGGGTAGGGGTTAAACTGGTAATCATGGTCTCCATCATCTGGGTGGCGATGATCACGGGTATTCTTCCCTTTTTGGCGCTCAACACCAATTTTTTCTGGACCAGTGGGACTTCCTGTGCCGGGATTTCCACGCCTAGGTCGCCACGGGCCACCATAAGTCCATCGGAAGCTTTTACAATTTCATCGATATTGTCCAGTGCTTCCGGTTTTTCGATCTTTGAGATCACGGGGATTTTGTGCTCGGTATGCTGTTTTATCAAATCATGAAGGTCGTACAGGTCTTGTGCATGACGCACAAAGGATAGCGCGATCCAGTCCACATCCTGTCCAATGGCAAAAATGGCATCCTTGATATCTTTTTTTGTAAGTGCCGGCAAAGAAATGTTCGTGTTGGGAAGGTTTACCCCCTTTTTGGATTTAAGAGGCCCTCCTTGAATGACCTTGGCCACTACTTCATCTTCTCCATTGGTGGATTTTACCTCAAAAATAAGTTTGCCATCATCCAAAAGAATACGTTCCCCCGCTTTAACATCTTTGGGGAAGCTCTTGTAGTTCATGTAGACCCTTTCGGCGGTGCCCTCAAAGGGCTCTCCCGTAACAAAGGTAACCTGATCGCCTGGAGCAACTACGGCTTCGCCGCCCATTACCCCTACTCGTAATTTGGGTCCCTGAAGGTCGGCAAGTATGGCTATATTGACTTCCAATTCTTCATTGAGTTCCCTTATCATTTTAATTCGCTCGGCAACATCTTCGTAGGCGGCATGGGAAAAGTTTATTCTAAAAACATCCACTCCTGCCAGGATCATTTCCCTTAGGGTCTCCTTTGTACTGGTGGCCGGCCCAAGGGTTGCTACAATTTTAGTCTTCTTTCTAGTTGGCATTTTTAAAAGATTAAATTTCTTTTTGATTTTAAATTCTGTGTGTCCAAAGGATATGCTGTTATCACTTTGGCTATTGTGTTAATCGATTTGATTTTTTTGAGAAACAACGCTTCATCTATCGTATCTACCTTTAAAAAATAATCTACTTCTTTGCGTTCTTTCACCAAATAATCTGTTCTTCGGGAAACATTGTTGTTAAATAATCCCCCTGAAGGCATTTCCTCCTCAACTTCACATGTATTGGAGATCAACGTCCAATACATTTCGCTCATCTCATCGTCCCAATCAAACACTGAAAAAGACATTTTTTCATCAAAATGAAGGTCCTTTTTCATCCGCTTTAGATACAGTCCACAACAGGAGTTTATGGCATAGGTGATGGCATAATCTTCCAAATTGCTGTGAATGGCGATGAGCGAAAAACTTTCATCGTAGAGATCCGCCGATATCTTATGTGTCGTTAATATGCCCATAACACGAACCGTAAATATAGGCTTAATCCAATTGAATGCCTAGTCTATACAAAACAATACACTTATAAATCAAGCGAAAACGTTTGAGTTTACCATTATTTAAAGTTACTTGTTTTCTATCCTGCTTTGCAGTGCAAAATAGGCTCTCTTGGATGCTTTTTCCTCGGCTTTTTTCTTGGATGTTGCCCTTGCTTTGGCCAGCATTCTATCGCCAATGGTGAGCTTTACAGCAAAGTGTTTGAGCTCATCGTTGCCGGTGTCCTCGTACACATGGTAATTAAAGGGTTTCTTTTCCTTTTGGCACCATTCTATCACCAAGCTCTTATAACTTATTACCTTGCCCTCCAATTGCTCAATGTCCACATAAGGTTCGATTACCCTTTCGTTGATGAATTTTTCGCAGTAAACGTACCCTCTGTCCAAATAAATGGCTCCCACCAATGCCTCAAAAACATTTCCATGGATATTATCACCAAAATGGGCTTTGGGGATCCTACTTTCAACATACGCTAAGAGGCCCAGGTCCTTGCCCAATTCGTTAAGGTGCTTTCGACTGACTACTTTGGAGCGCATTTTCGTTAGATAGCCTTCGTCCCCTTCTGGCACTTCGTTGTAGAGGTGTTTTGAAACAATGGTCCCTAGCATTGAGTCCCCCAAAAATTCCAAACGCTCGTAGTTTACCGGATTGCCCTTGTCGTCCTTTTTGTTCATGGAACGATGTAGGAACGCCGTTTTGTAGATTTCCAGACTCTTGGGCTTGAATCCAAGTATTTTTTTCATTCCCAAAAAAAAATCCCCATCCGTGCTTGGATGGGAATTGAATATTTTGGAAGAAAGTTTCATGTTACAAAACTACCCTATTTTTTTGAATAGTACACAGGCATTGTGTCCGCCAAAGCCAAATGTATTGCTCATGGCAACCTTTACCTCTCGTTCCTGGGCCTTGTTCAAGGTCAGGTTAAGGGAAGGGTCTATTTGTTCGTCCACCACACTATGGTTAATGGTCGGGGGGACCAAACTGTGCTCCATGGCCAATATCGATGCAATGGCCTCGATTGCACCTGCCGCTCCCAACAAATGCCCTGTCATGGACTTGGTCGAATTGATGTTGATATCTTTGGCATGGTCTCCGAAAACTTTGGAAATCGCTTTAAGCTCGGCCACATCCCCAAGTGGCGTAGAGGTACCGTGTGTATTGATAGCATCAACGTCCTCAGGCTTTAGCCCGGCGTTCATCAAACAGTTTTCCATGACCTTTATCACTCCTACCCCTTCCGGGTGGGGTGCGGTCATATGGTAAGCGTCACTGGACAATCCACCTCCTAAAACTTCTGCATATATTTTAGCTCCACGAGCTTTTGCGTGCTCGTACTCCTCCAATATAAGTGCTCCTCCCCCTTCTCCAAGCACAAATCCATCACGGGTTGCGTCAAACGGTCTGGATGCGCTCTCTGGGCTCTCATTTCTTGTGGAAAGTGCATGCATGGCATTGAATCCTCCCATACCTGCAATGGTAACAGCGGCCTCACTACCCCCGGTTACGATTACATCGCAATGGCCCAGCCTGATATAGTTCAGGGCATCGATCATAGCATTTGCCGATGATGCACAGGCGGATACCGTAGTATAGTTGGGGCCCATAAACCCATGCTTGATGGAAATGTTCCCCGGTGCTATATCGGCAATCATTTTAGGAATAAAGAAAGGATTGAAGCGAGGTGTGCCATCTCCCTCGGCATACCCCATCACTTCATTCTGAAAAGTTTCCAGTCCACCGATTCCGGCTCCCCATACAACGCCTACCCTAAACTTGTCCACAACGTTCAAGTCTATTCCAGAGTCTGCAATGGCTTCGTCGGAAGAGACCAAGGCATACTGGGCGAACCTATCCAATTTTCTGGCCTCTTTTCTATCAAAGAAGTCGTTTGGATCGTACCCTTTGAGCTCGCAAGCAAACTTTGTCTTAAATTTTTCGGTATCGAAATACGTAATGGGGGCAGAACCGCTCTTACCAGTCCGTAGTCCTTCCCAATAAGCTTCTAAATTGTTACCTATGGGGGTCAATGCTCCCATTCCGGTAACTACAACTCGCTTTAACTGCATTGAACTATTTTTTTTACCCTTTAGACCTAAATTATAAAAAAAATTATCCATGCGATAACCACCACATGGATAATTTTAAATCTTTAGCGATATATCATATAATTACTTAGCTTCTTCGATGTAGCTAATGGCCTGACCAACAGTGGCGATGTTCTCTGCTTGGTCATCTGGTATTTGGATATCAAATTCTTTCTCAAACTCCATGATAAGTTCAACAGTGTCCAAGGAATCCGCTCCTAAGTCGTTGGTAAAGCTAGCTTCAGCTACAACCTCATTCTCATCTACACCTAGTTTATCAACGATGATAGCCTTTACTCTTGATGCAATGTCTGACATAATTATTGTGGTTTTAAAAATTTAAATCGTTGGCAAAAATATAAAACTTTGGATTAAATACACTATTTGTCGATAAAATGTGATGTAAAATAAACATCTTAAAATACTGTACCTTACTTTAGCCGACGTAATTTAGTCCAAAAACCTATCAATTCCTAACGAATGAAACGAATTGTAATCTTCGCATCGGGCAGCGGGTCCAATGCAGAAAACATTATATCATTTTTTCGTGAAAAACCAGAGGTAACCGTTGCTGCAGTGCTTACCAACAAACAAACGGCAACAGTCCTTGACCGATGCGAAAGGTTGAATGTACCTGCATTTTATTTTAATAAACCTGCCTTTGGAGACTCCGATACAGTTGTACATCTTTTGCAAGGGCTTAACATAGATTTAATTGTCCTCGCCGGCTTTCTTTGGAAGATTCCATCCAATCTTATCGAAGCATTTCCAAATAAAATCATCAATATTCACCCGGCATTGTTGCCCAAATATGGTGGAAAAGGCATGTATGGGGATAGGGTCCATCAGGCCGTAAAAGAAAATAAGGAGTCCCAAACGGGCATTACCATTCATTATGTAAACGAAAATTATGATCAAGGTGCCATTATCTTTCAAGCTAAAACCGATGTGATTCCTTCGGACGATGCAAGTTCCATTGCCCAAAAAGTTCATCGACTCGAATATGAGCATTTCCCGAAAGTGATAGAAAAATTATTGTCCTAATGGCCAAAAAGAAAAAGTTTTATGTCGTGTGGCAGGGCAAACACCCTGGGATTTTTGAGTCTTGGAAAGATTGTAAGGCCCAGATTGAGGGGTATAAAGGTGCCCAGTACAAATCCTTCGCCACATTTGAGGAAGCCAAAAAGGCCTATAATGGGAATTACCAGGACTACAAGGGCAAATCCAAGGGAAAAAGCGCGCTTTCCCCGGAAGAACTGCTAAAAATCGGGGACCCCAATTACAATTCCATTGCCGTGGACGCCGCATCGAGCGGAAATCCAGGAAAAATGGAATACCGCGGTGTGGAGACCAAGACCAAAAAAGTGCTTTTTCACCAAGGCCCATTTGAACAGGGGACAAGCAACGTAGGTGAATTTTTAGCTCTTGTACACGGACTTGCGTTTTTACAGCAGAAAAAGAGCGAGCGTATCCTGTATTCCGATTCCCGTATCGCCATTGGCTGGGTACGGAAGAAAAAATGCGGCACAAAACTGGTCAAAAACGCCAAAAATGCCCAACTGTTCGAACTTATCGAGCGAGCGGAGAACTGGCTGAAAAAGAACCGTTTCAATACCCCTATCGTAAAGTGGGAGACCAAGGCATGGGGCGAAATTCCTGCCGATTTTGGCAGAAAATAAACCTTTGCACGAACAAAGAAGCCATTTTTTGATAATTGGAACATCCATACCTTATATTTGCACCAAAAATTAGGGAATGGGCAAATTACTGATCGTGGGCACCATGGCCTTTGATGCCATTGAAACACCGTTCGGGAAAACCGGGAGAATATTGGGAGGCGCAGGGACCTTTATCGGTCTGGCCGCTTCACAGTTTAAAATAGACTCCGCAATTGTATCCGTAGTGGGGGATGATTTTCCACAATCTTACATGGATATCTTAAAAAACAAGGACATAGACCTTTCGGGCGTTGAAGTTGTAAAAGGGGGGAAAACCTTCTTTTGGGAAGGAAAGTACCATAACGACCTCAACTCAAGGGATACATTGGCCACTGAATTGAACACTTTGGCGGACTTTAACCCCGTGGTGCCCGAAGATTATACCGATGCCGATATTGTAATGCTCGGCAATCTTCACCCTAACATCCAACTCAGTGTAATTAATCAGATGGAAAAACGACCAAAGCTTATAGTTTTGGATACCATGAACTTTTGGATGGACAATACCTGGGATGAATTGATGAGAGTGATTTCAAAAATCGACGTCATTACCATAAATGATGAAGAGGCCAGACAAATGACCAGCGAATATTCCTTGGTCAGGGCCGCTGCTAAGATCCAGGAAATGGGACCCAAATATGTGGTCATCAAAAAAGGGGAGCACGGAGCACTTTTGTTCCATAAGGACAATATCTTCTTTGCGCCGGCACTTCCACTGGAGGAGGTTTTTGACCCGACCGGTGCCGGTGATACTTTTGCCGGTGGTTTTGCAGGATATTTGACCGAGGCAGGAAACATTTCTTTTGAGAGCATGAAAAACGCCATTATCCATGGATCCAATTTGGCATCGTTCTGTGTGGAAAAATTTGGCACGGACCGGATGGTCGATTTAAAAAAGAGCGAGGTCGAGGCCCGCTTGACACAGTTTAAAGAATTGACGCAGTTCAATATTGAATTAACATAAATGTTTGCCCTGAAAATTTCGGGGCTTTTTTATTTGTAATTGTTATGAGTGATCCCATTAAGCACGAATGCGGAATATCATTGATCCGTTTGCTTAAACCCCTGGAGTACTACAAGGAGAAGTACGGTACGGCTTTTTACGGTGTGAACAAGATGTACCTAATGATGGAGAAACAGCACAACCGAGGACAGGACGGTGCCGGTTTTGCAAGTATAAAAATGGACATGCAGCCCGGTGAGCGCTATATGAGCAGGGTTAGATCTGCACAGCAGCAACCCATTCAGGATATTTTTGCCCAGATCAACAACCGTATCAATACGGCGTTGACCGAAAACCCGGAACGCGAAAATGATGTTGACTGGCAAAAAAAGAACATTCCCTACATCGGCGAGCTTTTGATGGGGCACGTTCGCTACGGTACCTTCGGAAAGAACAGTATCGAGAGCGTTCACCCGTTTTTAAGACAGAACAACTGGATGCACCGTAACTTGATAGTTGCCGGTAACTTTAACATGACCAATGTTGATGAGCTCTTCGGAAACTTGATCGAATTGGGACAGCATCCCAAAGAAAAGGCCGACACTGTTACCGTAATGGAAAAGATCGGTCACTTTTTGGATGATGCCGTGGCCAAACTGTACAAACAGATCAAAAAGGAAGGCTACACCAAAAGGGAGGCCTCTGCCTTGATCGCCGAACGGTTGAACGTAGCCAAAATTTTGAGAAAGGCTTCCAAAAACTGGGATGGCGGATATGCCATGAGCGGACTGCTCGGACACGGAGATGCATTTGTGATGCGAGATCCCGCCGGTATCCGGCCCGCTTATTACTACCAAGATGATGAAGTGGTGGTAGTGGCATCCGAGCGGCCCGTGATCCAAACGGTCTTCAATGTAAATTTTGATGATGTGCACGAACTAGACCCCGGACATGCCGTAATCGTGAAGAAGAGCGGTTCCATGGCCCTTAAAAAAATCCTGGAACCTACCGAGCGTAAAGCCTGTTCCTTTGAGCGCATCTATTTCTCCCGTGGCAGTGACAAAGAAATCTATCAGGAAAGAAAGCTATTGGGCAAACTCGTATTCCCGGAAATATTGAAGTCGATCGACAACGATTTGGAGAATACCGTTTTCTCCTATATTCCAAATACAGCGGAGACCTCGTTCTTTGGCATGGTGAAAGAAGCACAAAACTACCTCAACAAGAAAAAAGAGGAGCAGATTTTGGCCCTGGGTTCCAACATGACCGCAGAGGAACTTCATAACATATTGAACATTCGTCCACGAATTGAAAAGGTGGCCATCAAGGATGCCAAACTAAGGACCTTTATCACCCAGGATAGCAGTAGGGACGATTTGGTGACGCACGTATACGACATTTCTTATGGTTCCGTAAAGCCTACGGACAATCTGGTGATCATAGACGATAGTATTGTTCGGGGAACTACCTTAAAGCGAAGTATCCTTAAAATTCTGGACCGATTGTCTCCCAAGAAAATAGTGGTGGTATCCTCCGCCCCGCAGATTCGTTACCCCGATTGTTATGGTATTGACATGGCACGGTTAGAGGATTTTGTTGCATTTAGGGCCGCTTTGGCGCTCCATGAAGATCATGGCACAACACACAGGATCAAGGAGATCTATGAAAAATGTTTATCGCAAACAGACCCGTCCAATAAACATGCCGTGAACTATGTGCAAGAGTTTTACGCACCGTTCTCGGCAAAACAGATCTCAAAGAAAATTGGCGAAATCCTGAGCCCTGAAGGCATTAACGCAGAGGTGGAGATCATCTATCAGACTGTTGAAGGTCTGCATAGTGCCTGCCCTAAAAATTTAGGGGACTGGTATTTCACTGGAAACTATCCAACCCCTGGCGGTAATAGAGTGGTAAACAAGGCTTTCGTTAACTTTTTCGAGGGCAAAAAGGAAAGAGCATATTAGGGCTTAACACGATAAAAGAGCACGCAACCGTGCACTTCATCGATGAAACTGGCAGAATAGCGGGTTTTTATACAATCAGTAGCCCGCAATCCTACTTTAGTATCTGCCATAGCATAAGTAGGTTAAGTTCATGGTAAGATTTGGGGCAAAAAAGGTGGAAGCTATTCCACCTTTTTTATTTTCCACACGTTTTTCCAATCCATCAAAAAGACGCGATTTTCTTGACATTTATCAATAATCGGGCCCAATTTAACACTTCAACCCATTTAAGGGAGTTTCATCTAAAAGCTTACATTAAAAATCAGCTCTTGGCTTACATTTGGAGAACCATAGCATAAGTAGGTTAAGTTCATGGTAAGATTTGGGGAAAGAAGCCGGAGCATGCTCCGGCTTCTTTATGTTTGACTACCAAGGTTTTATCCATTTTATCGATGAACTGCACGTTTTCTTTTTTCTTTTAAACGCAAAATATTTTTTAAAACCCTTTGTTATTTTACACAATACCAGTATTTTAGTCTCGCCATAGCATAAGTAGGTTAAGTTTATGGTAAGATTTGGGACGAAAAGGGTGAGGACTTCCTCGCCCTTTTCTATTTTAAAAAAATTGAACAAAAAAAAACCGTGCACTTTGTGCACGGCCTTTTTATTTATCAATGAGCCAGTTATTATTTACTAGCTGCATAATTTTCAGAAACTTTGTCCCAATTGATTACATTAAAAAATGCAGAAATGTAATCCGGTCTCAAGTTTTGATAGTTCAAATAGTATGCGTGTTCCCAAACATCCAATCCCAAAATCGGGTAACCGCCACAACCTACACCGGGCATAATGGGGTTATCTTGGTTTGGAGTTGAGCATACCTCCACTTTTCCTCCTTTGTGCACGCACAACCATGCCCAACCTGAACCAAACTGGGTAGCGGCAGCAGAAGAAAACTTCTCTTTAAAGGCATCAAACGAACCAAAGGCATCCTCTATTGCAGAAGCCAATTCCCCAGATGGTTTTCCACCACCGTTCGGGGACATTACTTCCCAAAAAAGACTGTGGTTAAAAAATCCACCTCCATTGTTCCTAACTGCCGAGTTGGACATATCCAAACCGGAAAGGATCTCCTCGATGGACTTCCCTTCCAAATCGGTTCCTTCAATGGCACCGTTCAATTTTGTAGTGTAGCCATTGTGGTGCTTGGTATGGTGGATTTCCATGGTCCTGGCATCTATATGGGGTTCCAATGCATCGTATGCATACGGTAACTTAGGTAATTCAAAAGCCATAATATTTCTGTTTTTTTTAGGTTATTAATCAATTTACGTAAAAATACGGGTTTTAACATTTATATTCCGCTAAAACCATGTTAACATCAGGTAAGGAATCCTTATTTTGCGGGAAAAAGGTTTTTGGAAGGCTCCAATTTTAAAATATACAGCGCATCTGCAGGCTCGGGCAAAACCTATGCCCTTGCCAAAACCTATCTCACCTTGTTGCTCTCCAACGATTCTAGCATAAAATTCCGGCAGATTTTGGCCATTACCTTCACCAATAAGGCGGTGGACGAGATGAAGACCAGAATCTTGGCCAACTTGTTCGCCTTTGGTCAAGATACGGTTCCCGAAAAGCAGAAAAGTTTGTTCCGATCACTTTGTGAAGAGCTCTCGCTCACCGAAGCACAACTGCGGGAACGATCTCAACTTATTTTAAAGCGGATACTTCACAACTATTCCTTTTTTGAGATTTCGACCATCGACAAGTTCAACCATAAGATTATAAAAACGTTTGCCCGCGACCTTCACCTATCACAGAATTTTGAGGTGGAACTCAACCTAGATCTATTGTTGGAAGAAGCCGTGGGCAGATTGTTGGAGCGTGCCGGTCATGATCAAAAGCTCACCGAGGTCCTGATTGCCTTCTCACTTGAAAAAATTGATGATGACAAGAGTTGGAACATCACATACGATCTTATCGAAATTGGCAAACTGCTATTTCAAGAAAATCACTCAGCACACATTGGTCCATTGCGTGATAAATCCATCGGGGATTTTCAGGATATCCAAAACCGGATAGCATCACAGAGCAAGGCCATTGGGGAAAAGGTAAAACAATTGGCTCAAACGGTACTTCAGCAAATACAGACCCAAGGGTTTGATTTCACCGATTTCCCCAGACAGACCTTGCCCAATCATTTTCAAAAAATGGTTGATGGGGAACTCGACCCAAAAAAATTATACGCAGCCAAAACCTTGGAACCCAATCTGGTCGAAGGAAAATTGCTCAAGGCAAGCGACAAAAGGGATATTGCCCAATTGGCCGTGACCATTTTGGAAAACTATCTCATCATAAAGCGACTTGTGTATCGGCACAGTTATCTCCAAAACATATATGGCAACATCGTACCCATGACGGTCCTGAACGAAATCGCCAAGGAGATAAAGAACATTGAGCTGGATAGGGACATCATTCCCATTTCCTCCCTCAACGCAATTCTGTCCAAGGAAATCAAGAACCAACCTGTGCCGTTCATTTATGAACGGATGGGAGAAAAATACCGTCATTATTTTATTGATGAGTTCCAGGACACCTCCAAAATGCAATGGGAAAACTTGGTGCCCCTTATTGGCAACGCCCTGGAAAGCGAGGACGAAAAGCACGAACGCGGTTCCCTTTTTTTGGTAGGCGATGTAAAGCAGGCCATTTATCGTTGGCGTGGCGGGCGGGCCGAACAGTTCCTTGATCTGATCAATGGGAAATCCCATCCCTTTGCGGTGGAACCGAGCAACTATTCGTTGGACACCAACTGGCGGAGTTCAGACGAAATCGTGAACTTCAACAATAGCTTTTTTACGGTAATGGCACCTGTGCTCGCCAATGAGGATTATCGCCACCTGTTTTTGAACGATTCCCATCAAAAAACAAACAACAAACCTGGAGGCTACATTCAGATGTCCTTTTTGGATGCTGATGTGGAGGACAAGGATGGCGTCTATTGCGAAGAAACCTTAAGATCCATCCGGCACATCGTTTCTGAAAATCATGCCTATTCGGATATCTGCGTGTTGGTCCGCGACAATAAAAAAGGGATGCTGCTGGCGGATTTTTTGGCGCAGCGCAACATTCCCATCATTTCATCGGACGCACTTTTGTTGGCAAAGAACGGGAAGGTCATCTTTTTGATATCGATTCTACGAATTTTTGAAAACCCGAAAGACCGGGAAGCGGCATACCATATATTAATGTATCTGTCCCCCGACGAAAAGGGCAAGCACAGCTTTATTAGCAAACACTTGGAGGATATTGAAACCTTCTTGGCCCAACAATACAACTTCATCATCAATGATTTAAAAGGGGAGCCGGTATTGACCATTTTGGAAACGGCGATCGTTCAATTTGAACTGTACCAAGGTTCCGTGGCGCACCTCTCCTTTTTGATGGACGAAGTGCTCGATCTGGAAAAAAGAGAGGGCCCCAGCGTATATGCCTTCCTTAATTATTGGGAGGTAAAAAAAGAATCCCTGTCCATTGCCGCGCCCGATGGTGTGGATGCCGTGAAAATTATGACCATTCACAAAGCCAAGGGGCTGGAATTTCCTTTTGTAATCTTCCCCTTTGC
This sequence comes from Flavobacteriaceae bacterium, assembly GCA_024743095.1. Lineage (GTDB taxonomy): Bacteria > Bacteroidota > Bacteroidia > Flavobacteriales > Flavobacteriaceae > Flagellimonas. The sequence continues at coordinate 31,329 of JANSXF010000039.1, forward strand.
CAATGCCATTTTGGATGACAAGCGGAAGAAAAAGAAAGCATGGGTGCCCGCTACAACCCATGATGAAGCTTTGGGAGTGGATGAATTCTTGATCAACAACAATAAGGATATGTTGGAATACAACGAGTTGGCCCATCAAAAATATGTGGAGGAAGAGCAAAAGACCTTGTTGGATTCCATGAACGTGCTCTATGTGGCCCTGACCCGTCCCATAAAAGGGCTCTTCGTCATCACCGAGAGCCCAAAGAAGAATATGGGTTCCATTAAGGGAGCTTCATCCTACTCCGAACTATTCCAAATCTATGTTCAGCAAAAAAATATTCCTGAAAATGAACGTGGTGTTTACACCTTGGGAACCTTTCCATCAAAAGGGATGGTGGAAACTTCTTCGGAATCTGCAGAAAACCACATTCGTTATGTAACCCGGCCCAAAGATGATGCCGGGTTTACGATTTCGACAAAATCCGGCCGTTTATGGGACGATCAACGCAGGGAGGCCATTGCAATGGGGAATGTGATTCACTTTGCATTGAGCCAGATCGAAACAGCAACCGATGTTGATGCCGTTTTGGAGCGTCTGGAGATTGAAGGACATTTTCCACAGGAAGCAGCAGATGACATCAAACAAAAGATCATGTCCGTGGTGAACCACCCCAAATTGAAGGACCTGTTCCTCGATGGCCTTGATATATTGAACGAAACAGAGATCTTAACAACCGATGGGCTTTTGCTAAGGCCCGATAGAATCGTCATTTCCGGGGACAAGGCCACCATCATTGACTACAAAACCGGAAAACCATCGCCCAGCCACAAAGAGCAGATTGCCAACTACGCAGATATTTTGAGGGATATGGATTTTAAAATCAAACAATCCATTATTGTTTATATTGACCAAGAAATAGACCCTATTTTTGTATAAAGAGAATTAAAGATATGTACGGAAAAATAAAAGAACATTTGGCCAAGGAACTCAAAGGTATTGAAGAAGCTGGCCTATTTAAAAAAGAGCGGATCATCACCTCTCCACAAGGAGCGGTCATAAAAATCTCAACGGGCGAGGAAGTCATCAATTTTTGTGCGAACAACTATTTGGGCCTCTCATCCCACCCCGATGTGATCCAGGCCGCCAAGGATGCCATGGACACCCACGGTTTTGGAATGTCTTCGGTACGCTTTATTTGCGGGACGCAGGACATCCATAAAGAACTGGAACAGAAAATTGCTGATTTCTACGGAACGCAGGATACCATATTATATGCGGCCGCTTTTGATGCCAATGGAGGAGTCTTTGAACCCCTGCTCACCGCAGAGGATGCCATTATATCGGACTCCCTGAACCACGCCTCCATTATTGATGGTGTACGTTTGTGCAAGGCCAAACGGTATAGGTATGCCAACAACGACATGGCCGACCTGGAGGAAAATCTAAAACAAAGCAATGCCGATGGGGCTCGTTTTAAAATAATCGTGACCGATGGGGTGTTTTCCATGGATGGGCTATTGGCCCCTTTGGACAAAATCTGCGATCTAGCGGATAAATACGATGCAATGGTCATGATAGATGAATGCCATGCCGCGGGCTTTATCGGTGAGACTGGCCGCGGCACCTTGGAAGAAAAAGGAGTTATGGACCGTATCGATATCATAACCGGAACCTTGGGCAAGGCACTTGGCGGAGCTATGGGAGGTTATACCACAGGTAAAAAGGAAATCATAGAGATGCTGCGCCAACGTTCAAGGCCCTATTTGTTCTCCAACTCCTTGGCACCTGCCATAGTAGGGGCTTCCATTAAAGTCTTTGATATGTTGGATACCGATACAACACTTAGGGACAAGCTTCAAAGCAACACGGAATACTTCAAAAAAGGAATGAAACAAGCAGGTTTTGATATTATTGATGGAGATTCCGCTATTGTTCCGGTGATGCTTTATGATGCCAAGCTCTCCCAGAGCATGGCGGATATGCTTTTGGATGAAGGGATTTACGTGATCGGATTCTTTTACCCCGTGGTACCCAAGGATAAGGCCAGAATACGGGTACAACTCTCCGCAGCCCACGAAAAAGAGCATTTGGACCATGCCATTAATGCCTTTATTAAGGTAGGAAAGTCGTTAAAGGTCATCTAAATTCGACGAAATGCAGCAATTCTTAGGGCATATGAGTCAAAAAAAAAGAAATTTAGATTTTGTTAATAAGTCTTAACAACTTACATTTGCTGCTGATAAACACTTAAACTTAAAATTTTGAGCATGAAACATCTTAGCAAATTATTGGTTGTTGCTCTTGTATTTGTAGGGATCAACAGCATACAAGCGCAAGACGAAAATAATCCCTGGCAAGTTAGCATTGGGGTGAATGCGATAGACACTTATCCTACTAACGACGAGAACAATCCTTATTCAAGTACAACATTGTTCGATGAGTATTTTAATGTATCCGATCACTGGAACATTTTGCCTTCCGTTTCTTACGTAGCCGTTTCCAAATACATTGGTGATGGTTTCTCTGTTGGAGCAAGAGGTTCTTTGAACAGAATCGAAAAATTGGGAGATTTTGAAGTTGATGATCTATCCCACTATGCTATAGATGGTACAATTAAGTACAACTTCCTAAAAAACACAACCATCGATCCTTTCGTAGAAGTAGGTGGTGGTTATACTTGGGTTGACGAAATCGGCGCCGGTACCGTTAACGGTGGTGTTGGTGTTAACCTTTGGTTCTCTGACAACCTAGGTCTGACCCTTCAAACACAATACAAGCACGCTTTCGAAGATTACTTGGTTAAGCATTTCCAACACATGGCAGGTATTAGCATCAAATTTGGTGGAACTGATACGGATGGTGATGGAATCTATGACAAAGACGATGCTTGTCCTGAAGTTGCTGGTCTAGCTGCTTTCAACGGATGTCCTGATTCTGACGGCGATGGTATCGAAGATTCTAAAGATGCCTGTCCTAACGAAGCCGGTTCCAAAGAAATGAACGGATGTCCTGATGCTGACGGTGACGGTGTTGCCGATAAAGATGATGCTTGTCCAAATACTGCTGGTCTTCCTGCTCTAGCTGGTTGTCCTGATGCTGATGGTGACGGTGTTGCCGATAAAGATGACGAGTGTCCTAACGAAGCAGGTCCTGCTGAAAACAACGGATGCCCTTGGCCAGATTCTGATGGTGACGGTGTACTTGACAAAGACGACCAATGTCCAGAAGTTGCTGGTACAGTAGCCAACAAAGGTTGCCCAGAAGTAACCGAAGAAGTTCAGAAACAATTGAACGACTACGCTAGAACTATCTTGTTCGATACTGGTAAATCTTCCATCAAAGCAGAATCTACTTCTGTAATGGTTGACATCATCCAAATCTTGAACGAGTACCCAACTGCTAAATTTACAGTAGAAGGTCACACGGACAGCGTAGGTAGCGAAAGCTTGAACCAAAAACTTTCTGAAGAAAGAGCTAACTCTGTTAGAGATTTCTTGATCGATAAAGGCATCTCTTCTTCCAGATTGACTGCTATTGGTTACGGTGAGGCTAAGCCAATCGCCACCAACAACACAAGAGCTGGTAGAGCGCAGAACAGACGAGTTGAAATCAACTTGGTAAAATAATTAGAAACAAAGTTTTCTAGAAAAAGGCCCCGCAAATGCGGGGCCTTTTTTATTTTTAATCCATGCATCATACTTTCCTCGAATATGTACTGGATGACCTGGCCAAAAAGCAGTTGGACATAACCAACTGCACCTATGTTCTTCCCAGTAAAAGGTCGGGTACCTTCTTGAAAAAACATATCTCCGCCCGATTGGAGAAAAACATATTTGGTCCACAAGTTTTATCCATTGAAGAGTTCATCGGGAACCTATCCGATTTAAACCAGGCATCGAACATTGATTTGTTGCTCCTACTCTTTAAGGTTTATAAACAATCCCAAATAGAAAAATCGGACGATTTTGCATCCTTCATCAATTGGGGACAAACCCTTTTGCAGGACTTCAACGAAATTGATGGTTACCTGATTCCCGCCACCGATATTCTAAATTACCTCTCGGCCATCAAGGAAATCAACCATTGGTCGGCCAGTAAAGAAAAAACTGAACTTGTAGAGAACTATCTACAGCTGTGGAAGAACCTGGAAACCTTATACCATGACTTTTATAATGCCCTACTCGAACAAAAGCGGGGCTATCAGGGAATGATCCAGCGAGAAGCCGTGAAGGCAATCCAAAACGAAACCTATCCGGACCCCGACCGGAACCCCGTCGTATTTGTAGGTTTCAATGCCTTGAACGCTGCCGAATCCACCATCATTCAACATTATCTGGAACAGGGCAACTCACACATATACTGGGATATCGATTCCTATTTTTTGAACGATCCCATCCACGATGCCGGTTTGTTCATCAGAGACTATCAATACAACTGGCCTTACTACAAGCACGGACATAAAATAGAGCCACAGGCAAATTTTCTTCAGAACAAAAATATTAGAATCGTCGGTGTTCCCAAAAGCATCTCCCAGACCAAATATGTAGGTCAGTTATTGCAGGAGATCGGAGATGAAAATGCCATGGACCTCACAAAAACGGCCTTGGTACTGGCAGATGAGACCTTGCTCAGACCTATGCTCAATGCAGTACCTAGCAGTATTCCCGAAGTCAACATAACCATGGGGATGCCACTGGACAAAACAGTGCTCTATTCCTTTTTTATGAACTTTTTGGAGCTGCACCTGAACGTTTCCGAGCGGGGCTGGTTTTATAAGCGGGTGTTGGAATTTGTCTCCAACCCCTACACTTTAACACTCTCCAGAGAAAGCCAAGGAACATTCGCACAACGCTTGTCAAAGGATATTAAAGAGGGCAACTTGCTCTACATTAATGCTGAAGCACTTGCAAAATATCCGAAGGCAGAAATATTGCTGTCCATCATTTTTCCACAAGGAGCCATCTCCCCAATGGATTGGATAAAGAACAGTCTATTACTTATTGAGCGACTAAAAACCACCTACCAAGAAGAGAAAAATGCACTAGAGCTGGAATATCTGTATCGGTTTTATGCGCTATTCAACCAGTTGGACCAATATTTGGACAAGGTGGATTTTATGGGCGAGCTCAAATCCATCAAAAATCTGTTCAAACAATTGGCCAATATGGAAACTTTGGATTTTATCGGTCAACCGTTGACCGGCTTTCAAATTATGGGAATGTTGGAGAGCCGGAACCTTGATTTTGAAACGGTCATCATTACCTCTGTCAACGAGGGGATTCTCCCTTCGGGAAAATCCAATAACTCCTTTATCCCTTTTGATGTAAAACGCGATTATGGCCTTCCCACCTATAAAGAAAAGGATGCCATCTACGTATATCATTTTTACAGACTGATCCAACGGGCCAAGAACATTTACATCACCTACAACACCGAGCCAGATGTACTGGAGGGTGGGGAAAAGAGCCGATTGATCACACAACTGCTGACGGATAAAAATCTAAAACAGCATATTGCGCACACCATTACAACGCCCAAAATTTCCATAGATCCCAAACCACTTGTCCAGATTCAAAAGGATGGGAAATTTATGGAAGACTTGAGAGCATTTGCCCAGAACGGTTTTTCGCCGACCTCATTGACCAACTACATCGGAAACCCGGTTGATTTTTATACAAGGAACATTCTTAAGATCAATGATCTGGAGGAAGTGGAGGAAAATATTGCGGCCAATACCTTCGGGACCATCATTCACGATAGTTTAGAGGAGCTTTACACCCCCCTTATTGGCCAATTGTTGACCGAAGAAAACATCAAAGCACTGAAAGAACAGGTGCCCGAGGTGGTACAGTATCATTTTACCAAGAACCTTTCCGGGGTGGATATTTCCAAGGGAAAGTTCCTATTGGTGTACAAGGTGGTCCTAAAGTACCTGCACAACTTTTTGGACGATGAGATCAAACACCTCAAACGGCATCAAATAAAAATATTGGCGCTCGAGGAACGCTACGAAGAATTGATCACCGTCCCTGGAGTTGATTTCCCGATCAAACTAAAGGGAACCTTGGACCGTGTTGATGAATTTGATGGTACCATACGCATCATCGACTACAAAACGGGCAAGGTAGAGCCCAAAAACGTGAAAATAACGGATTGGGAAACGCTCATAACCGATTACGACAAGAGCAAGGCCTTTCAGTTACTATGTTATGCCTACCTGTATTCCAAAAAACATGGCACGACCGATGTTCTGGCAGGAATCATTTCATTCAAAAGGTTGAGCCAAGGTCTCTATCCATTTTCCAAGAACAGCGATACCCGCATACATACCGAGACCCTGGCAACTTTTGAAAGTTACCTGTTCCTGTTGATAAGCGAAATCTGTAATGCTGGAGTTCCGCTCACCGAAAAGGTGAATTGATCATTTTAAATCGGGACGTGCAGGGCGTACTTCTATTTTACTTGGTAGGGTACGTGGGTGCATGGTAAGCAGATCAATGACCAATTTACCAATATCCTCTGGCTGAATTTTCCAAGCATCCTTATCCGAGGGGTCGTTGTTGTTAAAATGGCTTGCCACAGAACCGGGCATAATGGTGGTTACCTTAATGTTGTACTGTCTGAGATCCAGCATGGCAGCCTGCGTAAAACCGACTACGCCAAACTTGGTGGCGTTGTAACCTGCTGCCGTAGCAAAGAAATTGGTTCCGGCCAAACTGGCCAAGGTCATATAATAACCTTCGGATTTTTTAAGGGCATCCACCGATGCTTTTAAGGTATGATATACCCCGTTCAAGTTTGTATCGATCATTTGGTGCCATTTCTGGTCCTCCAGTTCATCGATTGGCGCAAAATGTCCCACGCCAGCGTTGGCCATTACCACATCCAACCGGCCCCATTTGTCGAGGATGGTGGCCACAGCCGTTTTCTCATCCTCCAGTTTGGCCACATCGGAGACCAATCCCAATACATTATCCGGATCATTTAAGCCTTTTACAGCTTCATCGGCACTTTCTTGGCTACGTCCACTTATGGCCACCTTCATTCCCTGAGCCAATAAGCTTTCGGCAATACCGTATCCGATACCTTTGGTCCCTCCCGTGATGTATGCTACTTTTCCTTCTAATTTCATGTTGATTCTGTTTTGAAGTAAAGTTCAAAAAAGCACGGGGCAAATACAAAAATTCCATCCTAAAGGATGGTTAATGTTTGAAGTATCCGAATCCACTGGTCACCCTAGTTCAAAATGTGGTACATTTATATGGGTTTGAATGCTTCTATGCTATGCTAAAAATACGCTTAATGGCCGTGTTGGTTTTGGTATTAAATCACATGTCGGCACAAAATGAAACCAAGATCACGCAGTTTAACAGCGCGCTCAACCAATTCCTGAACGTGCGGGATCTTTGTATTTCGCAAGACGGTAGCCAGGCATTTTTCACCATTCAGAGTCCATTACAGGATATTTCTCAAATCGCCTATATTAAAAAAGGGAATAATGGATGGACTGAGCCCGAACTTATGTCCTTTTCAAGTTCCTATATGGATCTAGAACCATTTTTGTCACACGATGGAAAGCGATTGTTCTTTGTTTCAGATAGACCTTTAGATGATTCCACTAAGGTTAAAAAAGACTTTGATATTTGGTATGTGGAGCGAAAAGCTGCCGGAAAAGCGTGGTCAAGTCCCAAAAACGTTGGTGCACCCGTAAATTCTGACCTTAATGAGTTTTATCCCTCCTTGACAACTCCCCCACCTAAAGTTAGGGGATTCTTACCCAACGCTTAGGCCGCTGCCTTACGTTTGCGGGTACTGGCCCTTGCCCTTGCCAGTATGTTCTTTGCCGCATTCACATCGGCGTTTTCCTTATGTCCACATCCCAAACAGTGGAACGTGGTTTTTTTCCTGTTCTCC